>NZ_JAUYEY010000066.1 GCF_030689685.1 Polaromonas sp. | reverse complement strand
CATGGGGAGCGAAGATTCAAAACGAGGCGAGATGGCCGCACTGATTGTGACCGCCGACGCCGGTTTCCCCGGCCACTTGCCGCTGCGCCGGCATGGGGGCGGCTCGGCCTAAGGAAGCGCTGAACAAGTCCCCTGCGGCGGGCGATCAGCCGGGCTCGGGCGGTCTGGGGCGTTGAATTTCTTGCCAATAGCCAGCTATTGGCTGCGAAATCCGCCTTGGCAATCCCATCCCGATCCGGCTGCCGCGCCTCCGCAAGGACTTATTCAGCGCTTCCCTAACGCCGGCCAGATAGAGCTCCACCCCTAAAATGCTGCACTGCAACAAAAATCACTTGCAATTGACCGGGCAATCCCTATACTTCAGTTATGTTGCAGTGCAGCAATCGACAAAGAGCAAGCCCACAGATTGTCCAGCAGCGCAACTACTTGAAATCGTTAACCCACCTATATTGGAGATTTAAATATGTTGACCGCTGAACAAATCATGGCTTCCCACAAAGCAAACATTGAGACCCTGTTTGGTCTGACCAGCAAGGCTTTTGAAGGCGTTGAGAAACTGGTTGAACTTAATGTTCAGGCCTCCAAGGCCGCCCTGGCCGAGTCCGCCAACCACACCCAATCCCTCATGGGCGTCAAAGACGCCCAAGAGCTGCTGGCCCTGCAAGCCGGCCTGTTCCAGCCGCTGGCTGAAAAAACCGCTGCTTACAGCCGTCACCTGTACGACATCGCCACCGCTACCGGCACTGAAGTCGGCAAGTCCTTTGAAGGCCAGGCAGCTATTGCCCAAGCCAAGTTCATGGGCCTGGTGGACAGCGCCTCCAAGAATGCACCGGCCGGCTCCGAGACCGCTGTTGCCGTGATGAAAAGCGCCGTGGCTGCCGCCAACAACGCTGTCGAATCCATGCAAAAAGCCGTCAAGCAAGCCACTGACATGGCCGAAGCCAATTTCACCGCTGTGACCAACACCGCTGTGAACGCTTCCAAGACCGCTTCGAAAAAGCGCTGATTTTCCAGGGCTTGAATTTGCCGGCGCCAGCGCCAGTTGATTCATTCAGGTGTTTGCTTCACTGAAGGCAAGCCCCCTGCCAGTTGTCTCCTCGGGTCCTTCCAGAAATCAAGTTTCACGGACCCCTTAAAGCCTGATTGCAAGATCAGGCTTTTTTTTGATCATTTTTGCCTCTGGCCCATGCTGGGCGGGCGCGAGCAGCTATCAAAACAGGAGCGTCAGCGGGCCTGCAGCACCGCCAGCCTGGCACGCAGCGCCGGCAGCGCCGCCAGCATCGCGGCGCGCCCGGCGTCGATGGCGCGCTGGCGCGCCGAAAAGTCCGCGCTTTTGAGGCCCGCCTGCGCGGGCTGCACCAGCACATCGGCGTCCTTCAGCTCGTACTGGTTAATGCTTTTGCCCATGATGGCGAAAGTCTGAAGCAGGATCTGCAGCGTGCCCTCGGCCGGGTTGGCCTCGGGCGGGCTGGAAATGTCCACCGCAATCACCAGGTCGGCTCCCATCTGTCGCGCAAAACGCACCGGCACTGGCGAGACCAGGCCACCGTCCACATACTCGCGCCCGTTGATCTTGACCGGTACAAACACCGCCGGTACCGCGCTGGATGCCCGCACCGCCGTACCCGTGTCGCCACGCTGAAACAGCACGGCTTGCCCGCTGTTCAGGTCAGTCGCCACGATACCCAAGGGGATCGCCATGTTTTCAATCAGGCGGCCCGCTACCAGATCGTTCACATAACGGCCCAGGGCCTCGCCGCGAAACATGCCGCGGCCCAACAGCGGCAGCATCCAGTCGGTGATGGCGACCTCCTCCAGGCTCAGTGCCGTCTGCTGCAATTGGGCGCTGGTCTTGCCGCTGGCATAAAGCGCCGCAACCAGGCTGCCAGCCGAGGTGCCGACAACCAGCGAGGGTTTTAGACCCGCTTCTTCGAGCACCGCGATCACACCCACATGCGCAAAACCACGCGCCGCGCCACCGCCCAGCGCCAGGCCGATCTTGACCGGCTTGCCTGAGGGCATCTGCACGCCGGGCGGGACGGGCGGCGCCATCGACCCTGACGTGGCGCAGCCGGTCAGCACCAGCACCACAGCGCACCCCAGCGCAAGCAAGGCCGGGCGGCACACAGCCACGGCCAGCGTCCATGTCCCTGCAGAATAATTGATTTTGTGATTGAGATTAATTCTTGTTTGCATTAACATCCAGCTATCTACTCACTTCATCGGCTGACCTATGTTTAAAACCGCATCTTCCCTGGCCGCTATCACGCTGGCAGCCACCACCCTGTTCGGCGCAACAAGTTCCGCGCTTGCCCAAGAGCAGGTGGTCAACCTGTATTCTGCACGCCATTACCAGACCGATGAAGGCATGTACGAGGCCTTTACCCGCACCACCGGCATCAAAATCAACCGCGTGGACGCCGACGACGCCGGCATTCTGGCACGCCTGAAAGCTGAAGGCGCAGCCTCCCCGGCCGACGTGATCCTGCTGGTGGACGCCGCCCGCCTGGCCTCGGCCGATGCCCAGGACCTGTTCCAGCCGATCAAGTCCAAGGTGCTGGACGCGGCGATTCCGGCCAACCTGCGCGCTGCTCCCACCGCAGAGGGCGTGACCTGGACCGGTTTTTCGACCCGCGCCCGCGTCATTGTTTACGACCCGGCCCGTGTGCAAGCCAGCGACGTGGACAGCTACGAAAAACTCGCCGACCCCAAGCTCAAGGGCCTGGTCTGCACCCGCTCGGGTTCGCACCCCTACAACCTCTCGCTGTTCTCCACCGTGGTCGAGCGCCTCGGTGATGCCAAAGGTGAAGCCTGGCTCAAAGGCGTGGTTGCCAACATGGCGCGCGCCCCCAAGGGCGGCGACACCGACCAGATCAAGGCCGTGGCCTCCGGTGAATGCGGCGTGGCGCTGACCAACAGTTATTACGTCGCGCGCCTGATCAAATCCGACAAGGCCGACGACAAAGCCGTGATGCAAAAAGTCAAGGTCATGTTCCCGAACCAGGCCACGTCCGGCACCCATGTGAACATCGCAGGCGCGGCGGTTGCCAAACATGCCAAGAACCCGGCAAACGCTGTGAAGTTCATGGAGTTTCTCGCCAGCCCCTTTGCGCAGGACTACTTCGCCAACGGCAACAACGAGTTTCCGGCCGCCAAAGGCGTGAGCACCAGCAACCCGGCGATTGTGGCCATGGGCGGCGCCAGCTTCAAACCCGAAAACATCCCGCTGGGCTTGGTCGCGAAAAACCAGGTCAAGGTGCAGCAGATGCTGGACCGCGTCGGCTACAAATAAGCCGTCCTGCGCGCAACAAAGCCCGGTCCGCCGGGCTTTTTTTATGCCCGATAATCGGTGTTGACGTTGACGTTCACGTCAACTCCGCAACACCCCTTCTCTTTATCTTCCCAAGGAATTCTCATGGACATCGCAGGCAAAGTATTCATCGTCACTGGCGGCGCATCGGGCCTGGGCGAAGGCACGGCACGCATGCTCGCTGCCCAAGGCGGCAAGGTCGTGATTGCCGACATCCAGGTCGACAAAGGCGAAGCGATTGCCAAAGACATAGGCGGCGCCTTCGTCAAGTGCGACGTCAGCCAGGAAACCGACGGCCAGGCAGTGGTGGCCAAAGCCGTCTCCATGGGCAAACTGATGGGCCTGGTCAACTGCGCCGGCATTGCACCGGCCGAAAAAACCGTCGGTAAAAACGGCGCGCACAAGCTGGACGTGTTCAGCAAAACCATCATGGTCAACCTGGTCGGCAGCTTCAACATGATTCGCCTGGCTTCTGAGGCCATGTGCAAAAACGAGCCCGAAGCCACCGGCGAGCGCGGCGTGATGATCTCCACCGCCTCGGTCGCGGCTTACGACGGCCAGATCGGCCAGGCCGCCTACAGCGCCTCCAAGGGCGGCATTGTCGGCATGACGCTGCCGATTGCACGCGACCTGGCGCGCAACGGCATCCGCAACATGACGATTGCGCCCGGTATCTTTGGCACACCCATGATGTTCGGCATGCCAAAAGAAGTTCAGGATTCGCTGGCAGCGTCGGTGCCCTTCCCGAGTCGCCTGGGCACGCCGCAGGACTACGCCAAGCTGGCGCAGCACATCTTTGAAAACGACATGCTCAACGGCGAAGTGATCCGCCTCGACGGCGCGATTCGCCTCGCACCGCGTTAAGCCTGCATCTTTCGTCGCTATCGTATTGATAGCTGAATATGCCCGGCAGATATGGGCTGGAGGCCGATTTGACCATTAACCCGGTCACCTCGGCCTTTTTTCAGCTACTTACAAATGCCGCCGCACGCGAGGTTTAACATGGCACGCATCACCAACGGAGCGCGTCCATGAAACTCACCCACACCCTGAAGCAGACCGCCTTTCCGCTCGCCGCCTGTACGCTGGCCGCTACCCTGCTGCTGGCCGCCTGCAGCAGCGCGCCGCCGCTGGCCTATAAGGTGCCGCAGCAGCCCGAGGGCGCTTCCGGCTACACCGAAAAACCGGGCTGGGCCAGCACCAAATTTGCCGTCGCTGCGGCGAACCCGCTGGCCACCGACGCCGGTTACCAGGTGCTCAAGGCCGGCGGCTCGGCGGTTGACGCAGCGATTGCCGTGCAGATGGTGCTCACGCTGGTGGAGCCCCAGTCCAGCGGCATAGGCGGCGGCGCTTTTTTGTTGCACGCCAAAGGCAGCACGGTCGAGGCGTTTGATGGCCGCGAAACCGCGCCCGCCGCAGCCGACGAAAAACTCTTTCTTGGCGCCGACGGCAAACCGCTGGCATTTATTGACGGTGTGGTCGGCGGCCGATCTGTCGGTGTGCCGGGCACCGTGCGCATGCTGGAGATGGCGCACAAGCAACACGGCAAGCTGCCCTGGGCGCAACTCTTTGTGCCGGCCATCACGCTGGCCGAAAACGGCTTCAAGGTCAGCGCGCGCCTGGCCACCCTGCTCAAGAGCGAGCAGCACCTGAAAAAAGACCCGGTGGCTGCCGCCTATTTTTACCCGCTCAATGGTGAGCCTCTGGCCGTTGGCTCCACGCTGCGCAACCAGCCGCTGGCCGATGTGCTGAAAAAAATCGCGGCTGGCGGGTCCAAAGCGCTGCTGGAAGGCGACATTGCCCAGGCCATCGTCAGCAAGGTGCAACAGCACCCGACCAACCCCGGCAAACTGAGCCTGGCCGACCTGGCGGGTTACCAGGCGAAAAAGCGCGAGCCGATCTGCCACGATTACCGCGCCCAGGCCCGCGACTACCGCATTTGCGGCATGCCGCCGCCGAGCTCGGGCGCGATTGCGGTCGGGCAGATTCTGGGCATTCTGAACAACACCAACGCAGCCACACTGGCGCTGGAAACCGGCATGGGCGGCACACCCGGCACGGTGGGCGCAGCGCCTTCGGCCGACTGGCTGCACCTGTACACCGAAGCCTCGCGCCTGGCCTTTGCCGACCGCGCGCAGTACCTGGGCGACCCCGACTTTGTGCAGCCCCCGGGCGGTAGCTGGATGAGCCTGCTGGCGCCAGCCTACCTGGCCGAGCGCGCCAAACTGATTGCCGCCCAGCCCGGCGGGCAAAGCATGAAAGTGGCCAAACCCGGCATTCCGGGCGGCGTTCGGGTGGCCTATGCGCCCATGCCCGAGCAACCCGAATACGGCACCTCGCACATCAACATCGTGGACGCTTACGGCAACGCGGTGGCGATGACCACAACCATTGAAGACGCTTTTGGCTCGCGCCAGATGGTTCGGGGCTTTTTGCTGAACAACGAGCTGACCGACTTCAGCTACGCGCCTGCCGACGCAGAAGGCAAGCCGGTGGCGAATCGCGTGCAGCCCGGCAAACGCCCACGCTCGTCCATGGCGCCCACACTGGTCTTTGACAAGGCAACCGGCCAGTTGGTGATGAGCGGCGGCAGCCCCGGTGGCGCGCTGATCATCCACTACACCGCCAAAACCCTGTACGGCGTGCTGAACTGGGGCCTGATGCCGCAACAAGCCATCAACCTGCCCAACTTCGCCTCGCTCAACGGCCCGACGCTGCTCGAAGAAAAGCGTTTTGCGCCAGCGACTGTTGAGGCCCTGAAAGCCCGCGGCGCCGAAGTGCGCGAGATGACCATGACCAGCGGCCTGCAGGCCATTGCGCGCGGTCAGGCACACGGTACACCGGTGCTGCTGGGCGGCGCTGACCCACGCCGTGAAGGTGTGGTGATGGGCGATTGAGAGTAAAAAGTGCTCTGCGCCCTTATTTGGCGGGCGCAAGCAGCTACTTTTTTGATAGCAATTGAGACATGAGGCTGTGATGTGATGTCATGGCGGGCCTGAGCCGCCATCCATGTCTGCACCCCGCGCACAGCCAGCTCAGGGATTCCACGCAGAAGCCGCATCGACGCAGCCCCGTATGATGACCGCCAGCCGGTCTGCGGCTGAATCGTCAGGGCGCGTGCGGGCTTGCGGCGCGCCAAGTCAACCGCCTACAACCAGGACATAAGCAGTGAATCAAAACACCTCGGTTTATGACAGCAAGCCATGGACCAAGCACTACGGCCAGGCCATTGCGGCGCAATTGCCAGTGCCGCAGCATGCCAATCTTGCCGAGCTGATCCGGGTGTCGGAAGTTCGTTTTGCGCAGCACAAAGCCTTCACCACCTGCCTGCCCAATGGCATGTACGGCACACTGACCTATGCGCAGGTGGCAGAGTACGCCGACGCCTTTGCGGTGTACCTGCGCGAGTGCATCGGGCTGGCGGCAGGTGCCCGCGTCGCAATCCAGACGCCAAACTGCCTGGCCTACCCGGTGGTGGCCTTCGGTGTGCTCAAGGCGGGTTGCGTGCTGGTCAACACCAATCCGCTCTACACCGCCACCGAGATGGCGCATCAGTTCAGCGATTCAGGGGCCGAGGCGCTGGTCATCGTGGACATGTTCGCCAACAAGGTCGAAGGCTTGCTGGCGAAAACTGCCATCAAAAAGGTGATTGTGTGCGAGGTGCCGCAGTTCTTCCCGGCCATTCCGCGTGCGGTGATCCGCAGCGTGATGAAGGTCTGGAACCAGGTCTTGCCGGCCATTGGCATAGCGCATATCCGGCTGGCAAGCGCGCTGACCGAAGGCGCCCGCGCGGCGCAGGCAAAAAACATTGATGTCGCGGCTTACACGGCTGGGATCGGTCGTGACACGCTGGCGGTGCTGCAATACACCGGCGGCACCACTGGCGTCAGCCGGGGTTGCATGCTGACCCACGGCAACCTGCTGTCCAACCGCGATCAGGTTCACGCGATGGCGGGCTCGCAGATTGTCGAGGGTGCTGAATGCGTGCTCACCGCCCTGCCGCTCTACCATATCTTTGCCTTTCAAGTGAATTTGATGTCGTTTTACGCCGTCGGTGCGCACAATGTGCTGTCGCCCAGTCCCCGGCCCATCGGCAACCTGCAGCGCGCCCTTGAAAACTACCCGATCACCTGGATCAGCGGCGTCAACACCCTGTTCAATGCACTGCTCAACGAAGAGTGGTTCAGCGCGTTTCCGCCGACAAAACTGAAGGCGGCCGTCGCTGGTGGCGCAGCCCTCCAGCATCCGGTGGCCGAGCGCTGGAAGCGCGTGACGGGCACCACCATCGCCGAAGGCTACGGCCTGAGCGAGGCCGCACCCATGGTCAGTTTCAACCCATTGACGGGTTTGCAAAAGCCGGACTCCATCGGCATTCCGGCGCCCGGCACCGAGGTGCGCCTGGTGGACGACGAAGGCCAGGCGGTGGCCCAGGGGCAGCCCGGCGAGTTGATCGTGCGCGGACCGCAGGTGATGGCGGGTTATTGGCTGCGGCCCGAGGAAACCGCCCAAGCCATCCGCGACGGCTGGCTGTATACCGGCGACGTCGCGGTCATGGATGCCGACGGCTACTTCAAGATTGTTGACCGCAAGAAAGACCTGGTGCTGGTGTCGGGCTTCAACGTTTACCCGAACGAGATAGAGGACGTGATCGCACAGATGGAAGACGTGCTGGAGGTCGGCGTGATCGGTGTACCCGACGCGCGCACCGGTGAGGCGGTGCGGGCCTACGTGGTGACGCTGCGCGACGGTCTGACAGAAGACGCTGTGAGGGCGCACTGCCGCAAGCACCTGACCGACTACAAGGTACCCAAGGCCATCGAGTTCCGCAGCGAGCTGCCCAAGACGCCGGTTGGCAAAATCCTGCGCAAGGAGTTGCGCGCCGAGTACGCGAAGGCACAGGACGCCCGTTGAGCGGGCTTTCCATGCGTTTATTCAAGCTTTTTTCAGTCCGTCGCAACCGCCTGAGCGGCGTGCACGGGCGCACCGGAGACAAACCATGCTGACCGAACTTGAGACACGCCTGCTGGGCGTGATGATGATGATCATCATGCTGGGCATGGGCGCCTCGCTGACCTTCAAGGACTTTCGAATTGCACTGCGCAAGCCGGCAGGCATTGGCATCTGCATCGTCACCACCTACCTGCTGACCCCCATCCTCGGCTGGACCCTGGCAACCGCTTTGAAGCTGCCGGCGCCCTGGGCGGTCGGCCTTATTTTGATGGCCTGTCTGCCCGGCGGCACCACGTCGAACATCTTCAACTACTTCAGCAAGGGTGTGCTTTCTCTGTCGATCCTGATGACGATTGTCTCCACCCTGATAGCGTTCGTCATGGTACCAATCACGCTCGGCATATTCACGGCCGGCATCGAGGGCGAATGGAAGATTCCACCAGAGAACGTGGCGCAGGTGCTGTTCGTGCTGCTGGTGCCCACCCTGATCGGCGTGTTTTTGCGCAAGTGGAATCCGAATGTTGGCGCCACCCTGGAACTGGTCGGTGGCGCGCTCGGTATCGTCGTGATCCTCTTCCTGATCGTCTCCTGGGTGCCGCGCAACCACCAGTTGCTCGCCTCGACGCCGTGGCAGGTTTACTTCGGCGCAGTCGGCCTGGGCGTGTTCGGCTTTGTGGTCGGCTACGTGTTTGCGCGACTGGTGCGACAGGACAAGCGGCGCGCGCGCACCATCTCACTGGAAATGGGCATCCAGAATGGCCCCCTCGGCGTACTGATTGTGCTGCTGACCTTCAAGGGCGAGATGCAGCAACAGGTGTTGCTGATACCGGTGCTGTATTCGCTGTTCATTGTGCTCACGTCCACCGTCATTACCGTCTGGTTCCGCAGAATTACCGCCCGCGAGGAAGTGGCGCGCGATCAGGCCAAAGTCCCCACGACGCTGATAGCGCCCACGTCCTGAGCCTGGGCGTCCACGCTGGTTTTTGACAAGGCCAGCGGCCAGCTCAAGAGCACCAGGCAAGCGCCCAGCAACACGCTGGCAACCATGGCCACCGTGTGCCCGGCAAAAACGAAGGATGAAGCCCTCAATGCCAGCCCCAGCGGTGTGTGGGCACGGGCTCCGGGTCAAGCCCCAGCACCATGAGGGCTTTGGACAGCGTTGTTACCCTCCGCCCTCTGCACTTCGCACCACCAACACCGGGCCAGGCGCCAGACGAATAATCTGCTCAGCACCGCTCCCCATCAACATTCGACCGATGCCTCGCCTGCCGTGGGTTCCCACCACGATCAGACTGGCATCCCATTGCCTGGCTTGCGCAGCGACTGTTTCGGCCAAATGAGCTCCGAGTTGATCAATCAACAAAGTGTCCGCCTCTACGCCTGCAGATTGAACAACGGCCAAAGCGTCGGCCAGGATTCTCCCGCCCGCCTCTCGCATAGCACCAACAATGGCGCCCGACTGGCCCGAATAAGGGCTTAACCCGGTGAAGTAGGTCATTTCATCCAATACATGGATCAACCGCAGCACCGATCTACCGCCCGAGTAACTGGCCATTTCCAGTGCGGCAGAAACCGCTCTGTTCGACGACGAACTACCATCTACCGCCACCAAAATACGTCTGTACATAGCTGTAGTTCCTTCAAATGAAAAAAAGGCCTGAGAGGCTGTGTCATGCTTTAAACGGTCAACCTGCACTACTTCACCAGCAGCGTAGGGATCTCGCTTTCTGCCAAGACGCGCTGAGCCACGCTGCCCATGAACATCCGGCTTAACAAACCATGGCCGTGTGCGCCCATGACAATCATTTTTACGCGCTCACGCTTGCTCGTTTCAATAATTTGATGGGCGGCAGCACCGATCACCAAAACGCAGCGATAGTTAACCGCGTGCTTGTCAAGAAATTTCTTGATCGGCTTAAGCACCGCATCAGCCTGCTTTGTCTGGTAGGCAGCAACTTCCGCCGCCCCCAGTTTGCGTTCGATTTGTGCTGATATGGCGTCTTGTACATGCAGCACCAGCAACTCATCACCTGCCGCTAACAAGCTTTTGTTGTTCACTATAAAAGTGAGTGCTTTTTTGGTGAAGGTGCTGCCGTCAGCAGCAAATAGAATTTTCATGATTTTTCTCGCCTTTTTTCCACGTGGTTTCAACTATTTCACAAGCAATACAGGTATGTCACAGTCCGCAACCACGCGCTGGGCAATGCTGCCAATCAGTGCACGCCCCGCCAGCCCGTGACCGCGTGTACCCATCACAATCAAATGCGATTTTTCTTTCGTCGCCGCTTTTAAAATCTCCTCGACAGAATGCCCCACAACCGACGCACAGCGGTAGTTCAGTGCATGCCGGTCCAGAAACTTCTTGATGGGATCAAGCACCTTGGCCCCTCCTCACGGTGGTAGTTGGCAACCTCTGCCGAACCCAACAGGCGCTTGACGCGCACCGGCACGGGCAGTTGGACATTGAGTACAAACAAGTCGTCATCGCTGCTGACGAGGCCTTCGTGACTGACAAGAAAAGCCAACGCCTTTTTTGTGTACTTGCTGCCATCTGCAGCCAGAAAAATCTTCATGTTTTGTCCTTCAGGTCATCCACATCGGCTGTCATTTCACAAGTAACACCGGAACTTTGCTATTGACCACCACCCGCTGTGCAACGCTGCCCATCAGCGCACGGCCCAGCCAATCCCGTCCATGCGTGCCCATGAGTATGAGATTGACATGCTCACTTTTTGCAGCGTCAATTATCTCGGTGACCACCGGGCCAATAGCGCTCAGGCAGCGGTACTTGATGGCGCGTTTGTCGAGAAACTGTTTGACCGGCTTGAGTATCTTTTCCGCTTCGATGGCGTGGTGATCAATGGCCCGGTCAAAGCCAAACACAACGTTGAAGCCTGTTGGCAAAGGCATCTGGACGTGTATCACCCGCAGTTCATCTGGCCCAAGCAAATGTTTGTGCGTAAGAATAAAGTTCAATGCCTTCTGGGTGTACTTGCTGCCATCAGCTGCCAAGAGTATTTTCATGCCCTGTCCCCGTGTTTTGTTGCGTTAAAAGTGAATCAACCAGATTGGTCCCGGCGAAGCACCGGCTGGCGCCGACTTTCGACAGTTTGAAACCCAGCATAAAAGCAAACAACCGGGCAGGACTTGATCCAAATCAGCCAATGTGTGCCTGGCGGGTGGCGGCAGGGCAGGCCGGGCTTGGGCTTAAGCGCTAAACAATCAGGCGGCTCCAGCTTCCATACTTTTCCCTGATTGGGCCGTGCGGGCAGCGCAATAGCAGCGGCAAAGCACCCAGCAGGAAACTGGCCAGCAGTGCCACCGTGGGGCGCCGAAGTTCGCGAGATGACCATGACCGGCGACCTGCATGCCATCGCGGCCAGGCTCACGGAACACCGCTGTTGCTCGGCGGGGCCGACCCGCGCCGCGAAGGGAAGGTGATGGGGAATTGAGCATCAAAAGAGGCTGTAGCCCTTATACCTCCTGCGCGCGCAGCTCCTCTTTTTGTAGCGCCGGCCTAACCGGTCCGCATCGGCTCGACCGGTGCATCCTGCTGCGTGGTGCCTATTCGTTCGTACTCAGAAATCACCTGCGCGCCCAGCAGCAACACCGTTGCCGCGATTTCCAGGCTCAACAGCACAACAATGGCGGTGGTTAGCGAGCCATAGACCAGGCCCACCTGCGACAGCGTGCCGAAGTACCAGACCAGCAGGTGCCGCGTGATTTCCCACAGCAGAGCAGCGGTGACGCCGCCTATCAGCGCATGGCGCCATGACAACTTGCCGACCGGCATCACCATATAGACTGAGGTCAGCACAAAAATTTCTCCGGCCAGCCCAAGCAAATACAGCAGCACGCCCGAAAATCCATCGAGCGACCAGCTATACCCGAGAAACTCAATACTCTTGTCGCCCAGCGCCGCAAAGCTGCCCGAGACCAACGTCACCAGAATCAGGCCCACCCCGAGACACAGGATGTAGGCATAAGGCAGCAGCGCAGACACCAGAAAATGCCGCCGGCGAATCGCCACGCGGTGCAGAAAAATCACCGACATCGCGTTTTCCAGCACGGTGAAGGCCAGCGAGCTGAAAAACAGCATGGTCGCCAGCAGCACCCAACCCATCAGCTCGCGGTGCGCCAGAAAATTGTTCAGCTCGCCGACAATGAAGTCAGACTGCCCAGGCGCCAGCCAGCCAATGTAGCGACCCAGCGCTTCAAGCAGCGCCGACTGGTCCACCACATGCGACAGCGCAATCGCCATCAGGATGAGCAAGGGAACAATCGACAGCAAGGCGTAATACGCCACAGCACCCGCCAGCAGCAAGCCCTGGTTGGCACGGAAACCCTTGATCACCCGCAGCGCGAACGCGCCCGGATGGCGGATCACATAAGCAGCCTGAGGTCCAGGTGTCACTGCATTGCCCTCTCATGCATCAAAACTGACGCCACCTTACACATCAATCGCCACCGCCGAGCCGGCGAGTTTGCGCAGCTCGAATTTCTGGATTTTGCCGGTCGAGGTTTTCGGTAGTTCACCGAACACCACCGCGCGCGGCACCTTGAAGCCGGCCAAGTGTTTTTTGCAATGCGCAACGATGTCTGCGGCACTCACGGTGGCACCGGCTTTCAGCTCGACAAAGGCGCAAGGCGTCTCGCCCCACTTCGCATCGGGTTTGGCCACCACGGCTGCGGCCAGTACGTCGGGGTGGCGGTAGAGCACGTCTTCGACCTCGATGGAGGAGATGTTTTCGCCGCCGGAGATGATGATGTCCTTGCTGCGGTCCTTGATCTTGATGTAGCCATCGGGGCACATCACGGCCAGGTCGCCGCTGTGGAACCAGCCACCCGCAAAAGCTTCTTCGGTCGCCTGGCGGTTCTTCAGGTAACCCTTCATCGCGATGTTGCCCCTGAACATGATCTCGCCCATGGTTTCGCCGTCGCTGGGTACGGGCTGCAGAGTCGATGCGTCGAGCACACGCACGTCACGCTCCAGGTGATAACGCACACCTTGGCGCGCATTGAGCCGCGCGCGCTCGCCAATCTCAAGCTTGTCCCAGCCCTCCTGCACCGCGCAGACCGTGGCCGGGCCATAGACCTCGGTCAGGCCGTAGACATGCGTCAGATCGAACCCCAGCGCCTCCATGCCTTCAATCATGGACGCCGGCGGCGCCGCGCCCGCCACCATCGCCTTCACGCCGCGCGGCAAGCCGTGTTTGAGCTTGTCGGGCGCATTGACCAGCAGGCCGTGCACGATGGGCGCGCCGCAGTAGTGCGTGACACCGTGCTCTCGGATCGCCTCAAAAATCGCCTTGGCCTCGACCTTGCGCAGGCAGACATTGACGCCGGCGCGCGCCGCCACCGTCCACGGAAAACACCAGCCATTGCAGTGAAACATCGGCAGCGTCCACAGGTAAACCGCGTGTTTGGGCATGTCCCATTCGAGGATGTTGGAGACGGCATTGAGCGCCGCACCGCGGTGGTGGTAGACCACGCCCTTGGGGTTGCCGGTGGTGCCGCTGGTGTAGTTCAGCGCAATCGCATCCCACTCGTCGGCCGGCAAGTGCCAGGCAAAGTCTGCATCACCGCCGGCCAGGAAGGCCTCGTAGTCCACGCTGCCGATGCGCTGAACCGGCCCGGTGTACATCGCATCTTCCACGTCGATCACCAGCAGCGGGGTCGCCGACTTGCGCAAGGCAATGGCTTGCTGCATGACATCTGCAAACTCGGGATCGACGATGACAACTTTGGCCTCGCCGTGGTCCAGCATGAAGGCCAGGGTTGGCGCATCAAGCCGGGTGTTCAGTGCATTGAGCACCGCACCGGTGACGGGGATGCCGAAATGCGCCTCGACCATGGGCGGCGTGTTGGGCAGCATCACCGCCACTGTGTCGCCCGTGACTATGCCGTGCCGCTGCAGCGCGCTGGCCAGTTGCCGGCAACGCCTGAACACTTCAGACCAGCTACGACGCAGGCCGCCGTGCACCACCGCCAACCGGTCCGGGTAAACCTCGGCGCTGCGCTCAATGAAAGACAGCGGTGACAGCGGCGCGTGGTTGGCTTCGGTGCGGGGCAAGTCCCGGTCAAAAATACGGGTCATGGCGTTTCCTGTGTGATACAGGGACCATGGTAGCGGCAGAATAAATTTCCGCCCGGGCGCCCCATCCTTCGACAAGCTCAGGATGATCGGAAGGCAGCTCGGAGGCAGCTCGGAGGCAGCTCGGAGCCAGACCGAAGCGTGATGCCGCAGCACACGTAGCGACAAACGGGAGGGCAATCCTGCCGGGGCACAATACAGATGTGGCCATTCCCCAATCATTCATCCAGGAGCTTTTGGCGCGCGCCGACGTGGTGGACATCGTCGGGCGTTATGTGCAGCTCAAGAAGGGCGGTGCCAATTTCATGGGGCTGTGCCCCTTCCATGGCGAAAAATCGCCCTCTTTCAGTGTCAGCCCGTCCAAGCAGTTCTACCACTGCTTCGGCTGCGGCAAAAACGGCAACGCCATCAGCTTCCTGATGGAGCACGGCGGCATGACCTTTGTTGAAGCGGTGAAAGACCTGGCCCAGCAATACGGCCTGCAGGTGCCGGAAGACGACGTTTCGCCGCAGGAGCGCGCCCGCGCTGCCCAGGCGCGCGAACAGCAGGCCACCTTGAGCAGCGTGCTCGAAAAAGCCGGCGTCGCCTACATCAAGCACCTGCGCAGCTCGCCGCGCGCAATCGATTACCTCAAAGGGCGCGGCCTGTCTGGCGAGATCGCCAAAACCTTTGGCCTGGGTTACGCGCCCGAGGGCTGGCGTGCGCTGGCCAGTGTGTTTCCTGACTACAACGACCCGCTGCTGGTCGAAAGCGGCCTGGTCATCAGCGGCGAGCCCGGCGAAGAAAACGCAGCTGGCGAAGCAAAACGTTACGACCGTTTCCGCGACCGTGTGATGTTTCCCATCCGCAACGTCAAGGGCGAATGTATTGGTTTTGGCGGGCGGGTCTTGAGTGACGAGAAACCCAAATATCTGAACTCGCCCGAAACCCCGGTATTCAGCAAGGGGCGTGAGCTGTATGGCCTGTTCGAGGCGCGCAGCGCCCTGCGCGAGCACGGCTACGCGCTCGTCACCGAAGGCTACATGGACGTGGTGGCGCTGGCTCAGCTCGGCTTTGCCAACGCAGTTGCCACGCTGGGCACGGCCTGCACTGCCGACCATGTGCAAAAGCTGTTCCGCTTCACCGAGTCGGTTGTGTTCAGCTTCGACGGCGACAGCGCCGGCCGACGCGCGGCACGCAAGGCGCTGGACGCCGCCCTGCCCTTTGCGACGGATGTGCGCAGCGTCAAGTTTTTGTTCCTGCCGGAAGAGCATGACCCCGACAGCTTCATCCGCGAGCACGGCAAGGAAGGTTTTGCCGCCTATGTGGCCAAAGCCGTGCCACTGAGCAGGTTCATGCTGGAAGCCGCCGCTGAGGGCTGCGAGCTCGACAGCGCCGAGGGCCGCGCCCACATGGCCAGCAACGCACGCCCGCTCTGGACGGCCTTGCCCGACGGCACGCTGAAGCGGCAACTGCTGGCCGAAATCGCCGACCAGGTGCAGATCGACAGCCGCGAGTTGCTACAGATATGGCAGCCGGCCGCCGCCGCAAACAGCTATAAAAACAATAGCGGCTCACGCTTGCCAGACAAGGGCTACAGGCACAAAACACCTGAACATTCAGGTGCTGAGCAGGGTTTGGAGGAGTTTTCTGGCAATTTCGCCGACCTGCATGACGAAGGCGCTTACGCTGCTTCCCTGCCTGCGCTGGCGGGATCTGCCAGCTCTTCCCGCAGCCGGCCCGTCCGGCGTATAGCCGGCCGGGTGCTGCCGGCCAGCCGCGAAGACCGGGTGCTGCGGCTGATGCTGACCGATCCGCAAAGCTGGGACAAGCTCAGCGGCGAGGAGCATGTGCTGCTGTGCGAACTGCCGACACCACATGGTCCGCTGTTTGCCTGGTTGGAGAGCCAGTTGCATGAACACGGCCCCCAGCCCTGGGCCGCGCTGCGCGAAGGCCTGCGCGAGCACCCGCATGAAAAACACGCCATAGCCCAGATCGCCCAGCTACTGGAAGGCATCGAGTGCGACTGGAACGAAGTCCGCAGCATTCTGGACCAGCTGCTCAAGCTCAAACGCCAGCAGGAAATGGTCGATTTACTACCCAGCGTGATGACCGACCCTGCCGCCCGGCAGCGTTACGAAGCACTCGCTGCCCTCCTGAAAAAAAGCTGATTGGGGCTAGGAGCCTGGGCGGCAGAAGGAACGTCGGCTGCAAAGCGGCCGCGCCGGTCCATTTTTCACCGGCTTCTTGCCCCATAGCTACGGCTATGAGGCTGCAAACCCGGCAAAAACTGTCCTCGCCGGGGCCACTTTTCGCTTCGACGCCTTCTGCCGCCCCGACTCCTAGCTCCGAATGCCTAAAAATGAGGCATTCGGGTATAATCCGATTTTCCGCTACGGCAAGCGCGACAGCAGCACCTCCGGCACCCGCCTCCCGCAAGAACGGGACCTCACAGGTTGAAGGGCAACTTCCCCGCAAGGACTGCATACCAAATGTTCGCCCAAACAACTTGCCTGGGGGCCTTTGAAGGCCCCTGAATGCCCAGCCATCCGGCGCGGGCATTTTTTGTGCCTGTGCCCCGGTTCGCCGGTGCCGGGAACCCAGTCTGTTGAAGGAAGTTTTCATACCGGGAGTTCGCCATGCCTGCTCAAAAGTCCAGCAAGTCCGCCAAAGTTGTGACCCAGCCCAAAGCTGTAGTCAAAGCCGCAGCCCGCCCGCCCGTCAAGAAGGCAGCCCGCAAGCTTGAAAAACCCGTAAAAACCGCCATATCCAAACCAGTTCCCGGCAAAAAAGCCGCAGCGCCCAAAGCGCCCCTGAAATCCGAAAAGTCCGTCAAGAAAGTGCCCCCTGTGCCGACCAAGTCTCCCGCCTCCCCTGCCAAACCCCTTGCCAAAAAAGAAACCCTGCTGAAGGCCGCCCCGGCCCCAGCCGCCGCTGAAGTGCCGGTCAAGAAGAAACCTGGCCGCCCACCGAAAAACCCGGCCGCCGCAGTTGAAACCAGCGGCGCCAAGCGTGGCCGCAAACCAAACATTGATGGCAAGCCTGCGGGTGACGTAGACATGTCCGACATCGAAGACGATCTGGTCGGTGAACCCGTGCCGGAAACGACCGAAAAGGTCAAACCACTGCGCATGAAGATCAGCAAGGCGAAAGAACGCGCCTTGATGAAAGAGTTTGGACTGGACGAAACCGTGCTGTCCGAAGAAGACATGGCCAAGCGCCGTGCGCGCCTGAAGGCGCTGATCAAGCTCGGCAAAACCCGCGGCTACCTGACCCATGGCGAAATCTCCGACCACCTGCCCGACAAGCTGATTGACGCTGAGACGCTGGACGCAGTGATCGTCACCCTGAACGATCTGGGTGTGGCGGTGTATGAGCAGACACCTGACGCAGAAACCCTGCTGATCACGGCCAACGCACCGGCCGGCGCCACCGAAGAAGAGGCTGAAGAAGCCGCCGAAGCCGCCCTGTCCACCGTGGACAGCGAGTTTGGCCGCACCACCGACCCGGTGCGCATGTACATGCGCGAGATGGGCACGGTCGAGTTGCTGACACGCGAAGGCGAAATCGAGATCGCCAAGCGCATCGAAGGCGGCTTGATGAAGATGATGGAAGCCATCTCTGAAAGCCCGGCCACCATTGCTGAAATTCTGCGCCTGGGTGAAGACATCCGCGAAGGAAAAATCGTCATCTCTACGGTGGTCGATGGTTTTTCCAACCCCAACGAGGCCGACGATTATGTGGCCGAGGAAGACTTCGACGAGTTTGACGAGGAAGATGACGACGACGGCAAAGGCGGCTCCAAGGCCTTGACCAAAAAACTCGAGGAGCTCAAGAAGGAAGCGCTGACCCGGATCGACACCATTGCCTCGCTGTTTGAAAAAGTCCACAAGACTTACGACAAGGAAGGTTACGGCACGCCCGCTTATGTGAAAGCACAAAAGGCGCTGAGCGACGAGTTGATGACGGTGCGTTTTACCGCCAAGACGATTGAAAAGCTCTGCGACCTGCTGCGCGGCCAGGTGCTGGACGTGCGCAAAAAAGAGCGCGAGCTGCGCCGCATCATTGTCGAAAAATGCGGCATGCCGCAGGAAGTTTTCATCAAGGACTTTCCACCGAACCTGCTGAATCTCAAGTGGGTCGAAAAGCAGGTCGCGGCCAACAAGCCGTGGTCGGTCATCATGGCGCGCAACATCCCGCCGATTCAGGAACTGCAGACCAAACTTGGCGAGTTGCAGGCGCGTGTGGTGGTGCCGCTGGGCCAGCTCAAAGACATCAACAAACGCATGAACGAGGGCGAGACCAACTCGCGCGATGCCAAGAAAGAGATGATCGAGGCCAACTTGCGTTTGGTGATCTCTATCGCCAAGAAGTACACGAACCGCGGCCTGCAGTTCCTGGACCTGATCCAGGAAGGCAACATCGGCCTGATGAAAGCCGTGGACAAGTTCGAATACCGGCGCGGCTACAAGTTCTCGACCTACGCCACGTGGTGGATCCGTCAGGCCATCACCCGCTCCATCGCCGACCAGGCGCGCACC
>NZ_JAUYEY010000050.1 GCF_030689685.1 Polaromonas sp. | reverse complement strand
GTTTGGCACCTCGATGTCGGCTCATCTCATCCTGGGGCTGTAGTCGGTCCCAAGGGTATGGCTGTTCGCCATTTAAAGAGGTACGTGAGCTGGGTTTAAAACGTCGTGAGACAGTTTGGTCCCTATCTTCCGTGGGCGCTGCAGATTTGAGGAAGCCTGCTCCTAGTACGAGAGGACCGGAGTGGACAGATCTCTGGTGTACCTGTTGTCACGCCAGTGGCATTGCCGGGTAGCTAAATCTGGAAGAGATAACCGCTGAAAGCATCTAAGCGGGAAACTCGTTTCAAGATGAGATCTGCCGGGGCCTTGAGCCCCCTAAAGAGTCGTTCAAGACCAGGACGTTGATAGGTCAGGTGTGGAAGCGCAGTAATGCGTTAAGCTAACTGATACTAATTGCTCGTGCGACTTGACCCTATAACTTTGATTAGATTCAAGGTTGTTATGCCCAAGTGACGCATTCAAAATACTGCTCTCGCAAGAGTGCAAGACATTAAATAAAAGCTGATTTGCTCTATGAATTCGATGGCTTGTTCGATGAACAAGTTGTCAAAAAGTTATGCCTGATGACCATAGCAAGTTGGTACCACTCCTTCCCATCCCGAACAGGACAGTGAAACGACTTAGCGCCGATGATAGTGCGGATTCCCGTGTGAAAGTAGGACATCGTCAGGCTCTTACAGCAAGAAACGCCCAGTTGATTCAGTCGACTGGGCGTTTTCTTTTGGGCGAAAGAAAATACACGTCATCCGGCGCTCATGTCATTTCCTGATCATGCGTTGAAAATCAAATCCCCATCCCTGCGCACCACGGCAGAACGCTCCAGTTCGACGGTCAGCTGCTCCACCCAATCTTCAAATACAGTGGACGCGAAAAATGCCTCGCGTATTTGTTGGAAGTAGCTGGTACGCCTCGCCCACTCGAGAAAATCCACGAAAAGAAGTTGCTGTTGTTCAAGCAACTTGAATTTAAGCAGTACCTTGGCCGCATGATGTGCATGCCGACCTGGATTGCTGGCAAAAGCATTCAAGCGTTGACGCGCAGATGCCAGTACTTGAGGACGGTAACCAAATACTGGGCCATGGCCGGGTATGACAGTGTGCGGAGCCAAGCGCTCGATCAGATCGAGTGTGGCCGCCACTTCGTCAAAAGCACTCCCCCCCTCAAGCTCGGGAAAGACCACGCCGAAGCCACGTTCCCACAAAGCATCGGCCGAAATCAAGATCCGAGACTGTGGTTCAAAAAGAATTACCGAATGAGGATCATGGCCTGGGGCCGCATGAATCTGCCAGAGTTTGTCAGCTAGCTCGATTTCGCCACCTGTTTTCAGCAAGTCGGTGAACTGAAACTGGGGGCACAACTGTCCTGTAGGGACATATGTCAACGCGATCGGGTTCCAGTTCGAAACAAGATGCGCTTGCCCAGGCGGAATCAGCGTTTGCAACTCCGGGTAAATGGTCTGAAGTGCCGAATTACCCCCGCAGTGATCGCTGTGCAAATGGGTATTGAGAAGAATGTCGAGAGTACGCCCTTGCAATGCGACCTCCACAAGATTCAGGGTCTGTTCGGCATGCGTCGCATACCCGCTGTCAACGATGGCGTTGAAATCCGTTCCCCGGAAGAGAATATTGTTGGACGACAGCCATCCACGTTCAAAAACGAGCAAACCTGCCGGCAGACGCTCGCCCGTCATGGCTGTAGCTTGTCGATCCATCAAGCCGTGGCGCGCAATTCACGCCTGAGGATCTTGCCCACATTCGTTTTAGGCAAATCATCACGAAATTCGATGTATTTCGGGCGTTTGTAACCAGTCAAATTTTGCCTGCAGTATTCGCCCACAGCCTCCTCGGTGAGTGTTGGATCGTTCTTCACGACAAAAACCTTGATCGCCTCACCCTGCTTGTCATCAGCGATGCCAATGGCTGCACATTCCAGAACGCCTGGACACAATGAAATGACATTCTCTAGCTCATTGGGAAATACGTTGAAGCCGGAAACAATGATCATGTCCTTCTTCCGATCGACGATTTTTGTATATCCCTTATCGTCCATGATTCCGATGTCGCCGGTTCGCATGAAGCCGTCGGGCGTGAATGCCTTTTCGTTTTCTGCGGGTTGTTGATAGTATCCCGTCATGACCTGTGGCCCCCGGATACAGATCTCCCCGGATTCGCCGAAGGGTAGTGAATGCCCATCATCGTCCTTGATCGCGATATCTATTCCCGGCAAAGGCAATCCAATCGTACCTGTGAACTCCCGATTGAGTACGGGGTTGTTGGTGCCGATCGCGCAGGTCTCACTCATCCCCCAGCCTTCGATCATCGGGCTTCCTGTGACCTCCAGCCAACGTTTGGCAGTGCCCTCGGAGGCCGCCATCCCGCCTGCCTGTGAGACGCAGAGGCTGGAAAAATCCACCGACTTGATCTGGGGGTGCTGCAGCAGGGCATTGAAGAGGGTGTTCACAGCCGGCAGCATATGGAAGGGTCGTTTTTTCAGAACTTCGATGAACTGGCCGAAGTCGCGCGGATTCGGGATCAGAGTGAGGTGGGAGCCCCAGCGGATCGCCAACAGGCACAGCGTCAGCGCGAAGATGTGATACAGCGGTAAAGCGGCAATGCCGTTGGTCTTGCTGACATCGCCAATACGGCGCAAGGCTGGCGTGAACCAGGCTTCTGCCTGCAGAACGGCGGCGACAATATTTCGGTGGGTCAGCACCGCGCCCTTGGACAAACCGGTGGTCCCGCCGGTGTATTGCAAAAAAGCTATCGAATCCAGATTGGTCTGAGACGGCTTGAGCGCTTTGCCCATCCCCTCCACCATCACGCGCTTGAAGGGCGTGACGGTGCGCCCGTTCGCCAGCGGCAACTTGTAGGCAGGCACCATCTTGGCCAGATGCCGTACCGCAAAAGTGATCCACTGCCCGTACCAGAAGCCCAGCAAATCACCCATTGACGCGACCACCACATGCTTGATCAAAGTCCGGTCGATGATCTCTTCAAGGGTTGTGGCGAAATTTTCTAGAACGACGATGGTGGTCGTGCCTGAGTCCTTGAGCTGGTGTTCCAGCTCGCGGGCGGTGTACAGCGGATTCACGTTGACGCAGGTGTAGCCGGCGCGCAGGATGCCGGCCATGGTCACGGCAAACTGCGGAATGTTGGGCAGCATGATGGCCACCCGGGCGCCGGGCTCCAGTCCCTGGGCTTGCAGCCACACCCCCATCGCGCAGGACAACTCATCGAGTTCCCCATACGACATCCAGCGATCCATGCAGACTGAAAACGGCCGCGATGCGTTCTTCCTGAAGGAGTCCTCCAGCAACTGGTTCAGCGAGCGAAACTGCTCCGGGTCAACGCTGTGCGGAACACCCTCGGGATAACTCTTGAGCCAAAACTTGTCCATGAAAACTCCTTTTGTCCCATTGTGAAAGCACCGCAAGTGCAAGCGTATGGGGCTTGTCCCTAATGCGCGTCCCCGCTTGCAAGAAGTTCAAGCAATTTCGTCTCGCAGGCGACAGCGTCCTCGTCAAACAAGGTTGCAATCCAGTCTGATTCGCGCTTTTCGATCAGCGTCAAAAACTCCGAAGCCCCTTTCATGTCCGCGAAAGCGTCGAAACCTGCCTCAAGAAAATCCTGCAGTGAACTCAGACCGGCCGCAGCTGCGGGTCTCCGCATCATTTTCAGCAGGCCGCGCAGGCCACGCATGCGTGTCAGGCGATCCAGCTCGCGCCCCAGGTGCAGAACAACTTCCAACTGGCGGAGCCTTGCCGGTCGGTCTGCGACAACGCGCCAGCATTGGATATACCGGACATGCGCACTGCGTGTGGGAGCCGCCAACCATTGCCGGGCCATCATGTCGTCGAGCTGTTCTGTCAGCGCATGCACTTCAGCCAGTGCGGCCGCCGTTTCGACAACCGCTTGTGGAAAGAGGCGGGCAATGGTGCTGGCAATGCGGGCGAACTGCTGATCGCGCTGTGCATAGTCCTGCTCGCCATACAGCTCATGCAGAAAAAATCCGGCGGCCCCGCAGTAACGGAGGTTGTGCAGAAGGTCCGCATATGTCGCCTTGAAACGCTGCGCCTGAAAACGCCTGATCTCCAGGCGGGCCTGTTCGAGCAGGGGCTGGCCCGCCCGGCCCAATCGTAGCTGCGAAACAGCCTGCATGGCTTCACGAATGCGGGATGCGGCAGGCTCCATATAAACACGGAGTTTATCTAGGTGCTGCGCTCTATAGAAATGCAGGGAGCGCGTGCGAAACTTGACCGATGCAAAGAAGGACCTTGGTCAAGCTGGGCGTCGCCTCGGCGGCGGTGCTCGCCCTGGGCGGAGGCGTTGCTGCGCTGATGCAAGCCGGACTGCAGAATGGCAAGTTGGGTGAGGCCGGCCGTGAGGTCTTTCGGGCGGTGGGCCGCGCGGTGCTGCAGGGAAGCCTGCCAACCGATGATGCTGCCAGGCAGGTCGCACTCGATGGTCTGCTTGGGCGGATCGACGAACTGACCCTGGCATTGCCAACCCATGCGCAGGACGAGCTGTCGCAGTTGTTGTCTTTGCTGGCGAGCGCGCCCGGGCGGCACCTGATGGCCGGTTTGAGTCAGGCGTGGCCAGTGGCTTCCGATGCGGATATTCAACTTGCGCTGCAGGGCATGCGGCTTTCAGCATTGGCGTTGCGGCAGCAGGCGTATGCGGCGCTGCATGACATCACAGCCGCAGCCTACTTTACGGATGCATCAACTTGGCCACTGCTTGGCTATCCCGGCCCGCCGAAACTTTAAAAATAGTGAAGACCGTATGAGTCAATTGCAAGACCCGATCCGCGACGGTCTCCAGCGCGGCTGGAAAGTCTTCGGAGGTGCCTTGGGTCCGGCACCCGAAAAAATTGTCTGCGATGTTGCCATCGTCGGCTCTGGCGCTGGCGCTGGCATTACCGCCGAACTGTTGGCCAGGGCTGGCCTGCATGTGGTGATGATCGAGGAGGGCCCCCTCAAAAGCAGCAGCGATTTCAATCAGAAGGAATCCGAGGCTTACCCGCAGCTCTATCAAGAAAGTGCGGCGCGTAAAACCGAAGACAAGGCGATCAACATCCTGCAGGGGCGCTGTGTGGGCGGCTCCACCACAGTTAACTGGACCAGTTCCTTTCGGACCCCGGCGCTTACGCTCAAATTCTGGCAGGATCATTTTGACCTGCCGGATTACCACGTGGATGCCCTTGCGCCCTTTTTTGCCCAAGCCGAAAAACGGCTGAACATCCTACCCTGGCTGACGCCACCGAACGAAAACAATGACCTGCTGCGGCGCGGCGCGGCCAAGCTCAATATCCAGGCGGCGGCGATTTCGCGCAATGTCAAAGGTTGCTGGAATCTGGGATCCTGCGGACTCGGTTGCCCGACCAATGCCAAGCAATCGATGCTGGTGACCACGATTCCGGCGGCTCTGGACCTGGGGGCTCAGCTACTGACTGAAATGCGGGTAGAGAAATTTGAACTGGCCAATGGCAAGGTGACGGCTTTGCACTGCCAAGGTGTTAAGAAAAATGGGGCTCTAGCCCACGTTGGACGGGCGCAAGTAGCTACCAAAATAATAGCAAAACACTACGTATTGGCAGCCGGCGCGATCAACTCGCCGGCGGTGCTTTTGCGCTCGGGCGCACCTGATCCACACGGTGTGCTGGGCGCTCGGACTTTTCTGCACCCGGTGGTGATGAGTTCGGCAGTGTTTTCGCAGAAAGTGGAAGCCTGGAACGGCGCGCCGCAAACCATCTACACCGATCATTTTCTGGACACGCAGGCGATTGACGGACCGATGGGCTACAAGCTTGAAGCACCGCCGCTGCATCCGGTGATTTTTGCATCGACTGTTCCGGGCATGGGTCAAAGCCAGCGCGACCTGCTCAAGACTTTCCCGCACAACCACACCCTGCTGGCGTTGCTGCGCGATGGTTTTCATGAGCAATCGCGTGGCGGACAGGTCAAGCTGCGTGGTGATGGGTCGGCAGTGCTGGCCTATCCGCTCACGGATTTTGTGATGGACGGTGCGCGCCGCGCTTTGCTGTCGATGATGGAAATCCAGTTCGCCGCTGGCGCACGCCAGGTCTTGCCGCTGCATGAAATGGCCACCCCCTACACCATCTGGAGCCAGGCCCGCGATGCGGTCAACGCCATGCCCATGAAACCCCTGTTGACCAAGGTGGTCAGCGCGCATGTGATGGGTGGGTGTGGCCTGGCTGGCCAGGAAAAGTCAGGGGTGGTCCGGCCTGATGGTGTGCATTGGCAGCTCGAAAATTTGTCGATTCACGACGGCTCTGTTTTTCCGACCAGCATAGGCGCCAATCCCCAGTTGTCCATTTACGGCGTCGTCAACAGGCTCGCGCAGGGATTGGCCAAAAAGCTGACCGGGCGAGAGTTCCTGCTGGCTTGAGTCGGGCGCATGCTGGCACGTCTTCAGCGCTTGATCATCTGCATGCTGCTGGCTGCAGCAGTCGCGTGGCTGATATTTTTCTGGGAAATTTCGACGGTGCTGGCGCTCGCTGGTTTCGCCGCCTTGATCTTGGGCTACTCCGGGTTTCTTGCGATTGAATTTCTCGCTTTGCGATTCGTCAATCGCGATGACCCGGCTCCGCAGCCGTCCTGGACAGAACTCGCGAAGGCCTGGCTTGGCGAAACATTGGTGGCGCCTCAGGTGTTTTGTTGGCGGCAACCTTTTCGCTCTGCCATGTTTCCAGACCAGCTGTCAGAACAGTCCGTGGTCCGCGGGCGCCGTGGGGTGGTGTTCATTCATGGATTTTTTTGCAATCGCGGCTTTTGGGCACCGTGGTTGAGACGCCTTCAGGGAAGCGGTCACGCCTATGTGGCGGTCAATCTGGAGCCGCCGTTTGCCTCTATCGACGATTACGTCCCGCTCATCGAAGCCGCAGTCCGGCAGGTCACGGAAGCTTCCGGTCGACCCCCGCTGCTGGTGTGCCACAGCATGGGCGGCCTGGCTGCGCGGGCTTGGCTCAAGCGCATGAAGGCGGAGGACCGCGTTCACCATGTGGTGACGCTGGGAACACCGCATCGCGGGACCTGGTTGGCCCGTTTCAGCCGAGTTGCCAACGGACGCCAGATGCAGTTATCGGGCCAGTGGCATCAGGCGCTTGACCTGGGCATGCCTGCGCATCGCCACGCCTTGTTTACCTGTTGGTATTCGAACTGCGACAACATTGTGTTTCCAAGTGCCACCGCCACTTTGCCTGGCGCGAATAATCGACTGGTTCAAGGCGCTGCACACGTCCAGCTGGCTTTTTTGCCACAGGTCATGGATGAAGTCCTGGCGATGAAGGACGATTGATTCGAGGAAAAGTATGCATTGATGCCGGTCGGCTCGTTGCTCGGTAACAAATTGTGTATGCTGGAGTTGCTCCTTGTTTGGGGTATCCGCAAGTCAGCAGCGCCGAGTCCGGGGCGCAGGCCTTGCAGGACCTGGCGGAGGAAAAATCTGCCCAGCCCGACATCATCATTACCGACATGCATATGCCCGAAATGGACGGTGTGACACTGGCGCGAGTTATCAAGGCAAAGGCGGGCCTGGCAAGTGTGCCGCTGGTGCTGCTCACTTCCGGTTTCATGCCACCCGGTCACGAGGCGGCCGAGTTGTTTGCAGCACGTTTGCTCAAGCCCGTCCGTCAAAAGCAGCTATTTGACGCGCTGGCTCGCTGTTTGTCGATGGATGATAGTGGCACGCACCCGGCCGAGCTGAAAGCCAGTGCCGCAACGGTGGCCGCCAAAGACATGACGCTGCTGGTGGTTGATGACAATGCCGTCAACCTCAAGGTGGCTGCGCGATGTTGGCTAAATTGGGCTACCAAGCCGAAACCGCCCTGGACGGAAGGGAGGCCGTGCAGGCTGTGGCACGGGCGCATGGCGCAGGTTGGCGTTTTGGCGCGGTTCTGATGGATGTGAACATGCCGCGCATGAATGGCTTTCAGGCGACACAACAGATTCAAGCCATGATGGGTCAAAAAGCCCCGCCGATTCTCGCCCTGACGGCTGCCGCATCGCCCGAAGATCGCGCGCGTTGTGCCGCCGCTGGCATGGACGATTACTTGACCAAGCCCTTGCATGTGGCCGCCTTGGCACAGGCGCTGGAGCGCTGGTTGCCCAGAATGGCCTCGGCTGCCGAGGGCTCCAGCAAACCGGCCAAGCCGGGACCCACGCTCGCTCGGGCAACTGGCCCCGCTTCACAGGCAAAGCCGCAGCTAGACAAGCCCAAGCCGGCGGTTGCGCTGGAGGTGAAGTTGATGGACTTCGAGCGTCTGGCGCAGTTCAAGGAGTTTGATGACGACAACTTAAGCATGACCCGTGAGGTGATTGGCTTGTTTGTCGCCGATGCTTCCCAGCGGCTCAAGGCCATCGACCAGAGCATTCGCGCCGATGATCCCGTTGCGCTCGCTTGGGCGGCACATGCGCTCATAGGCGCGACCAGCAATGTAGGCGCTGTTGCGATGCAGACTGTTTGCGTTGAATTTGAGCTTGAGGCAAAAAAAGGCCGTATACCTCTCAACGCTGCGCAGCAGTTCGACAGGCTTCAGGTGTATTGGGAGAAAACCAAGGGCATATTGAGCACTTGGGTTTGAGCTCGCCTTTGCCAACGGTTGCCCACAAGAATCGAGACAAGATGCAAAATTTTGAGAGTGTGCGCACGCTCACAATTTGAAATTCCTGCCTCGATCCATCGCCAAAAAGCTGTGAAATTTTTCACACCTAGCACGAGACATATTCACTATCCAGATTTGGACAGGCTTCATACGCTTAACAAACTGTAATGGTTACAAGGCGCGTGAAGATGAATACCCTGTTGAATGCCGGATTTGCGGACTTGGCTCCGCCTCCTGCCAATCCTGAGCTCTCTGATTCGAGCACGGATGTACTCAGTGTGTTGATTGATGTTCTGGCTCACGGCGTTATCGTGGTGGGGGTGCGCGGCCAGCTTATCCATGCCAATCAGGCAGCCCGGGTCGAACTCAGCCGCCGCAGAGTGCTCGGGAAGGTCGGCGATGAAGTCCATGCCATCATGCCGGCGGACGGTAAAACCCTGCAAACGGCCTTGATCAAGGCGGCAGGTGGAAAGCGCAGCTTGGTCAACGTAAGCGGCGGTGGCCTGAGCCTGATGCTGGCGGTGGTTCCGCTCAAGCCTGAAATCGGCGCAAGGGAAAACCGTACTGCGCTGTTCTTTTCGCGGGCCGAGGTGTGTGAACCAGGGATGTTCGGATTTTTTGCCCGCAGTTATGGATTGACCCAGACTGAAGAGCAGGTGTTGATCATCTTGTGCCGGGGGCTGAGCACGCCGGAAATTGCCCTTCAGATGAAGGTCGCTGTGTCCACTGTGCGCAGTCATGTGCGCAGCCTTTGCGCGAAAACCGGCTCCAGCGGGGTGCGCGAATTAGTGAACAGGGTTGCCGTTTTGCCTCCGGTGGCGCCTTTGTACCTGGTCCAAATTCACTAAAAATTCATCGCGGCCGGTGCTGGCGCCCACACTGGCGGCACGCCACGTGCTAGATTACGGCTCATTATGAGCACGTCAATCCCTTCTGCTGAAGACCTGTACACATCGCTGGTTCCAGAATTGCGCTCGCTGGCGCGCCGTGGCGTGCAGCGTACCTACCGAAAAAATGCAGTCTTGATCAACGAAGGTGAGTCCGGCGACAGCCTATTTGTGCTTCTCAAGGGAAGTGTCAAGGTGTTCGCCATGGACGAAAGTGGACGTGAAATCACCTACGGCACTGTCAACGCAGGTGACTATTTTGGCGAAATGTCCCTTGACGGCGGGCCCCGGTCTGCCTCGGTGATGACGCTGGAGCCTTGCACTTGCGCCGTGTTAAGTCGCACTGACGTGAGCGAGCACCTGGTCGAGGAACCCGAATTTGCCATCAATTTGGTGGTCCAGGTGATCCGCCGTGCCCGTGCCGCGACGGAAACCGCGCGGAACATGGCCTTGCTCGATGTTTACGGCCGGCTGGTAGCCTTGCTGGAAGAGCGTCGTGAAGGTGCTACCGAGGGCGAGGGAAGCAGCGCGACGCTGGAATCCATCACCCATCAGGACATTGCCAACCGCGTCGGCGCTTCGCGCGAGATGGTCAGCCGCCTGCTGAAAGACCTTGAAAAGGGTGGCTATATTGAGCTTGGCATCAGGCGTATCACGCTGCTTAAAAAGCTGCCCAGCCGCTGGTAGGCCGGCACAGTTGCGGTACTGGTGTGCAGATCGAAGCGCCCATGAAACACGCCTATCGATGCGCCTGTTTTGCCGTGCCGGCCAAGCTTGCCCGAAAGCTGGCCAGTAGAGCGCAAGCGTCAGAGCAGCATCAATTGCATGGTCATATTGAAGCTGCTGCTCGACTGCGCACGCTACGCGGCGTTGCCAGCACGCGGGCCACTCACCCCGCGCTGCCGGGCGCCCAGGCGTCTGAATTGAACTACCAGCGGGTCGTATTTGATCTGGCGCAGGGGGTGGACTTGCCTGGGCACCCGGTTCGCGATGAGGGTGGAAAACCCGTGCCGGATGCAGCGGCAAACCACGTGTATGACAACACCGGCATCACCCTGGATTTTTACCTCAAGGTTTTTGGCCGGCGCTCAATCGACAACTGCGGCTCAAGGGTTGAGTCATCGGTCCACTTTGGCCAAAACTTTGGCAATGCGATGTGGACCGGGAAAAGTATGGTCTATGGCGACGGCGACCAAAACGTCAGCGGGTTCCCGGCAGCCTTGGACATCATCGCCCATGAGCTCACGCACGGGGTCACGCAACACATGATCAAAGGCGGGCTTGGGGTGGTTCCCGTGGCTCCCAAAGACCGTGAATTCAAGGAACAGACCCATGACCTGCGCGGCCAGTCGGGCGCACTCAATGAGTCGTTCTCGGATGTAGTGGGAAGCATGGTCAAACAGTGGCATGCCGGGCAGGATGTGACAAAAGCCAACTGGCTGCTGGGCGAGCATCTGCTGGCGGCCCGCCATGGCCGCGCGATCCGCTCGCTCAAAGACCCTGGCAACCGTGCCCTGACCTGGTACGAAGACGAGCAGTACAAAAGCATGGACGACTATGCGGACGGTGCCGATGTGCACGACAGCTCTGGCGTGCCCAACCATGCGTTTTACCTCGCGGCACAGCACCTAGGCGGTTTTTCCTGGGAGAAAACCGGCGCAATCTGGTACGAGGCCTTTGCAAAACTGACTCCTGCAGCTACTTTCAAAGATGCAGCACGCGTTACCCGCCAGGTGGCGAGCCAGAGATTCGGCGTCGGGTCAAAAGAGCACAAAGCCGTCACCTCAGCCTGGCAGGCGGTCAAAGTGATCACCTGAACGGCGCCATGAATGCCTTGCGTTGCAGCATGCGGTGTGCAAGGATTCGAACTGCCGGATAAGCTCGGCAAGATCCTTGCTCAACCTCAAAAAATGCCCATCAACTGCCTCGCCTGCCTGACCGTCAATCCCGACGGAAACCGTTTCTGCGAAGCATGCGGTGCTGGCTTGGCTCATGTGTGCCGTCAATGCGGGCAAGAGTGCGGCCCGTCCGCCCGGTTTTGCGGTGCCTGTGGTTCGCCGCAGGCAGGCGCAGGTCCGGCTGCGGTAGCCGCAGCCGCCTTGCCCGTTATTCCGGCTGTGCCTGCCTGGGGTGAGCTCAAACAAGCCACCGTGCTGTTTGCCGACATCGTTAGTTCTACTGAACAGATTGCCGACCTGGATGCCGAGCAGGCCATGGAGCGCCTCGGACCAGCCCTGGCGTTGATGTGTGAGTCCATCGAAAAGTTCTCCGGCACCGTGGTCAGAACCATGGGAGACGGCGTGATGGCCTTGTTTGGCGCACCGAAGGCGCTGGAGGGCCATGCCCTGCTGGCCTGCGAGGCAGCCCTTGACATGCAGCAGGCCTTCAAGGGCGACTCGCTGGGTTTTCGTATTCGTGTCGGCCTGCATTCTGGCCAGGTTGCGTCTGACCCGCAGCAGGCCGATGGCCGGGGCGGCGGTGCCCATGGTCTGACGATTCACCTGGCCAGCCGGGTGGTGGGCCTGGCCGAGCCAGGGGGTATTTGTGCCACTGAAAGCTGCTACGCCCTGCTTCGATCGAGCGGCGACGTGCGTTTTATGGGCAAACACCTGCTCAAAGGCATTTCTGGCCACACCGGTATTTACGCCTTGGTTGGGCTCAAGGCCGCCTCGACCAACCGTCTCACGCAGCAAGGCAGTCTGACGCCGTTTCTCGGGCGAACCGGCGAAATGGATGTTCTCAAGCAGGCACTTCTTCTGACCGAAAGGGGCCAGGCGCGGGCGGTTGGAATCTCAGGCGAGCCTGGGGCGGGCAAAAGCCGCCTTTGCCATGAATTCACCCAGTGGTGCCGCAGCCATTCGATTCCTGTTTTTGAGGTGCGTGCGCAGCCCTATGGCCATGCCATGCCGTTGCAGCCGGGACTGAGTCTTTTGAGGACTTTCTTTTTCCGGATCACGCCAGCCGACGATGGCGCCGCAGCCAGAGCCCGAATTACCGCGCGCCTGGCCCAGCTAGGCCCCCCGTCTGAGGCTGATCTGGCTTTGCTTTACGATTTTTTGGGTGTGGCCGAAGCAGGCAGTGCGCTGCTACCCGGGCTCAACCCCAAGTTGCGCCATGCCCGCCTTCTCAGCCTGGTGCGTGAACTCGTCAAGCATGATGCCGCCACAACTAGTGTGATCCTGATTGAAGACTTGCACTGGCTGGACGAAGCGAGCGAAGAATTTGTGGCAACTCTGGTGGAGGCTGCAGCCGCTACCCAGACCATGGTGGTGCTCAATTTTCGGCCGTCTTATCGGCTGCCGTGGGCCCAGTTCGATAATTTCCAGAAAGTCGAACTGGATCAGCTCAGCGGCAGTGAGATTGAACATCTCGTCCGGTCCCTGATAGGCCCGCGCGAAGAGCTTCGCGAGATGTGCCGGCTTGTGGTCAAGCGAAGTGGTGGCAACCCATTTTTTGCAGAAGAGCTGGTGCGCTCGCTGGCCGATGGCGGGTTTCTGGCAGAAGAGGCCGACCTCAGCGCGGAAGCCCTTCAAGCAATAGAACGCTCGCTGCCGCCGACCGTGCAGGCAGTGATTGGTGCCCGGTTGGACCGGCTGGGCGAGCCTGAAAAAACCCTGCTGCAAATGTGCGCCATCATTGGCAAAGAGATTCCTCTGGCAGTGCTGGAGCACATGGCCAGCCCGCTTGCCAGCGTCATCGAAAAGGGGCTGGACGGGCTGTGCCATGCCGATCTCATTCTTCCGCAGCCGGCGGTTGGGGGGCGGCGCTTTGCGTTTCGCCACCCGCTGATTCAGGAGGTAGCCTACAGCACTCAGCTCAAGGTTCGACGTGGCCCCCTCCATTGCGCGGTGGCGCTGGCCATGGAGGTTTATTACCGCGACCAGCTTGACGAATATGCCGCTCTTATCGCATATCACTATGAGTCGGCTGGGCAGCATGTGGATGCGGCTCACCATTCGTCCCGTGCTGCGCAGTGGGTGGGAGCCACGAACTCGGCACTCGCCATCAAGCACTGGCACAAGGTGCGCTCGCTGTTGCAGGGCCAGGCCCGCTCTGCCAGGGCCGACAGTTTGCGGGTTCGCGCGGGCGGGCAGATTGCGGTACTTGGCTGGCGCGAAGGCCTGGTTTTACAGGAAGTGCAGCCATTTATTGACGAGGCCAAGGCTCTCGCAGGTGAGATGGACGGGCGTTTGATGCAACTTCTTCTGATGGCTGAAGGGCGCATGTTGCAGGCCAGTGGCGGCCCGGCAGACGGTTATGTCGATCTTCTGCGGCAGGCGCAGTTTCTGATGGAGCCGGGCGCAGACCCTGGTCGCGAGGCAATGATCAACGCTGCACTGAGCCAGGCCTACGCATGGGCCGGCCTGCTGGAGCAAGCGCTTGCCGCCAACACGGCCGCGATGCAGGGTATGAGCGCCATAGACCGGTTTGACCGCGAATGGATAGGTTTCAGTGTGGAGCATTGGGTATTGGGCATGCGCGCCCGGTTGCTGACACGTTTGGGGCGGTTGGGAGACGCCGAAGAATGTCTGCAGCAGCTGCTGGTGCTGGGACAGTCGTCCAACGACCCGGTCATCATGCAGTTTGCGCACTTTGGCTACATTGACCTTGCATGGTGCCGACAGAGTGCATCCATCGCACAGGAGCATTACGCTCATGTGGAAGAGATTGCCGCCAAACATGAGGGCCCTTATCTGCGCGTTTTTGCGCTGAGCTGCAGAGCTACAACAGTCAGTATTGCGGGCGATTTCGTTACGGCTGCTAGCACCCTCACAGACGCGCTGGCGCTTGTTCGTGGAGCTAAAGTGGCAATGGAGTATGAAACTGAGATTCTTGCCAGCCTTGCTGAGTGTTATCGCCAGCTTGGGCAGGCAGACCGGGCGGTCGAGCTTGGCGGCGAAGCAATAGCCTTGGCCCGACGGCGAAGCACGCGACTTCCCGAGTGCCGGGCCCTTATAACTAGCGCAGCTGCACTTTTGGACAAGCACGGATTAATAGGTGTTGCGCAGGCGAAGCCATTATTTGCGATGGCGGCAGAGCTGGTGCGTTTGACCGGTGCGACGATCTATGAGGAATCCCTACAACGCGAGTGCGCACGCATCCAGACTCTCGGCAAGCCGGTAGAAGTCAGCGCGTGACCAGCAGGGTGAACTCGTTCATCCCGTAACCCCTGACAAGTTCGACGCGAGTGTTGAACTGCAGTTCGCAATACTGCACCCAGACTTCAGCAGGGGTGCGGTATAGCTCTGTAATCGATTGAAAATTCTCTGGTTGTGGAGCGAGAAAATTGACGGCAAAGCCAAGCCGGCTTGTCTGGTTTATTTCAGACAATGTTTTTTCTACAAAGAGTTGCCACCGGTCAGCATGCTGCGTCAGCTTGACGTTAAAAATGCCGCTGGCCACCGAATAGTCAGCAACGCGCGGGATAGATGTGCCAGCGACAAATCGGGTCCGGATATTGGCTGCTTGGCGGAGCCTGGCCTGTTCGATCATCGCTTGCGATAAATCCATGCCCAGGTAATCCACTTTGGCGTTACGGTGCCGCCTGGCCAGAAAGCCAGCCAGTGCGCCATAACCGCAGCCGACGTCGTTCAATGAAAAGGCCTGGCTGAAATCGCATAACTTCAGTAGCTGGATGAAGCGCAGCTCCTGCGTAGGCTGGCAAGTCCAGTCTGCGCCCAAGGGTGTGGCCCCGTGGGCCAGCACCTTGCCGGTGTAGTAACGCTCTACTTCGTCGTACACACCGGCAAGCGCTGGATCGGGGAGGGGTGCAGCGGCAGTTTTCACTGCGGCGTGGTCCGCCCCGATTTTTGTCACTTGGCTGTTTTCTTGGCTGCTTTCGCCGCAGGTTTTGCAGCCTTCAAGGCCATGGTGGGCAGGGAGATGGTCAGGTAGTCCTGATTGAAGTAGGCCAGTGGCCGGCTTTTGTCACTGATCAGCACGCGGGTGTTGCCTTTTTCAGCGCGCATGTCGTGGAAGGTGAAATAAACCGGCAATGGGCTCTTGGCACCCAAGTTACGAATGATGGCGTTCACGATAGCGACATCGCCATTTTGGCCCGCGACGCTGGAGTCATGTTTACCCAGATTGTCGAAGTACTCATGCATGCGGTTTTTGGCCTCTGCATTGGAGGCGCCGATGTTGAGAACCGCAACGCTTGATTTGAAAGAGCGTCCCTTCTTGAAAATCTTGAACTCTTTCTGCAGCACAACCATTTCGTCAATGCCACCAAAGTGGGTCTTCTTGTCCGGCGTGGGGCCAAAACGGACATTGAGTTGGTCAAGCAGACTTCCAACATGGATGTCGTGTTCTTTCATGAAATAGCCCATAGATGCTCTCCTGAAGTTACGGTTGTAAAAATGCCGCACGTTGGTAAAAGTTGCAACGTAGTGTTAAGGCACTGCGAGTGTAGGGCTTAGTTTTTTGCTTGAGAAGGGGCCCGGGTGTTTGACACACCTTTTCTTCTGGCTGCCTCCGGGGCCTCAATTGCAATGTGTTGTATCAGTGCGAAAGAGCGCACTTCTGGAGGTCTATATTGCCGTAGAGTCCGTGTTGGCGGGTAGTTGCGGCAGCCTGTGAAGCCGTTCATAAACCGGCTCAAAATCCGGCGCGGTTTTATCAAACAGCTCCTGAAAGCTGTTGATCACGAAGTAGGTCTGCTGGTAGCTGTCGATCTTGTACCGGGTGCGCATGGTGCGCTCAATGTCGAGCGGCAGGCGCTGGGGTTCGGGACTTTGCACTGAATAACGCAGCTCGCCCGAAGAGCTCAGAATGCCGGCGCCGTAAGCCCGCAGTCCGTCTTTTTGCTGGATCAGCCCGAACTCAATCGTGTACCAGTAGAGGCGGCTCAGCTGCTCGCAGGCGCCCAGCCCGTGGGCCTTGAGCCCGCCCTTACCGTACTCCTGCATGTGGTCGGCAAACACCGGGTTGAACAGCAGCGGCACATGGCCGAACAGGTCGTGAAACACGTCGGGCTCGACGATGTAGTCGAACTCTTCCGGCTTGCGTATCCAGTCGGTCACCGGAAACTTGCGGTTGGCCAGCAGCGTGAAAAACGGCACCTCCGGAATCAGGCCCGGCACGGTGACAATTTCCCAGCCGGTGGCTTTGCGCAGGCGCTGGTTGATGTCCTCGAAGCGTGGGATGTGGTCGCTCGCGCCCAGCGAGGGCAGGGCGGTGATGAACTCGTCGCAGGCCAAGCCAGGCAGCAGCGCCGCCTGGCGCGCGTACAGGCGCCGGTAGGTGTCGTGGTTAGCTGCGGTGTAGCTGTCGTAGTCTTGCGGGCAGGTGTAGTCAGCGCCAGCACGTGTGTAGTCGCCGCGTGGCGGGCGCTCGCTGGCCCCATAAACAACAGGATCAACAGCCATTCAGAAGCTCCCGAATTCGGATTTGCCCGTCATCCCGAACTTGATCTGGGATCCAGATTTCATGCGCCACCATCTTGGCCTGCGAGGCATGGATTGCGGGTCGAGCCCGCAATGACAGATTTCAAGGGTCATCGACGTTTACGCTTTTTCCAGAACACCACGCCGCATCTGGTCCAGCTCCATGCTTTCAAACAGCGCCTTGAAGTTGCCTTCGCCAAACCCCTGGTTGCCCTTGCGCTGGATGAACTCGAAGAAGATCGGGCCGAGCTGGTTCTCGCTGAATATCTGCAGCAGCAACTCGCCCGGCGCGCCGTCCACCAGGATGTTGCGCGCTTGCAGCTCGGCCACGTTTTCGCCATGGGCGGGGATGCGTTTGTCGAGCAGTTCGTAATAGGTGTCGCCGGTGTTCAGCAGCTTCATGCCGCTGAGCTGCAGCGAATCGACCGTGGCGTACAGGTCGTCGGAGCCCATGGCGATGTGCTGGATGCCTTCGCCCTGGTACCTGTCGAGGTACTCCTGGATCTGGCCGGCTTTTTCATTGCCCTCTTCATTGATCGGGATGCGGATCTTGCCGCAGGGGCTGGTCATGGCCTTGCTCTTGACGCCAGTGGCCTGGCCTTCGATGTCGAAGTAGCGCACTTCGCGGAAGTTGAACAGGCGCTCGTAAAAACCCGACCATTCGGCCATGCGGCCGCGGTGCACGTTGTGGGTCAGGTGGTCGATGTAGGTCAGGCCGTGGCCGGCGGGGTTCAGCTCAGCACCCGACCCATTGGAAAGTGGTTCAAAGTCCACATCGAAGAAGCCGATGTTGCCGATGTCACCGTCTTTTGCGCCGTTCTTGCCGCGCCAGCGGTCAATGAAATAAATGATGGAGTCGCCGATGCCCTTGATGGCCGGAATGTTCAGCTCGCCGGGGCCTGCGGTGTGGGCGTAACCCCAGGCGCCCAGGCTGATCGCGCGCTCATAGGCGGCCTTGGCGTCCTGCACGCGGAAGGCGATGGCGCAGACGCTGGGGCCGTGCTGGCGCGCAAAACGCTGCGCGAAGGAATCGGGCTCGGCATTGATGATGAAGTTGATGCCGCCCTGGCGGTACAGCGTGACGTTTTTGTGGCGGTGCTTCGCAATCGGCTTGAAACCCATGCGCTCGAACACCGCGCCCATGGCGGCCGGTTCAGGTGCGGCGTATTCGATGAATTCAAAGCCGTCGGTGCCCATGGGGTTGTCCCACGCGGCAGTGGCGGTTTTGAGGGCGGGGGTGACGGGGGAAGTCATGGTGTCTCCAGGCATATACAGCTACAGGGTACAGATAGTCTGACTTTACCGGTGCCGGCCCTCACGTTTTATGCAAACCAAGGCGCTTATCTTGGCAATCACGCAGTAAACCTGCAAAATAAGCAATATGGAAGCATTGGATAAGCTGGACAGGCTCATATTGCGCAGCCTTCAGGCAGATGGGCGCGCCACTTATGAACAGATCGCCGAGCAGGTCAGTCTGTCGCCGAGCGCGGTGCTGCGCCGCGTCAAGCGACTGGAAGAAAGCGGTGTGATCGACCGTTATGTGGCGCTGGTCAAACCCGAAGCGGTCGGGCTGGGGCTGACCGCTTATATCAATGTGCGGCTGGAAAAACACACCGAATCGCACAAGCGCAATCCCATGGACCTGTTCCGTGCCAGTGTGCAGACCTGGCCCGAAGTGGTGGAGTGTGCAGCGCTGACGGGCGAGATGGACTACCTGCTGCGGGTGGTGGTGGCGGACATGGGTCATTACAGCCGCTTCATCATGGACACCCTGCTCAAACACCCCAGCGTGCAGGACTGCAAAACCAGCTTTGTGCTGGACCGCGTCAAGGCGACGACCGCCGTGCCGGTTTGAGGTGGCGCGGCCGCTTGCCTCTGGCCGGCTTGTTTTTGAGCGTGCTTGGGCGCTTATTGAGCGTTTCCGAACCATGACAGTCAGAACGCTCAATCCCTCACCCCGACCCCCTCCCAAGGGGCGAGGGTGGGAGCAGTCCAATTCACTGTCGTGTATTTGGAAAAGATCAATAATCGGGGGGTGAAATAGGGGCGGCTACCGGTTTTGGCGGTGACGATTGCCAACCGGGGCGAGCCTGGAAGCGCTCATTTGCTATTAATTTTATAGCTACTTGCGCCCATCGGTAAAGGGCTAGAGGCCAATTTGGCTTGTAATTTTAAGTTATTACCGCTCCCACCCTCTTGTGCTGCCGGCAGAGGCCCTTCAGGTTGGATTTTCTAGGGAAAACCCTTATATTGAATGCATGGTTACTCCCGGCACCCTTTTTAAAGCTTCCCTGAATGCAGGCAAGGAATTCTTCCGCCCACCTGTGGATGAAAACGTACGTCCGCCGCACAGAGCGCCCGTGATGGTGCCTATCCGTTCGATGGGCCCCAGCCACGGGGAGCGCATTGAAAAGCATTTGCTGGCGCTGGAGCCGCACGACCGCTACCTGCGCTTCGGTTACGCCGCCAGCGACGAGCAGGTTCGCCGTTATGTCGCCAGCCTCAACTTCGAGCGTGACGAAATCTTCGGCATTTACAACCGAAAACTGGAGCTGATCGCCATGGCGCATCTGGCGCTGTCGGTGGCCCCTGATCTGAAAAGCTGCGCCGAGTTTGGCGTGTCGGTGCTGCGGCACGCACGCGGCCGTGGCTATGGCGCACGGCTGTTTGACCGCGCCGTGATACACGCCCGCAATGAAGGCGTGAGCATGATGTTCATCCACGCGCTCAGCGAAAACACCGCCATGCTCAATATCGCCCGCAAGGCCGGCGCGGTGATCGAGCGCGACGGGTCTGAAAGCGAGGCCTACCTCAAGCTGCCCCCGGCCGATCTGGACTCGCGCATGACCGAGATGGTGGAAGAGCAGATCGCCCAGACCGACTACCGCCTCAAGGTTCAGGCCCAGCAGTTCTGGGGCATTCTGGCAATGGTCCAGGAAGTGCGGCGCGGCGTGCGCGACAGCCGCGACCACAAGTGAGGATGGCCCCCCCCCCACGGTTGCTCACTGCGTGTAGCGCCCCTGCCCCCGAGGGGGGCGCGGCTTGGCGGAAAAACCTCGCCCCCGCGCTGAAATTTCAATCCGCAGCGGGTTTGTAGCGCCGTGCGCTGCTGCCGTGGCGCCTGTCGGCCAGCGGCAAACCCCCTTCAGCAGCCAGGGTGTCGGCGCTTTGCTGCAGGCGCGTCAGGATGTCAGCCAGCAGGGCAATTTCCGCTGGCTGCAGGACCTGCAGCACATCCTGGTTGATCTGCCGCACCAGTGGAAAAAGCTGCGCGTGCAGGGCGCTGCCGGCGGCCGTCAGCGCCAGCCGGATCTGCCGCGCATCGCCGGCGCGGCTGCTGCGGTTGACCAGTTTTTTCTCTGTCAGGGTGGTGACCGCTTTGGAGGTGCGCGGCCGGTCCAGGTGGGCATGTTCTGCCAGCTCCGAAGAGCCCATGGGCCCGCGCGAAGCCAGCAGAGCCACGATGCGCCATTCGCGCCGGGTGATGCCGAAGCGGCCCTCGCAGTGCCGCACTACCATGCCGCCAGCGGTGGCCTGCAGTCGGCTCAAGCGGTAGAGCAGAAGGTCGTCCAGAACCTCGGGCGAGGCCAGGCGCGAAACTGCTTCAGGGGCATCAGGGGAGGCGGGCATCAGGGTTACTCCCGAGGATGATTGATTTCCGCAATCAAGGGTGGCGCCGGGACAATCGCGGCTCCAACCGGAGATTTATCATGCCACAGCCCCTGCCACCTGCTGCACCCAACCGCCGCAAAATTCTGCTCCATACCGCCGCCTGCACAGTGGCTGCGGGCCTGGCACTGCCACGCCTCGGGTGGGCCCAGACCGGGCCGATACGCATCGTGGTCGGCTACCCACCGGGCGGTGCGTCCGACCGCGCCGCGCGTATGGTGGGTGAGCGCCTGCAGCAGTTGCTCAAACGCCCGGTGATTGTTGATAACCGCGTGGGAGCAGGCGGACGCCTGGCGGCGCAGCAGCTGGTCAATACGCCGCCCGACCAGACGGTGCTGATGATCGGCAACCCGGCGGTCATGAGTGTCGCGCCGCTGATCTACAAAGACCTCAAATTCAACCCTTTGACCGACTTTGTGCCGGTGGCCGCAGTGACGGACTACGACTTTGGCGTGGCCGTCAGCTCGGCCCTGCCGGTTCGGGAGGTCTCGCACATGCTCGCCTGGATACGCGCCAACCCCGACAAGGCCAACGCGGGTGTGCCGGCCACTGGCAGCTTGCCGCACTTTTTTGCGCTGATGGTCAGCCACATGGCGCAGACCCGGGTGGAGGTGGTGGGTTATCGGGGATCAGCGCCGCTGCTTAACGACCTGATCGGCGGACAGATCCCCATTGCCTTCGATACGCTGGACTCGCTGCTGCCGCAGCACGAGGGCGGCAAGCTGCGTATTCTGGCAACGTCCGGGGCCAAACGCTCGCTCTTCTCGCCCACCGTGCCCACCTTCAAGGAACAGGGCCTGCCGCTGGTGGCCACCGGGTGGAACACGCTGTTTGCCCCGGCGACTACGCCCAAACCGATGGTGGATCTGCTGGCAAAAACCGTGCTCCAGATCATGCAAGAGCCCGACACACGCGCCAAATTTGAGGCCGCCAAAATGGTGCCGGTGGCCATGAACCAGGCCCAAACCGCTGCTGCGCTCAAGGCCTTCAATGCGCAGTGGAGCCCCGTCATCCGCCGCTCTGGCTTCAAGCCTGAGGCCTGACGAATGGACTGCTGCGCCTGATGACTTCAAGCCGTCCCAACATCATCTTCATCGTCGCTGACGACCTCGGCTACGCCGACCTGGGCTGTTATGGCGGCCGCGCACCGGTGTCGCCGGTGCTCGACGGCTTGGCCGCCAACGGCCTGAAATTCACGCAAGGCTATGCCAACTCGCCGGTGTGCTCGCCCACCCGTTTTGCGCTGATGACCGCACGTTACCAGTACCGCCTGCGCGGCGCCGCTGAAGAACCCATCAGCAGCAAAAGCCGCAGCAGCAGCACGCTGGGCTTGCCGCCCGATCACCCCACGCTGCCGTCGCTGCTGCGGCAAAGCGGTTACCGCACGGCTTTGATTGGCAAGTGGCACCTGGGTTATCCGCCGTATTTCGGGCCCTTGCGCTCGGGTTATGAAGAGTTCTTTGGCCCCATGTCCGGCGGGGTGGACTACTTCACGCATTGCGCATCGAACGGCAGCCATGACCTGTGGTTTGGCGAGGAAGAAAAAAAGGAAGACGGCTACCTGACCGACCTGATCTCGCAACGCTCGGTGGACTATGTCGACCGCATGGCAGGCGCTGCCAAAGTCGGCACGCCTTTTTTTCTGAGCATGCATTACACCGCGCCGCACTGGCCCTGGGAGACGCGCGACGATGAGGCGTTGGCGCAGGAGATCAAGGACAAGTTGTTTCACCTGCACGGCGGCAACATCCACAGTTACCGCCGCATGATTCACCACATGGATGAAGGCATTGGCCAGGTGATGAATGCCCTGCACCGTCACGGCTTGGCCGACAACACGCTGGTGGTGTTCACCAGCGACAACGGCGGCGAGCGCTTCTCCGACAGCTGGCCGCTGGTCGGCGGCAAGATGGACCTGACCGAAGGTGGCATTCGTGTGCCCTGGATTGCACATTGGCCGGCACAGATTGCAGCGGGCCAGGTCAGCGAACAGCACTGCATGACCATGGACTGGTCGGCGACCATGTTGGACGCCGCCAGCGTGTCAGCCGACGCCGCGTACCCGCTCGATGGTGTCTCGCTGTTGCCGGTGCTGGTCGATGCAGGCCATCAGTTTTCACGCCCTCTTTACTGGCGCATGAACCACCGTGATCAACGTGCGCTGCGCGACGGCAACTGGAAGTACTTGCAGGTGGACGGCAACGACTACCTCTTCAACATCCCCGCCGACGAGCGCGAACGCGCCAACCTGGCCGGCCGAGAGCCCGGCCGCCTGGCGGACATGCGTGAAGAATGGATGCGCTGGAACGACAGCATGCCGCCGATTCCAGCCGATGCCACGGTGAGCCTGGGTTATTCGGCCAAGGACATGCCGCAGCGATAGCCAGATGTCGACCCCCACGGCCGCTCACTGCGGGTGGCAATCGTCCTGTGCTTGTCGAAGGATGGCCCAAGCTGGCCTCAGCACTGATCGAAGTACGTTATCCTTGGCAGCTTACCCACTACCGCGCACCTACGTGTCCGACAACCCCCCCAGTAGACCTTCCAAGCCGGAAGACAAACGCGGCTTTCTGCAAAAGCTCGCCGAGATGCTCCACCCAGGGCCTGATTCCAAAGACGAACTGATCGAAACCCTGGTCGAAGCCCAGGACAACGATGTGATTGGCGCGCAAAGCCGCGAGATGCTGGAGGGCGTGATCCGCATGGCCGACATGACGGCCGGGGATGTGATGGTAGCCGCGCCGCGTATGGACGCCGTCAACATCGACGCGCCCTTTGACGAGTTGCTGCACCTGGTGATAGACACCGCACACTCGCGCTTTCCCGTTTACGAAAACGAGAAGGAAAACATCATCGGCATCCTGATGGCCAAGGACCTGCTCAAGCTGCAGCGCGCGCCCGAGCTCAACATTCGCGCGCTGCTGCGTCCGGCGGTGTTTGTGCCCGAAAGCAAGGGCCTGAACGACCTGCTGCGCGAGTTCCGAGGCAATCGCAATCACCTGGCTATCGTGATCGACGAGTTCGGCCGCGTTGCCGGCCTGATCACGATTGAAGACGTGCTCGAGCAGATCGTCGGCGAGATCGAGGACGAATTCGACATTGCCGAGGATGACGGCGACATCTTCGGGCTGACCGACCATACCTACCGAGTCAGCGGCGACACCTCGATCGAGCGTGTCAGCGAGGCCTTCGGGGTGAAGCTGCTGGACGCCGACTTTGAAACCATTGGCGGTCTGGTCGCGCATGAGATGGGCCATGTGCCCAAACGCGGCGAGGTGTATGGGCTGGCCGGCCTGCAGTTCACCGTGCTGCACACCAAGGGCGGCGCGGTGCGCTGGTTCAAGGTTTCGCCGGCCGCCACGGCCAGCACTCCGGCGCCATAACGACCACGCGGCATGGGACGGCAACCCATCGACAGTAGGGTGTCTTCGCTGCCTACCCTGCCGGCACTGCTTGAGCACATCGGTTTCCCCCGGCAAAAGGAAAAAGGCATTTCGCTGCTGCAACTGATCGGGGTGCTGCTCGCTGGCGGCGCGCATGCAGCCAGCATCGCCTGGCCCTTCGCGCTCGGCTTGCCGCAAGGCCAGCCGCTCTGGTGGCTGCAACTGCTGGCGCTGGCCGGACTGGCCTGGCAACTGGACCGCTGCGGGACCGTCCGGCAGGGGCTGACGCTGGGTTGGCTATTTGCCACGGCCTGGCTGTGTGGCACTTTCTGGTGGCTGTTCATCTCGCTGCACACCTATGGCGGGCTGGCCGCGCCGCTGGCTGTGCTGGCCGTCGTCGGGTTGGCGGTTTTCTTGGCCAGCTACTACGCGCTGGCCTGCGCCGTGTTTGTCGCCATCGCGCCGGCCGGCCGCACCCGCCGCGCGCTGGTGTTTGCGGCGCTGTGGCTGCTGGCCGAACTGGCGCGCGTCGAGTTTTTCACCGGCTTTCCCTGGGGCGAGGCCGGCTACGCCCATTTGAGCGGCTGGCTCGACGACTATGCGCGCTGGATCGGTGTTCACGGCATCACCTTCCTGGCCGCCTTTCTGGCCGCCAGCCTGGCTGGCTGGGGCCAGTCGCGGCGCCAGGTGTTGGTGTTTCCGCTGACGGCGCTGGTGATTGTCGGTGTGGCCGTGCTGGCGGGGCGCCCCACCTCCACGTCGGCGGGCAGCCTGCAGGTCACGCTGCTGCAGGGCAATATTCCGCAGAACGAAAAATTCCAGCCGGGCAGCGGCATGGCGACCGCCCTGCGCTGGTACGGCGAGCAGTTGCAGGGCGCAAAAACCGCGCTGGTGGTCGCACCCGAAACCGCGTTGCCGCTGTTGCCGCAGCAACTGCCCGAAGGCTACTGGGGCGCGCTGCAATCGCGTTTTGCCTCGGGCGGGCAGGCTGCGCTGATCGGTATTCCTATGGGCACTACCACCGCCGGATATGCCAACTCGGTGGTCGGGCTCAAACCGGCCTCAGCCGCCGGCGCGGCCCAGAGTTACCACTTCGACAAACACCACCTGGTGCCGTTTGGCGAGTTTGTGCCGCCGGGTTTTCGCTGGTTCATCAACCTCATGAACATCCCGCTCGGCGACTTCAGCCGCGGCGCGCTGGGCCAGCCCTCCTTCGAATGGCAGGGCCAGCGGCTGGCGCCCAACATCTGCTACGAGGATCTGTTCGGCGAGGAACTGGCCGTGGCCTTTTCCGACGCGGCGACGGCCCCGACCATCCTGGTCAACGTCAGCAACATCGCCTGGTTTGGCAATACGGTGGCGATCGACCAGCACCTGGCCATCTCGCGCATGCGCGCGCTGGAGTTTGAGCGTCCCATGGTCCGCGCCACCAACACCGGCGCCACCGTCATCATCGACCACGCCGGCAAGGTCACGCATGAGTTGCCGCGCCACACACGCGGCGCGCTGGTCGGCGAGGTCGAAGGCCGTAACGGCTTGACGCCTTATGCGCAGTGGGTCTCGCGTTTCGGGCTCTGGCCCTTCTGGGGTGGGGCCGGTGCGCTGGTGCTGTTGGCCTGGTTGGCGCGGCGCCGCCGCTAGGAGCCTGGGCGGCAGAAGGAACGTCGGCTGCAAAGCGGCCGCGACGGTCCATTTTTCACCGGCTTCTTGCCCCATAGCTACGGCTATGAGGCTGCAAACCCGGCAAAAACTGTCCTCGCCGGGGCCACTTTTCGCTTCGACGCCTTCTGCCGCCCAGACTCCTAGCGGGCACAGCCGGCGCTATAAAAAAAGGAGCTACTTTTGTCCACCAACTATGGGCTGGGGGCCGATTTGGCTTTAAAAATTAGCATACAACCTGGCCCATACGCAGCATGGTGTCCGGGGCGTGCGGCTGTGATTTCACCCCCCACGCTGCATCGCCACATAACCATCGGCTTTCTGCAAAAAACGTTTGCCGCCGACCGGCAGGTCGCGCAACAGCGCCAGCGTGCCCACGCTGAGGCCTTGGGCTGTCATCTTTCCTTGCGCTTTGAGGGTAAACCGGACAAAGCTCCGTAAAATCAAAGGTTCCGCGGGTTCAGGCCTGCCTCGTCTTTCCATTCTGGCCCTGCATCGCCGCCCACCCTATCTATGTTGACCTTTCAGCAAATCATCTTGAAGCTCCAGTCCTACTGGGACGCGCAGGGCTGCGCGCTTTTGCAGCCGTATGACATGGAAGTCGGTGCCGGTACTTCTCACACAGCCACTTTTTTGCGCGCGCTGGGTCCCGAGCCCTGGAAGGCGGCCTATGTGCAGCCCAGCCGCCGGCCCAAAGATGGCCGCTACGGGGAGAACCCGAACCGCCTGCAGCACTACTACCAGTACCAGGTGGTGCTCAAGCCCGCGCCCGCCAACATCCTGGAGCTCTACCTCGGTTCGCTGGAGGCGCTGGGTTTCGATTTGAAAAAGAACGACATCCGTTTTGTCGAGGACGACTGGGAAAACCCCACGCTGGGCGCCTGGGGTCTGGGCTGGGAAGTCTGGCTCAACGGCATGGAAGTCACGCAGTTCACCTACTTCCAGCAGGTCGGCGGCATTGACTGCAAACCCATCACCGGCGAGATCACCTACGGCCTGGAGCGCCTGGCCATGTATTTGCAGGGTGTGGACAACGTCTACAACCTGAAGTGGACCGAGAACCTCAGCTATGGCGACGTGTACAAGCAGAACGAGGTGGAGCAATCTACTTATAACTTCGAGCACAGCGACGCGGATTTTCTGTTCACAGCGTTTGCCGCGCATGAAAAGCAAGTCAAACATCTGATCGAGGTCCAGCTTGCCCTGCCGGCCTACGAGCAGGTGCTGAAAGCCGCGCACAGCTTCAACCTGCTGGACGCACGCGGCGCAATCAGCGTGACCGAACGCGCCGCCTACATCGGCCGCATCCGCAACCTGGCCCGTGCCGTGGCGCAAAGTTATTACGAAAGCCGCGAACGGCTTGACTTTCCGATGGCGCCGCGCGAGTGGGTGGAACAGATGACGAAGAAGGCTGCATGAGCCCCTGGTTGCTGTCGCGTTCTTGATGGCTATAATGTAGATACCTGTTTATACATTGAGGTGAATCATGGAGCTGCAAGTTGGCAAATGGGGCAACAGTCTGGCGCTGCGGCTACCCACTGCGTTGGTCAAACAAGTCGGCTTGCGTGAAGGCAGCCGTGTGCAGGCAGAAGTGACGGCCGGTCGTGAGTTGCGCGTCGTCAAGTCCGGTTCAGAGCCGTTGACCGCATCGCGCGCCCAACTGGCTGACGAGTTGCGTGCCATGCACAAAGACTGGCCAATGGGCCGGTCTGTCGTGCGCTGGATGCGTGACCAGGGCTACTGAACGTGAAGGTGGTTTACCTGGATACCAATGTGCTGATGGCCATGTTGTGCCCAGAGCCCGAGACCGATCAGGTGCTGGGCTGGTTTGCCCGATCAGACGGCATTGAATTGGTAAGCTGCCCGTGGAGCCGGACCGAGCTGGCAAGCGCGCTGGCCATCAAACAACGCACCAAACAGCTGAGCAAGAAAGAAGTGGAATTGGCGGGCCAAAAAGGCCTGTCCATACTGGCATCGACGCGGTGTGAGCTGGTCGAAACGATTGACTTTGACGAGGCTGCGGTTTTGTGCGCCCAGTCAGGCACCAACTTGAGAGCGCCGGACGCCCTGCATCTGAGCCTGGCCAGGCGCACGGGCTGCACAGCGCTGGCAAGCATGGATGTTGTGATGCAAAAGGCTGCAAAAAAGTTGGGGCTGCGCACAGTGAATTTTTCTGGAAAAGTGTGAATGAAAAATCTCCTTGTTGAACTGTTTGTGGAAGAACTGCCGCCCAAGGCGCTCAAAAAATTGGGCGATGCGTTTGCCGGTGTGCTGTTCGAACAGCTGAAAACCCAGGGGCTGACGACGCCCGGATCGGTCCTTACAAGTTTTGCCTCCCCACGCCGCCTGGCCGCGCATGTGACTGCTGTTGCTGCGCAAGGCGCCGACAAGGCGGTGTCACAAAAACTCATGCCGGTGGCGGTGGGGCTGGATGTATCGGGCAAGGCCACGCCGGCGCTGCTCAAGAAACTACAGGCGCTGGGCGCCGACGCTTCTGCCGTGGGGGGCCTGAAAAAAGCCATGGACGGCAAAGCCGAAGCCTTGTTCTACGACAGCAACGTCAAGGGCGCCACTCTCGTCGAAGGCTTGCAGAAAGCCCTGCTTGAGGCGATTGCCAAGTTGCCAATTCCCAAGGTCATGACCTACCAGTTGGCCGACGGCTGGAGCGATGTGAAGTTTGTGCGTCCCGTGCATCGCCTCATCGCACTGCATGGTGAGACTGTCCTCGGCGTCAAAGCCCTCGGGCTTGAAGCCAGCAACATGACCGAAGGCCACAGATTTGAATCGGATGTAAAGGCCTTTGCAATTCGGGAGGCGGATAGCTACGAAGTGCAGATGCTGGAACAAGGCAAGGTGATCGCAAGTTATTCGAAGCGCAAGACCGAGATCGCCAAACAACTTGCGGCAGCCGCCGCCAAAGTTGGCGGCGGTGTCAAGGCCATCGACGACGAAGCGCTGCTGGATGAAGTGACCGCGCTGGTCGAGCGTCCCAATGTGCTGGTCTGCGAATTTGAGAAAGAGTTTCTGGACGTGCCACAGGAATGCCTGATCCTCACCATGAAGGCCAACCAGAAATACTTTCCACTGCTCGAAGCCTCCGGCAAGCTGAGCAACAAGTTTCTGGTGGTCAGCAACATCAGCCCCGCAGACGCGAGTGTCGTGATTCAGGGCAACGAGCGCGTGGTGCGTCCGCGTCTGGCCGATGCCAAGTTTTTCTTTGACCAGGACCGCAAGAAGACACTGGCTTCGCGCGTCGAAGGCCTGGGCAAGGTCGTGTATCACAACAAGTTGGGCTCGCAGGGCAATCGCATCAAGCGTGTGCGTGCGATCGCCGAGGCCATTGCCAATCGCATCGACGCCGGACGGGTTGTTGACGTGCAGCGCGCCGCCGAGCTGGCCAAGACCGACCTGGTGACCGACATGGTCGGCGAGTTTCCAGAGTTGCAGGGCATCATGGGCCGGTACTACGCGCTCAATGACGGCCTGAGTGTTGACGTTGCCGATGCGATTGAAGACCACTACAAGCCGCGCTTTGCCGGTGACGACTTGCCGCGCAACACCGTCGGCGTGATCGTCGCGCTGGCGGACAAGCTGGAAACTCTGGTCGGCATGTTTGGCATCGGCAATTTTCCGACCGGTGACAAGGACCCGTTTGCATTGCGGCGACACGCGCTGGGCGTGATTCGCATGCTGGTTGAAAAAGACCTGCCTCTGGGGCTGGTCGAACTGGTCGAAGGCGCCCAGCCGGTGTTCGGCGAGAAGATTCAGGATGCGTCCAGCGCGCTGGTCGAATTTATCTATGACCGCCTCGCCGGTTCCTTGCGCGAGCAGGGCTACAGCGCTCAGGAAGTCGATGCCGTGCTGGCGTTGCGCCCGCAGCGCCTCGGCGATGTCCCCAAACGCCTCGCCGCCGTACGCGCCTTCGCCGCTTTGCCCGAAGCCCCTGCGTTGGCCTCCGCCAACAAACGCATCAGCAATATTCTCAAAAAAACCGACGGCGCGGACGCCCATGTCAGCGAGTTGCTGCTGCAGGAGCCGGCTGAGAAAGCCTTGCATGCCGCGATGAAGCAGGTGGCACCGCAGGCCAGCGCGCAGTTTGACGCCGGCGACTACGCAGCCTCGCTGCAAACCCTGGCTGCGCTGCGTGAGCCGGTGGACGCTTTCTTCGAAGGCGTGATGGTCAATGCTGAACAAACCGACTTGCGCCTGAACCGTCTTGGCTTGCTGGCCACGCTGCATGCGGCGATGAACCGTGTGGCTGACTTGTCGAAGTTGGCAAGCTGATCGTTCGGCTCGATAATCACCCCATGCCATCGACACAGCAGCTCAACGCCTTCACGCAGGCCTTTCATCGCGCCGCCATTCCCCGGCTTGCGGCAGAGCCTGAGCTTGTCGAGCGCGCGTTGCACACCTTGAAGCGCTGGCACGATCAGCGGGGCCCGAGCGCATCCGATCCTTACCTGGACGAATGGCAGGCATTGCTCAGTGGCGATCTGGATGTATTGCTCGATCAGGTCTGCGCAGACAGCGACCGTGCTGCCACCTTGCGCAATGTGTCTCCGCTGGGCTTTGTGCTGACGCCCGCCGAGAGGCAGGCGTTGCGCGCGCAAAGCGCCGCATAGTTTTCATGCAGCGCAGTGAACTTGCCCATGTGCTGCGTGCCAGCTCGGCCATAGCCAACGAAACCAGCTTTGTTCTGGTCGGCAGCCAGGCTATCTTGTTGCTGCTGGATGATCCACCCGCCCTGCTGCTGCGGTCAACCGAGATTGACCTTTACCCGGCGCTGCACCCTGAAAAATCGGATCTGATCGATGGCGCCATTGGGGCGTTGTCCACCTTTCACGATACCTTCGGATACCACGCGGATGGCGTCGGTCCAGAATCCGCCAGTCTGCCTAAGGACTGGATGGACAGGGCGGTATTGACTTACGTCGGTGAGGTGACCGCCATCTGCCCTGACATACACGACCTGGCCACCTCCAAATGCGCGGCGGGCAGGCCAAAGGACGCCGATTACGTTCGTACGCTGCTACAGCACCAGTTGGTGAAGCTGGATGTTCTGGTTGCGCGTATTGGCCTTCTGGATGCCGCCAAACACGACCTTGCGCACATCATCCAGTGGACCCAGCGCCGCGCCCAGGAAGCAGCCGGGGTAGGCCAGCCATGATGGATATCAAACTGGCCTGGCGCGCCTGGAAAACACGCTACCGCGATCAGGTGTTTGAGCTGCGCGCGATTCGGCAAGCGCTGCGCGGCGGCGGTGTGGCTTTGGATGTGGGTGCCAACAAGGGCAGTTACCTGTATTCGATGGCGCGCTGGGCCGGCACGGCGCAAGTGGTGGCGTTTGAGCCGCAGCGCACGCTGGCGCAGTACCTGGCGGGCGCCTGCCAGCGCAGCGGTTTGACCAACGTCACTGTCGAAAACCTGGCGCTGTCCAACCAGCAGGGCGAGCTCCAGCTGTTTGTGCCCGGCAACAGCCATTCGCCGGGCGCGTCGCTGGAGGCCAGCATTGCCGACAAGACCGATTGCCACACGGAAACGGTGCGCGTCACGACGCTTGACGCCTATGCTGCAGAAAAATTGCATGCGCCGGTGCGCGTGATCAAGATGGATGTCGAAGGTCATGAGCTGGCGGTGCTGCAGGGCGCGCTGACGCTGATCCGGCGCGACAAGCCGCTGCTGGTGATCGAGTGCGAAGGCCGCCACCTGCCGTCCGGCAAAACCGTGCAGGACTTCATCACGCTGGTGGAGTCGCTCGGGTACAGCGCGACGCTGGCCATGCCGGGCATCGGCGAGTTGCCAGCGGCAGAGTTTCGCGAGGCGCTGCACCAGAGGCAGGCGGGCGAGCGTTTCTGGGACGCCAAGGACTATTACAACAACTTCATTTTCAGACCCAGGGCGGAGCCCGCATGAAACTTGTCATCCTCGACCGCGACGGAACCATCAACCGCGATAGCGACGACTACGTCAAGGCGCCGGAAGAGTGGGAGCCCTTGCCGGGTGCGCTGGAAGCCATCGCCCGGCTCACGCACGCCGGCTGGCATGTGGTGATTGCTTCGAACCAATCGGGGCTGGGCCGCGGCCTGTTTGACGTGGCGTCACTCAACGCCATGCACGCCAAGATGCACAAGTTGTTGGCTGCGCAGGGCGGACGCATCGACGCGGTGTTTTATTGTCCGCACAGCCCGGAAGAAAGCTGCACTTGTCGCAAGCCGCTGCCCGGCCTGTTCGAGCAGATCGGCGCGCGCTTTGGTGTGCCACTCAAGGGCGTGCCAACCGCCGGCGACTCGGTGCGAGACCTGCTGGCCGGTGCCGCAGCCGGCTGCGAGCCGCACCTGGTGCTGACCGGCAAGTCCGAGCCCTACAAGGACGGTGGACAGCCCGAGGGCCTGCCTGAAGGCACGCGCCTGCACGCCGACCTGGGTGCCTTCGTAGAGTTTGTCCTGAGCCGCACTGCGGCCCCCTGATGCTATAAAAACAATAGCTGCTTGCGCCCGCTGTACATGGGCTAGAGCCCTGAAACATATCAATTTGATTGAGAAGACACACCATGCTCCTGATCCGCTCCATCCTGCATCTTCTGTGGATGACTGTCACCGTGATCCCGTGGGGGCTGGCTGTCCTGATTTTTTCGCTGTTCGGCAGCAGCACGCAGATTTACTGGTTGTGCGCCGGCTGGCTGCGGGTGGCGGTCAGCGGCGGCACCGTCATCCTCGGCATTAAAAACCGGGTGACTGGCATGGAAAACCTGCCGACCGGCGAGACCAGCGCCGCCGTGCTGCTGCTCAAGCACCAGAGCACCTGGGAGACGTTTTCGATGCCGACCCTGATGCCCCACCCGCTGGCCTATGTGTTCAAGAAAGAGTTACTGTACGTGCCGTTTTTCGGTTGGGCCATGTCCCGCATGGACATGATTCACATCGACCGCAGCCAGCGCGCGCAGGCCTTCAACAAGGTGGTTGAGCAGGGCCGCCGGCTGATGAGTCAAGGCGTCTGGGTCATCATGTTCCCCGAAGGCACGCGCATAGAACGCGGGCAGCAGGGCGTCTACAAGACCGGCGGCACGCGGCTGGCGATAGAAATTGGCGCGCCGGTGATCCCGATCGCCGTGACCTCGGCCAAATGCTGGCCGCGCAAGGCCTTTATCAAAAAGCCGGGCATCGTTGACATCTCGATCGGCAAGCCGATCAGCAGCGTCGGCCGCAAGCCGGAAGAGTTGATGCAGGAAGTCCAGGCCTGGATAGAAGCCGAGATGCGGCGCCTGGACCCAGAAGCCTATCCGGAGACTGCCGGCGCGAAGGTTTGATGCGGGGCTGCAGCGCTAAACTGCCATGATGCAAAGGCTTCTCCAGTTCACGCTTGACCTGTTTGACAGCGCGCCAGCCAGCCCGGCTGGCTCACGCCTTCGCTGGACCCGAAAAAAACAGTCAAATCGGCCTCCAGCCCATACCTCGCCTGCACAAACAGCTCCTGAAAAGATAGCAATTCTGACGGCTGAGGATCTGTTGCCCGCGCAGACCTTGCAGCAGGTGTTGGCACCCGCCACCTACCGCCACCCGGCGGCCACGCGCGAAGCGCTGCTCGGTGACATGGTCGTGGCTTACCAGTTTCGGCGTGGCAAGCGCCGCACCATCGGCTTTTCGGTGGGTGCCGAGGGGCTGGTGGTCAGCGCGCCCAAATGGGTGCCGCTGCATGAAGTCGACAAGGCCGTGCAGGAGAAAACCAGCTGGATCGTGGCCAAGCTGCAAGAAACCCGTGCGCGACACGACCGACTCGAAGCCGCCCGCATCGAGTGGCGCGACGGCACGACGCTGCCTTTTCTCGGCGATATGGTGACGCTGGTGATCGACCCGCGCCACGCCTTCGGCGGCGTTGGCGGCGAACTCAAAACATCCTCAGACGGCGACCTCGCTTCGCCGCAGAAAACCCTGCACATTGGCCTGGCGCACGATGCCACGGCCGAGCAGATACGCGACTCGGTGCAAGCCTGGTTGATGCGGCAGGCCAAACAAATTTTTACCGAGCGCCTGAACCACTTTGCCCCCCATCTGGGCGTGCAATGGCGCAAACTCAGTCTGAGCAGCGCGGGCACCCGCTGGGGCAGTGCCAGCGCCGACGGCGCGATACGGCTGAACTGGCGGCTGATTCATTTCAAGCTTTCGGTGATCGACTATGTGGTGGTCCACGAGTTGAGCCACTTGCGTGTGATGGACCACAGCCCCCGCTTCTGGGAGACGGTGCGCACTGTGGTGCCCGACTATGCCGAGTTGCGCAGCCAGTTGAAGGCTGAAGCTGTGCCGCGCTGGTGACCGGCACAGGGCAGGCTTTGGGGTGAACGGACCGCCGAAAAGGCATGGCGCAAAACTACGGCTGGACAAGTTTGTTAACTTCTGTAATATGACAAAGTTGATGAAAATGACAGCAAAAGACAATAGAGAGCAAGCAGAGCGCAAACAAAGAGCAAACAGTGCAGAGAAGGTCTTATGAACGACAACCCGATTCTTGTAGTGGAAGACAACCCCGACCACCTGGAACTGACTGTGCTGACGCTGCAGGAGCAAGGTGCGGACACCGCCATCGTCACGGCGCGTGATGGCGCCGAAGCGCTCGACTATTTGTTTGGCCAGGGCGCGCATGCGGGCCGTGACACAAACAAGCAGCCGGCCTTCATCCTGCTGGACATGAAGCTGCCCAAGCTGTCGGGGCTGGACGTTCTGCGCAGCGTGCGCGCCAACCCGCTCACGGCCCTGGTGCCGGTGGTCATGCTGACCTCGTCCAGCGAGCAGTCTGACATCATCGCCTGCTACCAAAGCGGCGCCAACGGGTTTGTCCGCAAGCCCATTGATTTTGGTGACTTCACCGAAAAATTAAGCCGCTTGCAGCACTACTGGCTCCGCGTCAACGAGTCCATCGCGACGGTTTGAGCGCCGCCGCTAGGCGTCTGGGCGGCCCGGCCTTTCGCGGGCCGGGGCTTTCTTTGCTTGCCTGATGGCCGGGTGATTTACAGTCGGGTCCATCAACATAGCTGAAAGCACCATGAAGGCCAGGATCAGTTTGCGCGCGCGTATTGTCATGCTGGTGGTCGTGGCGATTGTTCCGCTGTTTGGCATGTCCACCCTCACGGCGCTGCACACTGCTGACGCCCAGGTGGAACGCGCCAAGAATGATCTTCGCTTCGCCGCGTCGCTGGCTGCAGCCAGCCAGGAGCGGGTGGCGGACTCCGCCCGCCAGGTCCTGACGCTCATCGCGTCCCTGCCGGATATCCAGGACGCCGGCGACACCGATTGCGACCGCCATTTTTCACGTCTGTCCCGAGGGCTCCCGGAGTATGCCAACCTGGGCCTGATCGGGCTTGACGGCCAGACCCGTTGCCACGCCCTGGGCAGCGGCAGGAATGTCTATCTGGGTGACCAGACCTATTTTCACGATGCCCTTCAACTACGCCGTTTTGTGGTCGGTAGCTACGCTGTGGGCCCGCTGGCGAACAAACCTGTTCTGACTTACGCCCTGCCGGTGATCGACGCCGCAGACAAGGTCACTGGGGTGGTGTTTGCCTCGTTTGACCTTGTTGAGATGGGCCGGCTGATTGGCGGCATACAACTGCCGTCCGGCGCAGCCCTGGGGATCCAGGACCGCGAGGGTAGGTTGCTGGCAGGCAAGCCGAAACTTCCCATCAATGTTGGCGACATGGTGCGAAGTCCGGTGTTGCAGGAGGCCGTGAAGAGCCTGAGCACGGGTGTTCGCGAAGGCCTGGACGGCGCCGGCCACGATCGGCTGTGGGCCTTCATGCCCAGCAGTCCCCGCATCGAGGCATCGGTTTTTGTGTCCGTGAGCATGGACCGCAACCTGATCGTGGGGCCGGGTCACAAACACCTCTGGCTGGAACTGGTGGTGCTGGCGCTGGTCGCCTTTCTGGGCGGGTGGGTGGCCTGGATGATAGGCGGCGCGGCCATTGTGGGGCCGACGCGCCAGATCCTCGACGCGACGCGTCAGCTGGAAGAAGGCCATCTCAATGTCCGCATCCCGCTTCGTCCTAACACCCACCAGGGGGAGTTCGCGAGGATTGCCGCAGGCTTCAACCTGATGGCCGACTCGCTTGAGCAGCGTGAACGTGACGTGGAAAAAGAGTTGGCCCGCAGCCGGCAGGCCTACGCGACGCTGGAGCTGACCGTCAACAGCATGCAGGAGGGCCTGTTGGCGATTGACACCACCGGTCGGCCGCTGCTGATCAACGAAACGGCTGCCCAGCTGTTTGGCATCGGCGAGATGTCCATGGTCCTGTCCCCGCGCTGGCCAGAGCGACAGGGCCTGTTTGTTCCCGGCACGCAAACGCTGTTCAGCTTCGAGCAACTTCCCTTGTACAGGGCTTTGCAGGGCAACAGCGGTGGGCCCTTGCACATCCTCGTGGACAAGCAGCGCGAAGCCGAGGGGCGGTTGATCAGTTGCAGCTACCGGCCGATGCGTGGCCCTGACGGCATCGTCGGCGCCTTGATGGTGTTCAGCGACATCACGCACCTTGAGCGGCTGCAGATGGAGCAGACGCGCAGCTACGAGCAACTGCGCGAAGTCCAGCGCAAGCTGCTCAATGCCCAGCGCCTGGGGCGCATCGGTAACTGGGAGCTGGATATGCAAACCGGCCTGCTCTGGTGGTCGGACGAGGTGTATGTGTTGTACGGACTGGCGCGCGAGGCGTTCGACGGCAGGCCCGACACCGTGATGGGCCTGATCCATGTGGATGATCGTGCTGAGTACGGGCGTCTGCGCGAGGAGGCCGTGCGGGATGGGCTGCCGCTCGACGTTGAATATCGCATCATCATGCCGGATGGGCAGAGCCGCTGGATCCACCAGATTGGCGAGCCGCACAGCGACAGTGCGGGTACGGGCAGCTTGCGTGTCGGGGTGGTGCAGGATATCACGACGCGAAAACATGCGCAGCAAGCCGCCGCGCGAACCACGGCGATGCTCAGGCGAACCGGTGACATGGCAAAAATCGGCGGCTGGGAAGTCCTGCTCGACGGCCTGCAGCCGGTCTGGTCCGAGCAGGTCTACCGGATCTACGAGTTGGCGCCCGACACGCCGTTCAGCGTGGCGCAGGCCATGGCCTGTTACGCCCCCGAAGCGCAGCCCATTCTGCGGGCGGCTGCCCGCGCCGCCGCCGAACACGGCACCGCCTGGGACCTGGAAATGCCGATGGTGACCATGAAAGGACGGCCCATCTGGGTGCGCACCCAGGGGCTCGCGCTGATGCAGGACGGCAAGATCGTGCGCGTGGTGGGTGCACTCCAGGACATCACCGAAAAACACGAATCGCAGGAGCAGCTTCGGCTGCTGGGAACCAGCATTTCCCGCTTGAATGACATGGTGCTGATCACCGAGACCAGCCCGATTGACGAGCCTGGTCCGCGCATCGTGTTTGTCAACGATGCGTTTGTGCGCCGCACCGGCTACAGCCGTGAGGAAGCGTTGGGCCGTTCGCCGCGCTTCCTGCAGGGGCCGAAAACGCAGCGCGCCGAACTCGACCGCATAGGCGCAGCGCTCAAGCAAATGAAGCCGGTGCGCGCCGAGCTGATTAATTACAGAAAAAATGGTGAGGAGTTCTGGCTTGACCTGGACATGGTCCCCATCGCCGACGGCAAGGGCCAGTTCACGCACTTCGTGGCGGTCGAGCGCGACATCACCCGGCGCAAGCTGGCCGAGCAGGCGCTAATGAACAGCGAGCAGCGTTACGCCGCACTTTTTGAGTCATCGCCGGTGGCGATGTGGATTGTGGATATGCAGACACTGGGCTTTTTGGCCGTCAACGAAGCCGCCCTGAGTAACTATGGCTACAGCCGCGACGAGTTTTTACGCCTGACCATCTCCAACATCCTGGCGCCCGTGGAGCGCGCGGACCTGCAGCAGCACATTGCCAAAAGCAGTTCTGACATCGTTCATCGCTGGCAACATGTGGACAGTCAAGGGCGGCAGTTTCCGGTAGAGACCTTCTCGCGCGCCATCACCTACCTGGACCGGCCGGCACGTTTTGTGGTGGCCGTCAATGTCGCCGCCCAGGTCAAGGCCGAAAACGAGGTGCAAGCCTACCTGTTTACCCTGCAGCGCGCCGCCGACGCGAGCCTGGCCATCACCAGCCGCCGCACGCTGGACGCCACTCTGCAGGAAACCGTGGATCAGGCCCGAGCCGTCGTCGGCGCGCACCATGCGGTGGTGAGTCTGCTGGCCCGTGGCGAGCCAGCGTTGGTGATGAACGCCGTGTCTTTTTCAGACAAATATGCCAACTGCCGTGACTTTGTCGCCCAGTCGCATGCCAGCGGCCTCACCTCTATCGTCTGTGAAACCAACAACCCGGTGCGGCTGACCCAGGCGGAGCTGGAGGCGCATCCACGCTGGCGCGAGTTTGCTGGCGATAGGGCCCAAGTCCTGGCCATGCGGGGCTGGCTGGCCGTGCCCTTGACCGGTCGCCATGGCGAGAATGTCGGGCTGCTGCAGCTCACCGACAAATACGAGGGCGAGTTCACTTTGCAGGACCAGTTTGTGGCGGTCGAGCTCGCCCAGCTCGCCTCCATCGCGATTGAAAATGCCAAGTTGTTTGAGCAGGTGCACCAGCTCAACCTTGGGCTGGAAGAAAAAGTCGCCGAGCGGTCCGCCGCCCTGGCGCGGCAGGAAGCCTTGTTCCGGGTGCTGGCCGAGCAGGCGCCGCAGGTCATCTGGAACGCCGATGCGCAAGGCCGGCTGACCTACCTGAACCTCAAGTGGTACGAGCTGATGGGCGGCACCCCCGCTGACTGGATGGGAAACAAGTGGCTGGCCGCTGTTCATCCCGATGACCTCGACGCCTTGGCCACCAACTGGGCTTCGTCGCGCGAAAGCCTGCAGCCGTACGAGGGCATGCGGCGCCTGCTCGCGCGCGATGGGGTCTATCACACCATGTCCTACCGGGCTTCTCCCGTGCTGGACGAAGACGGCCAAGTGTTGTTCTGGGTCGGCATTGATGCAGACGTGACCGAGATCAAGGCGATTGAGACCGCCCTGCGCCTGTCTAACCAGGAATTGGAGGCTTTTTCATATTCCGTCTCGCATGACCTGCGCTCACCGCTGAACACCGTGGACGGCTTCAGCCGCCTGCTGGCCAAGCAGCTCAATGCCGGCAACACCAGTGAAAAAGTGCAGCACTACTTGTCGCGTATCCAGGCCGGCGTCGCGCAGATGGGGCGATTGATCGAGGACCTGCTTTCCCTCGCGCAGGTTTCACGCATGCAGTTGCGTGACGAAACTGTCGATCTGAGCGCGCTTGCGCGCGAGATCGCCGATGAATGCCGGGGCCGCAACCCTGAGCGCGTGGCCGACATCAGCATTGAACACGGTTTGCAGGCGCGCGGCGACGGGCGCCTGCTGCGCGTGGTGATGGAAAACCTGCTGGGCAACGCCTGGAAATTTACCTCCCAGCGGCCGCAAGCCTTGATCAAGGTTGGATTCGCAGCAGATGCCGCCGGTGTGCCGGTCTTTTTTGTCCGGGACAACGGTGCTGGCTTTGACATGGCGTATGCGGACAAACTTTTCAATACCTTTCAGCGGCTGCATGCGGTCAGTGAGTTCCCCGGCACCGGCGTGGGTCTGGCAACGGTCAGCCGGGTCATTGGGCGTCATCGGGGCCGGGTGTGGGCCGAGTCCGAGCCGGGCAAAGGTGCCACTTTCTTTTTCACCTTGCCCTCTGTCCTGCCGCTGCCTTGATGTCAGGACATAGGTGCCATAAAAAATTGATAAAAATCAATTCGATTGATTAAATTCAATAAATCTATTAAATTGCAATTTCTATCTTTTTTGGGTTATTCCAATGCCACGCGAACCCCAGACTTTTGAGACTGCCATCACGGCCAATGATTTCTCCAGCGACGACTACTGCGGCACCACCTATGCCGCGAAGCTGCTTGGCTTGTCGGTGGCTACCGTGCAGTCACTGGTTGAAAAGGGCGAAATTGAGGCCTGGAAAACGCTCGGCGGTCACCGCCGGCTGTCGTTGCGAGCCATCAACATTTACCTGCAGAAAAACAGCCCGCAACTGTCGCCAGCGGACCCCGATCCGCGCAGCCGCTTGAGCGTTCTGGTGGTGGAAGACGACGAAGACGCGCGCGAGCTCTACAAGGCGCAATTTGAGGAGTGGGACATGGCGGTGGACTGCAGCTTCATGCCCTCCGCGCTCGAAGCCCTGATGGACATCGCCACCATGCGGCCAGACCTGCTGATCACGGACCTGAACATGCCTGGTGTCGACGGCATGGAGATGTTGCGCGCGCTCAAGCGCAACCAGCAACTGGTGGCCATGCAAATCCTGGTGATCAGCGGCTTGCCCCGGCAAGCTGTGGCAGAGCGCGGCGGGCTTCCACCCAACTCGCATTACCTGGAAAAACCCATCAACTTCGATTGGCTGCACGGTTACGTGACCGCTCTGCTGGTGGCCAATCGCAAGTGGCGCTGACGCGTCAGCCTACAACGGCGCTTGAAAAGAGCGGCCATCGTGCAGTCCCCACTGACCGTGTTCCGCGCTTGGCTGCGAGCCGTCCGGCCTGGGCGGCGGCGTCCCACCTCATGTGACGCCGGAGCCGACGGCAGCGAGGCGGCCAGCATTGAGGCGCTGCAAGCCGGGCTGGAGCTGGCGACCCAGGGCATCATCGTGCTCGACGCCGGCTGGACCATCGTGGCGCTCAACAGCCATGCGCAGTCGCTGATTCGTTCGTTCGGCGCCAGCCTGCCCGGAACGGAGTTCTGGGAAGCCGTGCCGGACCTGATTGCAGAAAACCACCGCAGCGTTTCCGAGCAGGCCTTGCGAGGCGGCTTTGCGCATGCCTTTGTTGTCCACGATTCGTTTGAAGACCAGTGGGTCGAGTACAGCCTCAGGCCGCATGGCTGCGGAACAGTGGTCAACCTGCGCGATGTCAGTGACACCCGCCAAGCGCAGCTGCTGCTGCAGGGCAGCGAGGGTTGCAACAAAAGCCTTTTTGACGGCAACACCCAGGCCATGTGGCTGTTGGATGCCGACTCCCGGCATGTGCTGGCGCTCAACAAGGCGGCGGCTGTTTTTTACGGGCTGCCGGGCGGCAGCGTGGCGATGCCGCAGGTGGAGGCCTTTTTTCCGGAAGGCGAAGCGGTGCGCTGGTTGACCAGCCTGCCGGCCGGTGACTTCCAGCAGCAGATGCGGGTTTGCACACAACGCAAGATCACTGGCGAGCTGGTGCTGGTGGAGTTGGCCTGCAGCACCGTGAAATGGTTTGAGCGGCCAGCTAGGCTGGTCAGCGTTGTGGATGTGGGGGCGCGGCATTTTGCCGACTCGCAGTTGCAGAGGCTCAACGACACGCTGGAGCAGCGCATCGCGCAATGCAGCGCTGACTTGCAGCGTAGCCGCGATGAGCTCGGCATCTTCACGCACGCCATGTCCGATTTCCTCAAGGCGCCGCTGCATGTCGTCAGTGGCTTTGCCACCATGCTGGCTGAGCGCTATTCGGCCGCGCTGGACCCGCTGGGCCGCCACTACCTCGCGCGTATCCGCGTCAGCACCCGCCAACTGGCCAAACTGATCGACGACGTGCGCACGCTGGCCCATTTGCCGGGAGTGGTGCTCAACCGCGAGCAGGTGAACCTGGCGCCACTGTGTCGTCGGCTGATTGAGGACTGGCGCAAGCGCGAGCCGCAGCGTCAACTGGTGCTTGAGATTGCGCAGACGCTGCCGGTGTTCGGCGACAAAAACCTGCTGGTCACGGCGGTGGACTGCCTGATGGACAACGCCTGGAAGTTCACCGCCAAAAAAGAACAAGGCTGGATCAAGGTGGCGCTGATGCCAGGCGCATCACCCCAGCACAGCGTGTTGATGGTGGCGGACAACGGGGCCGGTTTCGACGCGGCCTATGCCGACAAACTGTTCACCGCTTTTCAGCGCCTGCATTCGTCCGCAGATTTTCCTGGCGGCGGCCTGGGCCTGGCGATTGTCAAGCGTGTGACCGAGCGCCACGGCGGTGCTGTCTGGGCCACCACCACAGACAACGGTGGCGCCAGTTTTTTCATGTCGCTGCCACAGGCACCGCAGGACGACGGTGCAACGGAGGTGCCGCGCCTGCCGCCGCCAGATCAAGCGGGCTGAAACCGGTAGATGCCGTCGCTGCCCAACTGGCGCCGCAGCTTGCCCTCAAACCACAGCGTATGCAGGTGGGCCACGGCCTCACCCATGGCAAACGTGGTCTGGTGCAGATCCAGTGGACGTTTGAACATCACTGGCAGGATGTCGGCGCCGCTGCAGGGGCTGGCCGTGCAGGCCTGCATCACTTCAGCCAGCCGGTCGCGGTGGTGCGCATGCAACTGGTCAATCCGTGTGTGCAGGCCACGAAAAGGCTTGCCGTGGGATGGCAGCACCAGCGTGTCGGCATCCAGGGTCTTGAACCTGGCTATCGATTGCAGGAACAGCGTCAACGGGTTGGACTCGGGCTCCACATCGTAGACGCTGATGTTGGTCGAGATGCGCGGCAGGACCATGTCGCCGCTGATCAGCAAGCCGGCGTTTTCAGAGGCCAGGGCGATATGTTCCGGTGCGTGGCCGTAGCCACTGATGCAGGTCCAGTTGCGCCCGCCGATGCGGATCACCTGCCCGTCCATCATGCGGTGAAAGCAGCTGGGGAGGGCTGGCACCAGTCCGGGGTAGTAGTTGCTGCGGCCACGAATCTGCGCAAGGTAGTCGGCGTTGGTCAGGCCATGCGAGGCGAAAAAAACGGCTGAATTTTCACCGCCGAAACCGGTGCCGCCGCGAATGCTCAGGCTGGCCGTGTTGTAGTCGGTGGCGCTGATCCACAGCGGCGCTTTCCAGCGTTCGCACAGCCAGTGCGCGAGTCCGAGGTGGTCGGGATGCATGTGGGTCACGATGACGCGCAGGATCGGCAGGCCTTCAAGCGCGTCGGCAAAAATTTGTTCCCATTGGGCTTTCGCTTCGTCGCGGCTGACGCAGCAATCAACCACGGTCCAGCCCTGCTGCCAGCCTTGCGGGCCGTCAAGCTCGTCGCGCAGCAGCCACAGGTTGATGTGGTCCAGCGCAAACGGCAGGCCCATGCGTATCCACTTCACGCCGGGCGCGACCTCCAGCGTGCCGCCGGCGGTCGGCAGGGCGTCGCCCAGGGGGTAGAGAAGTTCGGCTTCCTGTGCATTCATCTTGTAAGATCACCGATTCATTGACGTTTACGTTAACGTAAACAGCCCATTACACCTGATTTGGCGGGCAGTTTCACAAAGGTCCTGTCACCCGGGTTTGACAAGCATGGCAAGCACCACCTATTCCATCAGCGACTTGGCCAAAGAGTTTGACCTGACCACGCGCGCGATCCGGTTTTATGAAGACATGGGGCTGCTGCAGCCGCAGCGCGAAGGGCCGGGCGGGCGCAGCCGCGTGTACACCGCCCGCGACCGCACCCGGCTCAAATTGACCTTGCGCGCCAAGCGCCTGGGCCTGAGCCTGACCGAGGCGCGCGAAATCATCGACACCTATGACAGCCCGCGTGACACCGGCCCGCAACTGACCAAGTTCCTGGCCGTGCTGGCCCAGCATCGCAAGCAGCTCGAAGAGCAGATGGCCGACCTGCAGGCCAACCTGGAAGAAGTGAAAGTGCACGAAAAAGAAGCCCGTACGCTACTGGCCAAGACCGGTAAAAAGGCAAAATAGACCATAATTGACGTTTACGTAAACGTCAATCAAAAGAAACGACAAACAGCGCATGCATCAGCCTGACTTCAAGCCCAAAGACGCGGCTTACGCGGCCCGCGTGCGGGACAGCTTTGCGTTGCAGGGCGCCATGGCCACCCTTGGCGCTTCGCTGGGCGATATCGCACCCGGTCGTGTCGTGATCGAGCTGCCCTGGGCCGCCGGCCTGACCCAGCAGCACGGCTTTTTGCATGCCGGCATGGTCGCCACGGCGCTGGACTCGGCCTGCGGTTATGCCGGCTTCACGCTGATGCCGGAGGGTGCCGGCGTGCTGACCATTGAATTCAAGATCAACCTGCTGGCGCCGGCCAAGGGCCAGAGCTTTCGCATGGTCGGCCAGGTCATCAAGCCCGGCCGCACCATCACCGTCACCGAAGGCCGGGCTTACGCCATCGACGACGGGCGTGAAAAATTGATCGCTACCCTGGGCGCCACGCTGATGACCATCACCGGCCGCGACGACGTCAAGAACTGAATTCTCAAGGAGACTTTTGTGAACAACCTGCCCGGACTCAACTTCCAGCTCGGTGAAGACATCGACGCACTGCGCGACGCAGTGCGCGAATTTGCGCAGGCCGAGATCGCGCCCCGCGCAACGGAGATCGACCGCAACGACCAGTTCCCCATGGACCTCTGGCAAAAAATGGGCAGCCTGGGCGTGCTGGGCATCACTGTCAGCGAAGAATATGGCGGCGCCAACATGGGTTACCTGGCGCACATGATTGCCATGGAAGAGATCAGCCGTGCCAGCGCGTCGGTGGGCCTGTCTTACGGCGCGCACAGCAACCTGTGTGTCAACCAGATCAAACGCAACGGCACTGAAGAACAGCGCCAGAAGTATCTGCCCAAGTTGATCAGCGGCGAACATGTCGGTGCGCTCGCCATGAGCGAGCCGGGCGCCGGTAGCGACGTGATCAGCATGAAGCTCAAGGCTGAAGACAAAGGCGGCTACTACCTGCTCAACGGCAGCAAGATGTGGATCACCAACGGGCCGGATGCCGACACCCTGGTGGTGTATGCCAAGACCGAGCCTGAGCTGGGCGCGAGGGGCGTCACGGCTTTCCTGATCGAAAAAGGCATGAAGGGTTTTTCGGTCGCGCAAAAGCTCGACAAACTGGGCATGCGCGGCTCACACACCGGCGAGCTGGTGTTCAGCAATGTCGAGGTGCCCGCGCAAAACATTCTGGGTGGCCTCAACGGCGGCGCCAAGGTGCTGATGAGCGGGCTTGACTATGAACGCGCCGTGCTGACCGGCGGGCCACTGGGCATCATGCAATCCGTGATGGACAACGTGATTCCCTACATCCATGACCGCAAGCAGTTTGGCACCCCCATTGGCGAGTTCCAACTGATCCAGGGCAAGGTGGCCGACATGTACACCGCGCTGCAGGCCGGACGCTCGTTTGCCTACACCGTCGCCAAAAACCTCGACATGTTGGGCACCGGCCATGTGCGCCAGGTGCGCAAGGACTGCGCTTCGGTGATTCTCTGGTGCGCTGAAAAAGCCACCTGGATGGCCGGCGAGGGCGTGCAGATTTTCGGCGGCAATGGCTACATCAACGACTACCCGCTGGGCCGGCTCTGGCGCGACGCCAAGCTGTATGAGATTGGTGCAGGAACCAGCGAGATACGCCGCATGCTGATTGGGCGCGAGCTGTTTGCCGAGACCATGTGAAAATCGGCCATGCCCCTGCAAATACAAAAGCTCTTCGCCCACAACCGTGCCTGGGCCGCACAGATGGAGCGCGAGCGCCCCGGTTTCTTCACCGGGCTGGTCAAGCAGCAGACCCCGCGCTATATGTGGATAGGCTGCTCCGACAGCCGCGTGCCCGCCAACCAGATCACCGGGCTGGAGCCGGGCGAGGTGTTTGTGCACCGCAACGTGGCCAACCTCGTGGTGCATTCCGACCTCAATGCGCTGTCGGCGATCCAGTTTGCCGTCGAGCGACTCAAGGTCAGGGACATCATGGTGGTCGGTCACTACGGTTGCTCGGGTGTGCAGGCTGCCCAGGAGGGCGCGCGTATCGGCTTGGCCGACAACTGGATACGTCACATCCAGGACGTGCGCCACCGACACCGGCAAATGCTGGACAGCCTGCCGGAAGCCGTGCGTGCCAATGCACTGTGTGACATCAATGTGATCGAGCAGGTGGTCAATGTGTCGGTCAGCACAGTTCTGGTCGATGCCTGGTCGCGTGGCCAGGAGGTCAGGGTGCACGGCTGGGCTTTCGGTGTGCATGACGGCCTGTTGCAGGACTTGCAGATGAGCATCTCCAGCCCCGGGCAACTTGACGGCCTGTATCGCAAGGCGATCGACCGGGTCGCGGAAACCTGGAACCGACCCTCTGCCGAGGCTTGAGCGTGTTTCCCCAGCGCCTCGACTCCCCGCTTGCCTACGACATAGCCAAGGCGATGATGGACGGCTTCAACCGCCATTACCAGCTGTTCCGCACCGAGTCGGCGCGTGCCAAACACCGCTTTGAAACCGCCGACTGGCACGGCCAGCAGCGCGCGCAGCGCGAGCGCATCGAGTTTTACGACCTGCGTGTGCGTGAAGCCTCCATGCGGCTGGAGCGCGAGTTCAAGGCCGGCGAGCAGCCGATGGAGGTCTGGCATCAGATCAAGCTGCATTACATCGGCTTGCTGGTGGACCACCACCAGCCCGAGCTGGCTGAGACTTTTTTCAATTCGGTCACCACCAAAATCCTGCACCGCAGCTATTTCCACAACGACTTTATTTTCGTTCGGCCCGCTGTCAGCACCGAATACATCGAAAACGACGAACCGGCTGCGCAGCCGACCTACCGGGCCTACTACCCCACACGCGACACCCTGAAAGAGCATCTGGTCAAGCTGGTCAATGACTTCGAACTGCATATTGAGTTCGAGGACCTGGAGCGTGATGCCGGTTATGTTGTCGAGGAGCTCAGCGCTCGTCTGGGCGAGGTCAAGCTGCGCGCCAACTTCCAGATGCAGGTGCTCTCCGGCCTGTTTTTTCGCAACAAGGGCGCTTACATCGTCGGCAAGCTGATCAACGGTTTCAGTGAGCTGCCTTTTGCGCTGCCGCTGCTGCATGCCAAATCGGGCAAACTGGCGATTGACTCGGTGCTGATCGGCGAAGACGACCTGCTGATCCTGTTCAGCTTTGCGCGCGCTTACTTCATGGTCGACATGGGCATTCCGTCGGCTTATGTTCAGTTTTTGCGCAGCATGATGCCGCGCATGCCACGCGCCGAGATCTACAACGCGCTGGGCCTGGCCAAACAGGGCAAGACGCTTTTTTACCGCGACTTTTTGTACCACCTGCGGCATTCGACCGACAAATTCCGCACCGCGCCCGGCATCAAGGGAATGGTCATGCTGGTGTTTGACTTGCCGTCTTTCCCCTACGTCTTCAAGGTCATCAAAGACTATTACCCGCCGCAAAAAGACACCACGCGCGAGCAGATCAAGGGCAAGTACCTGCTGGTCAAGCAGCACGACCGTGTAGGCCGCATGGCCGATACCCAGGAGTACAGCGAGGTGGCTTTTCCGCGCGAGCGTTTTGACGACGAGCTGATTGCCGAGATTGAAAAGTTCGCGCCCAGCCAGCTTGAGATCAGCGACCGCGACGGCGACGGCCAGACCGAAGTCATCATCAAACATGTGTACATCGAGCGGCGCATGATCCCGCTGAACATCTACCTGCAGGAGGCGTTTGACACCGGCGTGGAAGACCCTTTTGCCAAGGGCCAGATCGAGCGCGCTGTGCTGGAATACGGCAACGCGATCAAGGACCTGGTGGCCGCCAACATCTTCCCCGGCGACATGCTCTGGAAAAACTTCGGCATCACGCGCCACGGCAAGGTGGTGTTCTACGACTATGACGAGATCGAATACATCACCGACTGCAACTTCCGCAAGGTGCCGACGCCGCGCAACGAAGAAGAAGAAATGAGCGGCGAGGTCTGGTACAAGGTCGGTCCCAAAGACGTCTTTCCGGAAACCTTCGGCCCCTTTTTGCTGGGCAACGACGCAGTGCGCGAAGTGTTCATGAAGCACCATGCCGACCTGCTTGAAGCCGCCTTCTGGCAAGGCCACAAGGAGCGGATTGCCGCCGGTCATGTGCATGACGTGTTTCCGTACGAGCGCGAGCGGCGCTTTGTGCGCAAGTACGCTGAGCCCAAGGCTTGAGGCTGCATGATGAGAGACGCTTGGGAATATGCCAGCTTCGTGGTGACCGCACTGGCCCTGCCGTTTGCCATCATTTTCTTTGCGCTGGAGCAGCGCAAGGAGCGCGACAACGAAGACGAAGAGGCTTACCAGCTACTGTCTGACGCTTACAACGACTTTCTGAAAGTCGTGCTCGCTAACCCCGACCTGCATCTGCGCACCAACGAGGCCCTGTCACACCCCACGACAGAACAGAACGAGCGAACCATGATCATCTACGAGATGCTGATCTCGCTTTTCGAGCGCGCCTACATCGTGGCTTGGCGCGAGCGCATGTCCGAAGTGGAAGCGCGCCGCTGGAATAGCTGGGACGACTACATCCGCGACTGGTGCCGCCGCGAAAATTTTTTCAATGCCCTGCCGCTGCTGTTGCGCGGCGAGGACCCGCAATTCCAGAAATACATCCTGCGTGTCGCCGATGAAGAGCGCGGCACCGTGATCCAGCTTGTATAACCATTTTCAAGGAAAACCATGTCCACTACCATCGTCGACCCCATCGTCATTCTTGGCGCCGCGCGCACCCCCATGGGCGGTTTTCAGGGCGATTTTTCCAGCCTGTCCGCGCATGACCTGGGCGGCGCCGCGATCAAGGCCGCCATTGAGCGCTCGGGTATTGCGCCTGAAAAGGTGGATGAAGTGCTGTTTGGCAATTGCCTGATGGCCGGCCAGGGCCAGGCGCCCGCGCGTCAGGCCGGTTTCAAGGGCGGCTTGCCCGCCAGCACCGGCGCTGTCACGCTGTCCAAGATGTGCGGCTCCGGCATGGAAGCCACGATGCTCGCGCACGACCAGCTCCTGGTCGGCAGCCGCGACGTGATGGTCGCTGGCGGCATGGAAAGCATGACCAACGCGCCGCACCTGCTGCTCAAGGGTCGCAGTGGCATACGCATCGGGCATGACCGCATTTTTGACCACATGATGCTCGACGGCCTGGAGGATGCCTACGAGCCCGGCCGCGCCATGGGCACCTTTGGCGAGCAGTGCGCCGACAAATACAAGTTCACGCGTGAGGCGCAGGACGCCTTTGCCACCACCAGCGTCAACCGCGCCAAGGCTGCCACCGAGTCCGGCGCTTTCAAGGCCGAGATCACACCCGTCACCGTCAAGAGCCGCAGTGGCGAGACGGTGGTTTCCATCGACGAAGGCCCGGGCAAGGTCAAGCTCGACAAAATCCCCACGCTCAAACCCGCGTTCAAGAAAGACGGCACGATCACCGCCGCGTCCAGCTCGTCCATCAACGACGGCGCCGCCGCTCTGGTGCTGGCGCGTGCATCAACGGCGAAAGAGCTTGGCGCCAAGCCCATCGCCCGCATCGTAGGCCACGCCACCTTTGCGCAAGAGCCCGAGTGGTTTACCACCGCACCTGTCGGCGCGGTCAACAAGCTGCTCAAGAAAATCGGCTGGAGCGTGAAAGACGTGGACCTGTGGGAGGTCAACGAAGCTTTTGCCGTCGTGCCCATGGCCGCCATGAAAGAGCTGGGTATCAGCCACGCTATCGTCAATGTCAACGGCGGCGCCTGCGCGCTGGGCCACCCGATTGGTGCCAGCGGCGCCCGCATTATCGTCACCCTCATCTATGCGCTACAGGCGCGCGGCCTTCAACGCGGCGTGGCCACGCTGTGTATTGGTGGCGGTGAAGGTACGGCTCTGGCGCTGGAGTTGCTATAAATAAGATAGCTGCTTGCGCCCGTAGGTAAAGGGCTACAGCCTGATTTTACTATAAAGATGTTGGTATGAACACAGTTTTGGTGATAGGCGCATCGCGCGGCATTGGCCTTGAGTTTGTTCGCCAGTACCGCGCAGATAACGTGCGCGTGCTGGGCACCGCGCGCGACGAGGCGGGCTTGCAGCGTCTGCGCAAGCTGGGCGCCCAGGCCCTCCAGCTGGATTTGGCCGACCCGGCCAGCATCAGCGGTCTGACCGGGCAACTCGACGGTGAAAAAATCGATATTGCGCTCTATGTGGCGGGTGTTTTCCCCCAAGGCGATGCGCGCACGCCGCCCACGCAGGCTGTGTTTGACCACACTTTGCACACCAACGTGCTGGGCGCCATGCAGGCCCTGCCGCAAGTGGCGCCGCTGGTAGAGGCGACTGGTGGTTGCTTTGCCTGCATCACCAGCGAGATGGGCTGTATCGGTGAGGTCCCCTCCAGTGACGCCTGGACTTACCGCGTCAGCAAAGCGGCGCTGAACATGGCTGTTGCCGCTGCCCAGCACGACTACCCCGGCGCCGTGCTGGTGGCGCTGTCGCCAGGTTGGGTGCAGACTGAGATGGGTGGCACTGGCGCTCCGCTGAGCGTTCACAGCAGCGTGGCGGCCATGCGTAAAACACTGGCTGCCTTGACCCCGCAACACAAAGGCGCGTTCCTCAATTACGACGGCTCGCGTTTTGCAACTTGGTGACCTGACATGCTTTTGACGCAAGACCAGCAGATGATCCGCGACGCGGTGCGCGACTTTGCGCAGACCGAACTCTGGCCCCATGCCGCCCGATGGGACAAAGAGCACCACTTTCCGGTCGAGGCACACAAGGGCCTGGCCGCGCTGGGTGCTTACGGCATTTGTGTGCCGGAAGAGTTTGGTGGTGCCAACCTCGACTACATGACGCTGGCGCTGGTGCTGGAAGAAATTGCCGCCGGTGACGGCGGCACCAGCACGGCGATTTCCGTGACGAATTGCCCGGTCAACGCCATCCTGATGCGTTACGGCAATGCAGCGCAGAAAAAGCAGTGGCTCACACCGCTGGCGCAGGGCCAGATGCTCGGCGTGTTCTGCCTGACCGAGCCGCAGGTGGGCAGCGACGCCTCATCACTGCGCACGACGGCGGTCAAACAGGGCGACGAATACGTGATCAACGGCGTCAAGCAGTTCATCACCAGCGGCAAAAATGGCCACGCGGCGGTGGTGATCGCCGTCACCGACAAGGGCGCCGGCAAAAAAGGCATGAGCGCCTTCATCGTGCCGACTGACGCGCCCGGCTACGTGGTGGCGCGGCTGGAGGACAAGCTGGGCCAGCACAGCAGCGACACGGCGCAGATCAACTTTGACAACTGCCGCATCCCGGCGGACAACCTGATAGGCGCCGAGGGCGAAGGCTACAAGATCGCCTTGGGCGCGCTGGAGGGCGGGCGCATCGGCATTGCCGCGCAAAGTGTCGGCATGGCCCGCAGCGCGTTTGAGTTTGCGTTGAGTTATGCCAAAGAGCGGCAAAGCTTTGGCACCGCCATCTTCAACCACCAGGCGGTCGGTTTCAGGCTGGCTGATTGCGCCACCAAAATTGAAGCCGCGCGTCAGCTGATCTGGCATGCGGCCAGCCTGCGCGATGCCGGCCAGCCCTGCCTGAAAGAAGCCGCCATGGCCAAACTCTTCGCCAGCGAGATGGCCGAAGAAGTCTGTAGCGCCGCCATCCAGACCCTGGGGGGTTATGGTTATGTGAGCGACTTCCCGGTAGAGCGAATTTACCGCGACGTGCGTGTCTGCCAGATCTATGAAGGCACGTCTGACGTGCAGAAGATCATCATTCAGCGAAATCTCTAGGCGCACCCCCGTTGAGGCTCACTGCGTGTAGCCTCCTCCCCCCTTGCTGGGGGCGGCGCCTTCGGATCGGCAAAGCCGGACCCGCGGCCCCTACTGGGGTGATGTAAAGGTTGAAAATCAACCATTGCGTGGTTGATTTTCAACCAGTAAACTACCGACCATGTACCCCCGACACATCGCCCCTCTGCTTGCCGATGCGCTTTCGGATACGCCGGTTGTGCTGGTCAATGGTGCGCGCCAAAGCGGCAAAAGCACGCTGGTGCAGTCGCAAGCGGCGGCGGAGGGCGCGCCGCGCCAATACCTGACGCTGGACGACGCAGTGGTGCTCAATGCCGCTCGGTCCGACCCTGCCGGTTTTGTGAACGCGCTACAAGGGGCCGTGACGCTTGATGAAGTGCAGCGCGCGCCCGGTTTGTTTCTGGCCATCAAGGCGGCGGTGGACCGCGGGCGTCAGCCCGGCAAGTTTTTGCTGACCGGCTCGGCTGACGTGTTGTTGTTGCCCGGTATTGCCGATTCGCTGGCCGGGCGCATGGAGGTGTTGTCGCTTTGGCCGCTGTCGTGTGCCGAAATGGCAGGCAGCCCTTCGCTCAATCGCGCCGACGCTTTGTTCCAGGCCGATTGGTCTGCTTTAAAGGTAGTGCCCTGCGAGCGAGTTGAATTGGTCAGCCATCTTCTGGCCGGTGGTTTCGCGGACGCTGTGGCGCGTACCGGTGCGCGCCGACGCGAGGCCTGGTTTGACAGCTATGTTCAGGCCATCCTGCAGCGTGACGTGCGCGACTTGGCGAACATCGAGCAACTGACTGAAATCCCAAACTTGCTGCAATTGCTGGCGACGCGCAGCGGCACCTTGCTTAACTTTGCCGAGCTGTCCCGCACCGCCGGGCTGCCGCAAAGCACCCTCAAGCGTTATTTCGCGTTGCTGGAGATGTTGTTTCTTGTGGTGCGCCTGCCCTCGTGGGAGCGTAACCCGGGCAAGCGCCTGGTGAAAGCGCCCAAGGTTTTTTTGCCCGACAGCGGCCTGCTCAACCATTTCATGGCGGCTACCGCAGACAGCCTGATGGCCAAACCTGGCCTGCCAGGCGGCATGGTCGAAACTTTTGTGCTTGCCGAGCTGCTTAAACATGTGGCTTTTTCTGCGCAAGGCCTGTCGCTGTGGCACTACCGGACTCAAACCCACATTGAGGTCGATTTTCTTCTTGAAAATCGCCTGGGCCAGATCACTGGCATTGAGGTCAAGGCCAGCGCCACGGTGGACAGCAAGGACTTCAAAGGGCTGCGCCATCTGCAAGAGACAGAGCCTGCCATTTTTCAACACGGCGTCGTGCTGTATGCGGGACGCGAAGTTGTGCCGTTTGGGGACCAACTCTGGGCCGTGCCTCTGTCCTTCTGGTGGGCCGCTGATCGGGCCTAGTACTAGTATTGCCAGCGCTGCTTTTACAAGGAGAACCCCATGCCCATCACCAAAGGATTCCGCGCCCTTGTCGATGAGGCCATGGCCCAGGTCACCACTGATTCGGTGGACGAGGTCAAAGCAAGGCTCAACGACCCCACGGTGCAGATCGTTGACATCCGCGATGTGCGCGAGCTCAGCGCCGGGACCGTGGGGGGCGCCTCGCCGACTCCAAACAACCGCTGGCGCATGTTCATCGGAGAAATATCCCAGTTGACGGGCGCATCGCCCAAGGCCATTCGCCACTATGAATCGCTTGGCCTTCTGGGCAAGGTCAGCCGCGCCGGGTCCTACCGTGTGTATTCAAGCAATGACGTGAGGCAAGTCAGTTTGATCAGGCAAGCGCAAACCCTGAGCTTTCGTTTGTCAGAGTTGCGCCTGGTCTTGCAAGACGAAGCAAACGAACCCGACTGGGAAGGGCTGTCGCAACAAATAGAGCGCAAGCGACAGAGCATCAGGCACGAAATCGACAGGCTGCGCAGCCTGGACGCCCAATTGGATCGGATCAATCTGGAAATCCGCTCCTGTCCCGGCGGTGGCGAAAGCATAGGCGAAGCCTGCGATGTTGCGCCGCCGCTGCCAACCGCAAAAACTTCTTGACTCTGCCCCTAGGGGCAAGCCTTACCCTGACCCTTTTACTTTGGAGCAGGGCAACATGGGTAAGCGGATTCTGGTTATTTTGGGTCATCCTTCGAGCAACAGTTTTTGTAGCGCGCTCGCCGACAGTTATGTCAAAGCTGCCAGCAGCGCAGGCAATGAGGTCAGACTGCTTCGCCTGGGGGCGTTGAAGTTTGATGTTGTATTGCATGAGGGATTCAGGCAGGTTCAGGAGCTGGAGCCCGACCTGGTGCAGGCGCAGGAGGCCATCCGGTGGGCAGAGCATGTGTGCTTTGTTTTCCCGATCTGGTGGGGCGGGGTGCCGGCGTCGTTAAAAGGTTTTCTGGACCGGGCTTTCCTGCCGGGATTCGCGTTCAAGTACCGGGCAGGCGCCGCATTTCCGGATCAGCTCCTGAAAGGACGCTCGGCTCATGTTTTGGCGACCATGGACACACCGCCCTGGTATTTCAGATGGATGTATCGCATGCCCGCGCTGCACCAGATGCGCAAGACCACACTGGAGTTTTGCGGGATCAAGCCGGTCAAGGTGTTCAGCTTTGGTCCGATCCTCGGCTCCAAACCGTCGCAGCGAGAGGCATGGCTGGAAAAGACGCGCTCCGTCGCGTCCGGCATTTAACGCAAGGGCAAGGTCGCCCGCAGGGCTACTTCTACAATCACATGCATGGCGTCCATGGGGAAATAGAATTTTTTGCCCCCGAAAAAGTCCTGCTTACCCGGCCATTTGCCTGTATGAGGGCCCTTGGCTTGTCATTGCGGACTCGATCCGCAATCCATGTGTGCAGACTGGCGGCGGAGGTTTCTGCTGCGTGGATCCCGGGTCGAGCCCGGGATGACAGAAGAGGCCTAAACTGCTCTGTCATTGCGGACCCCAGACCCCAGACCCCGGACCCCGGACCCCGGACCCCGGATCCCGGATCCCGGATCCTGGATCCTGGTCCGGGGCAGGCCCGATCCGCAATCCATGCCCACCAACCACACAGCCGGAGCCAACCCAAAATGCCGATTACCAAAGGATTCCGCGCCCTCGTCGATGAGGCTATGGCCGAGGTCACCACTTATTCGGTGGCCGAAGCCCAGGCCACACTCGCCGACCCGCAGGTGCAGATCGTTGACATCCGCGATGTGCGTGAGCTCGAACGCGAGGGCACGGTGCCCGGCGCCTTGCTGGCGCCGCGCGGCATGCTCGAGTTCTGGGTGGACCCGGCCTCACCCTATTTCAAGCCGGTGTTTGGCGACGAGGGCAAGCAGTTCATCCTGTTCTGTGGCGCCGGCTGGCGCAGTGCGCTGGCCGCCAAAACGCTTCAGGACATGGGCATGAGCAACGTGGCCCACATTGACGGCGGCTTTGCCGAGTGGAAAAAGCAGGGCGCTCCGATGGAAACCCTGGAAGCGCACAAGCTGGCCCACGCAGCGCGTCATCCCGCGAAGGGTTGACAGTGGCTGCCTGCCCTTGCGACCGGGCCGATGGGCGTGGCCTGCCGCTGGCCTGGGCCGCCTGCTGCGCCCGCTACCTGGCGCATGACACCCCCGCGCCCGATGCCGAGTCGCTGATGCGCTCACGTTACGCCGCCTTTGTGCTGGCGCGGTCTGACTACCTGCTGGCCACCTGGCATACCAGCCAGCGCCCGGCAAGCATCGAGTTTGACCCCGGCGTGAAATGGCTGGGTCTTGAAGTGCGGCAGCACCGGGTACTTGACGCTACGCACTCCGAAGTTGAATTTGTCGCCCGGCAGAAAAGCCCGGGCAGCGCGGCGCTGCGCCTGCGCGAGGGCGGCCGTTGGTACTATGTGGACGGCGATCAACTGTGATTAAACGTCAAATCGGCCTCTGGCCCTTATCGGGCGGGCGTAAGCAGCTATTAAATTGGTAGTAAACATGGCCTTGTTGAAATTCGATGCGGTGTTGTTTGACTGTGATGGCGTGCTGGTAGACAGCGAGCCCATCACCAACGGCGTGCTGCGCGACATGCTGGAAGAAGCCGGCTGGCAGCTCAGCAGCGCCGAATGCATGCGCCTGTTCATCGGCAAGGCTGTCAAAGATCAGGCCGCCTTGATCGAGGCCAACACCGGTCGCCCACTGACCGAAGAATGGCTGCACGAGTTTCGTGGCCGGCGCAACGAGGGGCTGGCCGAAGGCCTGCTGCCGATTCGCGGCGTCCTTGAAGCCGTGGCGCAAATCGACGCGCTGTACCAGGGCCGCATCGCCTGCGCCTCAGGCGCTGACCGCTTCAAGGTCGAGCTGCAGCTCGAAAAATGCGGTCTCATGCCTTACTTCAAAGGCCGTATCTTCAGCGACCACGAGCTGCCACGCTCCAAGCCAGCGCCCGATGTGTACCTGGCCGCCGCTGCGGCGCTGGGGGTGGATGCCAAGCGCTGTGCCGTGGTGGAAGATACGGTCACCGGCGTCATGTCTGGCGTGGCCGCCGGGGCCACGGTGTTTGGCTACAGCCCGGCAGAGACGGGGCATGATACGCCAGGCGCGTTGACCAAAGCGGGCGCCGCGCGGATTTTTACCGACATGAAAGAGCTGGCGGCGTTGCTGAGCTGAACCGGCGCGGCTCAGCCCAAGGTCATGTGTTGGGCCAGGTGGCTGTACACCGCAGACACCCGCCGCAGATGGCGTGACTCGGCATGGGTCAGCAGCCAAAGCTCTGTCTGGCACTCATCCAGCGCATCCGTCAGCGCCCGCAGGTCGGTGCGGCCCTGCGCCAGAAACAGGGGTAACAAACCAATGCCCATGCCTTGCCCCACCATTTCCGCCACCGTCAGGATGCTGTTGACCCGGTAGCGCGGCGCCACTTTGGGAAAGTGCCTCTTGCGCCAGATGACCGAGGGGTGGTCTGGCAGCGCGTCATCGGGGGCTATCCAGATGGCTGTGGTGGCCACGTCTGCGTCAAAGCGTTTGGGCCCGCCTTTTCTGGCGGCAAACAGCGCCACCCGTATCGGCCCGACATGTTTGCCCACCAGGTGTTGCGGCGGCCTCCGGGTGGCGCGCACCGCAATGTCGGCGTCACGCCGTGTCAGGCTGGCCAGCTCATTGCCGGCATGCAGCTCATAACTCAGCAGGGGATGGCTTGTTTGCAGCAGTTTCAGAGCTGGCGCCACCAGCCCGTGCAGAACGGTGTCGGTGGTGGTGATGCGCACACTGCCCGAGACCTGCTCCGGGCTGGCCTGCGCGGCCGAGCGGGCTGACTCGAGTTGCACCTCCAGTTGTTCACCATGCGTGGCCAGCACCTGTGCCAGCTCCAGCGGCTGATAGCCAGTGCGGGAGCGCTCAAACAGCCGCTGGCCCAGCCCCTTTTCAATCCGCTGCAGTGAGCGGAATATGGTGGACGCATCCACAGCCAGGCGCTCACCCGCTTGTGCCAGCGTGCCGGTGCGTACCAGTGCGAGCACCACTTCAATGTCCGGGGCGCTGAGTTTGTATTGCATTGTTGCATTCATGGTTTGCGTGTGCGCCTATTTTCATTGCGTTGATGCAATCTTATATTACATCCGTCAATCAACCCATTGGAGAAGTGCAATGCAAGCAAACCCAACCGACAACACCGCAGCCTACGACGTGGCCCTGCTGCGAATCAGCCTGGGCGTGATGTGGATCGCCCACGCTCTGCTCAAGTTATTCGTGTTCACCCTGCCGGGTACCGCGCAGTTTTTTGAGAGCGTGGGCTTGCCTGGCATCCTGGCCTACCCCGTGTTTGCTGCGGAGCTGCTGGGCGGCACTGCCATCCTGCTCGGCTTGTATGCCCGCCAGGTGTCACTGGCGCTGACGCCCATCGTGGTGGGAGCCGCGTCGGTCCACTTTGGCAACGGCTGGCTGTTCACCAATCCGGGTGGCGGTTGGGAATACCCCGTTTTTCTGGTGGCGGCATCGGTAGCGCTTTGGCTGGCCGGCGACGGCGCCCTGGCCCTGCGCCGCAGCCAGCGTTTTGTGCCCGCCTTGTAATGAAGGCGCAAACCATGACCACACCCAAACTAACGCTCATCAGCCACAAGCTTTGCCCCTACGTCCAGCGCGCAGCAATTGTTCTGGCCGAAAAAGGCATCCCCTTCGAACGGCAGGACATTGACCTGGCCAATAAGCCCGACTGGTTTCTCAAACTCTCCCCGTTGGGCAAAACGCCCGTGCTGCTGGTGGACGGCGAAGCGGTGTTCGAGTCCGCCGTGATCTGCGAATACTTGGACGAAACCGCCGCACCCCGCCTGCACCCAAATGACGCATTGCAACGCGCCCGGCACCGCAGCTGGATGGAGTTCGGCTCCGCCGTCCTCAACACCATAGGCGCTTTCTACAACGCACCGGACGACGAAGCCCTGGCGGCGCGAGCTGCCGAGCTGCGTGCCAAATTCCAGCAGATCGAAGCCGCGCTGGGCGCAGGCCCCTGGTTTGCTGGCGAGCATTTCGGCATGGTGGATGCGGTCTTTGGCCCGGTCTTCAGGTACATCGACGTGCTGGACGCCATTGCTGATTTTGGCGTGTTTGCCGATACGCCCAAGGTCAACACCTGGCGTCTGGCACTGGCGCAGCGTGATTCGGTGCGCAAGGCCGTGCGGCCAGACTATCCGGCGTTGTTGCACAGTTTCCTGCTGAAGCGTGGGTCGGCGCTGTCAACCCGCATGACGCTTGCGCTGCCGGCTTGAGGGCTGGGCCGGTGCAGCGGAGGGGGTAAAGCGGATCAGCGTAGCGCCTCTGGCGTTCGAGGACATGCCTGCTCGTTCAAGTTTGAGCCGGCGATTCGCTCAAGTTCGGACCTTTTGCGATTGGGTTCACCGACAAGCCCCAGTCTGCCACTCATGGCGTTGACCGTCGGCTTTCTGGATTGGGGCAGACCGCTTTGAGGTCGGCTGCAGACGTCGACAGCGGCTATTCCCCTTGTCGGAACCGACCCGAAGCAGACATTCACCCGCATTCATGGTTTCGTGCATTTGCGACCATCAACGACTGCAGGTCTTGAGAGTTGCTTGTTAGGCGCTGGGCCGCCAATCTGGGCCTGCAACAATGCCGTCGAAGCCGTGGCGAAGATCTACGCGCTGTACCAGGGCCGCATCGCCTGGGCTTCGGGCGCTGACCGCTTCAAGGTCGAGCTGCAGCTGGCGAAGTGCGGGCTGATGCCTTATTTCAAGGGCTGCATCTTCAGCGGCCACGAGCTGCCGCGCTCCAAACCCGCGCCTGATGTGTACCTGGCCGCCGCTGCTGCACTGGGCGTTGACCCTAGGAGCCTGGGCGGCAGAAGGGACGTCGGCTGCAAAGCGGCCGCGACGGTCCATTTTTCACCGGCTTTTTGCCCCATAGCTACGGCTATGAGGCTGCAAACCCGGCAAAAACTGTCCTCGCCGGGGCCACTTTTCGC
>NZ_JAUYEY010000038.1 GCF_030689685.1 Polaromonas sp. | reverse complement strand
CGTGCTGACCATCGCTTGGTTCGACACGATGGGATTGCCCCGACTCTCATGACCTCAACTTCTCGAACCGCCCGGTGCGGGCCCGCATGCCGGGTGGTGTGGGAGGGGTCCGGTCAGCGATGATCGGCCCCTATCCCGATTACGATGTCCCGATCCGGAACACGTTTTATCCCAGACTCCCATGAGCAAAGCCTTTACCAAAGAAACCGACGCCGACGACGATGAGGACCTGTCCTTGCCGCCCTTGCCTGCGGGTGGAAAAAACTACATCACGCCCGATGGGTATTCGCGCCTCAAGTCCGAGCTGCTGGACCTGATTGATAAGGAGCGGCCGAAGATTGTTGAAGTTGTGCATTGGGCGGCCAGCAACGGCGACCGTTCGGAAAATGGCGACTACCACTACGGCAAGAAGCGCCTGCGCGAGATGGACCGGCGCATCCGGTTTTTGACCAAGCGCCTGGAGATTGCTGAAATTTCAGACCCTGCTGTGCACCATGGCAACGACCATGTGTTTTTTGGTGCCACGGTCACTTATGCCGATGACAGCGGCCTTGAGCAGACGGTGACCATTCTCGGGATCGATGAGGCGGACAGTGCGCTGAAGCAGGTGAGCTGGATTTCACCGATTGCACGAGCACTGCTCAAGGCACGGGTTGGCGATGAAGTGAAGCTGGCGACGCCTGCGGGCGTTCGGGATATCGAGGTGCTGGAGGTGCAGTACCCAGCGCCGTCCGCTGTCCCGTAAAGATTCTTCAAAGGCCGGGTTTGGCGCGCTGGACGCGCAAGACCGACGGCGTGCGTTTGACGCTGCGCATGACTGACGCCAGGTGCACCCGGTCGCGCACCGCCACGCCGAAACGCAGATCGGTCGCGTCCTGCGCTGCCTCTTGGGCCATGTCCACATGGGTGATGTCGGCCTCGGCGCCGGCCAGTGCCGAGGCAACCCGTGCCAGCACACCTTTGCCGTTGGTCACGGTGACCAGCAGGCCGGTTTCAAACGCGCGCGTCGGTTCGTCGGACCAGTCCACCGCGATGAAACGCTCGTTGTCGCGGTGCTGGAGTTTTTTGGCCACCGAGCAATCGTCGGTATGGACCACCAGGCCCTCGCCACGACCCAGGTAGCCCACAATATCGTCGCCGGGAATAGGGCGGCAACAAGTCGCGAACTTCACAGACGCCCCCTCGCTACCATCGACCACCAGCGCGCCCTGCGAGATCGATTCGTGGGCCGTGTAGCGCTCGCGGCTCATCAGCAGTGGATCGGGTTTTTCGCCGGTTTCGGCCAGCAATGTGACGATGCGTTTGGCCACCATGCTGGCGATGCGTTTGCCCAGGCCGATGTCAGTGAGCAAGTCGGCCCGCGAGCGGTTGCCGGAAAAGCGCAGTATTTTTTCCCAGGTGGCGTGATTGAGTTCGTCATCGTCCGGCAGGCGCTCAATGCCCTCGGCGCGCAGTGCCTGGGCCAGCATTTTTTCGCCGAGGTCCTGCGATTCGGTCAGTGCCATGGTCTTGAGGTGGTGCCGGATTTTTGAGCGGGCCTTGCCGGTGCGCACAAAACCCAACCAGGCGGGATTGGGGCTGGAGATGGCGGCCGTGATGATTTCGATCACGTCGCCGTTGCGCAGCTCAGAGCGCAGCGGCACCTGCTCGCCGTTGACTTTGGCGGCAACAGCGCGGTGTCCCACATCGCTGTGGATGGCGTAGGCAAAATCGACAATGGTGGCGCCGCGCGGCATTGCCATGATCTGGCTTTTTGGTGTGAACACGTAGACGGCATCGGGAAACAGGTCGATCTTGACGTGGTCCCAGAACTCGGCGGCATCGCGCGTTTCATGCTGAATGTCCAGCAGGGACTGCAACCACTGTGTGCTCAATCGTTGCGAGGCATCGCTTTCGGGGTCAGTGGCCTTGTATAACCAGTGAGCGGCGACGCCCGATTCGGCCACAATGTGCATGGCGTCGGTACGCATCTGGAATTCGATGCTGGTGCCGAACGGTCCAACCAGCGTGGTGTGCAGCGACTGGTAGCCGTTGACCTTCGGAATGGCGATGTAGTCCTTGAACTTGCCGGGCAGCGGCTTGTAGAGCTGGTGCAACACGCCCAGCGCGGTATAGCAGCCGGTGACGCCCCCAACAATGATGCGAAAGCCGTAGATGTCGGTCACCTGTGCAAAAGACAGATGTTTTTCGTCCATCTTGCGGTAGATGGAATACAGGGCTTTTTCGCGCCCATAGATATTGACCTGAATGTCGGCGTTTCCAAATGCCGCATCGACCTCGGTCTGGACACGTTTGATCACGTCGCGCCTGCGGCCGCGTGCACGCGTCAGTGCTTTGGTCAGCGTGGCGTAGCGCCAGGGGTACAAATGCTGGAAGGCCAGATCCTGCAGTTCACGGTAGGTGCTGTTCAGGCCCAGGCGGTGCGCGATGGGGGCATAAATATCCAGGGTTTCGCGTGAGATGCGGCTCCACTTGCTGCGCGGCACGTCACTGAGTGTGCGCATGTTGTGGCTGCGGTCCGCCAGCTTGATCAGGATGACTCGCACATCGCGCGCCATGGCCAGCAGCATCTTCCGGAATGATTCCGCCTGGTTTTCCTCGCGGGTATTGAACTCCAGCTTTTCCAGCTTGGTCAGGCCGTCGACCAGTTCAGCCACTGGCGCGCCAAAACGCTCAATCAACTCCGGCTTGGTGATGCCGCAATCCTCGATGGCGTCGTGCAGCAGCGCTGCCATCAGCGCCTGCGCGTCGAGCTTCCACTCGGCGCATTGCTGGGCCACGGCAATCGGATGCGTGATGTAGGGCAGGCCGCCATTGCGAATCTGGCCCAGGTGCGCCTCGTCGGCAAAACGGTAGGCACGCCGGATGTTGTCCACATCCGTGGCGCTCATGTAGTCAAGTTTGGCGGTGAGCGCGGCAAAACTCGCCGCGGCCGCGTTAGCGGCAGCCGGGGTCGACTTGGTGTTTGCAGAGGGAAAAACCAGGGCGCTCATGTCTTAAATGTATCGCGGCGCCAATAAAACACGCAAAAAACGGGCTTTAAGACAACACCCGGAAACAAAAAAGCACCGCGTCGCAGTGCTTTTTCAGGGAGCGCAGACGCTCAGCCCGGAACTTTTTTCAGCATCTCCAGGCCAATTTTGCCTTCAGCGATTTCACGCAGGGCGGTCACGCCGGGCTTGTTTTTGCTTTCAATCTTGGGCGCATGGCCCTGGCTCAGCATGCGGGCGCGGTAAGTGGCTGCCAGCACCAGCTGAAAGCGGTTGGGGATTTTTTCCAGGCAGTCTTCAACAGTAATGCGGGCCATGAGAATCTCCGGGTTAAGTGGGAATAGTGGGATAGCGGTTGGGGGCAACAAGTCAGGCGATGTGCAGGGCCTTGAAGGTCTCGGCACGGGCACGTCGCTGTGCCGCAAACTTGAGCCGTTGGGCATGAACAATAGTTTTCAGATCAAAAACCGCTCGTTCAAATAACTCATTGATTATAACGAAGTCGAATTCCCTGGCCTGTGCCATCTCGATGGCGGCATTTTTCAGGCGCAATTCAATCACCTCGGCCGAGTCTTCGCCGCGCCGTTCCAGTCGTGATCGCAACTCTTCCCAGCTCGGCGGCAGGATGAAGATCAGCACTGCGTTGCTGAAAATGCGCTTGATGTTGATGGCGCCCTGGAAGTCGATTTCCAGGATGACGTCGGCGCCGGTGGCCACGCGTTCTTCGATGGTCTGCCGCGAAGTGCCATAACGCTGGCCGTGTACGTGGGCCCATTCGAGGAGGGAGTCGCGCAGCACCATGCCGTCGAACTCCTCAGAGGAAATGAAAAAATACTCGCGGCCGTGTTTTTCCTGGCCGCGGGGCGCCCGCGTGGTGTGCGACACCGCTGGTTGCACCCGCGCATCCAGCTCCATCAGCGCCTTGACCAGGCTGGACTTTCCGGCACCACTGGGTGCAGCGACAACAAACAGGTTTCCGGGGTAGTCCATCAGCGATCCTTGTTTCTGAGCACTCGGCCGCCGCGAAGGGCCGCCCCGAGCAAGGCCAGCCCCCTCGGGGGGCAGCGACCCACACGAAGTGGGGGAGCGTGGGGCCCGCGGCCGCACTGAAGGGCCGCCCCGAAGAAGGCCAGCCCCCTCGGGGGGCAGCGACCCACACGAAGTGGGGGAGCGTGGGGCCTGCGGCCGCACTGAAGGGCCGCCCCGAAGAAGGCCAGCCCCCTCGGGGGGCAGCGACCCACACGAAGTGGGGGAGCGTGGGGGCCCTGTTTCATTCGATGTTCTGGACCTGCTCGCGGATCTGCTCGATCAGCACTTTCATGTCCACAGAGACATGAGTTAGCTCCAGCGAACCAGATTTGGCGCCCAGCGTGTTGGCTTCGCGGTGCAGCTCCTGGATCAGGAAGTCCAGGCGTTTGCCGACTTCTCCGCCTGCCGTCAGCAGGCGGTCGATCTCTTCAAGATGGGACGTGAGGCGCATGACTTCCTCGGCCACGTCGATGCGTATCGCAAAAGAGGTGGCCTCCAGCAGTGCCCGGTCCTGCGCCGCTTCGGGCAGAGTGCTGCCGTCAGTCAGGGCCATGGCCTCTTTCCAGCGCTCCATGAAACGGGCCTTTTGCTGTTCGACAAGTTTGGGGACCATTGGTGTGGCCGAAGCGGCAAGCGCCCGCAACTGGGCGGTGCGCTCCAGCAACATCTGCGCGAGACGGGTGCCTTCGCGCTCTCGGGCAGTCAACAGATCTTTCAAGGCTTTTTTGGCGAGTTTGAGCAGGTCGTCGCTGTAGTCGTGGGTGGTCTTGTCTTCTCCTGCTGCCATGCGCAGGATGTCTGCGACGCTGAGCGCCGCCGCACCCGGCAGCCAGGAGCGCACTGTGTCTTCCATGGAGCCCAGGCGCTGCAGGGTGCTGCTGGCCGGCGCTTTCAGTCCGCCTCCGGAATTGCTCTCCAGCGAGACGCGTATTTCGACCTTGCCGCGTTTGAGCTTGCCGGTCAACAGCTCGCGCAAGGCGGGTTCGGCCTGCCGCAATTCGTCGGGAAGGCGGAAGGCCAGGTCCAGAAAACGACTGTTGACCGAGCGTATTTCCACGCCAAGGCGCGCATGGCTACCGTTGCCGGCATCGGCTTCCGGAGTTGCGCGCGCGGGGGTGGACTGGACGGCTGCATAGCCTGTCATACTGTAAACTGACATTTGTAATACGCTTTTTTTAGAGTCAACAGAAGGGGTGATCCCGTCACCTTGCTTTAACCCCGAATTATGTCAAAGGTCAAGCCAGCGCCACTCCCACCCGATACCGTCATTGGTGGCTACCGCGTTGTGCGCAAGCTGTCGGCCGGCGGGTTTGGGGTAGTTTACTTGGCCGTCGACAACGAAGGCCAGCAGGTCGCCATCAAGGAATACCTGCCATCCTCGCTGGCCAGCCGCCCCCCCGGTGAGCTGCTGCCGCAGGTGCAGCCCGAAAAACTGTCGCTGTATCGCCTGGGCCTGAAGAGCTTTTTCGAGGAAGGCCGCTCGCTGGCGCAGATATCCCACGCCTCCGTGGTGAGCGTGCTCAACTTCTTCCGCGAAAACGAAACCGTGTACATGGTGATGAACTACCTGGAGGGGGGCACCCTGCAGGACTTCATCATCACGGCGCGCGAGCTAAAAAAGCAGAAGGTCTTCCGCGAATCGACCATCCGTTCGCTGTTTGACGAGATCCTGCGCGGGCTGCGCATCGTGCACCAGCACAAGATGCTGCACCTGGACATCAAGCCGGCCAACATCTTCATCACCGACGATAACAAGGCGGTGATGATCGACTTCGGCGCTGCGCGTGAGGTGTTGAGCAAAGAGGGCAATTTCATCCGGCCCATGTATACGCCCGGCTTTGCCGCGCCCGAGATGTACCGCCGCGATTCTTCCATGGGCCCCTGGACCGATATCTACGCGATCGGCGCCTGCATTTACGCGACCATGCAGGGCTACCCGCCCAACGACGCGCCGCAGCGGCTGGAGAAAGACCGGCTCTCACTGGCGCTGTCGCGGCTGCGCGGCGTGTATTCCGACAACCTGATCGAGGTCGTCGAATGGTGCATGTCGCTTGACCCCCTGTCGCGGCCGCAATCGGTGTTTGCTTTGCAGAAAGAGCTCAGCCGCGAAGGTGAGCGGCGCTACACCAAACTGACCGTCGGCGAAAAAATGCGCCTGCAGTTTGACAACATGGTGTCGGACACCAAAAAAACCGCGCGCAAGGCCACCGGCTTTGCGACGAGATTCAAATGAAATTTTCCGTCTTCCAGGTCAGCCGCAAGGGCGGTCGCGAAAAAAACGAAGACCGCATGGGCTATTGCTATACCCGTGAATCCGGCTTGTTTGTACTGGCCGACGGCATGGGGGGCCACCCTGAAGGCGAAGTAGCCGCGCAACTGGCGCTGCAAACCATCTCGGCGCTTTACCAAAAAGAAGCCCGCCCGCTGGTCAGGGATGTGACCGAGTTTTTATCGTCGGCCTTGATGGCCGCGCATCACCAGATCATCCGTTATGCCAGCGAAAAAGGCATGCTTGACACGCCGCGGACCACGCTGGTGGCAGCGATCTTGCAGGGCACCGGTGCAACCTGGGTGCATTGCGGTGACTCGCGCCTGTATGTGGTGCGCGACGGCGAGCTGCTGACCCGCACGCGTGACCACTCCTACCTGGAGCAGCAGAACGCTGGCGTCATCAAGCTCGAACGCATCAACCGCAACATCCTGTTTACCTGCCTGGGTTCGCCGTCTAAACCGGTGTTTGACATTGTCGGGCCGGTCGTGCTGCAACAGGGCGACAAGCTGATGCTGTGTTCCGACGGTCTGTGGGGCAGCCTGACCGACGCTGAAATCGTGCGCCACATGGCAGCCAATGGGGTGTCCGACGCGGTGCCCGACATGGTGGAGCATGCACTTCGCAACGGCGGCGAACGTGGCGATAACGTGACCGTGCTGGCCATGGAGTGGGAGACGCCAGACGCCTTTGAGTCGACGCGCGGCGTCTCGACCGACGGCATCATGGATGGCGTGTTTGCATCAACCATCCAGGCCGGTGTGCTTGATACCGGCGTGGAAGACCTCGACGATGCGGCCATCGAGCGTTCGATTGCCGAGATCAACGAGGCGATTCGCCGCTCCGCCGCCAAAAAGATCTGACCCCGCCCTGACCTGGCACCGGTGCCAGCCCGCGCCGCCCCTCCTGATTTTTGATCGTTTCCACAGCCCCGGCGTGCCTCGCCAGAAAGCCCTTGTCATGAGTTCATTTGAAAGAAGCAGCGCCCGTGCTGCCGACCAGCTCCGTCCCGTGCGCATCACCCGCGCCTACACTGCCTACGCCGAAGGCTCGGTGCTGATTGAGTTCGGCAATACCAAGGTGCTGTGCACCGCCTCGGTGGAAGAAAAAGTCCCCGGTCACAAGAAGGGCAGTGGCGAAGGCTGGGTCACGGCCGAATACGGCATGCTGCCGCGTGCCACGCACACGCGCAGCGACCGGGAGGCCGCGCGCGGCAAACAAAGCGGCCGCACGCAGGAAATCCAGCGGCTGATCGGCCGCTCGATGCGCGCGGTGTTCGACCTGAAAAAACTCGGTGAACGCACCATCCACCTCGACTGTGACGTGATCCAGGCTGACGGCGGTACCCGCACCGCCAGCATCACCGGCGCTTTTGTAGCGGCGCAGGACGCCATCACCAAACTGCTGGCCGACGGCAAGCTGAAGGAAACGCCAATCCTGGGCCACGTCGCGGCCATTTCCGTCGGTATCGTCCGGGGCACGCCGCTGCTGGACCTGGAGTACATCGAAGACGTGGGCTGCGACACCGACATGAATGTGGTGATGACCGGCGCGGGCCACTATGTCGAGGTGCAAGGAACGGCCGAAGGGGCCGCGTTTTCGCGCAAGGAGATGGATGCGCTGCTGCTGCTGGCTGAAAAAGGCATCGGTGAGCTGGTCGGTTTGCAGCAGAAATCGCTCCTGAATTGATAGCTGACTGCGCCCGTCAGACATGGGCTGGAGGCCTTTTTTGCTTATGAAAATCGTACTTGCCTCGAACAACGCCGGCAAGTTGGCGGAACTGCAGGCGATGCTGGCACCGCTGGGCGTGACGCTGGTCAAACAGGCCGAACTCGGCATCTCCGAAGCCGAGGAGCCTTTCCGCACCTTTGTCGAAAACGCGTTGGCCAAGGCGCGCCATGCATCGCGGGCCAGCGGCTTGCCGGCGCTGGCCGACGACGCCGGCCTGTGCGTCGATGCCTTCGGCGGCCTGCCCGGCGTTGATACGGCGTTTTATGCGACGCAGTTCGGCTACACCAAGGGCGATGACAACAATGTGCGTGCGTTGCTCGAGCAGATGGCTGGCATCACCGCGCGGCGCGCAGCGTTGGTCAGCACGCTGGTGGCGGTCCGTTCTGCCGACGATCCGGAACCGCTGATTGCGGTAGCGCGCGTCACGGGCGAGATCGCCCCGGAGCCGCGCGGCGCCAACGGCTTCGGCTTTGACCCGGTGATGTTCATCCCGGCTTTTGGCAAGACTTTCGCCGAGCTGCCGGTCGAGGTGAAAAACGCCAACAGCCACCGCGGCATGGCGGCGCGGCAGATGATGAGCCTGATGCGCGAGCGCTGGTTATGACCGGCACCCCCCCATGGCGGCCTGCGGCCTTCTCCCCCTTGCAGGGGGCGACGCCCGTGGTCCGGCAAGCCGGTCCCACCGCGTCCGCTGGCCCGGAAAAAAGCGCCGATTCTCAGGGCGGCGCACTGAAGAACATCCAGCACTACATGCGGGACGGCACCTTGCGGCTTGCCGCCTTGCCGCCGCTGTCGCTGTACGTACACCTGCCCTGGTGTCTGAAAAAGTGCCCTTACTGCGACTTCAACTCGCACCAGAGCCCCGGCGAACTGCCCGAGCAGCGTTACCTCGACGCCCTGATGGCCGACCTGGAGGCTTCGCTGCCGCTGGTCTGGGGCCGCACCGTGCACAGCATCTTCATCGGTGGCGGCACGCCCAGCCTGTTCTCACCGCAAGCCATCGACCGCCTGATCGGCGATATCCGCGCGCGGCTACGGCTGGAGCCTGATTGCGAAATCACGCTGGAGGCCAACCCCGGCACCTTCGAGAAAGACCGCTTCAGGGCTTTTCGCAGCGCCGGCGTGACGCGGCTTTCGATCGGCGTGCAGAGTTTTGACGACCAGCATCTGCAGGCGCTGGGCCGGGTGCATGATCGTGCGCAAGCCATTGCCGCCGTCGAGGAGGCCGCTCAGGCCTTCGACACCTTTAACCTGGACATCATGTACGCCTTGCCTGGCCAGACCCTGGAGAACCTGGAGCAGGACATGCGCCAGGCGCTGGCGTTTGAGCCGCCGCACATCTCGATCTACCACCTGACGGTTGAGCCCAATACCTGGTTCGCAAAATTTCCGCCTGTGCTGCCTGAAGACGACGACGCCTACGCCATGCTGGACCGCATCACCGAGCTGACCGGTGCCGCAGGCATGGACAGGTATGAAGTCTCAGCCTACGCCAAGCCGGGCCACCGCTGCCTGCACAACCTGAACTACTGGAAGTTTGGCGACTACCTTGGCATAGGCGCAGGCGCGCACAGCAAACTCAGTTTTGCGCACCGCGTGGTGCGCCAGGTGCGCTTTCGCGCCCCCAAGCTGTACATGGACAAGGCGCTGGCCGGCACGCCAGTGGCGCAAGACACTGAGGTGGAGCGCGCCGAACTGTCGTTCGAGTTCATGCTCAACGCGCTGCGCCTGCGTGAAGGCTTCAAGCTGCAGGACTTCAGCGAAAAAACCGGTTTGCCGCTGACCGCCATCCAGGCGGGGCTAGACGAAGCGGAACGCAAGGGCCTGATCACGCGCGACTTTGTCCAAGTCAAACCGACCGAGCGCGGCTTCGATTTTCTCAACGACTTGCAGGCGCTGTTTTTGCCCGATTGATGCGGCGGAAGGCGCTCAGGGCTTGCGTTTGGCTTCGTAAGTCGCAACGGCCTTTTTCAGATCGGTGTATTGCTCGCAAGGCGTAAAACACAGTTTGTCCAATGCGGCCAGGTGCTGTTTGGCCTTGGGCAGGTCGTTGACCATCAGGTAGGCTTCTCCCACATATTCATGTGCGCCGCGATGCTTGGGGTTGATCCGCAGTGCTTCGCCATAGTGCTTGAACACCAGTTCCATGTTGGGATTCGCACCCTTGCGGATCGAATAGGCATACAGGTTGTGGTAGTCGGCATTTTGCGGCGAGCTGAGTAGCGCCTTCTGCAAACTTGCCTGCGCGCCGGTCCAGTCCTTGCGACCAAACGCAGCCTGGGCGGACGCCAGCACCGGATCAGCCGAAGGTCCGCCATAGCTGGAGTCGCTGACATCGCCGGCCGCAAAGGCTGCGGCAGACGCAGACAGACAGGTAATGACCAACAGGTGCGAGAAGTGATTCATGACCGGAATTCCTTGAAAACGGGACAAGTTTGGGAGGAGATACAGATCGTACTGCGTTCGCGGGCGGCGGTAACCAGCGCCCTGCGTGTCGGCTATGGCTTGTGTCACAAAAAAGCCGCCGAGAGCGAAGCTATCGGCGGCTGGTGTTGATTTGGCGGAAGAGGTGAGATTCGAACTCACGGATAGTTTCCCATCGCCGGTTTTCAAGACCGGTGCAATCGACCACTCTGCCACTCTTCCAAGTCAGCTATTTTACCTGTAGCCAGCATCACGCCGACTGAAAAGCGCTCAGACGCCTTGCCGCATGCCTTTGTTTTCAATAACGCCACCACTTCCGTCAAGCCCGGGTTTATGAAACCGGCAGCAGCCCATCCCGGCGAGCGGGATTATGCAAATTGTTGCGCACTGATTTCCCAAGTATTGTGGTGTTCAGGGAGACGATGGCAGGTTTTTTGAGTGGGCACGGTAAGAGCGATGAGACTGCGCTGCGCACCTCAGCCAGCTCAACCTTTTCTGGGATGGCTCACCTGTTAACCGTGTCAGATGGGGCGATGGCGCAGCTTGAGTTGGCACGCACTGTTGTGGTCAGCGCGGCTGCATTGCAGTGAACTCAAGCGCCGTGCCGTCTCCAGCCTTGACGCGCCAATGGGGTCCCTCTGCCGTTACGCGAGCGGTGCCTGTGACAATTTCGGGCGGCAGCGGATAACTTGTTTTGGGCAGGATCCACACCATTTCTCGGAGCGTCACCGGATGGCTGACGTTAAAGTGCCGCACGCCGGACGCATCCAGCCGTTCGGTCCATTGAACATCACGCCGCTGAGTCATGAAATCAGCCAAACGCTCAGTGGTGTACCAGCGAAACTGTTCGACCCCCTTGTCTTTGGCGTAGGCCAGCAGGTCCAGCACCACACCTTTCCATTCAAAGGCCCAGGGCGGATGCATGTAAATCAGGCGGCTGGTGTTTTTTTTGATTGCAAAGTCAACCATATCGCGGTACCAAGCAACAATCTCGCGTTGAGGAACGTCATGGTATGCAAACTCCTCGAACACTGCATGGCGTCCCAAAGGCGTCACGGGGAAAATCCACATACCGGGGTTGTGCAACTTGCCGTCGCGGTAGTGTCTTGTGGGACCCATGCCGGTGTGGCCCGTCATGTAAGCGCCGACAACTCCTTGTTGCTCCAGCCAGTTCATCGCCCAGATCGGGTTGTTGCCTTGTGGCGCCGAGTAGCTACGCTGAGGACGTCCCAATACCTTTTCGACCGACGCTTTATTCAACTCCAGAAACGGCAAAAACTCCTCCGCGTTGGTCTCATTGGCATTGAGTCCGTAATGGTCGTGTATCCAGCCGCCGTGGCTGCCGATGGAATGCCCCTGTTTGTCCAGCCGTCGTAACAATGCTTGTGCCACAGGGTTGTTGTCGAGGTTCCAGCCCAGCTCGTCGTCAAATTCAATCGTGTCGGGGCCAGCGGTGATGTCGATTGAGAAAGGCCCGTCGTTGAAGACCCCGAGCCGCTCCAGCTCCAGGCTGGGTTTTTGTGCCGCCATGGAGTCGAGGTGCCAGTTCAGCGTCATGCCGGCAATGCCGTTGGGCATCGGCGACAAGCGCGCCATGGACACCACATGATCGATAAAGTAGCGCAGATATCCGTGGAGCGGCAGAGCATCCGTTTGCAGTTTGAGGTAAGTCAGCGGCAGATTGACAAACAGCACCTTGCCCTTGCCGAGGGAATGCACGCCCGCAACAAGTCCATGCTGCGGGGAGCGGGCTAGCACGGTACCGCGAAATTCTCCACGGGTGACGAAGGAGGGGTAGGTCAGGTTCCCTCGCATATAGCCACTGTACGCATGGAGCTCTGACGCTACCTCGTCCCTGGACCCGCCAGGCTGGCCGTCCTTGGCTGCCGCGGTTTTTGCAGCGGCCTGAGGGGACGCATAGAAAATGGATTTACCCGGCGGCACCAGCAGGTCGCGCAATGTGGCGGGTGATGCGACGACTGGGCCGGTTGCTGTGGTCCGATCCAGCAATTCGTCGTACAGAATATATTCGACGCCGGCCAGGTCGCTCAATCGGGAGCGATTTTCTGCGTATAACTGACGATTAAAGGCGCCAGGTTCCAGTGCTGCAAAATCAAAGACGAGAAGGGTGCGACCCCCTGCCACTGTGTATTTGCGAATGGCCCAGACCACCTCATGGTCGGCGAACCGGTGCGATTGGTCGGGTAGCAAAACGCCTGCGTAGGCTTGCGCGTTCCCGCTTGCGGCCAGCGCTATGAACTGTTTATCGGTGATTGCTTGGATCCGCACACCTTCTTCTGCGGCGGCGTCGACCCAAGCCGTTATTTCAGGAGCGGTCAGCACCTGATCGTTTGCAACAAGCAACAGCAACACCCCTGGATCTGGTGAGGCAGAAGGCGAAAAAGCGTGAGGCACAGCAGACGCGTCCGTTTTGACCTGGTTCAAACACGCAGACAACGTCAATGAAATGGTGCAGAGAAAAATGGCTTCGCTGAAGCGCACAATTCCGCGTCGGCTTTCGGAGACAGCATCAAAGAACATGATCATCCTAAATCGGGCGAATCTACCAAGATGAGCCCGACGCGAGGGCGTTGTTTAACGCGGCGGCCCGTGGGGAATTTGCTTTGAGACTGGCAATTCGCCTGGCCTTGCTTATTGACCCGCTTATACAGCGCTTCTCAATTGAATATACCTGGGTTACCGCTGCGGTCGAGTGATGGGCGTTTCTCCGGTAGCCTCGTTGTTATTTCATTCCAAAGCATGTGATTCGACCCATAGCGTATCGTCGGCTGCCAATAGCCTGCTCCGCGCGACAAAATGGATGCTGCATACGTTAAACTGCGGCGCCGCCAAGCTGTCAAAAAACGTACTTTAGCTGGTGCCGCAGCGCGCCCGCCCGAACCGCTTCGAAAAAATGCGCTTCAAACTGCGACCAGCATGCCTCTGCGCTCAATGAACGCCACCACTTCCGCCAAGCCAGTGTTGGTCTTCAAGTTGGTCATGACAAAGGGTTTGAGGCCTTTGGCTGTGGTGCGCATGCGTATGGTGTCGGCTTCCATCACGGCCAGGTCGGCGCCCACGTAGGGTGCGAGGTCGGTTTTGTTGATGACAAACAAATCGCTTTTGGTGATGCCCGGGCCGCCCTTGCGCGGGATTTTTTCGCCGGCGGCGACGTCGATCACGTAAATCGTCAGGTCACTGAGTTCGGGGCTGAAGGTCGCCGCCAGGTTGTCGCCGCCGGACTCGACAAACACCACATCGGCGTCGGGGAAATCCACCAGCATGCGGTCGATGGCCTCGAGGTTGATGGATGCGTCTTCGCGGATGGCGGTGTGCGGGCAGCCACCAGTCTCGACACCCATGATGCGTTCGGCCGCCAGCGCGCCGCTGACCGTCAAAATGCGCTGGTCTTCCTTGGTGTAGATGTCGTTGGTGATGGCCACCAGGTCGTATTTGTCCTTCATGGCCTTGCACAGCATTTCCAGTAGCGTGGTTTTTCCGGAGCCGACGGGGCCGCCTATGCCGACGCGCAGCGGGGGCAGTTTTTTGGTGCGATTGGCGATGTGGTGAAAACTCATGAGCGGAACAATCTGGAGTATTGGGTTTCGTGTTGCGAGGAAAGAATCGCAAGCATGGGTGAAAAGGCCTGGCGTTCATGGTCTTCGAGCGCCATGGCCGCAGTGATGGATGCCGGAATTTCTGCGGCCAACCGTGCCAGTATGCGCTGGCCGGCGCTCTGGCCCAGCGGCACCGACTTGAGTGCGGCCTGCACCATGTTCTCGGCCCATCCAAAGGCGTAAGCGGTCAGGCATTCGGGCACCCCGGCGGCCAGCGGCGACGCAGCAAGTGCGAAGGTGACAGGATAGGTGGGGGGCAACTGCGCGCAGGCGGCGAGCTGCGTGTCGCTGATGCTGTGGTGGTTGCGCAGCCATTCGAGCAGCGAGCGGCCCATCTGTTCGGCCTGCAGGCGCAGTTCGCTGGTCTCACGGGTCTGCAACACCCAGTTATTCAGTGCCTTCACCTTGTCGAGCTTGTTGCTGCGCCAGGCTGGGATCGCCTGCGCGATCACTGCCAGATCACCACGCGCCGGGCTCAGATGGAGCTGGTCACTGAGCCAGTCCGCTGCCATATTTTCCGTCGTGACGCCAGCCCGGTCCACAGCGGCTTCCAGGCCTTCGGAGTAGGAGAAACCGCCGACAGGCAGGGCCGGGGAAGCCAGCCAGATCAGTTGCAGCAGGCTGGCGGTCGGCAGGGGTTGGGCCGTCGCAATCAAGGGCTGTGTGGCTTGTGTTTGTGGATCTGAATCGCGACCAGCTGCACTTCATGGTGCGCATGGCCGTGATCATGGCCGTGATTGCAATCAGGACCGTGCACATGCGGCGCGGGGGGCGCAACAGGTGCGTGTGCGTGGGCATGTCCACCGTCATGCGCATGGCCGTGGCCTCCCCCCCTGTAAGCGCCGCCTTCGGGCTCGAAGGATTCGCTGACCTCGTTGACGATCAGGTGCATGGATCGCAGCATCTCCGCCAGCACATGGTCAGGTTCTATCTTCAGGTGGTCGGGCTTGAGCTCGATCGGCACATGGCGGTTGCCCAGGTGGTAGGCCGCGCGGGTCAGGTCAAAGGCGCTGCCGTGTGATGCGCAGGCCGTGATGCGCAGCACGGCCTGCGGCGCTGCAATGACTTTCACCAGGGAGCCGTCTTCAACAACCAGCACGTCACCACCGCGCACCAGGGTGCCGCGCGGCAAGAAGATGCCGAGCTGGCGGCCCAGCGAATCGGTGACCTCGAAACGGCTTTTCTGGCGGATGTCCCAGTCGAGTTCGACGGTGGCAGCGCGCTTGAGCAGCACGGGTGCCAGAGCAGTGCCCTGCGGCATGATTTTGGAAACCTGGAGCATGGAGAAAGTTAGGTTTAGAAAAGAAAGTATCGCTGCGTCATCGGCAGGCTGGTCGCCGGCTCGCAGGTCAGCAACTGGCCGTCGGCGCGCACCGAGTAGGTCTGTGCATCAATCTCCATTTTCGGCGCGTAGTCATTGTGGATCATGTGCCGCTTCTGCACGCCGCGTATGTTTTTAACGGCGGCGAGTGTCTTGGCCAAACCAAACTGCTCTTTCACACCGGCGGCCAGTCCTGCCTGCGATACAAAGGTCAGCGAGCCTTTGGCAATCGCGCCGCCGAAGCCGCCGAACATCGGGCGGTAATGCACCGGTTGCGGCGTCGGGATGGAGGCGTTCGGGTCGCCCATCGCGGCCATGGCAATGAAGCCGCCCTTGAGGATCAGCGCCGGCTTGATGCCGAAGAAAGCGGGCTTCCAGACCACCAGATCCGCCCATTTACCTTGCTCGATGGAGCCGACTTCATGCGAGATACCGTGGGCAATCGCCGGGTTGATGGTGTATTTGCTGATGTAACGTTTGGCGCGGAAGTTGTCACGCCGAGCGTTATGGTCTGCCGTACTCGGCAGGCCACCCATCGCTTCCCTCTCCCCCCGGGAGAGGGATTGAGGGTGAGGGACTGCGGTGGTTATTGATGGGGCGAGCCAGCCGCGCTGTTGCTTCATCTTGTGCGCCGTTTGCCAGGTGCGGATGATGACCTCGCCGACGCGGCCCATGGCCTGGCTGTCACTGCTCATCATGCTGATGGCGCCCAGGTCGTGCAACACGTCTTCGGCGGCAATGGTTTCCTTGCGGATGCGGCTTTCGGCAAAAGCCAGGTCCTCGGCAATCGCCGGGTCCAGGTGGTGGCAGACCATCAGCATGTCCACATGTTCGTCCAGCGTGTTGACGGTGTAGGGCATGGTCGGGTTGGTTGATGACGGCAAAAAGTTCTGCTCACCGACGACCTTCAGGATGTCGGGCGCATGGCCGCCGCCAGCGCCTTCGGTGTGAAAGGCGCACAAGGTGCGGCCCCTGGTGGCGGCAATCGTGTTTTCGACAAAACCTGATTCATTGAGCGTGTCGCTGTGGATGGCCACCTGGGTGTCGGTTTCTTCCGCAACGTCCAGGCAGTTGCTGATGGCGGCCGGTGTGGTGCCCCAGTCTTCATGCAGCTTCAGGCCGATCACACCGGCGTTGATTTGTTCGTGCAGCGCGGCTGGCAAGCTGGCATTGCCCTTGCCCAGGAAACCCAGGTTCATTGGAAAGGCATCGGCCGCCTGCAACATGCGCTCGATGTTCCAGGGGCCTGGTGTGCAGGTGGTGGCAAAGGTGCCGGTGGCTGGCCCGGTGCCGCCACCCAGCATGGTGGTGATGCCCGAGGTCAGCGCTTCTTCGATCTGCTGCGGGCAGATGAAATGAATGTGGGAGTCAATCCCGCCGGCGGTGACGATCATGCCCTCGCAACTGATGATCTCGGTGCCGGGGCCGATGATCATGTCCACACCCGGCTGGGTGTCGGGGTTGCCGGCCTTGCCAATGGCCGCAATGCGCCCGCCCTTGAGGCCAATGTCGGCCTTGACAATGCCCCAGTGGTCAATGATCAGCGCGTTGGTCATCACGCAGTCCATCGCGCCTTCAGCACGGGTCTTCTGCGACTGAGCCATGCCGTCACGAATCGTCTTGCCGCCGCCGAACTTGACCTCTTCGCCGTAACTGCCGGCACGCAAGGTGTAGTCGGCTTCGACCTCAATCAAAAGGTCGGTATCGGCCAGGCGGATGCGGTCGCCGGTTGTGGGGCCGAACATTTCTGCGTAAGCGCGTCTGCCAATCGTGGCCATTAAATTGCTCCCTGAACGAGGCCGCGAAAGCCGTAAATTTTTCGTTCACCGGCGAAGTCCACCAGCTCCACTGTGCGCTGCTGCCCGGGCTCAAAACGCACCGCTGTGCCCGACGCAATGTTCAGGCGCATGCCGCGTACGGCGGCACGGTCAAAGTCGAGTGCGGCGTTGGTTTCGGCAAAGTGATAGTGCGATCCAACTTGTATCGGTCGGTCGGCGGTGTTTTGGACCACCACCGCCAAGGTGCGGCGCCCGGTGTTGAGCGCGTGGTCGGGGCCGTCGGTCAGCAACTCACCTGGAATCATAGCCGCCTCACTTGTCGCCGCGCGACAACCAGATGGCCAGCGCCAGTACACCGGCCATAGCCACAAAGCCCCACACGTCGGTGGCGTGCCAGTGGTTGCCCGCCATGGCGTGGCCGTCATGGGCAAATACGGCTGTAGCCCACGTTGGTATTGCGTAAGCAGCTATGATTTTGATAGCATCTTTTGGGTTCATGGGGGTCTCTGGCTAGGCCTGTTGGTGGGTCAGACAATTGGCTGGTGCACAGTGACGAGCTTGGTGCCGTCGGGAAAGGTTGCCTCGACCTGGATGTCGGGGATCAGCTCTGCGATACCGTCCATCACATCGGCGCGGCTCAAGATCGTGCGGCCCTCGCTCATCAACTGCGCCACGGTTTTGCCGTCGCGCGCGCCTTCCATCACAGCGGCGCTGATCAGCGCGACGGCTTCCGGGTAATTGAGTTTGAGCCCCCGCGCCTGGCGCCTTTCGGCCAGCAGGGCGGCGGTGAAGATCAGCAGCTTGTCTTTTTCTCTCGGGGTCAATTCCATGGTCTCTCCGGGGGGGCGGCTGTAGCAAGAATGTAGTGGGCAGGGTGCAAGAATGGTGCCACAGGAATGGCGTCAACGGCGCTGATTTTCCCTCTGTGGCATGGAATCTGCACTTGAGCTGGCTCCGCCTTATGACGTATTGACACCCATGGACCCCACCGTTGCACCGCTGCCTCTGCCTGGCCCGGCGGTGCCGCCGTGGGCGCCCGCGCCGCTGGCGGCGCCGGATGCCGATGCACCTGTGCAGCGCATCATCAAGGTCAGGCGCGACTACAATAGCTGGGTGGCCAGCGAAACCATGGAAGACTACGCGCTGCGTTTCACGCCCCAGCGTTTTCGCCGCTGGTCCGAATGGCGCGTTGCCAACACCGCCTTCGGCGCAGCGTCCTTTCTGATTCTGGAAGCGGTCGGCGCCACTTTGCTGGTGCAGTACGGCTTTACCAATGCCTTCTGGGCGATTGTGGCCACCGGGCTGATCATCTTCATGGCCGGCTTGCCGATCAGCATTTACGCCGCCCGTTACGGCGTGGACATGGACTTGCTGACGCGCGGCGCAGGTTTTGGCTACATCGGCTCTACCCTGACCTCGCTGATCTACGCTTCATTCACCTTTATCTTTTTTGCGCTTGAAGCGGCGGTCATGGCCTATGCACTGGAGCTGGCGCTGGGCATTCCACCGAGTTGGGGTTACCTGATCTGCGCGCTGGTGGTGATTCCGCTGGTGACCCACGGTGTGTCGGTCATCAGCCGTCTGCAGGTCTGGACGCAGCCGCTGTGGCTGATCATGCTGGTTGTGCCATATGTCTATGTTTTAGTGCGAGACCCCGGTGCTTTTGCCGGCATAACGCACTATCAAGGTGAGAAAAGCACGAATTCAGGCTTTGACCTGCACTTGTTTGGTGCTGCTTTGACGGTGGGCATCGCCCTGATCACCCAAATGGGCGAGCAGGCCGACTATCTGCGGTTCATGCCGGTGCAGACAGCGGGGAATCGCCGCCGCTGGTGGGCCGGCGTGCTGGCTGGCGGGCCTGGCTGGGTGCTGCTGGGCGTGGGCAAAATGCTGGGCGGCGCCTTTCTGGCTTATCTGGCGATTCAGCACATGGTGCCGCTGGACCGTGCGGTGGACCCCAACCAGATGTACCTGGCGGCGTATGGGTACGTGTTTCCGAACTACGGCTGGGCCGTGGCTGCTACTGCGCTGTTTGTCGTCATCTCGCAGCTCAAGATCAATGTGACCAATGCCTATGCCGGCTCTTTGGCCTGGTCCAACTTCTTTTCGCGCCTGACGCACAGCCACCCGGGGCGCGTGGTGTGGGTGGTGTTCAACACGCTGATCGCCTTCATGCTGATGGAGATGGATGTGTTCCAGGCACTGGGCGATGTGCTGGGCCTGTACTCCAACATCGCGATTGCCTGGATGATGGCAGTGGTGGCCGATCTGGTCATCAACAAGCCGCTGGGCTTGTCGCCCAAGGGCATTGAGTTCAAACGCGCTCACCTGTATGACATCAACCCGGTCGGTGTCGGCGCGATGGCGCTGGCCTCTGTGCTGTCGGTGGCGGCCCACCTGGGCCTGTTTGGCCGCACGGCGCAGGCGTTTTCGGCGGTGATTGCGTTGGGTACCGCGTTTGTCACTTCGCCGCTGATTGCCTGGGCGACGAAGGGGCGTTATTACATTGCCCGCAGCGCAGACGCGCCAGAAACGGACGCACAGGGCAACTACCAAGCGTATGCACTCAAGCGCTGCGTGATCTGCGAGCGCGACTACGAAGGCCCGGACATGGCGCATTGCCCGGCCTACCAGGGGCCGATCTGCTCGCTGTGCTGCACGCTGGATGCGCGCTGCGGCGATTTGTGCAAACCGCAGGCCAGCCTGTCGGTCCAGTGGTCGGCCACGTTGCGCTGGCTGTTGCCGCGCCGAATCTGGCCGTATCTTGACACCGGCCTGGGCCACTTTCTGCTGCTGATGCTGGTCATCGTGCCTCTGCTTGCCAGCGTGTTCGGTTTGCTTTATTACCAGGAAATGCGCGCGTTGCTTGAACTACAGGTCGCCTCCGGCTCGACGCTGCGCTCCGGCTTTCTGAAAGCCTACATGGCGCTGCTGGTGATTGCCGGGCTGGTGGCCTGGTGGCTGGTGTTGGCGCACAAAAGCCGGCAGGTGGCGCAGGAAGAGTCGAACCGGCAAACGCATTTGCTGATGAAAGAAATCGAATCGCACCGTCAGACCGACGAGGCCCTGCAGCAGGCCAAACGGGTGGCAGATCTGGCGAATCAGGCCAAAAGCCGCTACATCAGCGCCATCAGCCACGAGCTGCGCACGCCGCTCAACAGCATTCTCGGCTACGCCCAGCTGATGGGGGAAGACACGTCGATCCCGGCGCACCGGCAACAGGCCGTTGGGGTGATCAAGCGCGGCGGTGAACACCTGCTGTCGCTGATTGAGGGCACGCTGGACATTGCGCGCATTGAAAGCGGCAAGCTCACGCTCAACGTCAGGCCCATGCACTTCACCGACTTTGTACAGGAGATGACCGGCATGTTTGAGCTGGAGGCGCAGGCCAAGGGCCTGGGTTTTCATTTCGAGTCGGAAGGCACGATTCCGGTGGTGGTGCGGGCAGATGAAAAGCGTGTGCGCCAGATTCTCATCAACCTGCTGGGCAACGCCATCAAGTTCACCCCGGCGGGCCACATCAGCCTGCGCCTGAAGTACGCACGCGAGATGGCCAGCATCGAGATTGAAGACACCGGCCCCGGCCTGTCGGCGCAGGAGATCGAACGTATCTTCGAGCCCTTCACGCGCGCTTCCACCCCCGGGCCGGCAGCGCCGGGTGCGGGGCTGGGCCTGACGATTGCCAAGATGCTGACCGACCTGATGGGGGGCGAGTTGACGGTGGTCAGCACGCCCGATGCCGGCTCGGTGTTTCGCGTCAAGCTGTTTTTGCCCGAGGTCCGGCTGGCGCCCGGCGCGGCGCTGCCGGTGCCGTCTTCGCGCGCGCACAAGGCGCGCTACGGTTATGCCGGGGCGCGCCGGCGCGTGCTGGTGGTGGACAACGAAGAGGCCGACCGCGAGCTGCTGGTCAATGTGCTGGAGCCGCTGGGCTTTGAGATACGCACGGCCGCCAGTGGCCACGACTGCCTGGACCTGCTGGCCGCAGGCTATCAGCCCGAGGTGATCCTGATGGATCTGGCCATGCCCGGCATCGACGGCTGGGAGACCCTGCGCCGCGTGCGAGCGGCGGGCCATTCAGCTATTCATCTGGCCATTGTGTCTGCCAATGCCTTTGACAAGGGTCTCGAAAACGATGTCGGTATCCGCCTTGAAGACTTCATCCTCAAGCCGGTGCGCCACAGCGAGCTGCTGGACTGGCTGGAGCGGCGCCTGCAACTGGTCTGGCTGGATGCGCCGGTGCAAGCCCCGGCCGCACCGGCCAGGTCGGCGCTGCCGCGTGTCTACCCTGCTGCGGCGCAGCTCGACGCCTTGCGTGAGGTGGTCAACCTCGGTTATTTTCGCGGCATCATGAACACCCTCGACGAGATCGAAAAATCACAGCCGCAGAGCGCCGGATTTGCCGCCGAGATGCGCGCCCTGGCGCGCCAGTTCCAGTTTGAAACCATGAGCCAGCAACTGGCCGGGGTCGCGCCATGAGCAGCACGCAGCGCCCGCTGTCCCAGACGCTGGACCGCGCCAACAGCGACGTGGTGCTGATCGTCGATGACGTACCCGACAACCTGTCGGTGTTACACGACGCGCTCGACGAGTCGGGCTACACCGTACTGGTAGCCACACACGGCGAGGCCGCGCTGGCGCGCGCCGCCCAGGCCCTGCCTGACATCGTGCTGCTCGACGCCATGATGCCCGGCATGGACGGCTTCGAAGTGGCCAAGCGCCTGAAGGCCAACGCTGCAACGGCCCACATCCCCATCATTTTCATGACCGGGCTGACCGAGACCGAATACCTGGTGGCTGCGCTGGAGTCGGGTGGCGTGGATTACGTGACCAAACCCATCAAGCCCAAGGAGGTGCTGGCGCGCATCGGTGTGCATCTGCAAAGTGCGCGTGAAAAGCGCCAGGCCCGCAATGCGCTGGACGCCTTTGGCTACGCCACCATCACGGTGAGGGTCAGCGACGGCAAGCTGATGTGGCAGACCCCGCTGGCGCGCGACCTGCTTCTACAGTATTACGGCACCAGTGCGCCGCAGACACCAGAGCCAGTACTGACCTGGCTGCGCCGCAACCTGCCGGATGCCGGGCGCCAGATCGAGCCGCCACGCCTGAGTTGTGAAAGCGCAGGGTCAGGTGCGCGCCGCCTGACCTTCCGCCTGCACCAGCAGACCGGTGACGATGACTGGCTGATCATCATGCGTGAGGAGTCGGACGAAACCGTGATCCAGGCCATGAGCCTGTCTTTCAAGCTCACCGCGCGTGAAGCCGAGGTGCTGTACTGGGTGGTCAAGGGCAAGATCAACCGCGATATTGGCGACATCCTCGGCACCAGCCCGATGACGGTGAAAAAACACCTGGAACGTGTGTTTGCCAAACTCGGGGTCGAAACCCGTACCGCTGCAGCGGGCATGGCCATGAGCCGGATTCGGCAACTGCATCCGCAATTCGAGGCGTAAACGCCCAGTCTTAGGAAGTTCCAAGCGTTTTCGGCCTCCAGCCCATATCCAGCAAGCGTTACAAGCTATAAATTTTATAGCGTACTGCGCAATTGCTGCTTATTGAGGGCTTCAAAACTCATGACAGTCGGACGCTCAATCCCTCACCCCGTCCCTCTCCCAAAGGGCGAGGGTGAGGGCCATCCAATCACTGTCGTGTATTTGGAAAAGATCAATAATCGGGCTGGATCAGCGCGGCATCCTTGCGGATGGAATCGCGGTCGCGGTGGTCTTTCAGGCGGTCCAGCGTGCTGTCCAGTGCGCGTTTGAGCTTGCCCTCGGCCCCGCGAAAGGCTTCGTCAATGCCTGCGGCATGATGGGTTACCGCAACCGGCGCGTGGTTGGCCAGGCGGGCTTCCATCAGGCAGCGTTTGTCGGCAGCGCCGGCCTTGCCGCTGTTTTCGTCGCTCAGGTGCACTTCCACACGCGTGATCTCATGGCTGAAACGCTCCAGGGTCTGGCTGACTTCAGCCTGGGCCCAGCGCTCCAGCGCCTCGCGGCCTTCGATGCTGTGGTTGGTGTTGACTTGAACTTGCATGCTGAGTGTCCTTTTGTCGGTGCGGCCGCGCCCTGCGGTCCATCAGGATAAAAACCGTCTGCGACGGCAATGAGCTTTCAGTGTGGGCGCTTTGGCGGCGGTCCGCTGTAGGGGTTTTTCGACAATCGGCAGAGACGGCGGTCACTGGCCCCGCGTTCCTGCAGGAAAGCCCCGCAGCGGTTACAATCAGAGCTTCGGTAACGCATCAGCTTTTTTCAACGAAGTCCTCTCCCTCTGGCTTCCTTCTCAAATGCGGCGCTTCTTAGAGCCCGATATCTCCGAGATTTAACGGTGTCTTCAATGCCCTCACAGCATTGATCCCTCTCCGCTCTGTTCTATCTCCTAGCGAGCACTTCTCCCAACGGTGCCCACTCAAGGCTCACCCACCCGGCCCCTCCAGGCTGGGCAGGCAGAACCGAATACCCGTTGGCTTGCTCGCAAGCCGTTTACTTCTCCATTTATCAAGCCGGGAACCATACCCGGCGCAGACTTTTATGACGATTGATCACAACCACATCGCGGTGGGCAAGTACCTTGTATCACCGCTGGCCAAGCCCCAGGGCGAAGGCCAATACGCCGCCTCCGTGTCCATTCGGTCCGGGCGTGGCAGCGCCACGCATGACCGCGTGATGCGTTTCAGCGGACTTTTTGACAGCGCGGCTGCGGCCGTGCAGTACGCCACCGAACACGCGATGGGTTGGATCCACGAACGCTCGGCGCCAGCTTGCGCCTGACGCGCCGGCGACCCGTTCAGACATTTTTTCAAATTTTCAAGGAGTTACATCATGGCCAAAGAAGAACTGATTGAAATGCACGGGCTGGTCAATGAGGTGCTGCCCGACTCGCGTTTTCGGGTGACGCTGGACAACGGCCACAAGCTGGTGGCGTACACCTCCGGCAAGATGCGCAAGAACCATATCCGCATCCTCGCCGGCGACCAGGTGTCGCTTGAACTGTCGCCTTACGACCTGAGCAAGGGCCGCATCACTTTCCGGCACATTGCGGGTCGAGGCCCAGGCCCCTCGCGGCAGACAAGCTGAGCCCCTGTCGGTTGAATCAACGCTTTAGCGGATTCCCCGTCAGAAAAACTCAGGGCACCTGCCCGCCGTCGGCGGGTGGCCGCGCCATCCAGGCGATCAGCGAGGAACGCATGGCCTCCTCGACCGACATATTGATCGGCTGCACCCATTCGAGCGGCACAAACACGGTGTAGCCGCCGATCATGTAGCCCATGGGCAGGTACACCGCCACCCGTTCGCCGTGCAAAAATCCATCGGGTAAGTCGGCAAAGTCACGGCGAGTCACCAGGCCGACGATTTCCAACGCGTGGCCGGGCATGCGCAGGATCACCACACTTTGCTCACCCTGTTTGCCAGTGGGCGAAAAATAATCAGCAAAACTTTTCAGTGAGCTGTAAATGCTTTTGACCACCGGCAGGTTGGTAAACGGCAGTTCGGCAAACGCCAGCAAATGGCGCACCTTCGGTTTGGACACCAGGTAGCCGATCAGCAGGATGATCAGTACGCCCGACACCAGCCCCATGCCGGGCAGATAGAAGCTACCAATCAGCGGGCTCAGTATCCAGAGGGTCAGTTTTTCCGTCCAGGCCAGAAAGATGTAGAGCAGGTACAAGGTCAGCGCGACCGGCAAAACGGTGATCAGCCCGCGGAAGAAATATTTGTAGAGTTTTTTCATGATGATTGAAGACGGGTCCTTGCTGCGGTCGAACGTCTTGCACGCGGAATAATCGGCAAGAAGCGAAGAGGGCAGGCATGAATATAACGAGTCTGCATGGCAGCGCTGCCGAATGCAAGCGCACATGCGCCGAGCCAATGTAGGCCGGCCCCTACCTGCGCTTTGGTTGATATCCGTCAACCCGTGGAAAACACTGCATTTATCTTTGAGTTTCCTAAACAAATCTTGGAGAAAAAAATGCCCATCATTGCCTGGCTACTCGGTATTCCCATCAGCGTGATCATTCTTCTGATGCTGTTCGGCGTTTTTTAAGGAGCGCCCCCATGCTACGTAAATTGATTGTTTTTGCCATCACTTCGGGGCTGGCTGCCAAGCTGTATCGCAGCTATGTCAGCAAGCGGGATGGACGCGATGTGGCGGCCAGTCCGCCTGTCACACGGCGACGCCGGGCCGGCACGCAGGCACCCTAGGGCAGCGCCGAACAAGTCCTCAGGGCACACGTTTGAGCGGCCCAAAACAGGCCGTCAGCGCCGCCTCGCGGCAGATCAGCAATTTATCTTGTTGCGGGCTGAACTGGATGAAGCGTGTGACTTGTTCGCCAGGGCCGCCTAGCAAGGCACCTGAGCAATCCTTCTTGTCGTTCTGACGCACCACGGTTTCAACGAGCTTGAAAAAACCCCGCGCATCCGGCGCAGCCGCGATGTCATATGCTTTCTCCGATACTTCTCCTGCGCTGGTGGCTAACACGGTCCGGTCCAGCCGATACCGGTAAGTTTCTGTGCAGGCGCCGTCAAACAATACCCAGGTCCAGGTGCCAACGATGGGATGACCGGCCGCAGCGGATGCGCCAGCGGCGTGGGTGAGCGGCATAGTGACCAACAATCCAGCCACAACAAGAGAGATTCGCAAACGGGTCATCCTGAGTGAAAAAATATAGAGTGGAAGTTTGAGCGTGAATGCTACACCCTGCTGTTGCGGCAAAGGCGGGCCAGGTTGTCGTAGCACACCTAGTCTTACTGTGTCATAAGTTTAGTCTCGGACTTATCCAATGGCAATGCGGGCAATGACCCAGGGCGCTTGCGAGTGCGACGCTCAGCAGCAGGCGCAGCGTTGTGATCGAGCTTGGCACGTGACGCTGCGCGCGCTG
>NZ_JAUYEY010000034.1 GCF_030689685.1 Polaromonas sp. | reverse complement strand
CGTGCTGACCATCGCTTGGTTCGACACGATGGGATTGCCCCGACTCTCATGACCTCAACTTCTCGAACCGCCCGGTGCGGGCCCGCATGCCGGGTGGTGTGGGAGGGGTCCGGTCAGCGATGATCGGCCCCTATCCCGATTTCAGTAGACTGCCGTTTGGTATCCTCTGGGCATGACCGAATCACTCTCTGCGCCGCACCCCGAGCGCATCACCTTTCCCGCAACCCGGAGCATCTTCCATGCATGACGGCCACGACTCTGACCTTGATGCTGCGGAAGTTGTGCCGCGCAAGCGGCGCAAGGGTATCTACATCTTGCCCAACCTGTTCACGCTGGCTGGGCTGTTCGGCGGTTTTTACGCCATCGTGATGGCCATGAATGGACGCTTTGACCAGGCGGCGATTGGCGTGTTTTCTGCCATGGTGCTCGACAGCTTGGATGGCCGCGTGGCGCGCATGACCAACACCCAAAGTGCTTTTGGCGAGCAGATGGATTCATTGGCCGACATGGTGTCGTTTGGTGCGGCGCCGGCGCTGATTGCCTATGTCTGGGCCCTGACCGGCCTGGGGCGCTGGGGCTGGATTGCTGCCTTTGTCTATTGCGCGTGTGCTGCGCTGCGGCTGGCCCGCTTTAACGTCAACACGGCAGTCGTTGACAAACGGTTTTTTCAGGGCCTGCCTTCACCGGCTGCGGCGGCTCTGGTGGCCGGCTTCATATGGCTGATGGATGAAGCGGGTTTGCAGGGTGAGGACGTACGCTGGTACATGTTCGCCCTGACACTTTATGCAGGATTGACCATGGTCACGAACGTGCCTTTTTACAGCTTCAAGGACCTCAGCATCAAGCGCAGTGTCCCATTTGCCGTGATTGTTTTGATTGCGCTGGGCATTGCCGTGATCAACATTGATCCGCCGACGGTGATGTTCGGCTTGTTTGTGATTTACGGTTTTTCGGGTTACGTACTTTACGGCTGGCGCAAGGCCAAGGGCCTGCAGACCAGCGTGATTTCGACCTCGACCGATGAGCCTGATGAACGCGGCCTGCACAAATAAACCCGTCGTCCGGTGGGAATTCCGGATGACGGCATCTGAAAATTTTGTGATACATTGCGCACCATGAATCAAATTTCGCTAGCACTACTGCTATCTGCCAACGGGCGGAGACGGTAGCGCGCACGCGTACACCCAATTCAACGGCCCGTTTGCACCAGCAACGGGCCGTTTTTCTTTGGGTTGCTGGGTTTGGAATGTCACAGTGGATGAGATGAACATGTTGAAAACACCTTCAAGCAAATACAAGTCCTTTCCTCCGGTTCGCCTGGCCGACCGTAGCTGGCCGGACGTGGTGCTGAGCCGGGCGCCGATCTGGTGCAGCGTGGACCTGCGTGACGGCAATCAGGCGCTGATCGAGCCGATGGACATACCGCGCAAGCTCAGAATGTTCGACACGCTGGTGAAGATCGGCTTCAAGGAAATCGAGGTCGGTTTTCCTTCGGCTTCGCAGGTCGAGTTCGACTTTTTACGCAGATTGATTGATGAAAACCTGATCCCGGCAGATGTCACCATCCAGGTGCTGACGCAGGCCCGTGAACCCTTGATCCGGCGCACGTTTGAAGCTCTTCGGGGTGCACCGCGCGCCATCGTGCATCTCTACAACGCGACTGCGCCGGTCATGCGCCGGGTGGTGCTGGGCATGAACGAAGACGAGATTGTCAAATTGGCGACCGACAATGCGCGGCTGTTCAGTGAACTGGCCGCAGCGCAGCCGCAAACGCAATGGACCTTCCAGTATTCGCCTGAAATGTGGTCTGGCACCGAACTTGAATTTTCCAAACGCGTGGTCGATGCCGTCACTGCGGTTTGGCAGCCCACGTCCGAGCACAAGTGCATCATCAACCTGCCCTCGACGGTCGAACACTCAACGCCCAACATCTTTGCCGACATGATGGAATGGATGCACCGTCATCTGGCGCGGCGCGACGCCATCGTGCTGTCGGTGCATCCGCACAATGACCGCGGAACCGGGACCGCCGCTGGCGAATTTGCGCTGATGGCAGGGGCAGACCGCATCGAAGGCTGCCTGTTCGGCAACGGCGAGCGCACCGGCAATGTGGACTTGGTCAACATCGCGCTCAACCTCTACACACAGGGCGTAGCGCCTGGCCTGGATTTCTCGGAAATCGACGAAATCCGTCGCACTGTCGAGCATTGCAACCAGTTGCCGGTGCATCCACGCCATCCTTATGCGGGTGACCTGGTCTACACCTCGTTTTCGGGCTCGCACCAGGACGCGATCAAGAAGGCCTTCGCTGCACGCAAGGAGGACGACATCTGGGACATGCCTTACCTGCCGATCGATCCGAAGGACCTGGGCCGCAGCTACGAGGCGGTGATCCGCGTGAACAGCCAGTCGGGCAAGGGCGGCATTGCCTACCTGCTCGAAAGCGAGTTTGGCCTGGAGCTTCCGCGCCGCCTGCAGATCGAGTTTAGCCAGGTGGTGCAGGGCGTGATGGACGCGACCGGCAAGGAGTTGACGGCGCAGGACCTGTTCGCATTGTTTGAAAAGGAATACGGCTTGCAGAGTGTTCCGGCGCCGCAGCACCTGGTGATTGAGGAAGTGGTCAGCGCCGGCGCCAAGTCCTTCAACATCCGGGCCGATGTGCAGCTTCACGGCGCTTCCCATCAAGTCGAAGGTGCAGGTACCGGCCCGATTGACGCTTTTGTGGCCGGGCTCAACAGCGCTACCGGCCATGCCGTGCGTGTGCTGGATTACCACGAGCATGCCATCGGCTCGGGTGCCGCTGCGCAGGCAGTGGCCTACCTGGAGCTGCGCGTCAACAGTCAGACCTTGTTTGGTGTCGGTATGGACGGCAACATCGTGTCGGCCTCACTGAAAGCCATTGTTTCGGGCCTGCAGCGCGCCAGCACTCTGCAGGCAGTCGCCGTTAACATAGAGGATTGAGTTGCATTTCAACGACGTACCGCGAGCACGCAGCAGGAGCCAGCCATGACCGACAAACTGATTATTTTCGACACCACCTTGCGCGACGGCGAACAGTCGCCCGGCGCGTCCATGACGCGCGACGAGAAACTGCGCATTGCGCGCCAGCTGGAACGCCTGAAAGTCGATGTGATTGAGGCCGGTTTCGCAGCGAGCTCCAACGGAGATTTTGAGGCGGTAAAGGCAATTGCCAACGCCATTAAAGATTCCACCATCTGCTCGCTGTCGCGCGCCAATGACCGCGACATCTCCCGCGCTGCCGAAGCGCTCAAGGGCGCCAACCGCGCGCGCATCCACACCTTCATCGCCACCAGTGCACTGCACATGGAAAAAAAGCTGCGAATGACGCCCGAGCAAGTGCTGGAGCAGGCCAAACTGTCGGTGCGCTTTGCACGCAACCTGGTGGCCGACGTTGAGTTCAGCCCGGAAGACGGTTACCGCAGCGACATGGACTTTCTGTGCCGCGTACTTGAAGCCGTGATCGTCGAGGGCGCGACCACCATCAACGTGCCTGATACCGTCGGATATGCGGTGCCCGAGCTGTATGGCAACTTCATCAAAACCCTGCGTGAACGCGTGCCCAACAGTGACAAGGTCATCTGGTCGGTGCACTGTCACAACGACCTCGGTATGGCCGTGGCCAACTCGCTGGCTGGTGTCAAAATCGGCGGCGCGCGCCAGGTCGAATGCACGATCAACGGCTTGGGTGAACGCGCCGGCAACTGCTCGCTCGAAGAAATCGTCATGGCCGTGAAAACGCGCCGCGACTATTTCAAGCTCGACATGAATATTGACCCGCTGCACATCGTGGCCGCTAGCCGCATGGTCAGCCAGACCACCGGTTTTGTGGTCCAGCCGAACAAGGCCGTGGTTGGCGCCAACGCGTTTGCGCATGCGTCCGGCATTCACCAGGACGGCATGCTCAAGGCGCGTGAAACCTACGAGATCATGCGTGCGGAGGACGTGGGCTGGAGCTCCAACAAGATGGTGTTGGGCAAGCTCAGCGGCCGCAACGCCTTCAAGCAGCGCTTGCAGGACCTGGGCATCCAGATGGACAGCGAGGCTGACACCAATGCCGCGTTTGCGCGTTTCAAGGAACTGGCCGACGGCAAGAGTGAAATTTTCGACGAGGACATCCTGGCGCTGGTTAGCGACGAAAGCGTCACGCATGAGAAAGAGCAGTACGGCTTTGTTTCACTGTCCCAGCACAGCGAAACTGGCGAGCGCCCGCAGGCCAGTGTGGTGTTCACCGTGGACGGCAAAGAAGTCAGGGGCGAATCCGACGGCAACGGTCCGGTCGATGCCTCGCTCAAGGCCATCGAAACGCATGTTAAAAGCGGCGCCGAGATGGTGCTGTATTCGGTCAATGCGATCAGCGGTTCCACCGAAAGCCAGGGTGAGGTTACGGTTAGGCTCCAAAATAGCGGCCGTGTCGTCAACGGCGTGGGTGCCGATCCGGACATCGTGGTTGCTTCGGCCAAGGCTTATTTGAGTGCCCTGAACAAATTGCAAAGCAAAGCGGACCGGGTGGCAGCCCAAGGCTAAGACCCTGCTGACGACAAAGTCCTTTTAAATCAATAACTTAGTAATTTTTTGTTGATTTGCATGGGGATGCAAGTTAAAACCAGCATCGAGTTAAGCGTTGCGTTTAGGAAAGTCACGCAAACGATTGATATTGCGTGACTTTTTCTATCTGTATACACTCCAGCATCGCACTAATCGCAACTGGAGGCGAATCAATGGCCAACACGCTGAACCTGATATTCAAACGGAGCTTACAACTCGTTGGACTTCTTACTTTTTCGGTCGCCTTGGTTTTTCCGGTGGCGTCGGACGCGGCCCCTGCCAAGCGCCAGGTGGTCAAAAAATCCCAGGCCACCAAGACGGTCTCCAAAAAAGTCGTCTCCACCCGCAAGAGCGTTCGTGTTGTTGCTAAATCCCCGCGCAAGCCCATCATCGTCGCGACACCTGCGCGACCTTCGTTTGGGCAGATTGCCGGCCTGCACAGCGCGCAGGATCCGCTGGACCTGAAGTCCAGCGTGGCGCTGGTGATCGACCAGGATACGCATGAAATTCTGTTCAGCAAAAACGACCACGCCGTGTTGCCGATTGCGTCCCTGACCAAGTTGATGACCGGCATGATCATCAGCGGCGCCCAATTGCCCATGGACGAAAGCATCACCATCACGCAAGACGACGTAGACACGGAAAAGGGCAGCCGCTCACGCCTGCGCGTTGGCTCCAGCCTGACCCGCGGCGAACTGCTGCATTTGGCCCTGATGTCCAGCGAAAACCGCGCAGCGCATGCATTGGGCCGTACCTACCCCGGTGGTATGCCTTCGTTTGTCAATCTGATGAACGCCAAGGCCAAACTGTTGGGTATGAAGGGCACCCGTTACGTCGAGCCGACCGGCCTGTCCAGCCAGAACCAGTCCAACGCGCAGGACCTGGCCACCTTGGTCAATGCCGCACACGCAGACCCGGTGCTTCGCGAACTCTCCACGTCCACCGGTTACCAGGTGGCGGTGGGCCGGCAGACCCTGCAGTACAACAACACCAACCGGCTGGTCAAAAACCCCGACTGGGACATTGGCTTGCAAAAGACCGGCTACATCTCGGAAGCAGGCCAGTGCCTTGTCATGCAGACAAAAATTGCAGGCCGCAAGCTGATCATGGTGTTTCTGGATTCGGCCGGCAAACTCAGCCGCCTTGGTGATGCCGAACGTGTTCGCCGGTGGGTCGAGTCGCAGCCGGCTAATATGCCTAAGATCAGCGCAGCCGCCAGACCCAGCAACGGCTGAAACGGCGCAAAGCCCGTTCTTCAGCTTCTGCGGCTGGCGTTGTCACTATCTTATTGATAGCTGCTAACGCTTGATGGACTAATTCCATTTCCACAACATTAGTGCAATAATATCCTCCATCATACTTGATGGAGAAAGTCATGGCACGTCCAGTTACCGGGGATGATGAGACGATCGAAATTGCGCAAATAGCGATCTCGCAAGCCACAACGATGGATG
>NZ_JAUYEY010000019.1 GCF_030689685.1 Polaromonas sp. | reverse complement strand
CGCGCGAAGCCAAGGTGCTGCGCATGCGTTTTGGTATCGAGATGTCCACCGACCATACGCTGGAAGAAGTCGGCAAGCAGTTCGACGTGACGCGTGAACGCATCCGCCAGATCGAAGCCAAGGCGCTGCGCAAGCTCAAGCCCTTCGCGTTCGGACAAGTTGCGCAGCTTTATTGACACGCTGTAAAGCCAGGCCCGGCAAATAAAAGCCGCATCCCGTTTTGACGGGTTGCGGCTTTTTTTATTCTGGGCTGCCAGGCGCTGCGATTACAAGAAAAAACGGCTGTAGCCCTTATGCGACGGGCGCAACCAGCTATTAATACGGTAGCAAGTTCAGAATCTGCCCAGGCTCAGGCCTTGGCACCAAACTCTTCGGTATCGACTTCGCTGGCGCTCTGCGCGCTGTAGCGCTGGCCGGTCACCGTCTGCTGGTTGATCAGCGCCTCAAGCTTCGCCAGCAGCCCGGCATCCAGACGCACCGCCATCGCACCCAGATCGTCCTGCAGGTGCGCCACGCTGGTAGTGCCGGGAATCGGCACGATATGCGGCGCCTTGTGCAGCAGCCAGGCCAGCGCCAGCTGAGCCGGTGTGCAACCCGCCTCCAGGGCCAGCGCCTTGTAAGGCGGCAGCAGCTTGAGGTTGGCGGCGTAGTTGTCGGGCGCAAAACGTGGCATGGCGCTGCGTATGTCTTTGGCCTGCAGCGTGCTCACGTCGTGCAGCGCGTCGCACAGAAAGCCGCGCGCCACCGGGCTGAAAGCGACAAAAGCTGCCCCAATCTCGCGGCAGGCATCCAGAACAGCAATCTCGGGGTTGCGCGTCCACAGCGAATACTCGGTCTGCACCGCAGCAATCGGGTGCACCGCATGGGCCTTGCGCAGCGTCGCTGCCGATACCTCGGACAGGCCTATGCTGCGTACCTTGCCCTCCCGCACCAACTCGGCCATGGCGCCCACACTGTCTTCAATCGGCACCTTTTTGTCCCAGCGGTGCAGGTAGTACAGATCAATCACATCGGTCTGCAGGCGCTTCAGGCTGTCTTCGCAGTTTTTGCGAATGGTTGCCGGCCGCCCATCGATGACCCGCTTGATACCGTCGTCAAACTGCACGCCCGCCATGCCGCCCTTGCTGGCCAGCGTGAAGCGGCTGCGGTGTTTGGACAAGACTTTTCCGACCAGGGTTTCGTTGGCGCCAAAGCCATACAGCGCTGCGGTATCAAACAGCGTGACGCCGGCATCGAGTGCGGCCAGCAGCACACGTTCGCCCTGCTCTGCCGACGGCGGCGTGCCGTAAGCGTGGCTCAGGTTCATGCAGCCCAGGCCTATGGCCGAGACATCGAAGGCACCGATTTTTCGGGTGGGCAATGCCATGGCTTAGTTCAACTGCTGCTCAAGCTTGTGCAGCACCTCGTAGCAGGCCAGCACCTGGGCCACACTGCTGTTGGGTTCACGCCCCTCGCGGATGGCGGCAAAAAATTCGCGGTCCTGCAGCTCGATGCCGTTCATGGACACGTCCACTTTGCTCACGTCAATTTTTTCTTCCTTGCCCTCTTTCGTCGATTGCCACAGGTCGTCATAACGGGCCAGATAGGTGGCTGTGTCGCCGATGTAGCGGAAGAAGGTACCCAGCGGCCCGTCATTGTTGAAACTCAGTGACAGCGTGCAGATCGCACCGCTGGCCGCCTTGAGCTGGATGCTCATGTCCATGGCGATGCCCAGCGTCGGGTGAATCGGTCCCTGGATGGCGTTGGCCTGAACAATCGGGCTGCCGCACTGGTAGGCAAACAGATCTACCGTGTGCGCCGCGTGGTGCCACAGCAGGTGGTCGGTCCAGCTGCGCGGCTGGCCCAGCGCATTCATGTTGCTGCGGCGGAAGAAATAGGTCTGCACATCCATCTGCTGGATGTTGAATTTGCCCGCCGCAATTTCCTGGTGCACGTACTGGTGGCTGGGGTTGAAGCGCCGGGTGTGGCCGCACATCGCCACCAGGCCGGTCTGCTTTTGCAAGGCGACCACCTCTTTCGCGCCTTTGAGCGTGTCGGCCAGCGGGATCTCCACCTGCACATGTTTGCCGGCTTTCAAACAGGCGAGGCTTTGCCCGGCATGCATTTGTGTCGGCGTGCACAAAATGACGGCATCGACCTCCTTGAGCGACAGGCTGTCAGCCAGATCGGTGCTGACGTGGGCGATGCCGTATTTGGCGGCAATTTCTTTTGTCTTCTCCAGGTCGCGGCTGATCAGCGACACCACTTCAACGCCGTCTATGTTCTTGATGCCGTCAAGATGTTTGATGCCGAAGGCGCCGGCGCCTGCCAGCGCCACTTTGATGGTTTGAGCCATTTATTTGTTCTCCAGAATCAGGTGGCCCACCGCAGTGTTGCTGGCGGGCACGTGGTAGAAGCGATGCGCCACCGTGGGCGCGGGGCCGCCGGCCACATCGGCCATGGCGCCGCGTGCAATCAGCCACATGACCAGCTCTATCCCCTCCGAGCCTGCTTCGCGCACATAGTCAATGTGCGGCTTGCAGGCCAGGCCTTCCGGGTCGGCGATCAGCTGGTCCAGAAAGGCGTTGTCAAACTCTTTGTTGATCAGACCGGCGCGCGGCCCCTGCAACTGGTGGCTCATGCCGCCGGTGCCCCAGATCTGGACATTGAGTGGTTTGTCAAAACTCTCAATCGCCTTGCGAATCGCCTGGCCTAATTTAAAGCAGCGCATGCCCGACGGCACCGGGTACTGCACGACGTTGACGGCAAACGGAATCACCGGGCAGGGCCAGGCAAAATTCGACTGGGGAGGCTGGCCGCACATCAGCGACAGCGGCACAGTCAGGCCATGGTCCACGTCCATCTTGTTGACGATGGTCAGGTCAAAGTCCTGCTGGATCACCGACTGCGCAATATGCGCCGCCAGCTCGGGGTGGCCCTGCACCACCGGCACGGGGCGCGGCCCCCAGCCTTCGTCGGCTGGCTGGTAGGACGCCGCCGTACCAATCGCAAAAGTGGGAATCATCTCCAGGCTGAAAGCGGTGGCATGATCGTTGTAGACCAGAAAAATCACGTCGGGCGGATTCTCCTTGAGCCACTGTTTCGAGAAGTCATACCCCTTGAACACAGCTTGCCAGTAAGGCTCGCTGCTTTTGCCCAGATCGAGTGCTGCACCAATGGCAGGTACGTGAGAGGTATAAACCGATGCGGTAATTTTTGCCATGTTCATGGATTCCGTGCTGCGCCGGCTTTGCCTTGCGGCTGGCGATGGGCCTGGGCGCTGCCGTCTTCGCCGATCACGCGGTTGCCTTCGACCGAACGGCCGCCGGAGATCATCATGTCGCGGTACTCCTCTTCGGTCATGCCGGTCATGCTGCCTGCCATTTGCTGAAAACTCTTGCCGTCGGTGGCCCCGATCTTGGCCAGGAAGTAAATATTGCCGCCGGCCTTGATACAGCGGTTCAGGTCGCGCGCCAGCACTGCCTGCTTCTGCTCTTCGGTCATCGGCCACTCGTCGAGGTAGGCGCGTTCGCTGGCCTTGAAGCGCTCGCGGTTGGCCGCCTTCATGAGCGACATGCAGAACTGGTTCAGGTGGTAACCGAGGCGCGACTGCTCGGCATCAAAAATGGTGGTGCCTGGAACGTCAAGGTAAGGTTTTGCGAGGGACATGGTCAGTTGGTCCAGTAAAGCCGCGTCGGGTTATCGACCAGCAGTTTTTGTTGCAACTCAGAGGTGGTGGCAATCTGGGGAATGTAGTCCACCAGCAGGCCGTCGTCGGGCATGTGGTCTTTCATGTTGGGGTGCGGCCAGTCGGTGCCCCAGAGCACACGGTCAGAAAAAGTCTCTACCAGGCGCCGGGCAAACGGCACCACGTCCTGGTAAGCGTGCTGCTGGCCGTTCAGGGCCGGCGGGCCGCTCACGCTCAGGCGTTCCGGGCAGCTGACCTTGCTCCAGATGTTGCTGTGCTCACGCATCATCTTCACAAACAGCTCGAACTCGGGGCCGTCCACCGGCTTGCTGACATCGGGCCTGCCCATGTGGTCCACCACCACCGTGGTCGGCAGCGTGGTGAAAAAATCGTACAGCTCGGGCAGGTCCTGCGCCTCGAAGTACACCACCACATGCCAGCCCAGCGGGGCAATGCGCTGGGCAATCTCCAGCAAAACCTCGCGCGGCGTGAAGTCGGCCAGGCGCTTGACGAAGTTGAAACGCGTGCCGCGCACACCGGCGGCGTGCATGTCCTGCAGCTCGGAATCAAGCACATCGCGCTTGACCGTGGCCACGCCGCGTGCCTTGTTGTCCGCGTGCCTGAGGGCATCGACCAGCGCCCGGTTGTCGCTGCCGTGGCAGGTGGCCTGCACGATCACATTTTTATCGAAGCCCAGATGGTCGCGCAGCGCGAACAACTGGTGTTTGGACGCATCACACGGCGTGTACTTGCGCTCTGGCGCATAGGGAAACTGTGCGCCAGGACCGAACACATGGCAATGCGCGTCCACCGCGCCGGCAGGCAGCTTGAAGCGGGGTTTGCTGGGGCCGGTGTACCAGTCGAGCCAGCCAGGCGTTTTGGCGAAGTCGACGCTTGCAGCTTTTGTCATGGTCAGCAATCAGTCTGTGTCAGTCGATGTACTTCAGGCCCAGCTTGGCCAGCGGCTCTCGCATGCTGTACATGTCCAGGCCCAACACACCCGAGGCGAGTTTGGCGCGTTTTTCGCCTTCATTGGCTTCTCTAGCCTGCGCGCTGTCCGCCACTTTTTGAGCCCAATCTGCAGGCACCACCACCACGCCATCGTCATCGGCGACAACCACGTCGCCGGGTTTGACGCTCATGCCGGCGCACACCACGGGGATATTGACCGAGCCCAACGTGGCCTTGACCGTGCCCTTGGAGCTGATCGCACGGCTCCAGACCGGAAAGCCCATTTCAGTCAGGGTCTTCACGTCGCGGCAACCGCCGTCGATGATCAGGCCACGCGCGCCGCGCGCCATGAAGCTTGTGGCCAGCAAGTCGCCAAAAAAACCATCGGTGTTGTCGGTGGTGCAGGCCGCCACCACGATGTCACCGGGCTGAATCTGCTCGGCCGCCACATGCATCATCCAGTTGTCGCCGGGCTGCAGCAGCACGGTCACGGCCGTGCCCGAAATCTGCGCACCGGCATAGATGGGTCGCATACAGGTCTTCATCAGGCCAACGCGACCCATGGCTTCATGCACGGTGGCTGAGCCGTACTGCGCCAGTCTGTCGGTCGCCGTGCGGTCAGCCCGTTTGATATTGCGGTAAACAACGCCTAGTTCAAACATGTTCACTTCCCTTGTTTTTTGAGCAGCGCGTCGAGGCGCGGGAACACGCGGCGCGTGTTGGCTTCGTAGATCTGGTGCTTGTCGTCGGCGCTCAGGATTGTGGAGGCCTCAATGTAGCGCTTGGTGTCGTCATAGTAGTGGCCGGTCTCCGGATCGATGCCGCGTACCGCGCCGATCATCTCCGAGGCAAACAGCACGTTTTTCACCGGGATCACCGTGTTGAGCAGGTTGATGCCCGGCTGGTGGTAGACGCAGGTGTCAAAGAAGACGTTGCCCAGCAGGTGATCGGCCAGCAGCGGCTTTTTCATCTCCTGCGCCAGGCCGCGAAAGCGACCCCAGTGGTAAGGCACGGCGCCTCCGCCATGCGGAATCAAAAAGCGCAGCGTCGGGAAGTCCTTGAACAAATCGCCCTGGATCAATTGCATGAAGGCCGTGGTGTCGGCATTCAGGTAATGCGCGCCGGTGGTGTGAAAGGCCGGGTTGCAGGAGGTAGAGACGTGGATCATCGCCGGCAGGTCGTACTCGACCATCTTTTCGTAGATCGGGTACCAGAGCTTGTCGGTCAGCGGTGGGCTGGTCCAGTGGCCGCCTGACGGGTCGGGGTTGAGGTTGATGCCGACGTTGCCGAATTCCTTGACGCATTTCTCAAGTTCGGGGATGCAGGTCGAAGGCTGAACACCGGGCGACTGCGGCAGCATGGCCACCGGCACAAAATGGTCGGGAAACAACTGGCTGACACGAAAGCAAAGCTCGTTGCAGATAGCGGCCCAGGTCGATGACACCTCGAAGTCGCCGATGTGATGGGCCATGAAACTGGCGCGCGGCGAGAACAGCGTGATGTCGCTGCCACGCTCTTTCATCAGGCGCAACTGGTTGGTCGCTATGGACTCGCGCAGCTCGTCGTCGCTGATCTTCAGATCTGCCACCCTTGGCTTGACCGAGGGGTCCTTGATGCCAGCGATCTGCTGGTTGCGCCAGGCCTCCAGCGCCTTGGGCGCGGTAGTGTAGTGGCCGTGGCAGTCAATGATGATGCTCATGTTTCTCCTGTGTTCATGTTGTGGTCAGGCCGGCTCCATGCCCTGGCGGCGTTTGGCCTCAGCGGCCTGCGGCGAACGCATGTAATCGAGCAGAGCATGCACCCGCCCGGCTTGCGCTGAACCCGCAGCCACGCTGGCGTGAACGCCGGCGCAAAAGGTGGTGATGATCTGGATCGCCGGCGGCAACGGGCCAAGCACGGTGATGCCTTCGACGTTGAGCAGCTCGCTCAGTTGCTGGAAACCCAGCTCGACCGCGCCGCGCGCCACCAGCGCTCCGACCGGCACGCCCGGCGGCGCCTGCACCATACGGTCCTGGATCTCGTCTGCGATACCCCAGTGCTCGAACAATTTAGCCAGGGCCACACCACTGGGCCCGGTCGAGTAGCTGATGCTGCGCGCGGCCAACACAGCTCGTTTGACTGCGTCTTCAGAGTCGATCTGCGGCAAAGGCGCACCGGCACGCACGCAAACCGCGACTCCTGAGCGAACCAGATCAAGCTTGCTGCCCGCCTGCAGGTGCCCGCTGGTGATCAATCTGTCGATGGCGTCGGAGGCCAGCACCACCAGGTCGAAAACTTCACCGGCCTGCACACGTTTTGCGGCATCCACCCCAGCCACCGCCTCCATCGTGACCGCGCAGTCCGACTGCCGCTCGAACGTCGACACCAGTTCGGCCAGCACCTGCCGGGTGGCCATGGAAGAAATACCGTGGAGCGCGAATGCGGCGGTTTGCATGAGGCAATTCTGGTTGGTTTTGCGGCGCGGGAAAAGGCCCCGCCCCGACTAGCAGGTATACCATTTGGGCATAATTTTCCAAAGCTTATTCAAAACACCATCATGGACCTCAAGCAACTCGAATACTTTGTGCGGGTCGCCGAACTCGGCAGTTTCACCCGCGCCTCGATTGCGCTGGACATTGCCCAGCCTGCGCTGAGCCGACAGGTGCGCCTGCTGGAAGTCGAGCTGCGGCAAAACCTGCTGACCCGCACCGGACGCGGCGCCCTGCCGACAGAAGCCGGCAAGCTGCTGCTCAAACACGGGCGCGGCATTTTGCACCAGGTGGAGGTCGCGCGTGAAGAACTGGGCGCCGTGCGCGGCAACCTGGCAGGCCGGGTTTCCATCGGCCTGCCGCCCAGCCTGTCCAAGCTTGTCACGGTGCCGCTGACCCAGGCCTTCAGGCAACAACTGCCACTGGCGCAACTGACCTTGACAGAGGGGTTTTCGGTGTTGATGCAGGAGGGTCTGCGTGTCGGCAACCTCGACATGGCCGTGCTCTACAACTCCGAACGATCCCCCGAGCTGGAAACGGCAACACTGAATTCCGAAGAGCTGGTGCTCATTTCACAAAAAAGCAGCGACAAGGCCGGCGCTGCAAAAAAAATTGTGCCCGGCAAGCGTCTGCCCATCACCCTCGCAGAAGTGGCCAAGCTGCCACTGATTCTGCCCAGCCGGCCGAATGCTTTCCGCATCCTGGTCGAAGGCGAAATGATCACGATAGGCTGCAAGCCGCAGATCACGCTGGAGGTGGACGGTCTGAACGCCATCCTGAGCCTGGTCAGGGAGGGCATGGGTCACGCCGTGCTGCCAAGTTATACGCTGAGCAACGCCGAAGATCCTGCGCATTTCACCTTGCGCAGCATCCGCTCGCCGCGCATCATGAGCGAGTTGACACTGGTGCGTTCATCGCGGCGGGCCAGCACGGACACCCAGAAAAAGGCGATCAACCTGGTCAAGTCCGTGGTCATTGAAGCGATCAAGCCTTACGCCTGATCTGGCGGCATCCCCGACCCTGAAGGCAGGTCCAGACGCGCACTACGGCTTCGTCAATGTTGCAGCCAACAGCCGGTCAGCGTAGTCCTGCCAACGCGCCTCTTTGCCAAGCCCTCTGAACACGCCTTGCTTCGCCTGATCGGCCACCCACTGCTGCTTGCTGGCGATGGCGGAAGCCATGACGGGCTCGAAGCCCGAACCGGCTTCGCCCACGGTGTTGGCCGCCTCGCGCATCTCCTCGGCACGGCGCTGGCCGTGCTGCACCACCCGGCTGAAAAAGTAAGCGCCCTGCTTGTCCCAGTCAATGCCCGGAAAGGTTTCAGCCAGCGTAGGCAGCACATGGTCCTCCACGCCGTAAGCGCGGGCGGTGGTGTAACTTTCGATCACCAGCGCCTCCAGGCCCTTGATCATCACGCTGCGGCACATCTTGATGGCGCTGGCCACACCAAGTTTTTCGCTGACAGCTTTGGCCTCCATGCCCCACGCGCCCAGCACGGCCGCCAGATCGGCAGCCAGCGCGCCGCCCAGCAGCATGGGCACCCGAATGCCATAAGGCGGCACCGAGGTCATCACGCCTGCTTCCACATAGCGGCCACCGGCTGCATTGATGAGTTCCGCTGCTTGCTGCTTGGTGCCGGGCGAGGCCGAGTTGAGGTCCAGAAACACCGTGCCGGGCCGGATATGGGGCGCGGCCGTCTGGGCCACGGCCAGTGTGTTGGATGCGGTGACGGCCGAGATCAGCAGATCCGAGCGCGCGCATAACTCGGCCACCGAACCACAAGCCGCCACGCCCGCCTGCGCTGCATGTGCGCGTTGCGCCTCACGCAGTGCGGGCGCATCGAACTTGAGATCCCAGACACTGACGCCCGAAACATTGCTTTGCAGGCCAGCGGCAAAAATTTTGCCCACCTCGCCATAACCAATCATGCCCAAGTGTTCAAACTTCACGACTGACAACTCCTTCATCAGACAGGCCTGCGTTTTTTATTGCGTGGGTATTTTTGCGCGGACGATCACATCACCCCACCGCTTCGTTTCGCTGGCCAGCAACTCGGCCGCCTGCGCGGGTGAGCTGGAGCGTGCTTCCACGTTCAGGTCCTGCAGCTTCTTGCGAACATCTGGCGAATTGACCGCAGCGGCGATTTCCTTGTTCAAACGGGCGATCACGTCCTTGGGGGTTTTGGCCGGCGCGGCCAGGGCATTCCAGCTAGACGCCACGAAAGTCGTCAAGCCGCTTTCCTTGGCGGTGGGCACATCGGGCAACACGGCGGTGCGCTTGTCGCCGGTGACCGCCAGCACGCGCAGTGCATTGGCCTTGACCTGCGGCAGGACGGGGCCCAGGATTTCCACCGCCGCGTCGATCTGGCCGCCACGCAATGCCGTGATCACGGCCGGCGTGCCGTTGAACGGAACGATCTGCACATCCGTGCCCGAGCTGGTCTTGAACAATTCGGCGGCCAGGTTTTGCGTGCTGCCAATGTTGATGCTACCGAGATTGAGCTTGCCGGGATTGGCTTTGGCGAAGGCCAGTAACTCTGCAAGCGTCTTGAATTTCGAATCTGCCGGTGTGAGAATGGCGATGTCAAAAAATCCCAATGTAGACACCGGCGCGAAATCGCGCGCCGTGTCAAACGGCAACGACTTGAACAGGCCCGCGCTGACCGCCGTTCCGTTGGACATCAGCAGCAGCGTGTGGCCATCGGGCTCGGCCTTGGCCACCGCATCGCCGGCTACCACGCCGCCGGCTCCGGGCTTGTTGTCCACCACCACCGGCTGCCCCAGCGACTCGCTGAGCTTTTGCGCCACCGTGCGCGCGGTCAGGTCCGCCACGCCACCGGCACCGAAAGGCACCACGATCCTGACGGGTTTACTTGGAAAGGTTTGTGCTGCGGCCAACGAAGCCAGCATCAGGGAGACCAGGAGGCCGCAAGCAAGGCGTTGGAATGTCATGAAAAATCTCCGGGGTTTGCCATCTTCGCAAAAAGTCATGAATAAAAAATAGCTCCAGCCCATAGCCGTCGGTCGTAGTCAGCTATTGATTCAATAGCACGCCAACAACTGCGCGGCGCAGACCTGCATTACCCCACGAACTTGACCAGCCAAAGCGATATGGGTGGGAACGCCAGCAACAAGATGGTACGGAGCACGTCGCTGACCAGGAAAGGCATCACGCCCTTGTAACTCTCCGAGATGGGCACGTCCTTGGCCATGCCGTTGACCACGTAGACGTTCAGCCCCACTGGCGGCGCCAGCAGGCCAAAGCCCACCGTCATCAGCACCATGATGCCAAACCAGATGGCCACCGACTCGGCTGGCATGCCGAAGTCCAGCCCCATCACCACCGGGAAGAAGATCGGGATGGTCAGCAGGATCATGGACAACTCGTCCATCACCGCGCCCAGCACCACGTAAAACAGCAGGATGCCCGACACCACCAACACCGGCGCCACGCCCCAGCCCTGGATGACGCCGGCCAGCTGGGCCGGCACCTGGGTCAAGGCCAGAGCGGTATTCATCATGTCGGCGCCGATAAAGATCATGAAGATCATCGCGCTGCTGCCCGCCGTGGAATAAAAGCACAACTTGATCTTGTGCAGCGTCAGCTCGCGCCGGAGCATGGCCGCGATGAAGGTCGCCGCCGCACCCACGCCCGCGCCCTCGGTGGGCGTGAACAGCCCGCCGTAGATGCCGCCAAAGACGATGACGAAAATAATGGCGATGGGCGTCACAGCCATGACGCCGGCCAGCGTCATGCGCGGGCGATCCTCGTCATGTTCGGGCGCATGGCCGGGAAACAGGCGTACATACACGGCGATGGCAACCATGTACCCGAACATGGCAATGATGCCGGGGATGGTGGCCGCCGCAAACAGCTTGGCAATGTTCTGCTCGGTCAGGATGGCGTAAATCACCAGGGGGACGGACGGCGGAATCAATATGCCCAGCGTGCCGCCTGCCGCCAGCGTGCCGGTGGCGAGGCGCCCGGAATAGCCGTGGCGCTTCATCTCGGGCAGGGCCACCGAGGTGATGGTGGCCGCTGTGGCAATGGACGAGCCGCAGATGGCGCCGAAGGCCGCACTGGCCATCACCGCTGCCATGGCCAGCCCGCCGCGAAAGCCAGCCATGACCACACTCGCAAACTGGAACAAGGCCTTGGAAATGCCACCCTGTGTGGCGAAGTTGCCCATCAGAATGAACAGCGGAATGACCGACAGGTCGTAGCTGGCAAACCGCGCGTACGCCAGGCCATTGAGGTTGTTGAGAAACGGCGCCAGGCCGACCTGATAAAGGTAGCCGAACACGCCCGCGATAAACATGGAAATCGCGATCGGCACCCGGATCGCCATCAGGCCCAGCATGCAGGCAAAAATGAGGCCCGCCAACATCAAGGAACTCATTTGGCCTGCTCCGGAAAATCGCCATACACAGTCTGGGCCAAGGCAATCACCCCGGCCAGCACAATCGGGGGCACCATGAAAGCGTAGACGATCCACTCGGGAAAGCCCAGCATCATGGTGGAGGAATTGGAGCGGAAGGCGCTGAGGCCGCCCACCGCCGTGCGCCAGGCCAGCACCAGCAGCACCGCGCCCAGCAAGGCGCTGCCCAGGCGGTCCAGCCGGCTGTTGGCAGCAGCGGACAGGCGCGCGGTGAAAAAGTCCACGATGATGTTTTCGCGCCTGAGCTGGCACAGCGGCAGGAACAGCGCCACGGCGGCGCCGGCGGCAGCGGCGGTCAACTCATAATCGCCGACCAGCGTCGTGCCAATGGTATTGCGCCCGATCAGGCTGACGCAGGTGATCAGCGTGATGACCGTCAGGATCACACCCGCCAGAACCGCGCAGGCTCCGGCCAACAGGGAAAGCAACTTCAATTCATCACCATGTAAGAGTAAGCCACCCCCTTCGCCTTCACGGCAAAACAGGGGGCAACGTTGTTGGCAACACCTGCAGACCGCGAGCGACCTGCGCGCCGATTATCGTTGGTACTTGGCGATCAGCGCACGAGCTTCGGAAGCCAGTTTGACGCCATCGATGTTCTTGCCCTTCATCTCGGCCACCCAGTCGGTCTCGACTGTGGAGGCCGTGCGGCGCCAGCGCTGCGTCTCGGCGATGTCCAGTGCAACGATGTTGTTGCCGGCTTTTTCAGCGATGGCGCGGCCGACCTTGTCGCCTTCGTCCATGGCACGGCCAAACATAGCTGCGGTTTCGATGCCGGAGTTGGCGTCAATCACCTTCTTCAGGTCGGCGGGCAATTTCTCGTAAGCCGCCTTGTTCATCGAGAACGCGAAGGTCTGCGTGTACAGGCCTTCCTGGCCGGCAAAGGTGGTGTGGTTCTTGACCAGCTCGCTGACCTTGAGCGCAGGCGTCACTTCCCAGGGGATGGTGGTGCCATCGATCACGCCCTTGGACAAGGCGTCGGTCACGGCCGGCACCGGCATGCCCACCGGCGTGGCGCCCAGCTTGGTCAGCATGCTGCTGATCACGCGCGAGCCGCCGCGTATCTTCATGCCGCGCAGGCTTTCAAGCCCCGTCACGGGCGTCTTCGTGTGGAACAACCCAGGGCCATGGGTGTGCACCGCGATCAGCTTGATGTCCTTGAACTCGTCGGCCGCGAACTTCTCGACATATTCTTGGAACGCGCGCGAAGACTGCTCAGCGTTGCCGCTCATGAAGGGCAGCTCGAACACTTCGGACTTGTTGAACCGGCCCGGCGTGTAGCCCAGCACCGTCCAGGTCAGGTCCACCACGCCGTCACGGGCCTGGTCGAACAACTGGGGAGGTGTGCCGCCAAGCTGCATGGCGTGAAATAGCTGCACCTTGATCTTGCCGCCCGAGTCCTTCTCAACTTTTTGAGCCCAGGGGATCAGCGCCTTGGCCGGAATGGTTGCCTGCTGCGGCAGCATCTGGTGCAGACGCAGCGTAACCTGTTGCGCGAAACCTGCGCTGGCCGCACACAAGGCGGCAACCGCCAGGGCGGTCTTGATAAGGGCTCTTTTTGTCACTTCAGTCTCCAGTCGTGGTGGTAAGAATCGAGGGTACTACTGCGTTGGCAGTTCCTTCATGCGGGCATTGCGAATTGTCACCCGGCAAAACCGTCAAGGGAACGGTGGACCGGGCTCTATCAGCTATACGATTTTGATATATCCGAGCCTCCGATATTTCAACAAGCATTTTGCATGGGGATCATTCCGCCCGCCATGCCGAATCCAGCGTGACCGAGCCAACCACTCGCGACACACAGGCGCAGATGCGGCGGTTCTCCTGCTTTTCGTGGGCACTGAGAAACACATCGCGGTGGTCCGCCTCGCCGTCGAGTGCCAGCACGTCCATGGCGCACAGGCCACATTCGCCGCGGCGGCAGTCCCACAAGGTTTCCACGCCGGCGCGCTCCAGCGCGTCCAGCAGCGTGGTGTCGGCCGGCACCATGATGTCGATCTGCTGGCGCGGCACACACACGCGAAAGGCCTGCGCGGCAAAGCGGCCGCTGCTGCCAAAGGTTTCAAAACGCAAGCCGGCGGGCGGGCGCCCGCCCCCGGACCAGGCCAGCTTGATCGCTTCCAGCATGGGCACCGGCCCGCAGGTGTAGAGCTGCCCACCGGCAGGCAGGGCAGCGACCTCGGCCGCGATGTCCATGCTTTCGCCACGTCCCGCCACAAAGGTTTGCAGGCTGTCGCCCAGGCTTTCACGCAGCAGCGGCAAAAACGCCAGTTCTTCCTGGGTGCGTGCGCCGTACAACATGCGCAGCGTGGCGCCGGTTTTTAATCCATGGGCTTTGAGCTGCTGCGCCATCATGACCAGCGGTGTGATGCCGATACCGCCGGCGACCAGCAGGTAGTGTGGCGCCGACAGGTCCAGCGCAAAATGGTTTTGCGGCTCGCTGACCTGCAAACGCTCACCCGTGGCGAGACGCCACATGGCCAGCGAGCCACCGCGGCCGTCATCCATGCGTTTGACGGCAATGCGGAAGTGGCTGCCGTCGGGCAGGCCCACCAGTGAATAAGAGCGTATCTGCACCTGGCCGTTGACCAGCAGCTGCATCTGCAAATGCGCGCCCGGCTCCCATGCAGTGGCCTGGCCCTGCGTGGGCCGGATATCGAACTCGCGCACGGTCGGTGTCAGGTCGCGCGTGGCGACAACGGTGGCGGGGTAAAGGGTTGCGTTGCTTTTCATGATTCACTAACCGTTGGCATCTGTCTCTTCAAGCCGGGGCCGCGGAACCGGCTTTGCCGGGCCGCAGGCGCAGCGCCCCCTCGGGGGGCAGCGAAGCACACGAAGTGGCGAGCGTGGGGGCCATGTATCAGCGGCGCCGTATCAGCTTCATGGCCTTGAGTGACTCGGGCATGTGGGCACCGGCCTGGCCGGAAAGCGCGTGGCGCAAATTGCGCTGCGCCAGGCGCGAGTGTTCGCGCATCAGCGCCTCGGCGCGTGTGCCCTCGCCGCGCTCAATCGCGTCCAGCACCTGCCAGTGCTGGTCCTGCGCCACCACCAGCATGTCGCGCGCCTGCGGCGAGTTGGACTGCGCCACCACAAAGGCCGAGGCCGATGCAAACGGCAGACTCACCACCCGCTCCAGCTGGCGCACGGTGACCGGGCTGTCGGCCATCTCATACAGCAGCGCATGAAAACGCTCGTTGAAATCAACGTAGGCAGAAAACGCTTCGTCCGTCAGCGCCGGGTCGGCCAGCACCGCATCCACCTGGCGCAAACACTCACGCGCCTCGGCCAGCACAACCGCAGGTGCGCCACGCTCTGCCGCCAGGCGCACCAGCAGGCCTTCCAAGGTGCCGCGCAGCTCAATCGCATCGGCAATGTCGCGCTCTGAAAACGCCTTGACCGCGTAACCGCCGTTGGGCAGGGCCTCCAGCAGGCCCTCTTGCTCCAGCCGCATCAGCGCGGCACGTATCGGCGTGCGCGAGACACCGATGCGCTCGACGATGGCCAGCTCGGCAATACGGGTGCCGCCGCCGAGTTCGCCCGAGAGAATCAGCTCGCGCAGCTTGAGCTGTGCCCGCACCTGCGCACTTTGAGTGCCAATTTGGCCTTCAGCCCCCGGCTGATCTGCGCCAGCAGCTATATTTTTGATAGCGGTCGCCATGTCCTCAAGCCACCTGCAGGATGGGGATCACCGCTGCGGGCGGTGTTTCACGCGCCACCAGCTTGTCAATCAGGCGCCGCGCCCACATGGAGCCGGCGTCGATGTTGAGGTTGTAAAACGGGTGGTCCGGGTGTTCGTTCATGGCAATCTGCTGCGCCTCCAGCACATGCTCGTCCTCGCGGAAGATGGTGGCCACACCTTCGCGTAGCTGGTGTGTCAGCGCCTGTTCATTCAGGCAGTAGTTGCGCGCAAAGGCCCAGAAGTAGTGACAGCTACCGTCGGTCTCGGGTGTCACGGTGTTGAGCACATACCCATTGACGCCGCGGCTGCGGTCGCCGGGCTGGCCGTCTTTGGGCGGCGCACCGCTGCCGGCCTCGGCCACACCCACGTCGATGTTGACGGTACACGGCGCTTCAAAACGGATGATCTGCCAGCGGTCCACCTTGCCCTGGTAGCCGCGCGCATGGTTGATCTGCCCGGCCCAGAACGGCGGGGCGTCAATGTTTTCCATCCAGCGCGTGACGCTGGCGCTGCGGTCGCCATGGGTGGCCACAAACGGTGCTTCGGCCACGGCGCGCTGGCCAATGCTGGAGCCGTGCACAAAGGTCTCGTGTGTCAGGTCCATCAGGTTGTCGATCACCAGGCGGTAGTCACACTGCACGGTGATCAGCTTGCCGTCTCCGGCCCAGGCAGGGTCGTCGTTCCAGTGCATGTCGGGCACCAGCGCCGGGTCGGCCTTGGCCGGGTCGCCCGGCCAGACCCAGATGAAGCGGTGTTTCTCAAGCACCGGAAAGCTGCGCACGCAGGCCGACGGGTTCAGCGTCTCCTGGCTCGGCATGTGGGTGCAGCGGCCCTGCGCGTTGTAAACCAGGCCGTGGTAACCGCAGGTGACCTCATCCCCATCGAGTGAACCCATGGACAGCGGCAGCAACCGGTGCCAGCAGGCGTCTTCCAGCGCGGCCACACTGCCGTCCAGCTTGCGAAACATCACCAGCTTTTGCTTGCAGATGGTGCGCGGTAGCAGCTTGCGCGCGACCTCCACGTCATAGGCAGCGGCATACCAGGCACTGAGAGGAAAGGTGGCTTTTTCAGCTTCCATGGATACGTATTGTATACATTTATTTCCATAAATAAATATTTTCAGGCTATTTATCTGATTTTATTAGATTTTTGTATTCATTGATTGATACAAAACATGCTTTAACATGCAAGCTGGCCAAAACTTCTCAGGAGACCTGTATGCGCACCCCCACCCCCCACCTGCCGGCTCGCTACGACCACGTCGGCAGTTTTTTGCGCCCCCAATACCTGCTGGAAGCCCGTGAGCAGAAAGCGAAAGGTGAGATCACACCCGCGCAGTTGCGCAAGGTGGAAGACAAGGCCATCACTGAGATCGTGAAGTTCCAGGAAGACGTGGGCCTGAAATCCATCACCGACGGCGAGTTTCGCCGCACCTACTTTCACATCGACTTTCTGGCGCAGATCGGCGGCGTGAAAACCGACATACCGGTCACCATCGTGCGCCCTGACGGCTCTCAGGAGCTGGCCCCGCCGGTGATGCGTGTGATCGACAAAGTGCGCCACGTCAAAGACATCCAGCTGGCCGACTTCCAGTACCTCAAGAGCCAGGTGTCAGCCGGCAACACGCCCAAGGTGACGATCCCCTCACCCACCATGCTGCACTTTCGCGGCGGCCGCGCCGGCATCAGCCGCGAACACTATCCCGAACTCGAGCCCGAGTTCTACCAGGACGTGGCCAATGCCTACGGCGACGAGCTGCGCAGCCTGGCTGCCGCCGGTTGCACCTATGTGCAGATGGACGACACCAACCTGGCCTACCTGTGCGACGAAAAAATGCGCGAAGCCGCCCGCCAGCGCGGTGACGACCCCAATGAGCTGCCGCACCGCTACGCCAAGTTCATCAACCTGGTGGTGGCGCAAAAACCCGCCGGCATGACGCTGGCCATGCACCTGTGCCGCGGCAACTTCAAAAGCACGCACGCCGCCAGCGGCAACTACGAGCCGGTGGCCGAGGCGCTGCTCAAAGAGATGAACCTCGACGCCTACTTCATGGAGTACGACGACATCCGCAGCGGCGACTTCAAACCCCTGCGTTACCTGCCCAAAGGCAAAACTGTGGTGCTGGGCCTGGTGACCACCAAGTTCGGCACGCTGGAAGACAAGGACGAACTCAAGCGCCGCATCGAACAAGCCGCCAAATACGCGCCGCTGGAGCAGCTGGCGCTGTCACCGCAGTGCGGCTTCAGCAGCACCGTGCACGGCAACGACATCGCCGTCGAAGCCCAGCGCACCAAGCTGCGCCTGGTGATCGAGACGGCGCAGGAGGTCTGGGGTTCGGTCTGATTTGCTTCAGGGACTGTTCGCTGAACAAAAAAGCCGCTGGTGGTTGCCAGCGGCTTTTTTTATGACAAATCGGGCTCCAGCCCATGTCAGGCGTTCGCAAGCAGCTATGAATTCAATAGCAATTAGCCGGCACGCCATTGAAGTCCGATTGCTCAGCCTTCGCCAGATTCAGCAGTCGCGCGCGTACCGAAGCTGCCAGGTCTTTGCTCATTCAATCGACTCAAGATAAGGGCGCATCACGTTGGCCACGCGGCAGATCTTTGCGAAGTGCCAGAGCTCGTCGGCTCTTGCTTTTTTTGCGAGCGAGCATCACGCAGCGCTTCCAGCGCCACATCGAGGCCAATCTTGTTGCGGTGCTTGAAGCAGTCGGCCACAGTTTTAGCCACGCCGTACACCTTCAGTGAAACCTGGTCGCGCTCAAACACCTCGATGCCTTCTGCATAAGCCTCGCCGGTGGATTGAATCATCCTGACCGGTGGGTAATCGATTTTTGGCACATGGCTGCCGCGCGGCATGGCAATCCAGACCTGGCGCGGCAGTTGCGTCGTGATGCCATGGAACTGCAGGGCGGTGAGCAGGCAGAACACCGCTTGGGGGACCCTGGCCGCAATCGTGGCGAGGGTTTCGTGTTCGGATGTCTGTGTGCCCGGCAGCCGGTACAGGCCACGGCCCACTTTTTCGAGTTGACCGCTGGCTGTCAGCCGCGTCAGCGTCACCCGCGCCACGCCTGTTTCCTTCAGATCGCCCGCGCGCAGCATGCCCTTCTGGCGCGCCAGTCGCCCAGGCTTTTGATCTTCTCGTCGATCAGGCGCGAGGGGGATGCGCCCTGAGGGCCTGTGCCCTGTTTCATGGTTGCACCTTTCACGGTGTTACTTCTCAGCGCACTACTCAACGCAATAACTGGTGTGTTCCGGTTTTGGCCGCTCTTTTGTCCAGGGTGAGTACGGGGGCATAGCCTGCTGCCTGTGACCGCACAGCCAGCAGGTAGTCAGAGAAATCGGCCGGCCCTTCGGCAAACATCATCAGGGACTGCCGCACAAGCGCAGGGGACTCTACCTTCAAATGGTCTTGCTCCAAAAGCGCGGCCAGGGCTGCATGAACCTCGGCACGGGCATAGGTGTAACTGCGCTCCAGAACCCAAGCCAGTTCGCACAGCACCACATGGTCAACATATGCCGGTGATTTGGGTGTGGCGTTGCCCTTCAACCATGCTTCTACTTTTGCAGCCTGCCGTGGGTCATCGTTGGTGAGCAGGCGCACCAGCAGATTGGTGTCCAGCGCAATCAAGATTTGCCGCCTGGCCTGTGCTTGGCCGCCAGGTGTGCCGCAATGCCTGCATCCATCTCCTCTACCGTGAGTGCCCGCTTGGGCTTGGGCAACAAACCGCGCAAAGCTGTCACGCCGGCACTGGGGCGCCGTTTCAAAATAATGGTGTCATCGTCCTGGATGGTCACCAATAATTGGTCTCCTGCCTCCAGGCCAAGGCGCGTTCGCACAGCGCTGGGCAGCGTCATCTGACCTTTGGTGGTGAGTGTGGCTTGCATTAAAATTCCTTACCTTTTGGTAAGAATAGCACAGGGTTCATCTCGCTTCAAGGCGCTCAGGCCGGTTTGAAGTCTCGGGCACAGCCAGCCAACATTGGCGAAGTCGGCTATTGAGATTTCTTCCCCTGCAAAGAAGGCGTAGTCGGCCAACCGGCCGTGAACCCCTGGCACGGCGCGTGTCGCATGCGCTACCAAACCTCCAGCTTCAAGCGATACGGCGGCCCCGCCGGCACTGGGGCAAATGCCTTGTCACGGCTGACCAGGGTTGCGTCCACCGTAACAGCGTGGGCGGCAATCATCATGTCAAAGTCACTGAGGTTGATACCCTGGGTTTCAAGGGTGGCGCACAACTCACCGTAGCAAGTGGCGACGGCTTCATCCCAGGGCAGTACGTCCATGCGCAGCAGCACCTGGGTCATGGCGTTTCTCAATCGTGCCGGCTGCCCTTTGCGGTGCAAGCCGTACTCCAGTTCTGCCAGGGTGATGCTGGACATCACCACCTGCCCCACGGGCAAGGCCGTGAGCCGTGCCAGTAGGGCTGAATCGCACCCTTGCATGATGTGGCTGACCACATTGGTGTCGAGCATGTAGCGCTGGCTCATTCCTCCGCGCCCTCAAAGGGGTCGCGTCGCGTGCGGGTTTGGCGACGCTTTATCAGCAGCTCATCGTCCTTGTTGTGCGCCACCACGTCGAGCAAGCCCTGCCAGTCTGTCGGTTTACGCGACAGCACCACATCGCCCGTGAGAGGGTCGTGGCGGATAAAGACTTCAGAGACGTCGAAGCGAAACTCCAGCGGCAAGCGGACGGCCTGGCTACGGCCGGTGGCAAAAATTTTGGCGGTTTGGTGCATGTTGAGCGCCCCCCATAAAGTGGTATTTATCATGATATATACCAACCCTCAGACTGTCAACAACCGTGTTGTTATATGCGCTTCAACGCGACATCAAACCCACGCGTTACCGCAGGCCGCGCCATCACCGCCCGGTACCACCGCTGCACATTCGGAAAGTCCGCCAGATCAATCTTGTGCCGCTCATGTCGCCAGACCCAGCCGACGATGGCGAAGTCGGCTATTGAGATTTCTTCGCCTGCGAAGAAGGCGTGGTCGGCCAGGCGGCGGTCCATCACGCCGTAGAGGCGTTTTGTTTCTGCCATGAAGCGCTCCAGGCCGTAGCGGCGGTCGGCTTCGTTTGTCAAAGCGATGAAGTGGTGCACCTGGCCGGGCATGGGGCCGAAGCCGCCCATCTGGAACATCAGCCACTCCATCACGGCAATACGAGCGCGTGGGTCTTTGGGCAAAAATTGGCCGGTCTTTTCGGCCAGGTAGATCAGGATGGCGCCGGACTCGAAAACGCTGATGGGCTGGCCACCCGGGCCGTCGGTATCGATGATGGAGGGGATCTTGTTGTTGGGGCTGATCTTCAGGAAGTCGGGCGCGGTCTGATCGCCCTTGGTTATGTCAACAACAAACACTTCGTAGGGCAAGCCCATTTCTTCGAGGGCGACGCTGATCTTGCGGCCGTTGGGGGTGTCGAAGGCGTAGAGCTGGATGGTCATGGGTTTTTTGTGGTGTTTGGTCGGCGGAAGGCAGTCTGCCACAGGATGGGGGTCCGGCGCTTGGTGCGGATGCGGGGCGAATGCGGGATCGGGGGCATGGAACCCGGATCGAGTCCGGGATGACAGCTTCGGGCGTTCTGGGCTCCTTGGCTGTCATTGCAGGCTTGACCCGCAATCCATGCCTGCGTGCGCGCGGCGCTTCCTATGCTCCTGTATTAATAGCAATATGCGCCCACCCGACATGGGCTACAGGCCTTTTTCGCTTGCAAACCGCTCAGTCGGCGTAAATGCCGGCTTTCTTGATCACCGGCCCCCACTTGCTGATCTCGGTCTCCAGGTGCGTCTTCAGGCCGGTGGCCGAAATCTTGTCCATCGGCGGAATGTCCGAGCTCAAATCAGTCAGGCGCTGCTTGACCACGGGGTCCTGCATGGCGGCCTTCAGCGCGGCGTTGAGCTTTTCCATCACGGGGGCCGGTGTGCCCTTGGGTGCATACATGCCGTGCCAGACCTTGACCTCGAAGCCCTTGAGGCCTTGTTCGTTGAGCGTGGGCACATTGGGCAGCGCAGCCAGGCGGGTCAGCGAAGTGACGCCGTAAACCTTGACGCGGTTTTCCTTGATCAGCGGCACGGTCTGCGTGGTCTGGTCGCACAGCAGATCGACCTGCCCGCCGAGCAGGTCGTTCATGGCCGGGCCGGTGCCCTTGTAGGGGATGGTGTTGAGCTCGACGCCCATCTGGCTCATGAACAGCAGGCCGCACAGGTGCGAGACCGCGCCCAGGCCGGCGTTGGCCAGCGAGACCTTGCCGGCGTTGGCCTTTACATAGGTTTGCAGCTCGGCAAAGTTGGCGGCCGGGAAGTCCTTGCGCGCCAGCAGCGTCATCGGCACATCAACCACCTGGCCGATGTACTCAAAGTCCTTGAGCGGGTCGAAGTTCAGCTTTTTGTACAAGGCAGGCGCGGTCGCCATGCCCATGTGGTGGATGAAGATGGTGTAACCATTGGGGGTGGCGCGCGCCACGCGGGTAGCGGCAATGGTGCCGCCTGCGCCCACGGTGTTTTCCACCAGCACGGTCTGGCCTAGCGCTTTGCCCATGGGGATGGCGATCATGCGCGCGACCACGTCGGTCGGGCCGCCGGCGGCAAACGGCACGACCAGCGCGACCGGTTTGTCGGGAAAGGCCTGGCTGTGCGCCTGCGTGGCCGCACCCAGGCTGAGTGCTGCGCTGCAGGCCAGCAGCAGGGTGTTGAGTTTGAGTTTCATGCTTGTCTCCTTGTGGTTAAAAAATGCTGCGCCGTTCGCTGCGATGGCTTCAAAAAACAGTCTGATGTTCATGTGTTTGACTCTGCTGCCAGCGTGCGCTCGGCCAGCCGCAGCACCGGCGTATCGACCATGCGGCCGTCCAACGTGAATACGGCGCCGCCGGCCTTGCGGCTGCCCTCGACAACGCGTCTGGCCCAGTCGAGCTCGGCGGCCGTGGGTGCCAGCGCTGTGTTGACGGCCGTCACCTGGGTGGGATGGATGCAGAGTTTGGCGCCGAAGCCGCTGCGCCGGCTGCGCGCGGCATCCCGCTGCAGTTGCGCGGTGTCGCCTGTGGCCGAGGTGACGCCATCGACGGGCGCGGCCAGGCCGGCGCGACGCGAGGCCAGCACCAGTGCCAGGCGCACCGGCCGCAGCTCGGCCTCGTCCGGACTGCAGGCCATGCCGAGGTCGGCCTGAAAATCCAGGTTGCCGAACACCAGGCGTGTCACACCTGTGCAGGCCGCCAACCCATCGAGCCCGGCGAGGCCGGCAGCGGTCTCGATCATGGGCAACACAGCACAGCCGGCGCCGACGTTGGCGGCGAGTTGCACGACACCGGCCACGGCTTCGGCCTTGGGCAGCACCACACCACCGAGGTTGAGCTTGGACAACAACGCCACCAGCGCCAGGTCGTCCGCATGCCAGGGCGAGCCAGCGGCGTTGATGCGCACCAGCACACGCGCGCGCTCGTCCGCATGCAGCGCGTCGAAGCCATCGGCCAGTTGCTGGCGCGCCGTCACCTTGGCGTCGGGCGCGACCGCGTCTTCCAGATCGACGATCACGGCGCCGGCGCCCGAGGCCAGTGCCTTGGCATAACGCTCGGGCCGGTCCGCCGGCACAAACAAAAAGGAACGCGCCGATGCGATGCTTGTCATGCGGCACCTGCCAGAAGCGGCCCGACCTTCGGGTGCTGCGCAATGGCCCAGAGCGCGTTGATGGCGTGCGCCATGTCGGCCTCGCTGGCGCCGCCGCTGAAGGCTGCCAGACGCTGCGCCTTGGCGGTGATCTCTTCGCGGCTCAGGGTGTTGCCAGGGTCGCCCTTGGGTTCGTCCACCCTGCCCTGTAGCGTGCGGCCGTCGCTGGTGGTGACGGTGACCTTGCCGATCCATCGGCGCGGGTAGGCGGCATCGACTTCGGCGTCGAGTTCCATCACGACCTTGTCGCGCAGCGCGACGGTCAAATCTTCCTGGAAGTGTTTGTCGAACTCGACCAGGCCAGCGTGGCCGAAACGCGCGACCAAGCCAAGCACTGTGCCCATGGAGAACTTGCTCTGGTGCGCCGTGACGGGATTGACCACGGGGCCCAGCACGTCGATCGCGCCCTGGTGCACATGTGTGACGACGCGCGCCAGGTCGGCAGGCTTCAGATGGTTGGCCTGCATCACCTGCAGCAGCGCGTCGGCCGCCGGATGGGTGTGGCGGCAGGAGGCGTGGTACTTGAAGGAAGTTTCGACCGTGGCCCAGCGCGTGCCCAGTGCGTCGGTCAGTTTGGCGGGGTCGGCGTCGCTGGACATGCCAGCCGCCATGCCCTGCGGGCCTTCGAGGATCTGCGCGGCGCCAGTGAAACCGTCACGCGCGAGGCAGGCCGACATCAGACCGGCCGCAGCCGCGTGAGCGGTGTGCAACTGCTTGGAGTCGGCGGCTGTGCGCAGAAACTCCCATAAGCCGGCCGACTGCGTGCCGGCCGAACCGAAGGCATGCTGCATCTGCGCCGCGTTCAGGCCCAGCAGGCTGCCGGCGGCCGCTGCGGCGGCCAGCGTGCCGGCGGTGCCCGTGGTATGAAACACCTTGTAATGCGAGCGGCCCAGGAACTCGCCGACACGGATACCGACTTCGTAGCCCGCCACAGCAGCGGTCAGCAGTTGCTGGCCGCTGCTGCCCAGGGTTTGCGCCATCGCCAGCGCGGCGGGGAACACGACAGTGGCCGGGTGGAAGACCGAACCGTTGTGAACATCGTCCTGCTCGGCCACATGCGAGGCGGCGGCGTTGGCCATGGCCGCGAAGTAGGCGCTGCTGCGACTTCGGTGAATCAGCACCTCGGCAGCGCCGCCGTTGGACCCCATGCTGGTCGCAAAGCTTGTGATGGTCTCGACCGGGCGCGAACCCTTGCCGGCGATCGCCGAGCCGAACCAGTCCACCAGCAAGTCTTCCGTCTTGGCGACCACGGAGGCGGGAATCGCGTTGAAGCGCAGGTTGGCGGCAAAGGCGGCGAGTTGGGCGCTGGGGCTTGGGTGTGTGGTGTTCATGCTTGTGTCATTTTTAAGTCAAATCGCTCGCTAGCCCATGTTGGATATAAGGGTATAGCTATCAATTAAATAGCGCCCGATTGCTGCAGGGCAGCGATGCCGGCCTCCCCCTGGCCCAGCTCGCGCAGGATGGCCTGGGTGTGCTGGCCGACGGCGGGGATGGCATCCATGCGGTACTCGAAACTGCTGACCCGGCCGGGCGGCAACAGCGCTGCAATGTCGCCTGCGGGAGACCCGACCTGGCGCCAGCGATCACGTGCCTTGAGCTGCGGATGCGCCCAGAGTTCGGCCATGCTGTTCATGCGGGCGTTGGCAATCTGCGCTTCGTCGAGCTTGCGTGTCACGTCGATGGTGCTCATGCCGGTAAACGCGGCCAGGATGATGGCCTTGAGCGCCTCGCGGTGTTCGTTGCGCCGGGCATTGCTGTCAAAGCGCGGGTCTTGGGCCAGCGCGGGCTGGGCCAGCACAACTTCACAGAAAACAAGCCACTCGCGCTCGTTCTGCAGGCCCAGCATGACAGTGCCGTCACTGGCTGCAAACGGGCCGTAGGGAAAAATGGTGGCGTGCGAGGCAGCGCTGCGTGGCGGGGGTGCGGCGCCAGCGTAGGCGTAATACATGGGAAAGCCCATCCACTCGGCCAGCGACTCCAGCATGGACACATCGATGTGTGAGCCCTTGCCGGTCTTGCCGCGCTGCAGCAGCGCGGCCAGCACGCTGGAGTAGGCATACATGCCAGCGGCAATGTCGGCAATCGAGTTGCCGGCCTTGCAGGGTTCGTCCGGCGCGCCGGTCACCGACAAGAAGCCGGCTTCGCTCTGGATCAGCAGGTCGTAGGCTTTTTTGTCGCGGTAAGGGCCGTCGTCGCCGTAGCCTGAAATGTCGCAGACGATCAACTTGGGCAAGGTCTTGCTCAGCGCCTCAAAGCCCAAACCCATGCGCGCAGCCGCGCCAGGCGCCAGGTTTTGCACCAGCACATCGGCGCTTTCCAGCAACTGTTTGAGCACGGCCAGCGCGGCCGGTTGCTTCAAGTCCAGCGTCAGGCTTTCCTTGGAGCGGTTGACCCAGACGAAGTGCGAGGCCATGCCATCCACACGCTGGTCATAGGCCCGCGCAAAGTCGCCGGCCCCAGGCCGCTCGACCTTGATCACGCGCGCGCCCAGGTCGGCGAGTTGGCGTGTGCAGAAGGGGGCGGCGATGGCGTGTTCGAGGGAGATGACGGTGATGCCGTCAAGGGGTCTTGTTTGGTTTTTCATTGATCGTCCGTTCGGGCGCTGTATCTCGGCGCCTGGTGTTTGATCTGAAGTAAGTGGCTTGCCTGCGCCTGCTGGCCGGGGTTGCCCGGCGGCAACTCACTTTTCTTTGTCTCGCCAAAGAAAAGTAAGTCGCCCGCTGGGGCGAGACCCGGCTTGGTGGCGAACAACACCGCTGGAGAAGAAGTCTTCATAACTGCAATCCGGCAGTTCAGAACGACCGTGGCAAGCCAAGCAAATGCTCCGCCACATACGAGTAAATGAGATTGGTGGAAATCGGCGCCACCTGATACAGCCGGGTTTCGCGGAACTTGCGTTCCACGTCGTATTCACAGGCAAAGCCAAAACCACCATGCGTCTGCAAACACATGTTGGCCGCCTCCCAGGAAGCCTTGGCGGCCAGGTATTTCGCCATGTTGGCTTCGGCGCCGCAGGGCTTGCCGGCGTCAAACAGTTCGCAAGCCTTGAAGCGCATCAGGTTGGCGGCTTCGGTTTCTATGTAGGCGTCGGCCATCGGGAATTGCACGCCCTGGTTCTGGCCGATGGGGCGGTTGAAGACCACGCGGTCGCTGGCGTAGCGGCGCGCCTTGTCGACAAACCAGTAAGCGTCGCCTATGCATTCGGCCGCGATCAGCGTGCGCTCGGCGTTCAGGCCGTCGAGGATGTACTTGAAGCCCTTGCCCTCTTCACCGATCAGGTTGTCTGCGGGGATTTCCAGGTTGTCGAAGAAGACTTCGTTGGTTTCGTGGTTGACCATGTTGGCAATCGGTTGCACCGCCATGCCTTTGCCAATGGCGTCCTTCAGGTTCACGATGAAGATGGACATGCCCTCGGCCTTCTTCTTGACCTCGGCCAGCGGCGTGGTGCGGGCCAGCAGGATCATCAAATCGGAGTGCTGGATGCGCGAGATCCAGACCTTCTGGCCGTTGACGATGTATTTGCCGCCCTTCTTCACCGCAGTGGTCTTGAGCTGGGTGGTGTCGGTGCCGGTGGTCGGCTCGGTCACAGCCATGGACTGCAGGCGCAACTCGCCGCTGGCGATTTTCGGCAGGTACAGTTTTTTTTGCGCATCCGAGCCGTGGCGCAGCAGGGTGCCCATGTTGTACATCTGGCCGTGGCAGGCGCCGGCATTGCCGCCGGCGAAGTTGATCTCTTCCATGATGACGGACGCTTCGGCCAGACCCAGACCGGAGCCGCCGTACTCCACAGGAATCAATGCTGCCAGCCAGCCAGCTTCGGCCAGCGCGTTGACAAAGGTCTCCGGGTAGCCGCGCTCATGGTCGACTTTTTGCCAGTAGGCGGAATCGAAAGACGCGAGCATGCTGCGCAGGGCCTCGCGCATGTCCTGGTAGGCGTCGGGGGTCGGGATTTGTGTTTTCATGAAGGGCTTCTAGTGATAACTTTGGAAATGGGTGTCGTCCCGGACCTGATCCGGGATCCATGCGGCATGAGCTACCGGCACGGGTGCGCAGACATGGATTGCGGATGGCGTCCGCAATGACAAGCCTGTTGACGCCGGTCATCGTCAGGCCAGCGTGGCCGTGGCCTGCATGGTGAGCCAACCTTCGTGGTCCTCGGTCCAGAGGCTGACGGTCTTGCCGTCGGCCGACGGCAGCCCATGCAGCTTGAAGGGCCAAAGGTCAAACACTGGGCGCGCCGCGCGGAACTCGAATTTCAGCAGGCGCGCGCCGGGCAGGTTGCGGCGCAGCAGGTCGGCCAGCAGGGTCGCGATCAGCGGACCATGCACGATCAGGCCAGGGTAGCCCTCGACCTCGGTCACGTACTTGCGGTCGTAGTGGATGCGGTGGCCATTGAAGGTCAGCGCCGAATAGCGGAACAGCAGCACGTCGTCGGGCACGACTTCGAGCGTCCACGCGGCATCTTTCGCTGCAGGCTGTGGCGGCGGCACCGGGTCCCCCGGCTGCGGATTGGCGCGGTAAACAATGTCGTGCTCTTCGCTCAGTGCGAGGCCTTTCGCGTCGTGCAATTCGTGTTTGACCAGCACAAACAGCAGATCGCCAGTTCGACCAGCCTTGTGCGTCACAGACTCAATGCGGGAAATGCGCTTGACCACGTCACCGACCACCAGGGAATTGTCGGGATGCCATCGCAGCCGCCCCCCCGCCCACATGCGACGCGGCAGAGGCACCGGCGGCAAGAAACCGCCGCGTTTGGCGTGGCCGTCCGAACCAAGCTCGGACTGGCGCGGCTGCGGCACAAAGTAAAGCCAGTGCCAAAGCGGCGGCAGTGGGGTTCCGGCTTCCGGCGCTGGATCATCGCGGTCCAGCGTAGCCGACAGGGCGCGCACTGGCGAGGCGGTGATCTGGTCTGTCAAGGTCTCGGTCTTGCCGACCCAGCCTTGCAGATGGGCCAGTGTGGTGGCGTCGAGGCTTCGGGTGTCAATGGTTATTTTCAAAACGGTGTGAATTTGAAGTTCGAAATCAATCGACCGACGCGCCGGAAGACTTGACAATACGCGCCCACTTGACGATGTCTTCATTGAGCAATGCGGCGAACTGATCGGGTGTCACTGGCCGCTCGGGCGGGCCGGCCATTTCCACGCCCTGCTGTTCCAGCTTGTCCCGCAGGTCTTTGGCGGCCAGCGTCTTGGCCATGCCATCCTGCAGGCGGGCCAGCACGTCTTGCGGCACGCCGGCCGGCGCGAACAGGCCTATCCACAGAGTGCCGCTATAGCCCGGCACCGTTTCGGCGACCGTGGGCACATCGGGCAGCACGGCTGAGCGACCGGCGCCGCTGACCGCCAGCGGACGCAACTTGCCCGCCTTGATGTGTGACAGCGACGACGGCAGGCTCGCAAACAGCATGGGCAACTGCCCGCCCAGCACGTCGTTCAGGGCCGGGGCCACGCCCTTGTAGGGCACGTGCTGCAGATTGATGCCGGTCATGCTGCCCAGCATTTCACCCAGTAAGTGATTGAGCGTGCCATTGCCGGCCGAGGCGTACTGGTACTGACCCGGTTTGCTTTTGGCCAGCGCCACCAGCTCGGCGACCGACTTTGCCGGAAACGAAGGGTGTACCAGCAGCACGTTCGGCACCGCGCCAATCAGGCTGATGGGCTTGAAATCCTTGACCGGATCAAAACCTGCATTCTTGTAGAGCGCTGGGTTGATGGCCTGGCTGCTGCTGATTGTCATGAGCAGGGTATAGCCGTCTTTGGGAGCCTTGGCCGCGGCCTGGGTGCCGATGTTCCCTCCCGCGCCTGGACGATTTTCAACCACCGCCGAGGCGCCCAGCACCTCGCCCAGCTTCTGGCCAACCAGGCGGCCGACGATGTCATTGGTGCCTCCCGCTGCCTGCGGCACGATCATGACGATGGGGCGGCTGGGATACGCGGCTTGTGCGCCGGCCAGCATCGGCGCGGCCAGCACGACCGCCAACAATGTCGGGCGAAAAAGACTGTGGATCAACTTGAACATCGGTCGTCTCCCTTTAATTTGAGTAAGCATCGTCGCCGATTGCAAGACAGCATGCAATCACGCATTTCAAGACCAAGCCTTCGGAATATCAAAAGGCTCAGCTACCATAGGGTATGCAATTCGACCTGACCGACCTGCGCCTGTTCGTACTCACCGCCGACAAGAGCAATATCACGCACGCCGCTGCGGGGCGTCATATGTCGCTGGCCGCAGCCAGCGCGCGCATCAAGGCGCTCGAAAAACAGGCGGGCATGCCCCTGCTTTACCGCGAAGCCCGCGGCGTTCGGCTCACGCCGGCGGGCGAGGCGTTTTTGTACCACGCCCGGAGCGTGTTGCGGCAGGCCGAGCAAATGCGCACCGATCTGCAGGAGTACGGCGGCGGGCTGCGCGGCCATCTGCGGGTGTTTGCCAACACCACGGCGGTGACGGATTTTCTGCCGGAAATCCTGCCCGGCTTTTTGACCCGCAACCCGAAAATCAACATGGACCTGCAAGAAAAACCCAACCCGGAAATTGCACGCGGCGTGCTCGACGGCCGGGCCGACATCGGCATCGTCGCCGGCAAGGTTGACACGCTGGGGCTGGAGTCCATCCACTTCAGCACCGACCAGTTGGTACTGGCCACGGCGAAGAACCATCGGTTTGCGCGCCGCAAAAAAATTGCCTTTGCCGAAACCCTGGACGACGAGCAGGTGGGCATGCAATCGGGCAGCACACTGCAAACATTCCTGGCCCAGGTGACCGATGCATTGGGCAAGCCGCTAAAGCTGCGCATCCAGCTATCGAGCTTTGACGCGATGTGCCGCATGATAGGCGCGGGCGTTGCGGTGGGCATCGTGCCGGAGTCGGCCGCGCGGCGCAACCAGGCTGCCATGGGCATCACACTGATCGCGTTGACCGACCCGTGGAGCGTGCGCGAGCGTTATATCCTGGTGCGCAACCGCAGCGCCCTGCCCCGCTACGCAGAGTCACTGATTGAGACGCTGTGCGCGCACTACCGCTGAGCGACGGCTCGGCCTTAGTTGCGCAGCTTGCCGTCGCGTGTGACCATGCCCAGCTCGACATACTTGCTGCCATGGTGCTGATTGGCCGTGTAGGTCACGGTAAAACCACCGGCGTCATAACTGCCCAGAGAACCCATGGCCGCAAGCAGCGCCTTGGCATCGCCGGGCTTTTTGCTGCGGCGCATTGCCTCCGTCAGCACCTTGGCGCCTATGCAGGACTCAAGGTGGGTGCTGTTCATGGCCTGGTTCACGCCGGCATCTTTCAGGGCTTTGGCGCATTCCTTGACGACCGGCAGCGATGAGGCCGCATTGGGAACGACCTGCGAGATGGACACGCCAGCACCGGCTTCAGCCGCCGCCTCTATATATTGCTGGGCACCCACAAATGACAGACTGGAAGTTGGAATGAACTTTCCCTGAGCCACGATCTGCTTGCTGATCTCAGACGCAGGACCGGACAGCACGGTGTTGATAATCACGTCGGGCTTGAGCTTGAGCAACTGGCTGACTTGCACCTCACTCACCTTGGTGTTTCGTTGCAGGGCAAAGGCTGCGGGCTTCTTGTCCTGCCTGGCCAGATAGTCGGTGACCACGGCCAGGTTCTGCTTGCCAACCTCGTCGTCGTAATGCACCACCACCACCTGCTTGAAACCCAGACCGGTCCAGAACGCCAACATTTTTTCCAGCTCGTCGCCGTAGGACGCGCGCAGGGTAAACACCACCGGGCTGGCCTTGCGCACCGGGTTGGCACCTGAAAACGGCGCGAAAAACAGCACACCGGCTTTTTCGGCCTGCGGCATGGCGTCCAGGCTCAGCGTGGCCGAGGCAAAACCGAACAAGGCCACCGCGTCATTGGTGCCAAGCAGTTTTTGGGTGTTGGCACCGGCAAGTTTTCTGTCGTTCTTGTCGTCCAGCGAAACCAGCTCAATCGGCAAGCCGCCGACACCGCCCTTGGCATTCACTGATTTGAAGTAGGCCTGCGCGCCGGCCTGGATGTCACGTCCGAAACTGGCATTGCCGCCGCTCAAGGGAACCGACTGGCCGACGACCCAGGCTTTTTGTGCATGGCTGATGCCCGCGAAAAACATGAGCGACAGGCACAGGGGGGAGAGGACGGAGAAAAGAGATTTTTTAGCAGCAAACATAAATTTCATCAATCAAAAAAAACCTGGCGACAGCCAGGAACAAGGTTTGAATGTTATTGCACACATTTGCAAAATCTATCGCTGCGCAGGCGCCTTGCGACGGATGCTGCAGCGTGCGCGACAAGCGGCGCCACAGCGTCTGTCATGTACAACACCGGGGACTTGTTCAGCGCTTGCACAAGGCTTTCCGAACATCGGGACCACCGATACACGGCTTGCGGCCGATTCGGACTCGCGCGCCTAGGCGCCCTTCCAGACAGGACTTCTTTTTTCAACAAAGGCCGCGACACCTTCATGAAAATCGGCACTGCCGTAACACTGGCGGATCAGGTCCTCGTCGGGCGGCAGGCTGCTGCTCACCAGACGGTGCAGGCCTTCCTTGCTCACGCTTTGCGTCTCCGGGGCCAGCGCTGTCAGGCGTTCACACAGCTTGCCCAGCAGTACATCGATCTCGCCGGGCTCGACCAGTTGCAGCAGAAAGCCACAGGCCAGCGCCTCATCGGCCGTCAAGACCTCGGCCAGCATCAACATGCGCTTGACACGTGGCATGCCAAACACCGCGCAAAGCCGCGCCAGGTTGGCGACCGACAGGCAGTTGCCTAAGGTTTTGGCAATCGGCACGCCAAAGCGGGACCCCGCAGTGGCGATGCGGAAGTCACACGCCGTGGCAATTGCCAGGCCACCGCCTATGGTCCAGCCCTCAATCACGGCGACCGTGGGCATGGGCAGCGACTCCAGCCGGGCAATGCACTGGTCGATCTGCTTTTCGTAGGCGACCCCGTCCTCGCCGCTGCTGAAAGTCGTGAACTGCTCGATGTCAGTGCCGGCCACAAAGGCCTGGCCGCCCGCGCCGCGAAAACTCACGACGCGCACCGAAGGGTCGGTCTTGAGCTGCTCGCAGATCTCATTGAGCCGCTCGTACATGGCCCAGGTCATGGCGTTGCGCGCGGCCGGGCGATCAAACACCACTGAGGCCACGCCGGCGTTGATGCTCAGGTGGACCGTGCCTTCGGCGCTGTGTTCGCTCATGCTGCGAAAGCCCCCTGCTCGCCGAGGCGGGCCTGTTCCTCAGCGCTGATACCCAGCTCGGCCAACACCTCGGCCGTGTGTTCGCCCAGGCGCGGTGGATGACGAGTCACTTGTTGCGGCGTGCCAGACATCTTGACTGCGAAGCCTATGTTGGGCACCTTGCCTTCCACCGGATGGTCGATCTCCATGCGCATCTCACGCGCCTTGGCGTGGTCACTATCGAAAGCCTCGGGATAGGTCAGGATAGGGCCGGCGGGGATGCCGGCCTCTAGAAAAGTATTCACCCAATAATCCTTGGGCTGGAGGCGGAAGCTTTTCTCCAACTCCACTTCCAGCGCATGCCGGTTGGCCAGACGCAGCGAGATGGTGGAGAAGCGTTCGTCGGCCAGCAGCTCTTCACGCCCCATCAGTTTGCACAACTGCAGCCAGAGCTTCTGGTTATTCGCGCCCATCACGAAGTAACCGTCGGAGCAGGCCATCGCCTGGTAAGGCGCGGTCATTTTATTGGAGGTGCCCAATGGCTCGGGCGCCTTGCCGGTGCCCCAGTAGTCGCAAATGTCCCAAACCGAGAAGGCCAGCGCCGAATCGAAGAGCGAGGCATCGACATGCTGGCCTTGTCCGCTCGTTTTAGCGCCGATAAAAGCCGACAGCGTGGCATACACCGAGAACAGCGCGCAGCCAATGTCGGCCACTGGCACGCCAGCCTTCACCGGCGGGCCACCGGGATAACCAGTGACACTCATCACCCCCGACATGGCCTGCGCCATCAGATCGAAGCCTGGCCGGTCGGCCCAGGGGCCGGTCTGGCCGAAGCCCGAGATGCTGGTGTAGACCAGGCGCGGATTGACTTCTTTCAGGACGTCGTAGCCCAGGCCCAACCGCTTCATCGCGCCGGGGCGGTAGTTCTCCAGCAGGATGTCGGCGTCTTTGGCCAGCCGCAGCAGCAGGACCTTGCCGGCTTCCGACTTGAGGTTGAGCGCGACGCTGCGCTTGTTGCGGTTCATGTTCAGGAAGCCCAGCGAATCCGGCCCCTTCATCTTGAAACCCATGGCGCCGCGTGTCTGGTCGCCGCTGCCCGGCGGCTCGATCTTGATCACGTCGGCCCCCATGTCCGCCAGCAGCATGCAGGCGTACGGGCCGGCCATCACCTGGCTGATGTCCAGCACGCGGACGCCGGCCAGAGGCAGCGGACGTGCCGCTTTTTTTGCCCGCTCATTCGTTAACGCTTGGTTCACTCAATAGTCCTTGTGGATGGGTGTTGCCCGGCTTGTGAAATTAAAAAATCCTCCCGCATCAGGCCGGGAGGAACACCCGAGACGCCGCCGCACGGCGGTCGTCCGGAAGCAAAGAAGGTCAGGGGCGCAGCGCGCCTCGGCACGAATGGCTCAAGAATCGGCTTTGACCCCACCGTCCTTGATGATCTTGGCCCACTTGACCTGCTCGGCCTGCATGAAGTCGCCGAACTTTTCGGTTGAGCCACCGCCGTCCTGGGCGCCCGAGGCGGCCAGCCTTTCCATCACATCAGGCATCAGCATGACCTTGTTGATGTCTTCGTTCATGCGTTTGGCCATGGCCAGCGGCATCTTCGCGGGACCGGCCAGGCCGTACCAGGTGGTGGCTTCGAAGCCAGGGAAGCCCGACTCGGCCATGGTCGGCACGTTGGCGTAGGCGGGCACGCGCTGCTGGCGCGTCTGCGCAATGGCGATGGCCTTGCCGCTTTTCACATGCGGCGTGGCGGCCGTCATGGTGTCGAAGCTGTACTGGATGGTGCCGCCGATCAGGTCGGTGAGCATCGGGCCGGAGCCTTTGTACGGCACATGGATGGCCTTGACCTTGGCGGCCAGCATGAACATCTCCAGCGCCAGGTGCTGCGCGCTACCGGTGCCGGCCGAACCGAAGCTGATCTTGCCGGGGTTGGCACGGCACAACTCGACCAGGTCCTTCACCGTCTTGGCCGGCTGGTTTTCGTTGCAGATCAACAAGTTGGGCGTGACGCCGACCAGCACCACCGGCTGGAAGTCTTTTGCCGGGTCGTAGTTGACCTTCTGCAGGGCTGGCGTGATGGCCTGGCTGTTGATGTGCGCCATCAGCAGCGTGGCGCCGTCGCCGGGCTGCTTGGCCACGTAGTCGGCGGCGATGGTGCCCGAAGCGCCGGCCCTGTTCTCGACGATGACCTGCGTGTTCCACATCACGGCCAGCTTCTGGCCGATCACCCGCGCCAGGATGTCGGTGCCTCCGCCGGGCGCGAAGCCGACGATGATGCGCACCGGCCCGTTGGGCAGGTTCTGCGCGAGGAGTAGTGAAGGAAAGGCCAGGGTCGCGGCGCCGGCGGTAACAAGGGTTCTGCGTTGCATGGTTGTCTCCAGTGGGTTGTTTTTGAAATCGTCAGAAAGAAGCGGAAAAACGCGGGAAAGCGGGAAAAGGAAAACGGTGGTCAGGCCGCCTTGCGCAGCGGCATTACGGCGACGTGGCTCGAAAAATGGTCCATCGCAGCCTGCACGCCCGAACCGGCCAGCTTGACGCCGGCCAGCTTGAGGCCCATCTCGCAGCCCGACAGCGCGGCCATCAGGGTCAGGTCGTTGCAGTCACCGAGGTGGCCGATGCGGAACATTTTTCCCTTGACCTTGCCCAGGCCAGTGCCCAGCGAGCAGTCAAAACGCTCGTAAATGATCTTGCGGACCACGTCGGCGTCCACCCCCTCGGGTGTCATCACGCCGGTCAGGATGGGGGAATACACGGCAGCGTCGGCGCACTGGATCTGCAGGCCCCAGGCGCGCACCGCAGCGCGCACGCCTTCGGCCCAGCGCTGATGGCGCGCAAACACTATGTCCAGCCCATGTTCGAGCAACATGTCGCAGGCTTCGTTCAGGCCATACAGCAAATTGGTGTTGGGCGTGGACGGCCAGTAGCCGCTCTTGTTCATCTCGATGATTTCGTCCCAGGCCCAGAAGGCCTTGGGCAGTTTGGCGCGCTTGCTGGCCTCCAGCGCCTTGGCGGACACCGCATTGAAGCTGATGCCGGGCGGCAGCATCAGGCCTTTTTGCGAGCCGCTGATGCTGACATCCACGCCCCACTCGTCGTGTTTGTAGTCTGCCGACGCCAGGCCAGAGATGGTGTCGACCAGCAGCAGCGCCGGATGTTTCGCAGCGTCGATGGCCTTGCGCACGGCGGCGATGTTGCTGGTCACGCCGGTCGAGGTCTCGTTGTGCACCACGCAGACCGCCTTGATGCTGTGCTGGGTGTCGGCCTTGAGCCGCTCCTCGATCAGGTCAGCGCGCACGCCGTGACGCCAGACTTCGGCGCCGGGGTCGCTCATGACCTCGGTCTTGAGACCGACACGCGCGGCCAGCTTTTGCCACAGCGCGGCGAAGTGACCGGTTTCGTACATCAGCACATGGTCGCCGGCGCTCAGGGTGTTGACCAGGGCCGCTTCCCAGGCGCCTGTGCCGGAGGCCGGATAAATCATCACCGGCTGTTTGGTCTTAAAAATTTTCTTGATGTCGGCCAGCACCTTCAGCCCCAGCGCGCCGAACTCGGGGCCTCGGTGGTCGATGGTCGGCAGGCTCATGGCGCGCAGAATGCGGTCCGGCACGGGAGACGGGCCAGGAATCTGCAGGAAATGGCGGCCGGTGGGATGAAAGTCAAGCGTCAACATAATCAGGGGCTCCGGGAATTACCTTCATTTTTTGCATACAAAATTCATTTGTCAACCGATTTAACCCGTAATATCGGATTTGACACACAAATTTTTTGCATACAAAATTTGCCCATGACTGCTGAAATTTTTGCCATTCCGCGTTCCGCCCTGCATGAACAGGTCGTCCACCGCCTGCGCCAGATGCTGGTTGAAAACCGCATCGCGCCGGGCGCCAAGCTCAACGAACGCGAACTCAGTGAGGTCCTCAACGTCTCGCGCACGCCGCTGCGCGAAGCCATCAAGATGCTGGCCGCTGAAGGCCTGGTCGAGTTGCTGCCGAACCGTGGAGCGATTGCGGTGGAGCTGTCAGAAACCGACGTACTCAATACCTTTGAAGTGATGTCCGGGCTCGAAGCCCAATCGGGCGCACTGGCGGCCGAGCGCATCACCGAGGCCGAGCTCGACGAGATCAAGGCCATGCATTACGAAATGCTGGCGGCTTACACGCGGCGCGACCTGCCGACCTACTACCAGCTCAACTCGGCGATTCATCGCGCCATCAATGCGGCGGCCAAGAACCCGGTGCTGACCGCCACCTACAACCAGGTCAACGCCCGCCTCCAGGCCCTGCGCTTTCGCTCCAACCAGGACGGTGAAAAATGGAAGGCCGCCGTCACGGAGCACGAGTTGATGATTCAGGCCTTGAGCGCACGCGACCCGCAGGCCATGCGAACCGTGCTGGGCAGCCACCTCAACAACAAACTCGGTGTGGTGATCGAACAAGTGCGCGCGGCCAACAGGGCAGCCATGGCGCTGGCCAAGGCATGAACGCGCCCCTGCCCCTGAAGGTGACGCGCGAAAGCGCGGCACAGGCCTACGAGCAAGTGGCCCGCGTGAGTAACGAAGTCGCCGGCAAGCTGGCTGCGCGGCTGGCCACTGAAACCTGCGGCGAGGTACTGTTCTCCGCCGCCGACTGCGGCCGCTACGCCACCGATGCCTCGATTTACCAGGTGATGCCGGTCGGCGTGTTTGTGCCGCGCAGTGCGCCCGACGTCAAAACCGCCCTGGACATCTGCCGCGACATGGGTGTGCCCATCGTGCCGCGCGGCGCCGGCACCAGCCAGTGTGGCCAGACGGTGGGCGCCGGCCTGGTGATCGACTACGCCAAACACATACGCAACATCATTGATGTGGATGCTGCGCAGCGTACTGTCGAAGTCGAACCGGGTATCGTGCTGGACCACCTCAACGCCGCCCTGAAACAGCATGGCCTCTGGTACCCAGTGGATGTGTCCACCAGCGCGCAGGCCACACTGGGCGGCATGGCGGGCAACAACTCCTGTGGCAGCCGCAGCATTGCCTACGGCAACATGGTGCACAACGTGCTTGGTGCGCAGGCCTGGACATCGGGCAGTCAGCTGCTGCAGCTAGGGCTCTATGCCGGCAGCAGCGGCAAGGCGCGCGAGCTGGGCAACTACGTGCGCTCGCTGGCTGAGGAGCTGCACCCGGCCATCCATCAGATGTGGCCCAAGGTGATGCGCCGCGTGGGCGGCTACAACCTGGACATTTTTGACCCGCAGAGCGAGCGGCCCTACACCAGCGACGGCTCGGTCAACCTGGCGCATTTGCTGATTGGCAGCGAAGGCACGCTGGCCCTGACCAAATCACTGACCCTGCGCCTGAGCGAGCTGCCGCGCGCCAAGGTGCTGGGCGTGGTGAACTTCCCGACTTTTTACCGCGCCATGGATGCGGCGCAGCACATCGTCAAGATCGGGGAAGGCACACTCACGGCAGTCGAGCTGGTGGACCGCACCATGATTGACCTGTCGCTGCAAAACCCGGCCTTTGCGCCCACCATACGCAGCGCGCTGATCGGCCAGCCCGCTGCCATTTTGCTGGTTGAATTTTCAGGGGCGAGCAAGGCCGAGCTGCAACCCAAACTCAAACGCCTGGGCGAGTTAATGGGCGATTTGCTGTTGCCCGACTCGGTGGTTGAAATGACGGACGACGCGCCGCAAAAAAACCTGTGGGAAGTGCGCAAGGCCGGACTCAACATCATGATGAGCCTCAAAGGTGATGGCAAGCCGGTGAGTTTTATCGAGGACTGCGCCGTGCCTTTGGCCCACCTGGCCGAATACACCGATGCGCTGACGGAGGTCTTCAAAAAATACGGCAGCAAGGGCACCTGGTACGCCCATGCGTCGGTCGGCACCCTGCATGTGCGGCCCATCCTGGACATGCGGCGCGAGGGCGCGCCCAAGATGCGCGCGATTGCCGAGGAAGCCTCGGAGTTGGTGCGCAAGTTCAAGGGCGCCTACAGCGGCGAACACGGCGACGGCCTGTGCCGCGGCGAGTGGATCCAGTGGCAGTTCGGCCCACAAATCAACGAAGCCTTTGCGAAGATCAAGCAGTTCATGGACCCGGCCGGCCTGCTGAGCCCCGGCCGCATGGTCAACCCGCCAAAGATGGACGACACGCGGCTGATGCGTTTTCCGCCCGCCTACAAAGTCATCCCGATCAGGACCGCGCTGGACTGGCGCGCCTGGGACGTGCAAAACAATCCGGCCACCGAACAGACCAGCGCGCCTGGCAGCGGCGGCGACCCGGCCCAAGGCTTTGCCAAGGCCGTGGAGATGTGCAACAACAACGGCCATTGCCGCAAGTTTGATGCCGGGACCATGTGCCCGAGCTACCGCGTCACGCGCGATGAAAAACATTTGACGCGCGGACGCGCCAACACGCTGCGGCTGGCCTTGAGTGGCCAACTCGGGCAGCCCTCACCCCTGCCCTCTCGCGAGGGGAGAGGGAGTCGGTCCGAATCGCTCACCCCCCCCCGAAGTGAGTCCGAATCGCCCCCTCTCCCCCTGGGAGAGGGCTGGGGTGAGGGTACGCTTGAAGCCGTGCGCGACGCACTGGACCTGTGCGTCGGCTGCAAGGGCTGCAAGCGCGACTGCCCGACCGGCGTGGACATGGCGAAGATGAAAGTCGAGTTTTTGCACCACTACAAGGCGAAACACGGCTATACGCTCAAGGACAAGCTGGTCGCAAGACTGCCCGAGTATGCGCATTGGGCCAGCCGCTTTGCGCCGCTGCTGAACCTGCGCGACAAAATTCCCGGACTGGCCGCGCTCAGCGAAAAATTCACCGGTTTTTCCGCCAAACGCACGCTGCCTCAATGGCAAAGCCGCACCTTCTTCAACACCCCGCATGCAACGGCTACTTGTGAAGAGGTTCTGGCCGCGAGCAAACCGGTGGTGCTGTTCGTCGACACCTTCAACGGTTATTTCGAGTCCGACAACGCCAGCGCGGCTGTCAAGGTACTGCAGGCCGGCGGCTACACCGTTCACATAGCTGCCAAAACCATAGCGGATGGCAAAAGCCTGTGCTGCGGCCGCACCTACCTGGCCAGCGGCATGGTGGATGAAGCGAAGGCCAAGGCCACGGAGCTGGTAGACGCCCTGCTACCCTTCGCCGAGCGCGGCATCGCCATCGTCGGCCTGGAGCCGTCCTGCCTGCTGACGATGCGCGACGAGATGCTGGTGATGGACCTGGGTGAAGCGGCACAAACCATCAGCGACCAGGCCTTGCTGTTCGAGGAGTTTCTGGCGCGTGAAGCGGCAGCCGGCAAGCTGGAGGGATTGAAAGCGAAACTGCAGCCGGTGGACCGGGCCATTCTGCTGCACGGGCACTGCCATCAGAAGGCGTTTGGCGCGGTGAGCCCCATCCTCGACGTGCTCAGGCTGATCCCCGGCGCCCAGCCCGAACTGATTGAGTCAAGTTGCTGCGGCATGGCTGGCAGCTTTGGCTACGAAGCCAGTCACTACGAGGTGTCGATGCAGATGGCCGAGTTGAGCCTGTTGCCGGCGGTACGCGAACAGCCCGACGCCATCGTGGTCGCCGACGGTACCAGTTGCAGGCACCAGATCAAGGACGGCGCGCAGCGCGAGGCGGTGCATGTGGCGGTGCTGATGGCGCGGCAGCTGCGAGCTGTATAAATCACCATGCTACTGATTTGATAGCCGCCTAAGCTCGCACAGCAAGGGCTAGGAGCCTGGGCAGTAGTGGTGGTTTGCGCTCAGAGCTTGGTCTCTGGCGTCTCGTCTTCTTCAGCAGGCCAGTCGCGGATATAAGCCTTGAGCATCTTGTTTTCGAAGTTCTGGCCGTCGACCACCGCCTTGGCCACGTCGTAAAACGAAATCACGCCTTCGAGCACCTTCTTGTTGAGCACCGGCATGTAGCGCGCATGGCGGCCCAGCATCATGCGGCGCACCTCGTCGATCTCGGTCTCGGGGGTGCAGGTCAGCGGTGCGTCGTCCATGGCCGTACGCACCAATGTGCCGCCGATCTCTCCGCCGTTCTTCACGATGCACAGGATCACCTCACGAAAGGTCAGCATGCCGACCAGCTCGCCGTGGTCCATGACGACCAGTGAGCCAATGTCTTTTTCAGCCATGATCTGGGCCGCCTTGGCCAGCGGTTCGTCGGACTGGACGGTGTACAGGGTGTTGCCTTTGACGCGCAGGATATCAAGGACTTTCATGGGGCGTTCCTTCAGGAATTTGTCTCGGCAGTCTGCAGGTTTTCCCCCGGTGCCGCTCGGGGAAAATTCAGTTCAAATATAGCCCACAATGCCCCGGCAGGCCATCGTGATTTGTTTCAGGAGGCTGGCCTCATTTTTCGGGCATATTCCGACCGACAACTACTGGAGACTCCATGTCTGGCTACTCTGATCCGGGCTTTGACACGCTGGCCCTGCATGCCGGCGCTGCACCCGACCCGGCCACCGGCGCGCGCGCTGTGCCGATTCACCTGACCACCTCCTTCGTTTTCGAGTCCAGTGACCACGCGGCCAGCCTGTTCAACCTGGAGCGCGCCGGGCACGTCTACTCACGCATCAGCAACCCGACCAATGCGGTGCTGGAGCAGCGTGTTGCCGCACTCGAAGGCGGCATCGGCTCCATCGCCACGGCCAGCGGCCAGGCGGCGCTGCACCTGGCTATCGCCACCCTGATGAGTGCGGGCTCCCACATCGTGGCGTCCACCGCGCTTTACGGTGGCTCGCAGAACCTGCTGCACTACACGATGCGGCGCTTCGGCATAAACACCACTTTCGTCAAGCCCGGCGACATCGATGGCTGGCGCGCCGCCGTGCGGCCCGAGACCAAACTCTTCTTCGGTGAGACCGTGGGCAACCCTGGACTCGACGTGCTGGACATGCCCACCGTCTCGGCCATTGCGCACGAGGCCGGCGTGCCGCTGCTGGTGGACTCAACGCTGACCTCGCCCTGGCTGATCAAGCCGTTCGAGCATGGCGCCGACATCGTGTACCACTCGGCGACCAAGTTTTTGAGCGGCCACGGCACGGTGATTGGCGGCATCGTGGTCGACGGCGGCAGCTTCGACTGGGACAAGTCGGGAAAATTCGCCGAACTGAGCCAGGCCTACGACGGCTTTCACAACATGGTGTTTACTGAGGAAAGCACGGTCGGCGCATTTTTGCTGCGCGCACGGCGTGAAGGCCTGCGCGACTTCGGCGCCTGCATGAGCCCGCACACCGCCTGGCTGATTTTGCAGGGCATCGAGACCTTGCCGCTACGCATGGCACGGCACATGGGCAACACCGAAAAAGTCGTGGCCTTCCTGGCCAGCCACCCGCTGGTCTCGCGCGTCGGCCACCCCATGCTCGACACGCACACGAGCCATGCGCTGGCAAAAAAACTGCTGCCGCGCGGCGCCGGCTCGGTGTTCAGCTTCGATATCAAAGGCCACCGCGAGCAGGGCAAGGCCTTCATCGAAACGCTCAAGGTCTTCAGCCATCTGGCCAACGTCGGCGACTGCCGCAGCCTGGTGATCCACCCGGCCAGCACCACCCACTTCCGCATGAGCGACGACGCGCTGGCGGCCGGCGGCATCACCCAGGGCACGATTCGCCTGAGCATCGGCCTCGAAGACCCAGACGATCTGATCGACGACCTCAAGCGTGCGCTGAAGGCGGCGGAGAAAGCAGCATGATTCTCCAGGTCAACGGCCACCCCACCTACTGCTACACCGGCGGCAAGCCTTTCGATGCCGCCAAACCCACGGTAGTCTTCATCCACGGCGTGATCAACGACCACAGCGTCTGGATTCTGCAAAGCCGCTACCTGGCCCACCACGGCTGGAACGTGCTGGCGGTGGACCTGCCCGGGCACTGCAAAAGCGACGGCGAGGCGCCGTCCAGCGTCGAGGAAGGCGCGGCCTTTGTCGCGGCCCTGCTCGATGCCGCCGGCGTGCAGCGCGCGGCGCTGGTCGGCCATAGCTGGGGCTCGCTGATCGCGCTGGAAGCGGCCGCGCTGCTGAAAGAGCGGGTCAGCCACCTGGTGCTGGTCGGCACGGCTTTTCCGATGAAGGTATCCGCCGCGCTGCTGGACGCCGCGCTGAACCAGCCGATGAAGGCGCTGGAGATGGTCAACATCTTTTCGCGCAGCACCCTGGCCCCCCCGCCCTCGGCACTGGGCCCCGGCACCTGGGTGCACGGCGCCAGCATGGCGCTGGGCCGGCGCGTGATCGCCAGCAACACCCAGGTCAATGTGTTTCACCGCGGCTTCATGGCTTGCGACAGTTATGCGAACGGTGACACGGCGATCACGCAGATCAGCTGCCCGGTGCTTTTCCTGCTCGGTGCGCAGGACCAGATGACGCAGGCCAGGGCCGCGCAGCCGCTGATCGAGAAGGCAAAAAGCAGCGGCAAGTTCGTGCAACTCGTCAAGGTCCCGGTCGGCCACCACCAGATGACCGAGGCGCCGGAAGAAACGCTGTTCGCGATGCGCGACTTTTTGCGCACATGAGCGTCAGCACCCCGGCCATGACGCCCGAACGCGCGCGCGAGATCGCGACGGATCTCGACCTGCGTGCCCTGCCTGCCGACTTTTATGCCAACCCCTACCCGGTGTACGCCTGGCTGCGCGAACATGAACCGGTGCGGCGCATGCCCGATGGTTCGTACTTTTTGACGCGTTACGCCGACATCGTGGCGGTCTACCGCGATGCGCAGACCTTCAGCTCGGACAAGAAGGTGGAGTTCACGCCCAAGTATGGAGCCGGCTCGCCGCTGCTGGCGCACCACACGACCAGCCTGGTCTTCAACGACCCGCCGCTGCACACACGCGTGCGCAAGCTCATCATGGGCGCGCTGACGCGCCGCGCCATCGCCGACATGGAACCCGGCTTGATCACCCTCGTGGACGGCTTGCTGGACGCCCTCGCAGCCCAAGGCGGCGGCGACCTGATCGAGGACTTCGCCTCGGCGATCCCGGTCGAAATCATCGGCAACCTGCTGGGCGTGCCACATGCCAACCGCAGGCCGCTGCGCGACTGGTCGCTGGCCATTTTGGGCGCGCTGGAGCCCAGGCTCACGCCCGAACAGGAAGCGCTGGGCAACCGCAGCGTCAGCGAGTTCACGACCTACCTCACAACGCTGGTGGCTGAACGCCGCCAACATCCGGGCGACCCGGAGCACGATGTGCTGACGCGGTTGATCCAGGGCGAAAACAGGGACTCGCCCGAGGGGCTGGTCGCCGGCGAGCAACTCAGCGAGACCGAGCTGCTGCAAAACTGTGTCTTCATCCTCAACGCCGGCCATGAGACCACCACCAACCTGATCGGCAATGCGCTGGTCGCGCTGCAAGAATGGCCGCAGGCAAAGGCCCAACTGCTATCAAAAGTGAAGCTATCTAGCCAGCCTGGACATGGGCTGGAGGCCGATTTGACTGTGGAAATCGACGAATTCCTGCGTTTCGAGTCGTCCAACCAGCTCAGCAACCGCCGCGCCATCAAGGCCTGTCAGGTGGGCGGCGTGGACCTGCCAGAAGGCACGTTGCTGACACTGTGTATAGGCGCGGCGAACCGCGACCCGGCGCAGTTTGCCCACCCCGAGCAACTGGACCTGGCGCGCGAGAACAACCGCCATCTGGCCTTCGGTTTTGGCATCCACCAGTGCGCGGGCTTGAGCCTGGCGCGGCTCGAAGGCCGGATCGCCGTCGGGCGTTTTCTGCAGCGCTTTCCGGACTATGTGCTGAGCGCCGCGCCGACGCGTGGCGGGCGGGCGCGCTTTCGGGGCTTTCTGAAGGCGCCGTTTTCAATCGCTTGATCTCGGGGAGCCGCTGTGGCTATCATGGGCCACAACCATTCGACAGGAGACCCGCCATGGACAACACCCACCCCAGCGCCCAGCCGCAAGCGGGCGCCACCGACGCCAGAGCCTTCGGGAGTTTTGCCGAGTTCTACCCCTTTTATCTGACCGAACACAGCGACCGCACCTGCCGCCGCCTGCACTTCGCCGGCTCGACGCTGGCGCTGCTGTGCCTGGCGGCCGCAGCAGTCACCCGCAACCCCTGGTGGCTGCTGGCCGGCCTGCTCTGCGGCTACGGTTTTGCCTGGGTCGGCCATTTCGTGTTCGAGAAAAACAAGCCCGCCTCCTTCAAGCGCCCGCTCTACAGCTTCATGGGCGACTGGGTCATGTACAAAGACATCTGGACCGGCAAGGTGAATATCTGATGACCGCCAACGCCATCCCCATGCAGCTCGACGCCCGGGCTGTAGAGATTCTCTCGGGCATCACCACCGCCACGCTGACCACGCTACTGCTAAAAAAAGGCTTGCGCAATGTCTGGCTGCGCGGCGCGCGGCCGCTGCGTACTGGTCAGCCGCGCTTGGTCGGGCGTGCTTTCACACTGCGCTTTGTGCCGGCTCGGGAAGACTTGGCCACGCCGGAATCGTGGTCCTCACCAATCTCCACCCGCGCCGCAATCGAGGACATGCCGGCGGGCTGCATTGCCGTGGTGGACGCCATGGGCGTGGCTGACGCCGGCATCTTCGGCGACATTCTTTGCGCCCGCATGGGCAAACGCGGCGTGGCCGCACTGGTGACCGACGGCGTGGTGCGCGACCAGGCGGGCGTGCTGGCGACCGGCCTGCCGGTCTGGTGCCATGGTGCGGCCGCGCCGCCTTCGGTGGCGGGCCTGACCTTTGTGGCCTGGCAGCAGCCGATTGCCTGCGGCGGCGTCGCGGTATTTCCCGGCGATGTGGTGGTGGTCGATGACGACGGCGCGGTGCTGATCCCGGCGGCGCTGCTGGACGAAATGCTCACGCTGGCGCCCGAGCAGGAAAAGCTGGAGGCCTGGATCATGGCCGAGGTCGAGGCTGGCGCTTCGCTGCCGGGGTTGTACCCGCCGAATGTAGAGAACAAGGCGCGTTATGAGGCGGCTAAAAAAACGGCCAACTGAGTCCGTCGCGCCTTCGATTTGCTATCAATTTCATAACACGTCACGCAGGCGCAGCATGGGGAAACGGCCGTTTTCCCATAAATTTTCCATGGACGGATCGCGGCTGAGCAGCAACTGCGCCATCAGCGGCGCCAGCCGGGTCGCATCCGGGTCGGCCAGCAACAGGTAGCGCGCTTCCTTCTCGTCGTCGGGGTCGGTCAACTGGCCGATCCAGTCCAAAGACATCAAGGTTTCCAGCACGGGCTCTAACTGCAACACATCGACCTGAAGCGCCTTTGCCAGCTCCGACGCTTCCAGCCCGATGCGTGTGGTACTGCGCGCCAGGTGAAGTTGCTGCAGCAGTTCCACCGCGAGCTGGAACTGCCAGCCGTGCGCACTGCCGCGTCGCGCCACGCCGGCCAGCAGGCTGGGCAGGTAGGCCGCGATCACTGCGCCCAGCAATACGATGACCCAGGCCACATAAATCCAGACCAGCAAAATCGGCAGCGTGGCAAACGCGCCGTAGACCAGCGAATAAGTCGGCACACTGCTCAGGTACAGGCTCAGCAGCTTTTTGGCCAGTTCGATCCCGGCCGCCACAAACAGCCCGCCTACCCAGGCATGCGACCAGCGCACAAAGGTGTTGGGCACGTAACGGTACAGCGCCGCCATGCCGCCGGCCAGCAGGAAGAACTGCAGGATGTCCAGTAACACGCGCAGCCCGCCCGGCATGGTGCTGACGACGCCACGCGAGCCCGAGATCACATAGGAGGTGACCGCCAGACTGGCACCCAGCACCAGCGGGCCCAGCGTGATGGCCGCCCAGTAGATCAGCACACGCTGCGCCAACGGCCGCGGCTTTTTCACGCGCCAGATGCCGTTGAGCGTGCGGTCTATGGTCAGGATCAGCGCAATCGCCGTGCCCAGCAGCACCGCCAGGCCAGCCACGCCCAGCTTGTTGGCCTGACGGGCGAACTGGGTCAGGTAACCGAGCACCTGGCGCGAGATGTTGTCCGGGATCAGGCTGTTGACCAGCCAGACCTGCAGCGCCCCCTGCAGCTTGGAAAACATCGGAAACGCCGTGAAGATCGCCAGTGCTACCGTAAAAAACGGCACCAGCGCAATGCTGGTGGTGAAGGTCAGGCTGCTGGCCGTCAGGCCCATGTGGTCTTCGCGAAAACGCTGGCGCAGCGTGAAGGCGGTGTCGCGCCAGGGAAAGTGCGAGAGGTCCGTCAATAACTGCTGCAGGGACTGCTTGAATGTCATCCCCGGTATCATGCCATCGACCTGTGCAAATGATGACCCCCTCCCCCATGAACAAAACCACGCAAATCGACGCCACCCGCTGGCTGGCCCTGGGCAGCCTCGGCGGCCTGATCGTGCTGGGCCTGGCCTGGGAGATGTGGCTGGCGCCGATTCGCCCGGGCGGCTCGCTGCTGGCGCTGAAGGTGCTGCCGCTGTGTATTCCGCTGGCCGGCCTGCTGAAAAACCGCATGTACACCTACCGCTGGCTCAGCCTGATGGTCTGGCTCTACTTCACCGAAGGCGTGGTGCGCGCCTGGAGCGACAAGCCGCCCGGCAACTACCTGGCGATGATTGAAGTGGCACTGTGCTTGCTGCTGTTCACCGCCTGCGCGATGCATGTGCGGATTCGCCTGAAAAACGCAAAAACCCAGACGATTCCTGAACCGCAAGCCCAAACACCGTGAGCACACACAACGAACTGATTGAATCGCTGCGCCAGATCGTCGGCGCGCCCAACGTCCTGACCGAGGGCGACCTGACCGCCTGGGTGCAGGACTGGCGCCGGCGCGAAACCGGCAAGGCCCTGGCTGTGGTGCGCCCCGGCTCTACGGCGGAAGTCGCTGCGGTGGTGAAAGCCTGCGCCGCCGCCCGCGTCAGCATGGTGCCGCAAGGTGGCAACACCGGCATGGTGGTCGGGTCAACGCCGGACGCCAGCGGTACACAGGTCGTGCTGAGCCTGACACGCATGAACCAGGTGCGCACGCTCGATGCCGGCAACCTGACCATCACCGTCGATGCCGGCTGCGTGTTGCAAAACCTGCAGGAAGCCTGCGAACAAGCCGGCTTTCTGTTCCCGCTGAGCCTGGCCTCGGAGGGCAGTTGCACCATAGGCGGCAACCTCGGCACCAATGCCGGCGGCACCCAGGTCGTGCGTTACGGCAACACCCGTGAACTCTGCCTCGGGCTGGAGGTCGTGACGGCGCAGGGCGAGATCTGGGATGGCCTCACTGGCCTGCGCAAAGACAACACCGGCTACGACCTGCGCCATCTGTTCATCGGCAGCGAAGGCACCTTGGGCGTCATCACCGGCGCGACCATGAAGCTGTATCCCCTACCCAAAGCCCAGCTCACCGCTTTTGCCGCCGTGCCTTCGCTCGAAGCTGCGGTGCAGTTGCTGGGCCTGGCGCATGAACACCTGGGTGCTGGCCTGACCGGCTTCGAGGTCATGGGCCAGTTCGCGCTCGGCCTGGTGGCCAAACATTTTCCACAGCAGCGTGTGCCCTTCTGGCAGGAGTCGGCCTGGGCCGTGGTGCTGGAGAATTCGGACAACGAATCGGAAACGCATGCGCGGGAATGTTTTGAGCGCCTGCTCGAAGCCGCCATGGAAGCCGGCTGCGTCAGCGATGCGGTGGTGGCCGAAAGCATGGCCCAGGCGCATGCGCTGTGGCACATCCGCGAAAGCATTCCGCTGGCGCAGGCCGAAGAGGGCCTGAACATCAAACACGACATCTCGATCAATGTTTCGCGCATTCCCGCGTTTGTGGAAGAGACCAACGCCCTGCTGCTAGCCCGCTTCCCCGGCGCTCGCCTGGTGGTCTATGGCCACCTGGGTGACGGCAACCTGCACTACAACGTGCAGGCGCCCGAGAACGAGGACCAGGCGCGTTTCCTCAACGAGCAGGAAGCGCCCATGAATGCCGTGGTCTACGAGGTGGTGGACCGTTACCGCGGTTCGATCTCGGCCGAGCATGGTGTCGGCAGCCTCAAGGTCAACACCCTGCCGAAACACAAATCGCCGGTCGCACTTGGCATGATGCGCGCGATCAAGCAGGGCCTGGATCCCGATAATCTGATGAACCCGGGGCGGGTGTTGCGCATATAATATGCGCATCGTTCATGAAGGCCAATCATGCTCAAATTTGATCACGCCCCCAAAAAAGCCACCAATCTGTCGCTCAATTCAAAGGTGCTGGAGGCCGCTCGTGAAATGGGCATGAATGTCTCCCAGACGGTCAATGAATTGCTGACCAGGGAAGTGGAGCGGCGCTATTGGGAGCAGTGGAATGAGCGCAACAAAGAGGCCATCGAAGCTTACAACGAGCGAATTCGGGAACACGGCATTTGGGGCGCGAAATACCGGACTTTCGCCCGCAGCATGGGCGATGGCCGGACGAGCACCAAAGACAAGAAAGCTGCCTGACCGATGGCGCGCTTTGACGTTTACGCCAACCCGGAAAAATCCGAACACGCCCATACGCCTTTTGTGCTCGACGTCCAAAACGATCATCTCAGCGGCGTCGAAACGCGCATCGTCATCCCCTTGCGCGATGCCAAGATGCATGGAGCGCGGCTTGAAAGAGTGCACCCCACTTTCTCCGTAGCGGGCCGCAAAGTCGTTCTGGACACACCCACCATGGCGACCTTTCCGCGCAACTGGCTGCACACACCGGTGGCCAGCCTGCAACCCCAACAGGCCTTGGTCCAGGACGCCCTGGACGCATTGTTTGGCGCTTACTGATACCGATACGCCCAGAAAGCTTCTTCATGATTCCGACTTCCGCGTCCAGCCGTCCCATCCGCTCCCAGTACGAAGATTTCATGCGCCATGTGGATACCCACGGCGTATTCAAGGCCGACCGCACCGGCACCGGCACCAAAAGCGTGTTTGGCTACCAGATGCGTTTTGATCTCAACGAAGGCTTTCCGCTGGTGACGACCAAGAAGGTGCACCTGCGCTCTATCATCCAAGAGTTGCTGTGGTTTTTGCAGGGCTCCAGCGACAACAACTGGCTGAAGGAACGCGGCGTCACAATCTGGGACGAGTGGGCGCGCGAGGACGGCGACCTCGGGCCGGTTTACGGCGTGCAATGGCGCAGTTGGCCGACGCCGGACGGCGGTCACATCGACCAGATCAGCGATGTCATCAAGACACTGAAAACCAACCCGGATTCGCGCCGCATCATCGTCAGCGCCTGGAACGTGGCCGAGCTGTCGAAGATGGCGCTGATGCCCTGCCATGCCTTCTTCCAGTTTTATGTGGCGCCCGCCACCGAGGCCGGTGGCAAGGGCAAACTGAGCTGCCAGCTTTACCAGCGCAGTGCCGACATCTTCCTCGGCGTGCCCTTCAACATCGCGAGTTACGCGCTGCTAACCCACATGGTGGCTCAGCAGTGCGACCTCGACATCGGCGACTTCATCTGGACTGGCGGTGATTGCCACATCTACAGCAACCACGCCGAGCAGGTGGCGCTGCAACTGAGCCGCGCGCCCTTCCCCTACCCGACGCTGAAGATCAAGCGCAAACCCGACTCGATTTTTGGCTACGAGTTCGAAGACTTCGAGTTTGTCGACTACCAGCACCATGCGACGATCAAGGCGCCTGTAGCGGTATGAGCGCACTGGCGAGGGGCCCCGCAAAGCGGGGATCGACACCGCGCGAAGGCCGCTGGGAGTCGACACCTGTGCCTTCTGAAACCTACTTCGTTCGGGAGGCGACGGTAGGCGAGGGGCCCCGCAAAGCGGGGATAGCCGCGCCGGAGTGCCGCTGGGCGCCGACACCTGCGTCCTTTGCGAACTGCTTGGTTTGGGAGGCGATAGTTTAGCCATGCCAGTGCAGGGCGTCAGCCACATCACCTTCATCGTGCGCGATCTGGACCGCATGGCGACCTTTTTGTGTGAAGGCCTCGGTGCCAAAGAGGTCTACGACAGCAATGCAAAAAATTTCTCTCTGGCACGGGAAAAGTTTTTTGTTCTTGGTGACACCTGGCTGGCAGCCATGGAGGGCGAGCCTCCAGCGGATCGCAGCTACCGCCATCTGGCATTGAAGGTCGAGGCGGATGAGCTGGCCGACTTTGAAGTCAGGCTGCGAGCCATAGGCGCCGAAGTCAAGGAGCCACGCCCGCGCGTTCCAGGTGAAGGGCAATCGCTGTATTTTTATGATTTTGACAACCACCTGTTTGAACTGCACACAGGAACGCTGGAAGAACGGCTCAGGAACTACCGCGCATGATTTCTCCCAGCATCAACCTGATCTACGCGCGCGCCGCCAACGGCGTCATCGGCAAGGACGGCGTCATGCCCTGGCATTTGCCGGAAGATCTCGCGCACTTCAAACAGCTCACCCAGGGTTGCCCGGTGGTTATGGGTCGGAAAACCTGGGACTCATTGCCACCTAAATTTCGTCCACTACCGGGCCGGACCAACATTGTGATTACACGCAATGACGACTGGCAGGCCGAGGGAGCGCAGCGTGCCGCCAGCCTGGAAGAAGCCCTGCAGCAGGCGAGCCCCGCCCCGGAAATTTGGGTCATAGGCGGCGCGCAAATTTATGCCCAGGCCGAGCCGCTGGCCGCACGCGCCGAAGTCACCGAGATCGCCCAGGACTTCGACGGCGATGCCCACGCGCCCGCCCTGGGCCCTGCCTGGCGCGAAACTGCGCGCAGCACACACGTCTCGGCCAAGGGCCTGCCTTTCAGTTTTGTCACGCTGGAGCGCCCATGAAAATCGCTACCTGGAATGTGAATTCGCTGGCGGTGCGCCTGCCGCAGGTGCTGGACTGGCTGGCCACCAACCCGGTTGATGCGCTGTGCCTGCAGGAGCTCAAGCTCAGCGACGACAAGTTCCCGCTCGAAGCGCTGGCCGCCGCCGGTTACCAGAGCGCGGTCTTCGGCCAGAAGACCTACAACGGCGTGGCGATTCTGAGCCGCAACCCCGCGCGCAACATCGTGAAAAACATCGTCGGTTTCACCGACGAGCAATCGCGTGTGATTGCCGCTACCCTGGACACGCCACAGGGCGAGTTGCGTCTGGTCAACGCTTATTTCGTCAACGGCCAGGCACCCGGTACCGAGAAATTTGAGTACAAGATGAAGTGGCTCGAAGGCCTGCGCAACTGGCTGGGCCAGGAGCTGGCAGCGCAGCCGAATCTGGTGCTGGTCGGCGACTTCAACATCACCTTCGACGACCGCGACACCTACGACGCCGAAGGCCTGCGCGAAACCATCCACCACACGACCGAGGAGCGCGAGCACCTGAAGGCGCTGCTAGGTTTGGGTTTGCACGACGCCTTCCGCTTGTTCGAGCAGCCCGAGAAAAGTTACTCCTGGTGGGACTACCGCGACTTCGCCTTCCGCCGCAACCGTGGCCTTCGCATCGACTACATCCTGGTCAGCGACGCGCTCAAACCGCTGGTACAAAGCTGCGTGATCGACAAGCTGCCGCGCAAAAACGAGCGCCCCAGCGACCATGTGCCGGTCGTCGCCCACCTTGATTTGCTATAAATAAAATAGCTGTTCACGCCCGCCCGCTATGGGCTGGTGGCCGATTTCATTCATAAACTGCGGGCGACCCGCCCCGGTGAGTCGATAGAGCCGGCAACAACGCCTTTGGCGTGGCGCTGGCTGTTGCAGAGCTCGTGGCTGATGGCCAGGTTCTCTGCATGGCTGTTGCCGCCCTCGCTGAGCGGCTGGATGTGTTCCAGCGTCGCAGCCGCCGGCAACACATGTTCACCACAGACCCAGCACGGCACTTTGCCATGCAACTGGCGCGCCACAGTTTTGTATATCTTGTCGCGGGTCAGGGATAAACGGCTCATGCCTGGACTTTAAATCAGAGCGACACGGTCCACGCGGGATCTACATTCAAGCAGCGTCTCCCTCAGGGGGGCATCCTTCGACAAGCTCAGGACGAACGGATAAATAGCGACGCCTGCGGAGGCATCTCTTTTCAAGCAGGGGCCGCGGGTCCGGCTTTGCCGGCCCGCAGGCGCAGCGCCCCCTCGGGGGGCAGCGCAGTACGCGAAGCGACAAGCGTGGGGGCTCCATCACTCCAGATTGAGCTCCTGGATCTTTCGCGTGATGGTGTTGCGGCCTATACCCAGCTTTTGTGCGGCTTCAATGCGGCGGCCGCGGGTGTTGAGCAACGCAGTCTGGATCAGCTTGGACTCGAAACGCCGGGTCAGCACGTCCCAGACATCGCTGCGGCCAGTGGCCAGCAGGGCCATGGCCTCGGCCTCCAGCCCGGTTTCCCAGGTGCTCCCCGGCAGCGACAGCCCGAGGTTCGCAGGCGCCAACGAGATTTTCTCGACAGGCGCAGAGTCCACAGCAGCAGCCATGCCGGCATCCGGCGAGGATGTATGACGGACCACCGCACCGCCTTCGACCAGCACGGGCGCAGGCGCGCGCAGCGGCTCGGGCGCAGCGTCCAGCACCTCGGGCGGCAAGTCTTTGGCCTCGATGACCTGGGCCGGGGCCATCACGGTCAGCCAGTGGCAAATGTTTTCGAGTTGGCGGACATTGCCGGGAAAACCAAAGGTGCTGAGCTTTTGCAACGCCGCGTCAGAAATTCGCTTGGGTTCGACCACGCCGAGCTGCTTGGCGCTTTGCTGCAGGAAGTGGCGCGTCAGCATGAACACGTCTTCACGCCGCTCGCGCAGCGCCGGCAGGCGCAGGCGGATCACGTTGAGGCGGTGGAACAAATCCTCGCGGAAGCCGCCTTCCTTGACGCGTTGCTCCAGGTCCTGGTGGGTGGCGGCGATCACGCGCACATTGGTTTTGACGGCATTGTGACCCCCGACGCGGTAGAAGTTGCCGTCGGAGAGCACCCGCAGCAGCCGCGTCTGCAAATCGAAGGGCATGTCGCCGATCTCGTCGAGAAACAGCGTGCCGCCATCGGCCTGCTCGAAGCGGCCGCGGCGCATGGTTTGCGCGCCGGTGAAGGCGCCGCGTTCATGGCCGAACAGCTCGGACTCCAGCAAGTCCTTGGGGATGGCGGCGGTGTTGATGGCCACGAAGGGCCCGTTGGCACGCGGCGAATGTTTGTGCAGCGCGCGTGCCACCAGTTCCTTGCCGGAGCCGGACTCGCCAGTGATCATCACCGTGACATTGCTCTGGCTGAGCCGGCCGATCGCGCGGAACACGTCCTGCATGGCCGGCGCCTGGCCCAGCATCTCGGGCGTGGCGGCCATGCGTTCTTCGGCCACTTCCTCGCGCTGGCTTTCTTCCACGGCGCGGCGGATCAGCTCGACCGCCTTGGTCAGGTCGAAGGGCTTGGGCAGGTATTCGAAAGCGCCGCCCTGAAAGGCCGAGACCGCGCTGTCGAGGTCGGAGAACGCCGTCATGATGATGACGGGCAGGCCGGGATGTTTTTCCTTGACGGTGGAAAGAAGGTCCAGGCCGGAGCCACCGGGCATGCGGATGTCGCTGACCAGCACTTGTGGGCCGTCGTCGTCGGTGGCAATGTCCAGTGCCGCCAGCACCTCGCGCGGGTTGATGAAGCTGCGGGTTGGCAGGCCTTCGCGCAGCAAGGCCTTTTCCAGCACAAACCGGATGGACTGGTCATCGTCAACAATCCAGATCGGTTTCATGTTTTTTATCCCTTTGGTACTTCTACCGGTTATCCATCAATGAAGGTGACGGTTTCAAGGCAAAGGTATCAGCAGCTTGAAATCCGTCCGACCGGGGACGCTGTCGCACTCGATCAAGCCGTGATGTTGCTGAATAAAGGTTTGCGCCAGTGTCAGCCCCAGCCCGGAACCGCCCTCGCGCCCCGAGATCAGGGGATAGAAGATACGGTCCTTGATGGAGTCCGGAACACCCGGTCCATTGTCGATAACATGCAATTCCAGTGCCAAGCGATACCGCTGCTTGCCGAAAGTCACCTGCCGCGCAATCCGGCTCCTGAAACTGATCTGCGCATCACCGGCGGCAATGCGCTCGGCCAACGCCTGCGCAGCGTTGTGGGCAATGTTCAGAACCGCCTGGATTAGCTGCTCGCGGTCGCCACGGAAGTCGGGGATCGAGATGTCGTAGTCGCGCAGCACGCGCAGGCCTTTCGGAAACTCGGCCAGAATCAGCGAGCGCACGCGTTCACTAACCTCGTGAATATTCACATCACCCACCAGGTGAGGCCGACGGTGCGGCGCCAGCAGGCGGTCCACCAGGGTCTGCAGCCGGTCGGCCTCATGGATGATGACCTGGGTGTATTCGGTCAGCTCTTTAGACTGGATATCCATCTGCAGCAGTTGCGCCGCGCCGCGTATACCGCCCAGCGGGTTCTTGATCTCGTGCGCCAGGTTGCGGATCAGCTCCTTGTTGGCCTGGGCCTGGTCGATCAGCCGCTCTTCCCTGTCCTGCTTGGCTTGCTGCTCCAGCGGCAGCAACTCGACAATCGCTTCGCCCGGCGTGTCGGTCTGCGCCACCACCACATGCACCGGCATGGGCTCGCGGTTCAGCGGCTTGAGCCAGGCGTCGTAACGCAGCGCCGCAAACTCGTTGCTGCCCGCGCCTTCCAGCGCGTTGTGCAGGATCATCGGCTCGGTGAAACAGTCGGGTAACTGCGAGCCCTCGATGGTCCGACGCGAGGTGCCCAGCGCGTCTTCGAGCGCTGCGTTGGCAAACACCACCACACCATTGGTGCGCACGACAGCCACCAGCGTAGCCAGCAGGTCAAAGGACTGAAAGCGTGAAGACGCCGCAGTGGTAGCGGCGGCAGGGAAGAAGTTTGGCTTTTTCAAGCGTCCTATTTTGACGCAGAAGCAACGGGACTGGCTTACTGACGGGCAGTGGGTGCCGGCAGGCGGCCGATTTCGCGTTTCAAGCCGGCAATGTCGCTTTCGTGGCGTGCAATGCTTTCCTTCATTTCAGCCACGCGGTCGAGGTAACGCTGGTAGTTACGGCTTTCAATGCCTTGCTTTTCCGGCTCGCCCTTGTTGAACTCTTTTTGCTGCTCGGCCAGCTTGATCTCGGCTTTTTTGAGTTCGGACTCGAGAATGGCCCGTGTGTCGCTGTCGCGTGCACGTTGCTCGCTGCTGCTCGATACGGGCGCGGCCTGCACGGCCCCGGCCACACGAACAACCGCCGGACGGCTCGCTGGTGTGCTCTGCACCACCGTGACGTTGCCACCATCGATCTGTTTGCAGCCCCGAGCCTGGGCATCCCTGGCGTTGTTGATGTACTCTGGCGTGGCGCCGTCTTTTCCGGCGCAGCGGTAGATGCGCTCCTGCGCGGAAGCGGCGACCAGGCTGCCCGCGAGAACTAGAAAGGTTGAAAGAAGTACTGTAGGTTTCATGCGTAACCCCAAGTGCCTGTTAAGGCTTGGACGGTCTGTCAGTATCCTGCAAAGGGTAAGAAAAACAAAATCCTGCAATTGATAACCCTGCAAGGAAATAAAAAAGGACGGCACAAGCCGTCCTTTTTTGACCACAGACTGTAAGGAATTACAGTGAGTAATACATGTCGAACTCGATCGGGTGCGTGGCCTGGCGCAGGCGTGTCACTTCACCCATTTTCAGTTCGATGTAGGCGTCGATCATGCTGTCGGTGAACACACCGCCCTTGGTCAGGAAGCTGCGGCCCACGTCGAGGCAGTCCAGCGCCTGGTCCAGGCTGTGGCACACGGTTGGCACTTTCGCATCTTCCTCGGGCGGCAGATGGTACAGGTCCTTGGTGGCCGCCTCGCCGGGATGGATCTTGTTTTCCACGCCATCGAGACCCGCCATCATCAGGGCCGAGAAGCCGAGGTAAGGGTTCATCAGTGGATCGGGGAAGCGTGCCTCGATACGGCGGCCTTTGGGATTGGCGACGTAAGGAATGCGGATCGAGGCCGAGCGGTTTTTGGCCGAGTAAGCCAGCTTGACCGGTGCCTCGTAACCGGGCACCAGACGCTTGTAGCTGTTGGTGCCCGGGTTGGTGATGGCGTTCAATGCACGGGCGTGCTTGATGATGCCGCCGATGTAGTACAGCGCAAAGTCCGACAGACCTGCGTAACCGTCGCCGGCAAACAGGTTTTTGCCGTCTTTCCAGATCGACTGGTGCACGTGCATGCCGGAACCGTTGTCGCCCACGATGGGCTTGGGCATGAAAGTCGCGGTTTTGCCGTAGGCGTTGGCGACGTTTTGGACCACGTATTTGAGGATCTGGGTCCAGTCGGCGCGCTGGACCAGCGTGCTGAACTTGGTGCCGATTTCGTTCTGGCCGGCGCCGGCCACTTCGTGGTGGAACACTTCAACCGGGATGCCCAGCGATTCGAGGATCAGGGACATCTCGGCGCGCATGTCCTGGGTGCTGTCGACCGGAGGCACCGGGAAGTAGCCGCCCTTGACGGTCGGGCGGTGGCCGCGGTTGCCGCCTTCAAGCTTGGCGCCTGAATTCCAGGGGGCTTCGTATTCTTCGATCTTGAAGAAGGTACCCGACATGTCGGTGTTCCAGCGCACGTCGTCGAAGATGAAAAATTCTGGCTCAGGACCGAAGTAGGCGGTGTCGCCCAGGCCGGACGCCTTGAGGTAAGCCTCGGCGCGCTGCGCGATGGAACGCGGGTCGCGATCATAGGCCTTGCCGTCAGCGGGCTCAAGCACATCGCAGCTCATGAACAGCGTGGTCTCTTCAAAGAAGGGGTCGATGTTGGCCGTTTTCGGGTCAGGCATCAGTTGCATGTCGGAGGCTTCAATACCCTTCCAGCCGGCCACGGAGGAGCCGTCGAAAGCATGGCCCGAGGTGAATTTGTCTTCGTCAAAGTGGGACACTGGCACGGTCACGTGCTGCTCTTTGCCCCGAGTGTCGGTGAAACGGAAGTCAACAAACTTGACTTCGTTTTCCTTGACCATTTTCATGACGTCTGCGACGGTCTTTGCCATCAAAATCTCCTGTTGTTGGATGGTTGTTAAAAATACTTTCGGCTTCGATGGATGCACGTTTTGTGCCACCACTGATGGCGCTTTTTTCTGCCAAGCCTGTGATTGTGCCGTCAACTTGGTACCGATAAGCATGACATCCGGCCGTCAGTTCGAAAAATTGCCAAATTTTTCAGGCACCAATCATGTGCAAATCAAAATGCACATGATTGGTGCAATTATTCAACGCACCAATTCGGGGCCAAGCTTGGCGTTAAACGCGTGCAGACCCGCCAGCAAGGCTGGAAAAGCCGCATTCACGGCCTTGGGTGCCCCTTTGACGCCCAGCTCGATATGGCGCCCGTATTCGGGGTGATCGACGCTGGGCAGGCTGAACACCTTGACGCCGCTGTGCCTTGCTTGAATCGCGAGCATCAGTGGCGTCAGCGTAGCTTCCATTGAGCCCATGACGATGACCGACTTCTCGGTGTAGGCTGATTTTTGGTGCAGATGCGCGCAGTGCGTGTCCAGTACCCACTCGATCATCGGCCAGGCCATCACTGGAAACCCCGGGACGAAGTGGACGCCCCCACGGTCGCTCACTTCGTGTAACTCCCTGCCCCCCGAGGGGGCCGCTGCGCCTGCGGTCTGGCGAAGCCAGTCCCGCGGCCCCTGCTTGATTGAAGAGCCCCCACGCTCAACAAGGCAACTGAACCCGGGGATCTTGTTGTACGGATTCGGGATAATCTCCGACCCCGCCGGGAACATGCCCATGTTGAGCCGGTGGATGTTGTCGTGCCGGTCCGGCTCATAGCGCACGCCCTGCTCTTTGGCGATGTCCTGCATGCGCTCGCGGATCAGGCGCTCGGCCTCGGGGTGCAGGGCCAGGTCCACGCCCAGCGCAGCGGCGGCGCACTGGCGCGTGTGGTCGTCCGGCGTCGCGCCTATGCCGCCACAGGAAAAAACCACGTCGCCCGATTCACGCGCGGCGCCGAGGGCACGCGCCAGCACGGTGGTGATGCGCACCGGGTCATCGCCCACATAGTCGGCATAACTGAGTTGCAACCCGCGCGCGGCCAGCAGTTCAATGACTTTGGGCATGTGTTTGTCGGTGCGTTTGCCGGAGAGGATTTCGTCGCCGACGATGATGAGTCCGAAATGAGTGGTCATGCTGAAAAAGATGGGATGAACAAGGAGATCAAGGAGGCAGAAATGCCTGTGTGTCCTTTTTTTGATCTCCTTGAGCTCCTTGTTCAATGGCTGTCCGGCCCAGCAGATCAAGGGCCGACGGGGCATTTTGCTTGCGAAGTTGCTCCAGCGCCGCCAGGCAGTAGTGGGCAAACCAAAGAGAAGAGAAAGCAAACACCAGGGTGTAAATCCAGATCGCCACTGGCACCAAAATCGGCGCCATGGCCACAAACATCGCACCGGACGCCCACAGCAGGCTGGGCGCGGCACCCAGGTAACCGCTGAGCACGCCTATGCCCAGCAGGCTGGCGCGGTGGCGCCGGAAAATCTCGCGCCGCTCTTCGGCGCTGGCGTGGTCAACCAGCGCGTCGTAAGACATCACGCGGTAAGTCAGCCAACCCCAGATCAGCGGCGGAAGAATCAATATCAGCGGCGGGATCAGCCACAGCGGGATCGAAATGACCAGCGCGACGGCGGCCAGCACCGTCGAGCCCAACGACCAGAACAGGCTGGCCACCTGCGATCCGCCCTGCTTGCGCTGCAGCAGCGGAAAGCGGCGTTCGGCCACCAGCGCCACCATGGCCGGTGTCATCAGGATCGCGACGAACAGCAACGCCACGATGACGATCACCGGGATACTCAGGAACAGCAAAATCGTCGGCGCCAGCACCACACGCAGGCCGCCCAAGCCCAGGCCTTCCAGCCAGCGCGCCATGGTGCCGAGCAACTCCCAGCTTTCCAGGCCAGCCCGCACGGCGGCCAGCGCATCATCCCAAAAGAAGTAGCCCAGCCCCAGCGACAGCGCTACCATGATGACCAGCGGCAGCATCGACAGCGCAATCACCCGCAGGTGCAGGCAGTACATGACTGCGCGCCAGAAGGAATCGAGAAGTTTGTTCATCGGTCTATTGATTTTTTCCAATTACACGACAGTGACTTGGACGGTTCTCACCCTCGCCCTTTGGGAGAGGGCCGGGGTGAGGGATTGAGCGTTTCTACTGTCATGAATTTTGTAACGCTCAATAGGATAGCCTTACGCAGAGGGCTGCAACCATCAGGCGCGCCCCACCAGGCGCTTCAACCCCAGCCACTGCTGCGCCCAGAAGCCGCGGCCGTAGTCGCGCGACTGCTCGACCTGGTCGCGGATGCCGGTGGGATCGTAACGCTGCTCGAAGTTGGCGGTGCCGAAAAGCACATCCCACCACGGCAGCAGCACGCCGAAGTTATATCCCCCCAGCGACCCCTTGCCCGCGCTTTCATGTCCGATGCCTATGCTGTGATGCAACCGGTGAAAACGCGGACTGACCCACAGGCGCTCGCCGACACAGCCAAACCAGAGCTTGAGGTTGGCGTGCTGGAAACTTTCGCTGAGCTGGGTCAGCGCCACGATGGCGATGAACTGACCCGGCGCCACGCCAATCAGTTGCGCCACCAGCACCACGATCACGTCCACGATGATGTCGTCAAGCAAATGGTTGCGGTTGTCGCTCCACATGGTCATTTGCCGCTGCGCGTGGTGCAGCGAATGCAGGCGCCACCACCACTCGATCTGGTGCTGGCCACGGTGCGTCCAGTAGGCGATGAAGTCGAAGACCACCAGGTAGATCAGCAGGCTGACCAGCGCGTTGTCCGTCATGCCCCGCCAGATCTGGTCCAGGTGAAAAGTGCCGTAACCGGCCGTGCGTGCCATGCCAAAGAGATCGTTGAACAGCGGCTCCAGCGTGAAAAACAGCGCAATGCGAAACAGGCCGAGACGGTGGATCAGGGTGTAGAGGATGTCGGTCCGAATCGTCGCGCGGTCCGTCACCGGCTCGACCGGGCGCCAGCGCTGCAACGGGCCAACCACGGCCAGCAAAATCAGAATCTGGATCAGGCCAACCATGAACCAGGCGGTGGCTTCATAGCCAGTTTCCAGCAGGTTGCCCAGACCCAGCGCAAACATCGCGGGTTGCACAGCACTCTCAAACAGCCATTGCTGTACCGTCGAAAAAAAAGCCTCCAGACTGTCCATGCCGCTTATTTTTCCGTCCGGGCCGGCGCCTGGCCGGACTGCTGCGCAATCCAGGCCCGGTAGCGGGGGTGATCGCGCAGGGTCGCAAAGCAGAAACCGCGCGCTTTCAGCCCGGTGATCAGCGGCTCCAGCACAGCCGGTGCCCACGGGTCTTTGCGCGACCAGATGCCCAGGTGCGCCAGCAAGATGTTGCCGGAACGGATATCGCGCAGCGCTTTTTTGAGCAATTGGTCGTTGGGGTAGGCCCCGCTGGACAGTTCGTCACCAAGAAAACCGGCCGGTGCCCAGCCCACATGGTCGTAACCACAGGCCTGGGCGGCGGCCAGCAGCTTCGGCGAGGTCTTGCCACCCGGCGCACGGAACAGCGGCAGCGGTTTCTTACCGGTGAGCTCTTCCAGCCGGCTGCCGGCTTTGGCGATTTCGGCACAGTACTGGGCGGTCGTCCAGACCGATTCCTGGCCTTCCGAAGGCCCGGCCGAGGGGCGCACCCTGAACTGGTCAGAACCGACGTCTGCGCGCCAATAGGTGTGGTCGAAGGTGTGCGAAGCGAATTCGTGGCCCTCGGCCGCACGCGCCTTCCACCAGGGCGCCCAGTCCTTGCCCAGGCTGCCGTCGCCGGTCTGCGTGCGTTCGTTGGCACCAAAAAACGTGACCTTGACCTGATGCTTGTTGAGGATGTCCGCCATCAGCGGCGCCACGCCCATGTGGCCGGTGTCCAGCGTCAGGTAGACCGGCTTTCCCGGCTTGCCTTGGGCATCAAAACAACCCTCAGCCCACGCCGGACGGGCGCCACCAGCTATAAAAACCGTAGCAACCAGCAATGCAACGAAGGACTGAACCGATCTCCCCTTCAAGCCGGGGCCGCAGAACGGGCTTTGCCCGGCCGCAGGCGCAGCGGCCCCCTCGGGGGGCAGGGCGCTACACGAAGTGAGCAACCGTGGGGGTCTATCTAGGCGCGTGATCCAGCGTCCAGACACCATGGGGACTCTTTCCAACATTGACTTGGCGCACCACCTTGCGGCTGGCCATGTCGATCACCGTGAGTTTGCGCGCCCAGCGCGAGGTCACGTAAATCAGCTTGCCGTCGCGCGAAATCTCGATACAGTCCGGCCCGCCGGGCGCCGGGTAGCTGTCCACCACGCTCAGTGTCTGCAGATCAATCTTGCTGATGCTGTTGGCCACGCGGTTGCTGACCAGCACATGGCGACCATCGCCGAGCGCGCGAAAGGCGTGCGCGCCGGCGCCGGTCTTGATCACCCGTGTGCGCTGCGGCAGCTTGCCGCTGACGTCGAACACCTCGACCGTGTCGCCGCCAGTCAGGCCGACCAGGATCAGCTTGTCGTCGGAGGTGCCGTACACGTCAGCCGGGATCGAGCCGGTGGCCGTGCGCCACTTGATGGTTTGCGTCGACAGATCGAGTGCGATCAGCTCGTCGCTGTCCTGCATGGTCGAATACACCGTGGTGCTTTTGCTGTCTATCCACAAATGGCTGGGCGTCTTGCCGGTGGCCACACGCTTGACCAGGGTGATGTTGCTGCCGTCCCAGCGGTAGATGTCGATGTGGTTGAGCCGGTTGGCCGCCGTGACAAACCACTTCATGTCTGGCGAGAAGCGCAGCTGGTAGGGGTCGAGGATGCCGGGAATCACGCGCTGGACCTCGGCCGTTTTCGGGTCGATGAAGGTCAAGGTGTCGGACAGCGCATTGGCCACAATCACCGACTTTTCGTCGGGCGTGAGGTAAATGTGGTGCGGCTCCTTGCCGGTGGCAATGCGTTTGGTTTCCGTCCAGGTCAGCGGGTTGATGACACTGACATTGGCGTCCAGCGAATTGAGCACAAACAGTGGCGCGGGCTGGGCCAGGGCAGGCATGGCGGCGGCGCCCGACAGGCAGCACAGCGCTGCGGCAAACAAACGGAGGGACAGGGTCACAAACGACTTTCTTCAGACGACCGGCAAGTGTAGCGGGCGGGCATTTCCTAACCCTAACGCGCCAGGGCAGCGAGCCGCTTACATCCTTTACGATGACACGATGAAATTTTTAGCTATCCATGGCACGCGGCTTGAGCTGCAGCAGATTGCCGGGCCCGCCGACAAAGCGCCGCTGGTCTTCCTGCATGAAGGCCTGGGCTCGGTCAGCCTCTGGACCCAGCGCGGCCAAAGCTGGCCGCAGGCAGTTTGCGAGGCCACCGGCCGAAGCGGTGTCGTGTATTCAAGGCGCGGTTACGGCCAGTCGGCCGCTGTGCCCGATGTGCGCCACAGCGGCCGCTTGACCCCCGACTACATGCACCGCGAAGCCTGGGAGGTGTTGCCGGCGCTGCTGGCGGCGCTGCATATGGAAAAACCCGTGCTGTTGGGCCATTCGGACGGCGCCAGCATCGCCCTGCTCCACGCCTCGCGGCATCCGGTGACCGCCGGCATCGTGATGGCGCCGCACCTGATGGTCGAGGACATCGCGGTGCAGGCGATTGCGCAAGCGACCACTGCCTTTGAGTCGGGGGGGCTGCGGGAAAAGCTGGCACGCCATCACGCCGACGTGGAAAGCGCTTTCTGGCAATGGAACGATGTCTGGCTGTCCGAAGGTTTTCGCCGCTTCGACATCCGTCCCGACTGCGTCCGCATCGGCGCTCCCCTGCTGGCGATCCAGGGCCTGGGCGATGAATACGGCACGATGGCCCAGCTCGACGAACTAACGCTGGCGGCGCCGCAGACGGTGCAGTTGCGGCTGGCCGATTGCGGTCATTCGCCGCAGCGCGACCAGCCGGAACGCACGCTGAAGGCGGTGGCCGCCTTCCTGCAGCCTCTGCCTTGAGTTTTTATTTGCTATCGAATAAGTAGCTGCTTATGCCCGCCAGTCATGGACTGGAGGCCTTTTTTATACTCATACGTGCAGACTCAGGCTGAAATGGCGGCCAGGTCCTGCGGCGTCAGCCAGCGCCACTGCCCGGCTTTCAGTTCAGTCGGCAACGCCAATGAACCAATGCGCGCACGGTGCAGGCCGCCGACCTCCTCAACCCGGTTGCCGACGGCCGCAATCATGCGTTTGACCTGGTGGTACTTGCCTTCGGTCAGGGTCAGACTCAGCGTCTGCTCGCCGGTTTTTTCGCAGGCAGCGGCGCGCACTGGCTTCGGGTCGTCGTCCAGCACCACGCCGGCCAGCAATTTGGCAACCTGTTTGTCGTCCACCGGGTGTTTCGCCCGGACTTCATAGACCTTGGGCACATGGTGCTTGGGCGAACTCATGCGGTGAATGAACTTGCCGTCGTCTGACAGCAGCAGCAGGCCGGTGGTGTCCTGGTCCAGCCGGCCGACCGCCTGCACGCCGGCCGCCGCCCCGCCGCCGCGCTGGCGAATCGGCGCCGGCAACAGGGTGTAGATGCTGGGATAGGTGCTGGGTTTTTGCGAACACTCGTAACCCGCCGGTTTGTGCAGCATCAGGTAAGCCTTGGCGTGGTATTCCCAGGCCACGCTCTGCACGCTGAACTGCAGCCCGTCCGCTATAAATTCCATAGCTGGCTCCGCACACGGAACCCCGGCTACAGCCACAAAACCCTGTTGAATCAGCCCCGCGCAGACGCGCCGCGTGCCGAAACCCTGGGAGAAAAGAATGTCTTGAAGTTGCATGGAGGCCATGGCCGTATTGTCGCTGGGTGAGCATGCTGTCGAAATGCCTTGAGCCAACAAATCACAAGACCTCCGCATCGAGAGGGTGCGATGCCACTCAGTTGCCAGATGCCATCCTGGGGTGATGTATCGCACGGATCGATCAGCACATAAACGCCATGCGATGCCCATACCGATTTGCATAGTTTTTTTGCATGGCACAGCCCGACTGGAGCTCAAGGGGTACACGCAACCACAGTGCGCCACCCCAGCGGCAATGACTGGCACTCTCACAATAGTCACGACTGAACCCTCCCGCACTTGTTGCGATTGAAGCAGCAAGATTGCTGCAACAAGGTTAGTGTTTGGCTTTCTGGCCTTTGCGGGAATACCTCATGCAATGCTGCGGCTAGCCTGTCCTGCGCACCGGCTAGGACGGATTAATCGTATTTCTAAGTGCTTTGCGTGCAGTTGAAAAAGACATCATCAGCGCTGCGCACTCTTGCTCTGCACAAATGTCTCTGCTGGTGTATTTGCCCGTGGCCCATGCAGCGCGTATCGCATCCTGCTTCTGTCTGCTGCCGCCTGGTTTATTGTGCCGTGCATCTGCTGCTTTTCGCGCACGATCTGAGCTTGCCTCGGCCGCTTCCCGCAAAGATTGAGAAAGAGAGCCAACATCGCTATCCGTCCATTGCGCTATCCACAATGCAGCGCGACTCAGATTAAGCGCAGCGTTCCCAGCGGATTTCGACAAGCCCGCATAGACGTAATCGCTGGTCGCGCTGTCCAGCGACTGCATCGTAAACATATAAAAGGACGCGCACTTGTCCTGGTGGGATAAGTGCTCAACTTCGTTTTCGTTCGATAGACTTCCATCTTGCGGGTAGAGCACATCCAACACGCGAAGATGCGCGGCCCGTACGTCAGCCAATGAATTGAATTGCTTACGAATCTTCGATCTTATTAACTTGACCAGTTCGCGAATGTTTTCATGCCGTTCCCGCAGCTCGTTGGAGCTTGGGGTGACGATTGGAAACGCAAAACCTTCGAAAGCGACATCAACAGGATTGACACCAAAATCTGGAATTACAAGAAAATTATCTGGATCTTTTTGGTCAATTAGCTATGGTTCTGAAATTTTCAAATTTTGTTTCGCCATTTGCGTTCCTCAATATCCCACATAGACACTCGGAACCACCAGGTCAGTGTTTAGGTACGTGCGTTTACCGCGTATTCACCCTCGTGTCACAGCCAGTTGCAAACCAGCAGCCCCCATCACCGCAAGCAGCGTCTTGATCGTCGGGTTGCCCCTGGGCGACAAAGCGCGGTACAGGCTCTCACGGGGAATTCCCGCGCGCTCGGCCACGGCGGCCATACCCTGAGCCTCGGCAACATGCCTGAGCGCCGCGAGCAGCGCAGTTTGCCCGCCCGGCTGGTCAGCCTCCTCCAGTGCGGTAGCCAGGTAGGCATCGGCAAACTCGGGGTCGGCCTTGAGCATGTCGACCACAGCGGCATCATGTGAGCGGGATGCTGGGGATTTGGCTGTTTTCATGTTGCTTTCCTTCGGTGTTGCCAATCTTGCCAATATTCAAGCGCGGCTGCAATGTCGGTCTGTTGCTTGCGCTTGTCGCCTCCAACCAGCAGCAGAATCAGGCGTTTTCCAGCTTGCGCGTAATACACGCGGTAGCCTGGTCCGTGGTCGATACGAAGCTCCCATACGCCGCTTTGTAGCGCCTTGCAGTCCCCGAAATTGCCAGCGGCCATGCGCTGCACCCGAACCAGAATGCGGGCCCGCGCGTGCCTGTCATTCAACCCACTCAACCACGTTAGATAGGGGTCTTGGCCGTCGGGACGCAGGTAGTCAAGGATTTCAAACATTGTCTTTGTGGATTATAAGTTACAACCAGCAAAAATCATCGCATACAACCAAGCTCAGACCGTGTGACGCGCCGCCCGCCTACTTGCCAAAGCGACGGCTTCCCGCTGCAGCTGGCGCGCACGCGTTATAAATTGCCCTGTCGTGCGCGCCGGCGCAACGTCTTTCCTCCAACCGCAGGGCATGAGCACCACCACGATGATCAAGAAAAAACGCCTAGTCATGACCATTCTCATCACTTTTTTCGCCACGCTGGCCGTGGTGCTGCTGGCCGCCAACTTCACCACCGGCGAGAAAAATGTCGATCGGGAACTGCCCCGCCTCTACAACACCGACGATCCGCAATACCTGCGGGCCATGGGTTCGCTATTGGGCCCCGCAATCGTGGGCGGCAATCGCGCCCAAGAGCTGCTCAATGGCGACCAGATCTTTCCGGCCATGCTGGCAGCAATACGCGGCGCCAAACGCAGCATCACGTTTGAAACCTACATCTACTGGTCGGGCGACATTGGCCGGGAGTTTGCCGACGCACTGACCGAGCGGGCGCGCGCCGGCGTCAAGGTGCATGTGCTGCTGGATTGGGTCGGCAGCGCCAAGATTGACGACTCGTTTCTTGAAAAAATGGAGACGGCGGGGGTGGAAATACGCAAATTTCACAAACCCCACTGGTACAACTGGGGCCGCATGAACAACCGTACGCACCGCAAGCTTCTGGTGGTGGACGGCAAGACCGGTTTTACCGGCGGCGTAGGTATTGCACCCCAGTGGACCGGCAACGGACAGGACGCCGAGCATTGGCGCGACTCGCACTTCAGCATCGAGGGCCCGGCCGTGGCGCAGATGCAGGCGGTTTTCATGGACAACTGGCTCAAGGTCACCGGGCAGGTGATGCATGGCGAGGCTTACTTTCCCGCATTGTCGGTGGCCGGCAGCAGTCGCGCGCAGGTGTTTTCCAGCTCGCCGTCGGGCGGTAGCGAGAGCATGCAGCTGATGTACCTGCTGTCCATCACAGCGGCTTCACGCAGCATCGATTTGTCCAGTGCTTATTTTGTGCCCGACGACCTGACCACCCGTGCGCTGACCGAGGCGCTCAAACGCGGTGTCAAGCTGCGCATCATCACGCCCGGCGAGATCATCGACACCGGCACCGTGCGCGCCGCATCGCGCGGTAGCTGGGGCCCACTGCTCAAAGCGGGCGCCGAGATTTATGAGTACCAGCCGACCATGTACCACTGCAAGGTCATGATCATCGACAATTTGATGGTCTCGGTCGGCTCGACCAACTTTGACAACCGCTCATTCCGGCTGAACGACGAGGCCAACCTCAACGTTTTTGACACCACCTTCGCCGCGCGTCAGACCCAGGTGTTTGAAGACGATCTCAAGCGCACACGCCGCATCACTTATGAGGAGTGGGCCAATCGCCCCCTGAAAGAGCGCGCGATGGAGCGGCTGGCGCTGTTGCTGGGGTCGCAGCTTTGAGCTGCAGCGCACAGAAAAAAGCCCGGCCAAAAAAGGCCGGGATTGGAAAAAAAATGGTGGAGCTGGGGGGATTTGAACCCCCGTCCGCAAGCCTTGTTCGGGCAGATCTACATGTTTAGCGGTCTGATTTAAGTCTCGCCACCTGTGTCGCGCAGTCGCACGCTACACAGGACGCCAGCACCCTATTTTCTTGCCCCTAGCTAAGGTACCCAGCTAGGTGCCAGCCGATGAAATTATCTTTACAGCCGGGAGCGTTCAACTTGCGCTAAACACCCCTTGCCCAGCCCATCGGCCTGCTGTTGTAAAGCTCACTGGCAATTAAGCAGCGAGTGCGAAACGTTCGTCGTTTGCAGTTAGTTTGTTTGAATCAGTTTTACGAGCACATTCAGCTCGACATGCACCACACCGCGTCCGAACCCACGTCGAAACCAATGCAGCCCCAGGCATCCTAGTTTACGCCAAACGCAGCAAATTCAAGAGCGCGGTCGGCGAAACAATCGTGGCGTCGGCTTTCCAGTGCAGTGTGTCGGCGATCGCACCCAGATAACCGTAAGAGGCGGCCACGGTCGGCATGCCGGCGGCGCGGCCGGCAACAATGTCGCGCTCGTCGTCTCCGACATACACACAGCGGCCCGGCTGAACGTTGAGCTGACGGGCCGCTTCGAGCAGGGGCGCCGGATGCGGCTTGGCATGTGGCGTGGTATCACCGCTGATGATGGCCCGCGCTGTGACAAACAGGGGCATACGGCAGGTCAGCGGCAAGGTGAAGCGCTCCGATTTGTTCGTGACCACGCCCCATTTGAGTCCGGCGCCGTCAATCCGGGCTATCAGCTCGGATACCCCGTCAAAGGCGTAGGTGCGTTCGGTCATGCAGGCTTCATAGTTTGCAAAAAACTCTTCTTTCAGTGCCCCGTAGTCGGCATGTTCGGGCGTCAGGCCAAAAGCCACGCCCAGCATGCCCCTGGCACCGGCACCGGCCATCGGCCTGTAGTCAACCAGCGGAAGCGGCGCCAGCCCCCGGTCGGTGCGCATCTTGTCAGCAGCGGCGCCGAGGTCGGGCGCACTGTCGATAAGCGTGCCGTCCAGGTCAAACAGCACGGCCTCTATCCGGTGAAACATGTCAGGCCTTCTGCGTGGCCAGCAGGTAGTTCACGCTGGTATCGGCGCTGAGCCAGTAATGCTGACTCAGCGGGTTGTATTCCATGCCGCGGGTGTGCTGCAGGTTCAGGCCCACACTGCGGCAATAGCCCGCCAGCTCGCTCGGTTTGATGAACTTGGCGTATTCGTGGGTGCCGCGCGGCAGCAGACTTAACACGTACTCGGCCCCGACAATCGCAAACAGGAAAGCCTTGGCATTGCGGTTGATGGTGGAGAAAAACACGTGACCGCCCGGCTTGACCAGGGTGGCGCAAGCGCGAACCACCGAGGACGGGTCGGGCACATGCTCCAGCATCTCCATGCAAGTAACCACATCAAACCCGCCCGGGTCCTCCAGCGCCAGGGCCTCGGCGCTGACTTCACGGTACTCAACCCCCTGGGTTCCGGCCTCAAGCGCGTGTAACTGGGCCACTTTAAGGGCCTTGGCTGCCAGGTCAATGCCCAACACCTGCGCGCCGCGTCTGGCCATGGCGTCGGCCAGTATGCCGCCGCCGCAACCGATATCCAGAACGCGCTTGTCTTTGAGCGGCGCCAGGTTTTCAATCCAGCCCAGGCGCAGCGGATTGATCTGGTGTAGGGGCCGGAACTCGCTTTCGGTGTCCCACCAGCGGTGGGCCAGGTCGGAGAATTTGGCCAGTTCGACCGGGTCGGCATTTTCAGTGGTTTGCATGGGGTGATTATCGTCCGGACATAAAAAAACCGCGCCGTAGCGCGGTTTTTTAAGCGATCCGCGAGGGATTACTTGTTGGCGCGGGTACCAACCACTTCGATTTCCACGCGACGGTTTTTCGCGCGGCCTTCGCCGGTCTTGTTGTCGGCAACAGGCTGCTTCTCGCCTTTGCCTTCGGTGTAAACGCGGTTTTTCTCGACGCCTTTGGACACCAGATAAGCCTTGACAGCTTCTGAACGGCGGACCGACAACTTCTGGTTGTAGGAGTCGCTACCCACGGCGTCGGTGTGACCGACAGCAATGATGACTTCAAGATTGATGCCTTTGATCTTGCCAACCAGGTCGTCGAGCTTGGCTTTGCCTTCAGGCTTGAGCACAGACTTGTCGAAATCGAAAAAGGCGTCAGCAGCGTAAGTAACTTTAGTAGCTGCAGGAGGAGCCACAACTGCAGGAGGAGCAGGACGGGGAGGTGCGGCAGCGGGAGCGGGAGCGGGAGCAGGCGCGGGTGCAGGAACCGGCACGATAGCACCATCACAGCCTGGAGCGGCGGTAGCGGGGGTCCAGAAGCCATTGCGCCAGCACAGTTCGTTGGTGCCATTTTTCCAAACCAGCTCGTTTGTGCCGTTTTTCCAGTTGTCAATTGTTTGTGCACCAGCGGCGGTTGCAAGCGCTGCGGAAGCAAACAACATTGCCACTTTGTTGAGTTTCTTCATGGTTCTCCTCTAGAGAAAAGCCGCAGACTCGCTGCGAATTAAATGCACGCCGTAAGTGACCATCACTCAAAGCGTTACAGTTATTGTGCCATAGCTCATTCGCGGTTCAAGCGCGGTAGCGGCTTCGTCCGACACAGAATCAAGAATCTTTGTTTTTTGTTGCGGGCTTGCCACACCCCGGCTAAGCTCGAAGCAGGCCTTAAAATCAGCGGGCTTATCTTCTCTCCGCGCGTTGCGAATTCCAATTCAGGCCTCTCATGACCCAGTTTGCCAAAGAAACCCTCCCCATCAGTCTTGAAGAGGAAATGCGGCGCAGCTACCTTGATTACGCGATGAGCGTGATCGTCGGGCGCGCCCTGCCGGATGCCCGCGATGGTCTCAAGCCAGTGCACCGGCGAGTGCTGTTCGCGATGCATGAGTTGAACAATGACTGGAATCGGCCTTACAAAAAGTCGGCGCGTATTGTCGGCGACGTGATTGGCAAATACCATCCGCACGGCGACCAGTCGGTCTATGACGCGATCGTGCGGATGGCGCAGGATTTCTCTTTGCGCCACATGCTGGTGGACGGCCAGGGCAACTTCGGCTCGGTCGATGGCGACAACCCGGCCGCCATGCGTTACACCGAGATTCGGCTGGCCAAGATTGCCCAGGAAATGCTGGCTGACATCGACAAGGAAACCGTCGATTTCGGACCCAACTATGACGGCAGCGAAAAAGAGCCGCTGGTCCTGCCCTCGCGTATTCCCAACCTTCTGATCAACGGCTCCGGCGGCATTGCGGTGGGCATGGCCACCAACATCCCGCCGCACAACCTCAACGAAGTCGTTGATGCCTGCCTGCATCTGCTGAAAAACCCGCAGGCCAGCATCGACGAGCTGATGGAAATCATTCCGGCACCCGACTTTCCCACCGCCGGCATCATTTACGGCATCAATGGCGTCAAGGACGGTTACCGCACCGGCCGCGGCAAGGTGGTCATGCGTGCGCGCTGCCATTTTGAAGACATCGACAAGGGCCAGCGCCAGTCCATCATCGTTGACGAACTGCCCTACCAGGTCAACAAAAAGACGCTACAGGAGCGCATGGCCGAGCTGGTTCACGAGAAAAAAATCGAGGGTATCAGCCACATCCAGGATGAAAGCGACAAGTCAGGCATGCGCCTGGTGATTGAACTCAAACGTGGCGAAGTGCCCGAGGTGGTGCTGAACAACCTGTACAAGCAGACGCAGCTTCAGGACACCTTCGGCATCAACATGGTGGCGCTGGTCAATGGCCAGCCCAAGCTGTGCAACCTGAAGGACCTGATCCAGGTGTTTTTGTCGCACCGCCGCGAAGTGGTGACGCGTCGCACGGTCTTCACCCTGCGCAAGGCACGCGAGCGTGGCCATGTGCTCGAAGGCCTGGCCATCGCGCTGGCCAATATTGATGATTTCATTGCCATCATCCGCAACGCGCCGACGCCGCCCGTCGCCAAAGCCGAGCTGATGCTGCGCCCCTGGGACAGCAGCCTGGTTCGCGAGATGCTGACGCGCACCCGCACCGACGGCGGCGTGGTCAATGCCGACGATTACCGGCCTGATGGACTGGAAAAGGAATTTGGCATGGGCAGCGACGGCCTGTACCGACTGTCCGACACGCAGGCCCAGGAAATCCTGCAAATGCGCCTGCAGCGCCTGACCGGCCTGGAGCAGGACAAGATCGTCGCCGAGTACAAGGAAGTGATGGCAGAAATTGACGATTTGCTGGACATCCTGGCGCGGCCGGAACGCGTCTCGACCATCATTGGCGAAGAGCTGTCGGTCATCCGCCAGGAGTTCGGCCAGACCAAGTTGGGCGCGCGCCGCAGCCACATCGAACACAGCTCGTTTGACCTCAGCACCGAAGACCTGATCACCCCGACAGACATGGTGGTCACCTTGTCGCACACCGGCTACATCAAGAGCCAGCCACTGTCGGAATACCGGGCACAAAAACGTGGTGGCCGCGGCAAGCTGGCTACCGCCACCAAGGAAGACGACTGGGTGGACCAGCTCTTCATTGCCAATACGCATGACTACATCCTGTGCTTCTCCAACCGCGGCCGGCTCTACTGGCTCAAGGTCTGGGAAGTGCCGGCCGGCTCGCGCGGCTCGCGCGGCCGGCCCATCGTCAATATGTTCCCCCTGCAGGAAGGCGAAAAAATCACGGTGGTGCTTCCCCTGACAGGTGAAAAGCGGACGTTCCCGGCCGACCAGTACGTGTTCATGGCGACGTCCATGGGCACGGTCAAGAAAACGGCATTGGACGAGTTCAACAATCCGCGCAAGGGCGGCATCATCGCGGTCAAGCTGGACGAGGGCGACTTCCTGATCGGCGCAGCCTTGACCGACGGCAAACATGACGTGATGCTTTTTTCCGATGGCGGAAAAGCGGTGCGTTTCGACGAAAATGATGTACGCCCCATGGGCCGCGATACGCGCGGCGTGCGCGGCATGATGCTTGAGCCGGGGCAGAACGTCATTGCCATGCTGGTCGCCGAGGACGAGCAGCAAAGCGTATTGACTGCCACCCAGCACGGCTTCGGCAAGCGCACTTCCATTCAGGAATACACGCGCCATGGCCGCGGCACCAAGGGCATGATCGCGATCCAGCAAAGCGAACGCAACGGCAAGGTGGTCGCGGCGACGCTGGTGCATGTGGACGATGAAATCATGCTGATCACCGACAAGGGTGTATTGGTTCGCACCCGCGTCAGCGAAATACGTGAGATGGGGCGCGCCACCCAAGGCGTCACCCTGATCGGCCTGGACGAAGGCTCCCAGCTCAGCGGCCTGCAGCGCATCGTCGAAAACGACGCGACACTGGACGACAACGATAGCGAAGGCGATCCTGCCAACACCTCCAACCCGGATACCCCTGAATGAAAAAACTACTGACAGCCCTGCTGATCGCAGGCTGTACGTTCTCCGCCGCTGGCCAGACCGCCAACGATCCCAAGTTGGAGTGGGCCACCAAAGTGGTCGCCCTGCAGCAGGCCGACCTGGACGGCCTCGTGGGGCAACTGGTCGGCACAGCCGCCCAGGACATCGTCGCCGGCTGGGCACCACGCTTTGACACCACGGTAACCAAAGCGCGTCAAGCCAAGGCCACGGAGGAGTTCAATGCAGAACTTGCCAAATTTGCCTCTGACGCCAACAAAATCATCACCAGCAAGGTCGGGCAGGCGAACAGCGAAGCCTTGGTACCGGCCTACATGGAGCGTTTCAGCCTGGACGAGCTCAAACAGCTGGCCGCCTTTTTCGAGTCGCCTGTCATCAAAAAATACAAGGCTGCCACCCCAGAACTGGTGGATGTGTTCGTGAAAAAACTTGTGGCAAGTACGCAGCCAGACATTCTCGCCCGCGCCAAACAGTTTGATGTGGCAGCGAGCAAGATTGTGGGCTCAGCGCCTGCAGCACCGGCCGCAAAACCACAGCCACAGAAAAAGTGATCCTCGCGTCCAAGCCCTAGCACCGTCCCTCGCAGTGCCAGGGCCCCGGCGCAAACGCCTTGCCCGATACTGACCCGACATGACCCAGACCCTGCAGCAACTCCGCCAGCAAATCGATTCCGTGGACCAGCAATTGCTGATGCTGCTGAACCAGCGTGCGGCACTGGCCAATGAGGTCGGCGACATCAAGCGGCATGAAGGCTCGCCAGTTTTTCGACCGGAGCGCGAAGCCCAGGTGATTCACAGCCTGCAGACAAGCAGCCCCGGACCGCTCAAGGACGACAGCATTGCCTATATCTGGCGCGAGGTCATGTCGGCCTGCCGCGCGCTCGAAGCACCGCAGCGCGTGGCCTACCTGGGGCCTGCCGGCACCTTCAGCGAACAAGCCGCCGTGCAGTTTTTTGGCTCCAGCATCGAGCATGTGCCCTGTGCCAGTTTTGACGAGGTGTTTCGCGCCGCGACCTCAGGCACGGCCCAGTTCGGCGTGGTGCCGGTTGAGAACAACACCGAAGGCGTGGTCACGCGCACGCTGGACCTGTTTCTCAACTCCCCGGTGCATGTCATCGGTGAAACCAGTCTATTGGTGCGCCACAACCTGCTGCGCCTGTCGCCCACACTTGAGGGCGTCGACGTGGTGTTGGCCCATGCCCAGGCATTGGCTCAGTGCCAGGGCTGGCTGGGCACGCATCTGCCCGACGCCGAGCGCCGCGCGGTGTCCAGCAACGCGGAAGGCGCGCGCCTGGCCGCTGGCAACCCGGCCTGGGCTGCGATTGCGAGCGAACGCGCCGGATCGGAATTCGGCCTGCACATTGGCGCCCATGCCATCCAGGACGACGCCTTCAACCGCACCCGCTTTGCCGTGATCTGTCTGCCGCAGGTGCTGGACGCGCCTGAAGCCTCTGGCAAGGACTGCATCAGCCTGATCGTTTCGGTGCCGAACCGGCCCGGCGCCGTGCATGACATTCTGGTTCCACTAAAAACCCACGGCGTGTCGATGACGCGTTTCGAGTCCCGCCCTGCCCGCTCGGGCCAGTGGGAGTATTTCTTCTACATCGATTTGCAGGGTCACCCCTCGCAGCCGCATGTTGCCGCCGCCTTGAAAGACCTGCAGCAGCTTTGCGCGTTTTACAAAGTGCTGGGTACCTATCCGATAGCCGATTGAAAAAAATGAAATATCTACCGTCCACCCGGGCACCCCTTCATGTTTGAACAATTGGGACTCATCGGTTGCGGCCTGATGGGCGGCTCGTTCGCGCTCGCCCTCAAACGCGCCGGCTTGGTCAAGCGTGTGGTCGGTTACAGCAAGTCGCCGTCCACCACCGAGCGAGCGCGCCAGATGGGTGTGATTGACGTGGAAGCGCCCTCGGCCCTGCTGGCGGTATCCGGCGCAGACATCGTGCTGCTGGCGGTGCCGGTCTCGGCAACCGAGGCCACCTTCAAGGCCATCCGCCATCTGGTGGGCCCCACCACGCTGATCATGGACGTCGGCTCCACCAAACGCGACGTGGTGGATGCGGCACGCCGCGTACTGCGCGACCACCTGGGTTGCTTTGTGCCGGCACACCCGATTACCGGCAAGGAAGTTTCGGGCGTGGAGCATGCCGACCCGGATCTTTACTTCGGCAAGCAGGTCATCCTGACGCCGATCGAACGCACCTTCACCGTCCAGCTCGAAAAAGCAGTCAATGTCTGGACCGCCCTGGGCTGCAACGTGGTGAAGATGTCGCCCCAGTCGCATGACGCCGCCTACGCCGCCGTCAGCCACCTGCCGCACCTGATTGCCTTTGCGCTGATCAACAGCATTTCGGGCCAAGCCCAGGGCAAGGACTACCTGTCGCTGGCGGGCCCCGGTTTCCGGGACTTCACGCGTATCGCTGCCAGCGATCCCAAGATGTGGCGCGACATCCTGATCGCCAACAAGGAAGAGTTGCTGGAGCAATCCAAAATCTTCCACAGCACTCTGCAGGATCTGGAAAAACTGATCGCAGCCGCCGACGGGGATGCGCTGGAAGACCGGATCGAAAAAGCCAGCCATACACGCGCCAACTGGCGCATCAGCTCGCCGAAATCGCTTAAATAGATGTTCGACACCGCCTTCCTGGACATTCCAGCGTTGACGGGTGCTGGTGGCACCGTTCACCTGCCCGGCTCCAAAAGCATTTCCAACCGCGTGTTGTTGCTTGCGGCGCTCAGCGAAGGCCGCACCACGGTACACGACTTGCTGGCCTCCGACGACACCGCCGTGATGCTGGCCGCGCTGAGGCAACTGGGCTGCGGCGTCGAGGAAAACGGCAGCACGGCCGTGATCACCGGCCTGGGTGGCCGACCGGTGCAGCAACAGGCAAAGCTCTATCTGGGCAACGCCGGCACGGCGATGCGGCCCCTGACTGCGGCACTCGCCCTGCTGGGCGGCGACTTTGAACTTTCGGGCGTGCCTCGCATGCATGAGCGGCCGATCGGCGACCTGGTCGATGCGCTGCGCGGGCTCGGCTGCGCCATCGACTACCTGGGCGAGGACGGCTTTCCGCCGCTGCGCATCCGCACCGGCCAACTGATGCTGGATGCCCCGATCCGCGTGCGCGGCGATGTCTCCAGCCAGTTCCTGACCGCCCTGCTGCTGGCGCTGCCCCTGCTGTCTGGACGCGACATCCACATCGACGTGGTCGGCGAGCTGATCTCCCGGCCCTACATCAAAATCACGCTGAACCTGCTGGCGCGCTTCGGCATCGCCGTCCGGCGCGAGGGCTGGCAGCGTTTCACCATTCCGGTCGGCAGCCGCTACCGTTCCCCCGGCACCATTCACGTCGAGGGCGACGCTTCTTCTGCTAGCTATTTCATAGCACTTGGGGCAATAGGGGCATGGGCTGAGGTCCAAAATGGCATAGAAATCTCGGGTCTGGGCGAAGCTTCCATCCAGGGCGACATTCGTTTTATCGAGGCAGCTCGGCAAATGGGCGCCAGCATCGACGCCAGCGCCAACAGCCTGCGCATCCGCCGCGGCGCCTGGCCGCTCAAGGCTATCGACCTGGACTGCAACCACATCCCCGATGCGGCCATGACCCTGGCCGTGATGGCCTTGTACGCCGACGGCACCAGCACGCTGCGCAACATCGCCAGTTGGCGCGTCAAGGAAACTGACCGCATCGCCGCCATGGCCTGCGAGCTGCGCAAGCTGGGTGCAAGCGTCGAGGAAGGCGCGGACTTCATCCGCATCACGCCGCCAGTGAAGTGGACTAGCGCACCGATTCACACCTACGACGATCACCGCGTCGCGATGTGTTTTTCGCTGGCAGCTTTTAATTCCGCCCGGCTTCCCATCCGAATCCTGGATCCGCGCTGCGTCGGCAAGACTTTCCCCGATTATTTTGAAACCCTGTTTTCCGTGACACGTACCGCGCAAGAACTCATCCCCGTGATCTGCATCGACGGCCCGACCGCCTCCGGCAAGGGCACGGTCGCTGCGGTGGTGGCTCAAAAACTGGGTTACCACTTTCTCGATTCCGGCGCGATGTACCGCATTACGGCGCTCGCTGCCACGCAGGCCGGGCTGGCCATCACTGCGGAACAGGAGGCAGCTATTGCGTCCCTGGCTCGCCAGCTTCCGGTCCGCTTCTCAGAAGGCAAGGTTTTGCTGGGCGAACAAAATGTAACCGAGGCGATCCGCACCGAGGAGGGGGGCATGAATGCCTCGCGCGTCTCGGCCCTGCCCAGCGTACGTCTGGCACTGGTGGACCTGCAACACGGCTTCAGGCAACTGCCGGGGCTGGTGGCTGACGGCCGGGACATGGGCACGGTGATCTTTCCGGACGCCGCGCTGAAAATCTTCTTGACGGCAAGCGCCCGCCACCGTGCCGAACGGCGCCATAAGCAGTTGATTTCAAAGGGAATTTCGGCTACAATCGCTGAGATTCAGCAGGATTTGGAGGCCCGCGACGCCCGCGACATGTCACGGCAAGCAGCTCCTTTGAAACCCGCTGATGACGCTGCGCTATTGGACAACTCCGAGCTGTCGATCGAAGAATCGGTGGCCCAGGTGTTGCAACTCTGGCAACGCACCCGGCCCTTCTGACCCCTGTACATTTTTTGTAGGCACGCCAGTGCTTCGGTCAGCAGGATCATTAACTTAACTGCGGTCACCCGCACCAAATCGCCGCAGTCAGCTCTAAAAACAATAGCAATTCCGCTATTGGAACCCTGCTCTGTGGACTAGGAAATATCAATGTCTGAATCTTTTGCCGCCCTATTCGAAGAATCGCTGAAACGCTCTGAAATGCGTACCGGTGAAGTCATCACCGCTGAGGTCGTGCGTATCGACCACAACCACGTCGTCGTCAACGCCGGACTCAAATCCGAGGCCTACGTTCCCCTCGAAGAATTCAAAAACGACCAGGGCGAGCTCGAAGTCCAGGTCGGCGACTTTGTGTCTGTTGCCATCGACTCCGTCGAAAACGGCTACGGCGACACCCTGCTGAGCCGCGACAAGGCGAAACGCCTGGCTTCGTGGATGAGCCTGGAAAAAGCCCTGGAATCCGGCGAATTCGTCACCGGCCAGACTAGCGGCAAAGTCAAGGGCGGCCTGACCGTTCTGGTCAACGGCATCCGCGCCTTCCTCCCCGGGTCGCTGATCGACACCCGCCCGATCAAGGACTTGTCTCCGTATGAGAACAAGACCATGGAATTCAAGGTCATCAAGCTGGACCGCAAGCGCAACAACGTGGTGCTGAGCCGCCGCGCCGTGGTCGAAGCCAGCATGGGCGAAGAACGCGCCAAGCTGATGGAAACCCTGAAAGAAGGCTCTGCCGTCAAGGGCATCGTCAAGAACATCACCGAATACGGTGCCTTCGTGGACCTGGGCGGAATCGACGGCCTGCTGCACATCACCGACATGGCATGGCGCCGCGTGCGTCACCCAAGCGAAGTGGTCACGGCTGGCCAGGAAATCATCGCCAAGATCCTCAAGTTCGACACCGAGAAAAACCGTGTCTCGCTGGGTCTGAAGCAAATGGGCGACGACCCATGGATGGGCGTGAACCGCCGTTACCCGCAAAGCACCCGCCTGTTCGGCAAGATCACCAACATTGCCGACTACGGCGCGTTTGTGGAACTCGAGCCCGGCATCGAAGGCCTGGTCCACGTGTCCGAAATGGACTGGACCAACAAAAACGTAGCCCCAAGCAAGCTGGTCACCCTGGGTGATGAAGTTGAAGTCATGGTCCTCGAGATCGACGAAGACAAACGCCGCATCAGCCTGGGCATGAAGCAGTGCAAGGCCAACCCATGGCAAGAGTTCGCGCAGGACACCAAGCGCGGCGACCGCGTCAAGGGTCCGATCAAGTCGATCACCGACTTCGGCGTGTTCGTTGGCCTGGCTGCCGGTATCGACGGCCTGGTGCATCTGTCTGACCTGTCATGGAACGAGCCTGGTGAGGCTGCCGTGCGCAACTACAAAAAGGGCCAGGAAGTCGAAGCGATTGTGCTGGCTGTCGATGTAGACCGCGAGCGTATCTCGCTGGGCATCAAGCAGCTTGACTCTGACCCGTTCACCACCTTTGTGTCGATCAACGACAAAGGCGCGATTGTGACCGGCAAGGTCAAGACGGTGGATGCCAAAGGCGCCGAGATCGATCTGGGCGAAGACATCATTGGTTACCTGCGTGCCAGCGAAATCAGCCGTGACCGCGTTGAAGACGCACGCAACGTGCTGAAAGAAGGCGATGAAGTGTCGGCAGTCGTGGTGAACGTGGATCGCAAGACCCGCAACATCCAGCTGTCGGTCAAAGCCAAGGACAACGCGGACCAGCAAGAAGCCATGGCCACCCTGAGCCAGCAGTCCTCGCGCGAGAGCGCCGGCCTGACGAGCCTGGGCGCCCTGCTGCGCGCCAAGCTGGACAACACCGAGAAATAAACGGACTTCTGCGAATGGCCTGCCCCCTCTCCGGAACGGCACGCCATTTCGCTGTCCCCACATTCCCATGACCCGAAGCGATCTTGTCGAAGAACTGGCGGCCCGATTCGGCCAGCTAACACACCGCGATGCCGAATATGCCGTCAAGACGATTCTTGACGCCATGAGCGACGCGCTGGTGCGTGGGCACCGGATCGAGATCCGAGGCTTTGGCAGCTTTTCCATCAACCGGCGCCCGCCCCGCATGGGGCGCAATCCGCGCTCCGGCGAAAGCGTGGCCATCCCGGAAAAACGCGTGCCCCACTTCAAGCCAGGCAAAGCCTTGCGTGAAGCGGTGGACACCCGCACCGAAGAAATGCTGGCGCCCAAAGCCAAATAAGCGCTTTCCCTGTTCGGGCTGGCTACAATTGCCGCACCACAAGGGGTCCCGACGTGAAATACCTGATGTGGCTGCTCAAGGCAGCCATTTTTTTTACGCTTTTTGCGTTCGCGCTGAACAACCAGCAGGTCGTTTCCGTCAATTTCTTTTTCGGAACACATTGGCAGGCGCCGCTGGTGCTGGTGGTGCTGGTCACGTTTGCTTTTGGCCTGGCGGCCGGCATCCTGATGATGATGCCGCGCTGGTGGAAAAAACGCCGGGGCACACGCCTCAGCCAGCAAAGCCAGCTCAGCGAGAACCCCTCCACCATGCACCATGGACTTTGACTTCACCTGGGTCCTGCTCGGCTTTCCCATCGCCTTCACCCTCGGCTGGCTGGCCTCCCGCCTTGACCTGAGGCAGATGCGCATCGAAAACCGGCAGGCGCCCAAGGCCTACTTCCGAGGCCTGAACTTCCTGCTCAACGAGCAGCAGGACCAGGCCATCGACGCCTTCATCGAGGCGGTGCAGAACGACCCCGACACCTCGGAGCTGCATTTCGCGCTCGGTAACCTGTTTCGCCGCCGCGGTGAATACGAACGCGCGGTGCGCGTGCACGAACACCTGATGTCGCGCGGCGACCTAACCCAGCCCGAGCGCGACCGCGCGCAGCACGCGCTGGCGCTCGACTTCCTGAAGGCCGGCCTGCTGGACCGCGCCGAGGTCGCCCTGCGAAAGCTCGAGGGCACCCCTTACGAGGAAGAAGCCCGGCTGGCGCTGCTGTCGATTTACGAACGTTCACGCGACTGGGACCACGCGACCGAGATCGCTGGCAAGCTTGACAGTACCAGCCAGGGCAGCTTCAGCAACCGGCAGGCGCACTACCTGTGTGAACAGGCCCTGGCCGCAGCCGCATCGGGGGCCACGGCGCAGGCGCTGGACAGCCTGCAACAGGCAGTTGCACTGGCGCCGGCCTCGCCCCGTCCGCTGATTGATCTGGCGAAACTCCAGACCCAGCTGGGCCAGCACGCTGCGGCCTTCGCCAGTCTGGGCACGCTTGCGCAAAATGCCCCGCAGGCCTTGCCGCTTGCCGCTGGCTTGCTGGTCAACATTGCGCAGCAAGGCGGGCAGCAGGCCGCTGCCCTGGAACTGCTCAAAACCAGTTACGCCCAGTTGCCTTCACTCGATCTGCTGGAGGCCATCATCCGGCTGGACATTGCCGCTGGCGAGGCGCGCCAGTGGTATGGGCGGCACCTTGAGCGCGAAGCCTCGCTGGTCGCTGCGGCCAAGTGGATTGCGGGTGAAAAACTGGGCAACGAACATCAGCACGGGCTGCTTCAAAGGGCGCTGGACAAAGCCACCAAACCATTGCTGCGCTACCGCTGCGCGGCCTGCGGCTTCGAGGCGACCCAGCACTTCTGGCACTGCCCAGGTTGCCAGGCCTGGGACAGCTACCCGGCGCGGCGGATCGAAGAACTATGACATTGCACACCCCCGTGGCTTCGCTTCGCTGCGCCTTCCCCCTTGCAGGGGGCGACACCAGCGGCCCGGCAAAGCCGGTTCCGCAGTGTCCGCTGGTGTAAGAATCCATACACATGACAACACATACGACTTTAACGCGTGAACAGCTGGCCAAGGCCCGTGTGCTGGTGGTCGGCGACGCCATGCTGGACCGCTACTGGTATGGCGCGGTGGACCGCATCTCGCCCGAAGCGCCGGTGCCGGTGGTGCGCGTGACGCGCCAGGAAGAACGCATGGGCGGCGCTGCCAATGTGGCTTACAACATCGTGACCGTCGGCGCCCGCGCCTCGCTGCTGAGCGTGGTCGGTGATGATGAAGCCAGCCACCAGCTCGAAGCGCTGGTGGCCGCCTCTGGCATCACGCCCTGCTTCGGGCGCGACCCGCAGCTCAAGACAACCGTCAAGATGCGCGTGATCGGGCGTCAGCAGCAGTTGCTGCGGCTGGATTTTGAAAACACGCCTGAAAACGAAGTGCTGGCCTCGCAGTCGGCCGCCTTCGACAAACTGCTGCCGCAGCACGACGCCGTGCTGTTCTCTGACTACGGCAAGGGTGGCCTGGCACACATCGCACTGATGATTGGCCAGGCCCGCGCCGCCGGCAAGTTGGTGCTGGTCGATCCCAAGGGATCGGACTACTCACGCTACCGAAATGCCACGGCCATCACACCGAATCGCGCCGAACTTGAACAGGTCATCGGCCCCTGGCACGATGAGGCGGACCTGCAATTGCGCGCGCACAGGCTGCGCGAGGACCTGCAATTGCAAGCCGTGCTGCTGACCCGCAGCGAGGAAGGCATGACGCTGTTCGACGCCCAGGGTCAGCTTCATGTGCCTGCGCTGGCACGCGAGGTGTTTGACGTGACAGGCGCCGGCGACACGGTAATCGGCACACTGGCCGCCATGCTGGCCGCCGGCCTGAGTCTGCGCGAGGCGGTGCCGGTGGCCAATCGCGCCAGCGGCATCGTGGTCGGCAAATTCGGCACTGCAACCGTCAGTTACGAGGAACTCTTCACATGAAAATCGTCGTCACGGGTGCCGCAGGTTTTATCGGCGCCAACATCATCCAGGGCCTCAACGCGCGCGGCATCGACGACGTCATCGCGGTGGACGACCTGACCCATGGCGACAAATTCCGCAACCTGGCGGACCTGCAGATTGCCGAGTACATCGACGTCGATGACTTTTACGACCTGTTTGCCGAAGCGGCTTTCGGCGAGGTCGAGGCCGTGTTCCATGAGGGTGCCTGCAGCGACACCATGGAGCCCAACGGCAAGTACATGATGGACAACAACTACACCTTGTCCTGCGACCTGTTCGACGCCTGCCAGGCCCAAGGCACGCGGCTGATCTATGCCTCGTCGGCGGCCACCTACGGCGGCTCGGACACCTTCCGCGAGTCGCCCGAGTTCGAGAAGCCGCTCAACGTCTATGGCTACTCCAAGCTGCTGTTCGACCAGCGGCTGCGGCGCGAGCTGGGCCCGCTTTTCAAAAATGCGCAAACCCAGGTGGCAGGTTTTCGTTATTTCAACGTCTACGGCCCGCGCGAGCAACACAAGGGTCGCATGGCCAGCGTCGCCTTCCACCAGTTCAGCCAGTTCCGCACGGAAGGCAAGGTCAAGCTGTTTGGCGAGTACGGCGGCTACGGCCCTGGCGGGCAGATGCGCGACTTCGTCTTCATCGACGACGTGGTTGCCGTCAACCTGTGGTTCCTCGACCATCCGGAAGCAAGCGGCATCTTCAACCTCGGCACCGGCCGGGCCCAGCCCTTCAACGATGTGGCGCTCGCGGTTGTCAACACGCTGCGCCACCACCAGGGTGAAAAGCCCTTGAGCCTGGAAGAAGCCGCGCACGGCGGCATGATCGACTACATCGACTTCCCGCCCGCCCTGGTGGGCAAATACCAGAGTTACACCCAAGCGGATTTGACGGCCCTGCGGGCGGTAGGCTGTAAGCATTCGTTTGCAGATGTCCAGACAGGTGTATCTGCTTACATGAACAAGCTGGCCCAAGGGCCTGTAGGCCGTATGCTGGGGGTTCCCGTCGCCCCGGTCAACGTTTGGGGCTGCGCAACCGTTAAAAGCGGGACTTCCTGATTCGCAGGAAGGATCATCCGCTTTCAACAACCATGAGGAGCTTCCCGATGTTCAAGAAACTGCTGGCCTTCGTCGCCACCCTGTATGTCGCCATGGCCTTTGCCGCTGTCGATGTCAATACCGCCACCTCTGCCGAACTCGACAGCATCAAGGGCATTGGCCCGGTCAAGTCCGCACTGATCATGTCCGAGCGCAAGAAGGCGCCCTTCAAGGACTGGAATGATTTTGTCACCCGCGTCAAAGGCGTAGGCACCGACAGCGCGGCCAAGTTCTCGGCCGAAGGCATGACGGTCAACGGCGCCAGCTACAAGGCCGGCGGCAAAGCCGATGTCAAGGCCGACCCCAAAGCTGCCAAACCGGTGACTGAAAAAGCCAAGGATGCGGCCGTGGCCACCAAGGATGCCGCGAAAGGCGCCGCCGTCGCAACCAAGGATGCGGTCAAGGAAACTGCCAAGGACGTGAAGGCCGCCGTGACACCCAAAGCCGACACCAAGACCGAACCCGTCAAGAAGTAAGCACTCCGCGCTTGTGAATCAACCCGCCTTGTGCGGGTTTTTTCATGCCTTTTTTTACCTCCAACCCTTGCCCAGCAAAGTAATGGAGCTATTAAAAAATGCCTTTAGCCCCCGTCGCACAAGCGTAAGAAGCTATCAAAAACATAGCAACTGCAACACCCTCGGCTCCCGTCAACCACGCTTCCAGTCATGGTATTTGCGCACCCACTCAAGCAGGCGTTTGGGCTGGTGCGCGCGCTTCCATTCACCAGCCGCGTACTTGTTGGCCTCAGCCAGCGTGGGGTAGGTGTGGATGGTTGACAGCACCTTGTTCAGGCCCAGGCCGTGGCGCATGGCTAGCACGTACTCGGCCAGCAGGTCAGCCGCATGGGTACCCACAATTGTCACCCCCAAAATGGTGTCCTTGCCTGGAACCGTCAGCACTTTGACAAAGCCCCTGGCCTCGCTGTCGGCAATGGCGCGGTCCAGGTCGTCCATGCCATAACGGGTCACTTCAAAATTGCAATACCTTGTTGACCAGCAGCGGCAGCAGGCCCAGCAACACAAACGAACCGATCAGCGCTGGAGAGGCTATTGACTGCAGCGAATCAATTTTGGCGATCTGCGTACCCGCGATCCCATACACCACGGTACCGGCCAACATGCCTAACTGGCTGACGCAGAAGTAAGTCCAGGTCCTGATGCGGGTCAGGCCCATCAGCAGATTCAGCACAAAAAACGGCACCAGCGGGATCAGCCGCAGCGTGAAGAGGTATAACGCGCCCTCTTTTTTGATGCCTTGGTTGACTTCATCCAGGCGCCGACCAAAACGTGCCTGAATACTGTCACGCAGCAGGTAACGTGCCGCCAGCATGGCCAGCGTCGCGCCCAGGGTCGAAGCGAAAGACACCAGCACCGTACCCATCACCAGGCCGAAACTGGCACCTGCGGCCAACGTCATGATGGCAGCCCCAGGCAGGGACAGCGCGGTCACAGCCACACAAGCGGCAAAGAGACCGAGTGCCAGAAGCACCGGCTGCTCGGCATATAGCGCTGCAAACAAAGCCTGGCTTTCCTTGACAAAGGTCAGACTGAAATAGCGCCCCAGATCAAACGCAAAAAAGCGCCTATGCCGGCCAGCAGGAGCGCGGCAATGATCAATTTTCGCGTACCCAAAGCCGCCTTTGTGGGTTGTTGTCTGAAGTCAGTCGATCGAAAAGCACGATTCTTACAAAAGTGTGATCATGCGAGGGACTTACAGAATTCGACAAACCAGTCGAATTAACCGCAGCTTGAGGCAAAAAACAAGGCACGGGCTTGCCCGCCTTTGACCAGGCGCACCGCCTCCAGTTTGAATTCCAGGGTGTACTTGCCCCAGGCCTGCCCGTCGCTTCTCTTGCTCATCAATGTTCTCCAATTGCTGAATTTTTACATCAGCTATGGAGTCCGTTTGTCAGCGGCAAGATCAATTACGGGCGGCTGTGGTTTTGAATTCTGCAAGTCCCTCACAAGTTGTTGCAATATTCTTGGAGTGGCATACTATGCATTTGGGCACCGCCGAGGTCTTTGGAATCTCCATCTTGCCAGCAATGGCCGTCCATCCCTGCCCCATCGGCGGCTAAACCCACTCAGTTCGAACGTTTTGCAAGAAGCTCAAACCATAAAGAAGAACGGCCATGCCAGTGAGATTTAATTTGGCCCCTGCTTTCGTCTTTGCCTCCGTTTTGGCGGTTCTGGTCGGCCCGGCGCAAGCCGAAGTCACCTTCAATGCGGGTGCCAAGCTGTCCCATGACAACAACGTCAACGGCGCGCCAAATACCCCGAATCAGCTCAGCGACAACTACCTTACACTGAGCACTTCTGCAGTGTACTTCACCCCGCTGGATGACGCGCAAACCCGCTACTTCATCGGTCAGATCGGTGCCCTGTCTTCTGCCTACAACAAATTCAACAACCTCAACAGTTCCATGCTGGTGGCGAGCGCGGGGCTCTACCAGCAGCTTTCCCCCACCTGGTCGGGGCAGGTCACGGCTCGCGGTTTTACTCGCTACACCCAGCAGACCGCGAGCGACTCCAAAGGTTTCGGCGGAACCCTTGAAATCAAGAAGCAATTGAGCCCGACTGTCTGGGTCAAAGGGTTTGGCGACTATGAGGACTCCAAAGCCAACCTCAGTGGCTACAGCTACACCGGCGAAACCTACGGCGTGAATCTGGGCTACCTGCCGCTCAAGGACACGTTCGTCAACCTCGGCTACAGCCACGCTACGCGTGATTTCAAGGGTGCCACGCTTTTTGTCAGCAAATCGGAAACGCTGTTCGCCGAGGTGACACAGCGGGTGGCGAAAAACTGGTATCTGAGCGGCGGCTACGCCTATGGGCGCAATGATTCCAATTTGGCCGGAACAGCCTATACCAACCACACGGTGTCGGTAGGCCTGAATTTCAGTTATTGATAGCTCCGCAAGCTAAATCGACAACCAAAAACCTGCCCACTGCGCCTCAAGCTTGTAGAGCTTAATGCCTCTTGCCATCGAGGTTCAACCCCAATGAAAGGTCATTGAAATGAAAATCAAACCTGCAATTTTCACAGCGGCATACGCCTTCATCGCCATCGGCCCCATCAATGCAGCGGCTCAACCTGGATTCAACCAGGCGGTCGGCACCGCCATAGTTGCGGAGCAAACTGTACCCAACCCGGTTATCGGCTTCGGTAGCGGCACTGGCATGGGTCCCGCAGGCGGTACCGGCAGCGCCAGCAGCCTGTCCGGCGGATTCAGCTCACAAATGAGCGGCAGCGGCTCAGGCGGTCAAACTTTCGGCGGTGGCTTCAATCAACAGCAAACCATCGGCTCCGGCCCCCTTTCCCGTCCTTCGATGACGGGCACTGCAAGCACGGGCAGCGGAGCGATGGGGCCGAGATAGTCCATTTCCGGACCCTTGCCGCTAAGGCTGTTCACCGTCAAACCGGGCGGTATCAAAACCACCGAGCGAATTGACAAGTATTTCGAAATTGAATGATCCATCACCCAACCTCCAATGAGGAGCAGCGAAATCAACTACCAGCATAGCCGTGTCATAAACGCCGAAGAAAAAAAAGTAAGACTTTCGTCGGCATACGCTGGCACGCGCGCGCTCGTCCTTGGATTGGCTTTCACGCTGCTGAGCTCGGCGGCAATGGCGGCCAGTGAACCTATTCCGAATGTCGTCGTCGTCGTGAAGAAGCATCCCGATGGCAGCGCACTTACGACCGTGACGAACAAAGATGGAATTTATAAATTCACTGGGCTGGCACCGGGAAAGTACGACCTTATTATCGTCGGTCGACGTAATCAATCGATCACCGTCGACGAAAAACGAACCATAGCCGGCATGTTGATGCGCAACGACGACGGCACAGTCACCTATAGCAGCACCACGGATATCCCTGTCACGGTTACCCCCCCCGGTACGGCTACCC
>NZ_JAUYEY010000103.1 GCF_030689685.1 Polaromonas sp. | reverse complement strand
CCTTGACGCGCTGGAGGAGCAGCTTGCACTGGGACTCAGAACTTTGGAGCAAAACCCTGAAACTGTGCGCACCATTGTCTCTTGGGATTGGATTGTGAGCTCCTTGATTACTTCATTTATGAAGTAGAAATGGAATGAGTTCCTTGCGCACGTCGAGGTAGCTGTCGACCATGGTGTTGACCATGCGCAGCACCAAGTCGGTCGGACTGGACGGAATGCGGCTGCGCGCCGACACGGCGTCCACGCTGAACTTGGCATCTGTTAATGAACGCTCAATGAAGCTTTTGGCGGTGTAGCAGCCGCGCGGGTGCACGCTGATCAACAGCCGGTCAAACACCACAAACCCCACCGCGCGCGAACTGATGCGGTTGAAGGCGGCCAGGCCGCCGCGCGGTTTGGTGCGCGGCTGCCCGCCCTGGCCATGGTAGGCCTCGACGGCGGTTTCGAGCTCGGCCTCGGCGCGTGTCTCCACCTGGGTCGCCAGTCGGCGGAAGATGATCAGGTCGTAGATCGAGGTGAAATCGTAGTGCGAGGGATGGACGGCGTTGCTAAGGTCCTGGCAGTGCAGGTCCAGCAGCGCGGAGCCGCCCAGTTGCTGCGTCGCCTGCTGAAGAAGCGGCAGATGGGTTTGGAACTCGTCGCGGTCAAAAAATATCCAGACGAAACCATCGGTGGGCGGCTGCGCGGGCAGGGCGTCCGAAAAACGCAGGCTGTCGGCGGTGAATTCAACAATTTGCACGGTGTCTGTCCGGTTTGAAGCTAATTTGGTCTGCAGCCCATATCCGTCATGCTTGAGTTGCTATTTATTTTGTAGCAAACGGGCGGCTGCGATGGCAAAGTAGGTCAGCACGCCGTCGGCGCCGGCGCGCTTGAAGGCCAGCAGGCTTTCCATCATCACCGCGTCATGGTCGAGCCAGCCGTTGAGCGCAGCGGCCTTGAGCATCGCGTACTCGCCGCTGACCTGGTAGGCAAAGGTCGGCACGCCGAACTCGTCCTTGACGCGGCGTACCACGTCCAGGTAAGGCATGCCAGGCTTGACCATCACCATGTCGGCGCCCTCGGCAATGTCCATCGCGACCTCGCGCAAGGCTTCGTCGCTGTTGCCCGGATCCATTTGGTAGACTTTTTTGTCGGCCTTGCCGAGGTTGCCGGCGGAGCCCACCGCATCGCGAAACGGGCCGTAAAACGCACTCGCGTATTTGGCGCTGTAGGCCATGATGCGGGTGTGGATCAGCTTGCGCGATTCAAGTGCCGAGCGTATTGCGCCGATGCGGCCATCCATCATGTCGCTGGGGGCGACGATGTCGACGCCGGCTTCCGCCTGTGTGAGTGCCTGGCCCACGAGCAGTTCAATCGTTTCGTCGTTGAGGATATAACCAGTCTCTTTGTCCGGCAGGCCGTCCTGGCCGTGGCTGGTGAAGGGGTCCAGCGCCACATCGGTCATCACGCCGAGTTCGGGAAAGCGCTTCTTGAGCTCGCGCACCACCCGCGGCACCAGGCCGTCGGGGTTCAGCGCTTCCTTGCCGTCGTAAGTCTTGAGCGATGCGCCGATCACCGGGAACAGCGCCATCACGGGAATGCCCAGGCTCACGCACTCCTCGGCCATGGGCAGCAGCAGGTCCAGGCTCAGGCGCTCGACGCCCGGCATGGAGACCACAGCTTCGCGGCGCTTCGTGCCTTCGGTGACAAACACCGGGTAGATCAGGTCGTGGGCGCTGAGCGCGTTTTCACGCACCAGGTTGCGTGTGAAGCTGTCGCGGCGCAGGCGGCGCGGCCGGCCGGAAGGGTAAGGGGCGTGAACTGTCATTGGCAAATTGTGCCAAAGCTTTGGTTCGCAGCGTCGATTAATTTGGTAGAAGCGAAATGGCGCATGAAGCGGCCCTGCAGCACAGACAAAAAAATGCCCGGATGACACAAGGTCAGCCGGGCCTGGAAGCCTTTTTGCTGTGACACGTAAAGGCACCCGCTCAGGGAGGAAAAGCGGGATGCTGCCACCAAAAGGTAACAACACCTATTAATTCTAGTCAACGCAGACAGATGTGACAAGGGGTTCGCTTTAAAGGCAGGTCGCGTGGCGCACGCTTGGCTAAGGGCGTGCGGGCTACACTTCGCTCATGCTCTGGGTCAAGTCACTTCACATTGTTTTTGTCGCTAGCTGGTTTGCGGGCCTGTTCTACCTGCCGCGCATTTTTGTGAACCTGGCGATGGTGCCGCCGGAGAGCGTGGCCGAGCGTGAGCGCCTGGTCCTGATGGCGCGCAAGCTGCTGCGCTTCACCACGATTCTGGCCGTGCCCGCGCTGGCTTTCGGCCTGTGGTTGTGGCTGGGTTACGGCATAGGCCGCGGTCCCGGCAATGGCTGGATGCACGCGAAGCTGGCCGTGGTGGTGCTGGTGATCGGCTATCACCACGCCTGCGGCCGCGTTCTCGCGACCTTTGTCGCGCAGCGCAACACGCGCAGTCACCGCTGGTACCGCTTCTTTAACGAGGTGCCGGTGCTGCTGCTGTTCGCAGCGGTTGTGCTGGTGGTCGTCAAGCCGTTTTAGCACCATGACAACCAGCGTGCCCCCCCCGCCTTCACCAGCAGACGCGAACGAACCGGCTTTGCCGGGCGCGATGCGTCGTCCCTTGGATGGGGAAAAGGAACTACACGAAGCGAAGCGCAGTGAGAACGATAGGGGTGAGTCAACTTCTGGTGTGCAATCAGCCAGTTGGCCGCTCGCGTTGGCGACGGTCTGCCTGATTGTTTATGCCAGCCTCTACCCCTTTGCCGAGTGGCGCAACCAGGGCATCTCGCCGTTGAATTTTCTGACTGCGCCCTTGCCGCGTTACTGGACCGGCTTTGATGTCGGCGTCAACCTGGCAGGCTATGCGCCGCTCGGTTTCCTGCTGGCCCTGGCCGCGCTGCGCAGCGGTCGTATGCGCTGGGCTGTCAGCGCGGCCGTGCTCAGCGCGGCGGCCTTGTCCTTGAGCATGGAAGCGCTGCAGAGTTACCTTCCTTCGCGCGTGCCCTCGAATGTGGATTTCGCGCTGAACACCGCCGGTGCCTGGCTGGGCGCCTGCAGCGCCTGGCTGCTCGAAAAAGCCGGTGCCATTGCCCGCTGGAGTCGCGTGCGCGCGCGCTGGTTTGTGCGCGAGGCGCGCGGTGCGCTGGTGCTGCTGGCGCTATGGCCGGTGGCGCTGCTGTTTCCCGCTTCGGTGCCGCTGGGGCTGGGCCAGGTGGTCGAGCGGCTGGAGTACTGGCTGGCCGAGATACTGGCCGACACGCCTTTCCTGCAATGGCTGCCGGTGCGCGACATCGAGCTGCAGCCGCTGGTGCCAGGCGCCGAGGTGATTTGCGTGGCGCTGGGCGCGCTGATTCCCTGCCTGCTCGCTTATGGCGTGGTGCGCACCTGGCCGCAGCGGGCGGTTTTCCTGGTGGCAGCGTTGGCCACCGGCATCACGTTGACCGCTCTGTCTGCGGCGCTCAGCTACGGCCCCGACCATGCGTGGGCCTGGCTGGACCTTCCAGTACAGGTCGGTCTGGTCATGGGCGGCGTGCTGGCGCTGCTGCTGCTGCCGGTGCCACGCCGGGCCAGCGCCGCGCTGCTGCTGGTCGCGCTGTGTGTGCACCTGTCGCTGCTGAACCAGGCGCCGGTCGGCCCTTACTTTGCCGAGACGCTGCAGATTTGGGAGCAGGGGCGCTTTGTGCGTTTCAACGGCCTGGCCCAGTGGCTGGGCTGGCTCTGGCCTTTTGCGACGCTGGTCTACGTGCTGGTGCGTTTGTCCGCGCGCAAGGCGGCAGAAGCGGGCGAAAGTAAAATCGGGGCATGACACCAACCAGCGCGACAGGTGCGGCCCCGGCCGCCGCAGCCCCCGACTCTTATTACGAACGACATATTTTCTTTTGCCTGAACCAACGTGAAGGCGGCGAAGATAGCTGTGCCAACCACCGGGCGCAGCAGGGCTTTGACCGCTGCAAGTCGCAGGTCAAGGCTGCCGGCCTGGCCGGGCCGGGCAAGGTGCGTGTCAACAAGGCCGGTTGCCTGGACCGCTGCGCCGCCGGCCCGGTGGCCGTGGTTTATCCCGAGGCGGTCTGGTACACCTATGTCGATGCGAACGACATCGACGAGATTGTCGAGTCGCACCTTCAACGCGGCCAGATTGTCGAGCGCCTGCTTACCCCTGCGCACCTCGGGCGCTGATCGCCGGAAACCTCAGAAAATATCAATGATTTATGCCTCCAACCCATGCTGGGTGGGTACAAGCAGCTATTAATTCAATAGCACTCAACATCTCAGAAAAATCGCCTTTTGAACGCTCACACCCAGAAAAGCAGTTTCCCCGGCCCGGCCGGCGCCATCGAGATGGCCCTCGACGTGCCCACAGGCGCTTCGCGCGGCGTCGCCGTGATCGCGCATCCGCATCCGCTGTTCGGCGGCACTCTTGACAACAAGGTGGTGCAGACGCTGGCGCGCGCTTTCACCCAGAGCGGCTGGACCGCAGTTCGCTTCAACTTTCGCGGCGTCGGCGCGAGTGAAGGTGTGTACGACGAGGGGCGCGGCGAGGTCGAGGACATGCTGGCCGTGGTGCAGCAGGCGGCGCCCCAGGGTGCGCTGGCGCTGGCCGGTTTCTCCTTCGGCGGTTTTGTGACCTCGCAGGTGTTTGCGCGCCTGCAGCCAGCGCGCGTGATCGACAAGCTGGTGCTGGTGGCGCCAGCGACCAGCCGCTTTGCGGTTTCCCCCATTCCCGAGGCCGCGCATGAACAGACGCTGGTGATCCATGGCGAGCAGGACGACACCGTGCCGCTGCAGGCCGTGATGGACTGGGCCAGGCCGCAGCTACTGCCTGTTACGGTTGTGCCCGGTGGTGGGCATTTCTTTCATGGACAATTACCGCTGCTGAAAAGTCTGGTCGCGCGCCATCTGCGCTGAGCGCTTTTCTTCCTTCCTTCTTCCATTTCCAGGTTTTATTCCCCCATGAGTTTTTCGACAGTTTTTCGCGGCCTGGCCGCTTCCCTGGCTTTCGTTAGCTCCGCAGGTTTTCTGCCGGCAGTGCAAGCCCAGATGCCGCAGCCGCCCGAAGTGGCTGCCCGCTCTTATTTGCTGCTCGATGTCACGGCCAACCAGATCCTGGCGTCCAAGGACATTGATTCGCCGGTCGAGCCAGCGTCGCTGACCAAACTGATGACCGAGTACCTGGTGTTTGATGCGCTGAAGTCCAAAAAAATCGACCTCAAACAGACCTTCGGTGTCAGCGAACGCGCCTGGAAGATGCCCGGTTCGCGCATGTTCATCGACCCCAAGATGCAGGTGCCGGTGGAAGACCTGATCAAAGGCATGATCGTCCAATCGGGCAATGACGCCACCATGGCGCTGGCCGAGGGCGTGGGCGGCACTGCTGAAAACTTCGTCAAACTGATGAACGAGCAGGCCAAGGCGCTTGGCATGAACTCAACCAGCTACAAAAACCCGGAAGGCCTGACCGAGCCTGGCCACACCACGACGGCGCGCGACCTGAGCATTTTGTCGACCCGCCTGATGCAGGACTTCCCTGACTACATGGGTTTTTCGGCCATCAAGAAATACCGCTATCCCGGCACGCCGGCCGCCAACGACACCAACCGCAACACCCTGCTGTTCCGTGACCCCTCGGTCGACGGCCTGAAAACCGGGTACACCGCTGCCGCCGGCTACTGCATGATCGCCACCGCGAAGCGCGACTTCCCGAATCTGGGCCCCGCCAATGCGCCCGGCAGCCGGCGTCTGCTGGCTATCGTGCTGGGCGCCGCCAGCGACAGCGACCGGGTCAACGAGTCGCAAAAGCTGCTGAACTGGGGCTACACCGCCTTCGAAGCTGTCAAATTGTTCGACGCCGGTCAGCCGGTCGCCTCGCCCAGCGTCTGGAAAGGCAAGTCCAACACGGTCAAGCTGGGACGCCCGCAGGCCATCGTGATCGCCATTCCTGCTGGCAGCTCCGCCAAAGTTCAGACCCAGGTCGCCCGGCCGGACCCACTGGTCGCGCCTTTTGTCAAAGGCCAGGCCGTCGGGACGCTCAAAGTCAGCACCGGCACCGGACAGCCTGTGGCTGACATTCCGTTGGTGGTGCTGGAGGCCGTCGAGGAATCCGGCATTCTGGGCCGCGCCTGGGACTCGATCCGGCTCTGGATCAAATAAAGCTGCCGCCCTCGGTTTTTAGGCCGTTTCCAGCCGGCTGAGGATGGGCCTGAACCGGCCAGATAGTATTTTCCAATTCAGGTATGAGCCTGAAGGGTTCGCAATTTGGGTAATTTCGATGTGCGGGCTGACCAGGTTGAAAAGGGAAGTTTAAGGGCTTGCGGAATTTTTTAAATCAGGCCCCTGCCAGGCCGCCGGAGGCCCC
>NZ_JAUYEY010000102.1 GCF_030689685.1 Polaromonas sp. | reverse complement strand
CGGCTGCAAAGCGGCCGCGACGGTCCATTTTTCACCGGCTTTTTGCCCCATAGCTACGGCTATGAGGCTGCAAACCCGGCAAAAACTGTCCTCGCCGGGGCCACTTTTCGCTTCGACGCCTTCTGCCGCCCAGGCTCCTAGGGAGCAAGCCTGCGGTGGCGGCGACGGCCGCAGCGGTCTGCTATTCTGGCTCCACCCGCCCGGCGTGTCGCTGCCGCTGCGGGTTTGCATGGCCGGACTTACCAGGATCTTCATTTGGCTTCAGACGCTGCCCCCGATTCGCCCCCGCATTCCGCATCGACCTCGGTCACCGGGCGCATCGATTCGTCCGAAATGCGCGGCGCTGGCAAGGCCTTGCTGTCGCTGGCGCTGATGGATGCGCGCAACCACACGCTGCGCCTGTTTGGCCATTACCAGCAGGCGCTGGAAGGCGTCAATTTTGTAGTGCCCCAGTTGCCGGTGCTCAATCCCCCGCTGTGGGAAATCGGCCATGTCGGCTGGTTTCAGGAATGGTGGATAGGCCGCAATATGCAGCGCTCGCGCGGCCTGCGCTGCGAGCCGGCGCCGGCGCGGCTGGCTTCCATCGAGCCGCACGCCGACCGCTGGTGGGACTCGGGCAATGTGCCGCACAGCACCCGCTGGACGCTGGACTTGCCGGGGGTGGCAAGTTGCCGCGCCTACCTGCTGGACACGCTGGAGAGCACGCTGGAGCTGTTGGAGAAAGCCGATGAAGACGACGACGCACTGTATTTTTACCGCCTGTGCCTGTTCCATGAGGACATGCATGCCGAAGCCCTGACCTACACCGCGCAGACGCTGGGCTTGCCGCTGGACAAGGCCTTGCTGCAGGCCTTCACACCGCCGACCCTGACGCTGCGCGAGCCGCTGCTGGTGCCGGCCGTTGCCTGGAAGCTGGGGTCGCCCGCGACCGCGCAGGCCACGGGTTTTATTTTCGACAATGAGCTGACGCAGCACGAGGTCAGCGTGCCGGAGTTCGAAATTGACGCGCAGCCCGTGAGCTGGGCGCAGTTTGTCGAGTTTGTCGATGACGGCGGCTACGACCGGCTCGAACTCTGGCAGCCACAAGGCTGGGACTGGCTGCAGGTGACGGCGCGCAGCGAGGGCCGACGCGGCCCGCGTTATGTCGAGCAGATCGGCGTGGCCAGCGGCGCGGTGATGCAAACCCGTTTCGGCCAGCCCATGCGCATGCTGGGCAACCAGCCGGCCATGCACATGAGCTGGTGGGAGGCCGACGCCTGGTGCCGCTGGGCCGGCCGCCGGCTGCCAGCCGAGGTCGAATGGGAGGTGGCGGCGCACACGGCGGCGCGCCGGGGCTTTCGCTGGGGCGATGTCTGGGAGTGGACCGGCAGCAGCTTCCGGGCTTACCCCGGTTTTGAGCCGCACCCTTATGCCGACTATTCGCAGCCCTGGTTTGGCACACACAAGGTGCTGCGCGGCGCGTCGATGGCGACGCGGGCGCGCATGAAACATCCGAAGTACCGCAATTTTTATCTCCCTGAGCGGGATGACATCTTTTGTGGATTCCGGTCCTGTGCTTTGTAGGTGCTATTGATTTGGTAGCTGGTGGCGCTTGATGGATATGGGCTAGAGGCGGATTTGATGGTTGATTTGTGTGTTGGGGACTTGTCGGACGTCGTGGTTTCCCAGCAAGCCGGGGGTTGCCCGGCGGCAACTCACTTTTCTTTTGCGTCGCCAAAAGAAAAGTAAGCAAAAGAAAAGGCGACCCGATAGTCCGGGTCCCTTCGCTTTGTCAGCGTTTGTCAGCGTTTCGGGCTGGAACGCAGACAGGCCAGAAAATGGTCCCAGCTACTTTGCAGCTCTTTCACGCGTGCGCCCTTGTCGAGCACTGCGCCGCCGGCTGCTTCGGTGCGCCTGACCACTTTGTCCAGGGCGCTGGCGGGGAGCGGACCGATCTGGCGGCGCAGGTTTGCGGCCTTGCGGCGCATCTCGGCAATGGTGTCCTTGGCCAAGGACTTGTTGTTTGACAAGGCAATGCCACCGACCAGTTCAGCCATCTCCGCCAGCACCGGGTCCAGGTACCAGACAGCGGCCGTGCCCAGGGCCAACGTCCAGACGCGTTTGGGCGACTCCGATGCTGCTGCAGATGCAGCTTCGGCGGGTCTGTTTGGCGGTTCGGTGGGGACGGTCATTGCAGGGGCGAGTTCTAACCATAACGCCGAAGGCTGAATTTTGGCTGACGATTGAGCGCTTCAAAACTCATGACAGTCGGAACGCTCAATTCCTCACCCCGTCCCTCTCCCAAAGGGTGAGAGCGGTCTAATCACTGTCGTGTATTTGGAAAAGATCAATAACACGCCGCCTGCCACTGGGCGATGACCTGGCAGACCCAGACAGCGTCGTCATGCGGCACATCGTGGCCGGCCCAGGGGTGTTGCCGGTGGCTGGCCTGCCATGCCTGTGCCAGATGCACCGAACAACGCGGATTCACCAGTCGGTCGGCGCTGGACGACAGCAGCAGCGTAGGGCAGTGCGGCTTGCCTGCAGCGGCCGAAAATTGCGCCGCTGCCCACAGTTGACGCCAAGCATTGCCGGCCCGCACCGGCGCGCTTTTACGGATCTGGACCCAGGCCGCCAGATCTTTTTCCACGGCTGCGCTGCGCTCGCAGGTCAGCGCATGGATGATGCGCTCGCTGTCCCTGGTATCGTCCCAGAGCGCGGCCAGCCGCAGCAGCGTCGGCCAATTGCCGGGTCGCAGGCGCTCGGTGGCGCGGCTGAAGGGGCGCATGCTGGTGTTGATCAGTACCAGCGCAGCCACCTCGTCCGGCCACTGCTGCGCCCAATCGGTGGCGACCATGCCGCCCAGCGACATGGCCAGCAGCCGGTAGGGTGGCGCGCGACCTTGGCGCCGCAATTGCTCGCGCGCAAACAGCGTCATCGCGCGCACCGTCGCCGGTGAGCGCAGGCCGCAAAACGCACCGTTGCCTGGCAGGTCCAGCGCGACGACGGTGTCGTCCGTGGTCGCCAGTTGCTGCGGCAGTCCCCCCCAGTGGCGTGCCTCCCGCGTCAGGCCGCGCAGCAGCACCCAGCTCATGGCGCGCGCCGGGGCCGCCAGTGGGCGCTGGCCTGCTGGTACAGCTCGGTCCGGCGTTCGGCCAGCGGCAGCCAGCCGGGCGCGGCATAGGCGGCCCGCGTGAGGAAGTCCAGCAGGTCCACATGGCGGCGCAGCACGCGCTTGATACGGTGCGCCTTGATCGGGTTGAAGATGCCGTGCCGCGAGAACAACTGGCGCGGGTTCTTGCGTATCCACAGCCAGGAGCCGAGCTCCAGCGTCATCGGCAAAAAGACGTGGCCTTCGGGCGTGTGCTCATAAGCGTGGTCCCAGAGGTCGCCGTGCAGCAGGTACTGGTTGCTTTGCGGCTCGAAGCTGTAGTCGTGGTGCGGCATCGCTTGCTCCAGCATGGTCTTGAGCGCAAACATCTCGGGCAGATGCGCCATCAGCCGGCGTGTTTTGGCATAGGGGAACCAGAGGCTGTCGTCAAAGCCGTAACCCGAATGGCAGTCGAGTGCCAGGCTGAAAGGCCGGCAGGCCAGTTGCTCACGCACCACCCGCAGCAGCGCCGTGCTTTCGGTTTCCATGGGCGCGCCGGGACGGCCGCAGTACCAGGGCAGCAACGGGCTCATGGTTTGACCGCCGGCCAAAAAAGGCACGCGACTCTCGGCGCGCTGCGCTGCGTTGCGCATCAGGTCCACGCCGCGCGGGTTGGCGCGTTTGTGCGCCCACATGCCGCCGGGGTTGACGATGGGCATGAACAACAGCCGCACCTTTTGCAATTGCTGCTGCAGCAGCGTGTCCCATTCGATGCGGCACAGCAGCGCGCGCATGTAGTTCAGGATCAACTGCGTACCGATGCGCTCCAGGCCGTGAATACCGCCGAAAAAACCAATCGCTGGCGCACGCGGGTCACGCGAGCCGATGGCGGCGGTGAAGATATCAAACGAGGGGCCGGCGGTGTGCACCTCGGCCACGGTCTGCACCGCAAAGTGCGCGCCGCCGGCCCGCAGGATGGCCTTGAAGTCTTCATGCTCGGCAAAGGTCGCTGCGGCATCGGGCGTACGGGCGAAGCGGTAAGCGTCGGCGGGCGGGTGCAAAAAATCCATTTCCCCATCCTTGCAGACTTGTGTGACAAATCACTGCATGCTTCCCATGGAAACCGATACGCTATGAAAAAAGGAGCTACTTGCGCCCGCTGGATATGGGCTGGAGACCGATTTGGCTTGAAATTACGGGCCAGGCGGCAGCAATACCAGATCTGACGCCGGGAAGGCCACGCAGGGTAGGATCCAGCCTTCGGCCTTTTCTTCGACGCTCAGGCCCGGCCACGCAATGTGGTAATTCCATTTCTACTTCATAAATGAAGTAATCAAGGAGCTCACAATCCAATCCCAAGAGACAATGGTGCGCACAGTTTCAGGGTTTTGCTCCAAAGTTCTGAGTCCCAGTGCAAGCTGCTCCTCCAGCGCGTCAAGG
>NZ_JAUYEY010000101.1 GCF_030689685.1 Polaromonas sp. | reverse complement strand
ATCGTCTCATCATCCCCGGTAACTGGACGTGCCATGACTTTCTCCATCAAGTATGATGGAGGATATTATTGCACTAATGTTGTGGAAATGGAATAAGTCCTGGCGGATGTGCGGCAGCCGGATAGGGATGGGGTGCAAGGCGAATTTCGCAGCCAATAGCTGGCTATTGGCAAGAAATTCAACGCAGCATACCGCCCGAGCCCGGCTGATCGCACGCCGCAGGGGACTTGTTCAGCGCTTCCTCAAGACTCTAACCGACTCACCGGGGTGTTGGAAGTAGGGAAGGCGAGCAAGATCTATGGATCTTTTTCCAATACGCGGCAGGCAATTGGACTGCTCTCACCCTCTCCCTCTGGGAGAGGGTCGGGGTGAGGGACTGAGCGTTCCGACTGCCATGTGCTTTGAAACGCTCAATGATCAGGCCATGCGCTTGCTGGATGGCTGCAGGAAGTGGGCGTAAAAAAGGGACGTTAAAACGTCCCTTTGGTCGGTGCTGCCAGATATCAGGCCGACTTGCGTGCCGGTGCGCGTTTGGCCGCTGGTTTGCGTGCCGTCGCTTTTTTTGCGGTCGCGCGTGGCGCAGTTGCGGGCTTGGCGGCCATCTGCTGCACGTTTTTGTTCAGTTCGTCGATACGCGCGATCAGCGCTTCGACATCCTTGGCCGATGGCACACCCAGCTTGTTCAGCGCCTTGGCCACGCGCTCTTCAAAAATGGTTTCGAGCTTGTCCCACTGGTGGCCGGCCTTGGAGCTGATGTCGGTCGCCATGGTGGCCATCTTGCTGGTGGCGGTGGAGATTTTTTCCTCGGCGACAGCCTGGGTCTTGCGCTGGATGGACAGGCCTTCCTTGACCAGGGTCTCGAACACTTTGCCGCCTTCTTCCTGGGCCTTGGAGAAAGCGCCCAGACCGGCAAGCCAGATCTGCTGGGCAGACTCCTTGACGGCACCCGACAGTTGCGGACCGGACTTTTTATCGGCGCTCATTTTCTGCAGTTTTTTGACCATGGTGGGCTCCTGATGGTGGGGTATGGATTGACGCCGCAGGGAGATGCGGCATAGGGTCAAAATATAAGCCCAGTCGGGTGACCAGGTTTAGGTAAGGGCTCCTAGAAGCCGGGTGTGCGCGGGTTTCTGCTGACCAGTGGGCAACGGGGCTTGCGCAAGAATCCTTGGTTCAGAGTCACCTAGCGGAGATCACAATGCAGTATTTCGTCACCGGAGCCACGGGCTTCATCGGCAAGCGCCTGGTTAAAAAGCTTCTTGAGCGCAAGGGGTCTGTTGTCTATTTCCTGATCCGAAAGGAAAGCGCTGGCAAGGTGGAGGCGCTGCGCGAGTACTGGGGGGTGAGCGCGGCCAGGGCCGTGCCTGTTCATGGCGACCTGACGGCAAAAAAACTCGGTGTGTTTGCCGACGACATCAAAAAGCTCAAGGGCCAGATCGATCACTTCTATCACTTGGCGGCCGTGTACGACCTGAGCGCCGACGAGGAAAGCCAGATCGCCGTCAATGTGGAAGGCACGCGCCATACCGTCGAGTTTGCGAAAGCCATCGACGCTGGGCATTTCCACCACGTCAGCTCGATCGCCGCGGCAGGCCTGTATGAAGGCGTGTTCCGCGAGGACATGTTCGAGGAGGCCGAGAACTACGAACATCCCTACTTCATGACCAAGCACGAGAGCGAAAAAATCGTGCGCAAGGAGTGCAAGGTGCCGTGGACGGTGTTCAGGCCCGCGATGGTGGTGGGCGACAGCACGACCGGGGAGATGGACAAGATCGACGGGCCCTACTACTTCTTCAAGCTGATCCAGCGCATGCGCCAGTTGCTGCCGCCGTGGATGCCGGCAGTGGGCCTGGAGGGCGGCCGCATCAACATCGTGCCGGTCGATTTTGTCGTCGACGCGCTGGATGTCATCAGCCACAAGGCCAGCATTGCCAAAAAGTGCTTCCACCTGGTGGACCCGGTGGGCTACCGCGTCGGCGATGTCCTGGACATTTTCAGCCGTGCCGCCCACGCGCCCAAGATGAACCTGTTCGTCAACGCGGCGCTGCTCGGCTTCATTCCGCGCGGCGTCAAGAAGAGCCTGATGGCGCTCGCGCCGGTGCGGCGCGTGCGCAACGCCATCATGGCCGACCTGGGCCTGCCCGAGGACATGCTGACCTTTGTCAACTACCCGACCCGTTTTGACTGCCGCGAAACGCTGGCGGCCCTGAAGGGCTCGGGGGTGGAATGCCCCAACCTGAAGGATTACGCCTGGCGTGTCTGGGACTATTGGGAGCGGCACCTGGACCCGGACCTGCACATCGACCGCTCGCTCAGGGGCACGGTCAACGGCAAGGTAGTGCTGATCACCGGCGGCTCCTCCGGCATTGGCCTGGCGGCGGCGCACAAATTTGCCGAAGCCGGTGCTGTCACCATCATCTGCGGCCGCGACCAGGACAAGCTGGACGAGGCCTGCAAGGAGGCCAGGGCCAAGGGCTATGAGTTCAAGGCCTACCCGGCCGACATCGCCGACATGGCCGATTGCGACCGCTTTGTGCAAACGCTGATCGCCAACCACGGAAGCGTTGACTTCCTCATCAACAACGCCGGCCGCTCGATCCGCCGCGCCATCGAGGCCAGCTACGACCGTTTTCACGATTTCGAGCGCACCATGCAGCTCAACTACTTCGGCTGCCTGCGCGTCACCATGGGCTTTCTGCCCGGCATGGTGGCCAAACGCAAGGGCCACGTGGTCAACATCAGCTCCATCGGCGTGCTGACCAACGCGCCGCGCTTCTCGGCCTATGTGGCCTCCAAGTCCGCGCTGGATGCCTGGACACGCTGCGCGTCCAGCGAGTTTGCCGATCAGGGCATCACCTTCACCACCATCAACATGCCGCTGGTGCGCACGCCCATGATCGCGCCCACCAACCTCTACAACAACGTGCCGACCCTGAGCCCCGAGGAAGCCGCCGATCTGGTGGCTCAGGCCTGCATCTTCAAATCGGTGCGTATTGCGACCCGCCTCGGTATCGCCGGCCAGGTGCTGCACGCGCTGTTGCCGCGGGTGGCCCAGATCGCGATGAACACCAGCTTTCGCATGTTCCCGGATTCATCGGCCGCCAAAGGCGCGAAGCCGGGGGACAAGCCCGTCAAGCAGACCTTGTCGCCCGAGGCTGTGGCCTTGCAGCAGATGATGCGCGGGATTCATTTCTGAGCTGCCGCTCGCCGTAAATAGAAGAAGGCAAGCATCGCCTCCTTTTCTACGCGGCCAGTTTAATTAATCAACAAATCCTGCTTGCTGCGACCCGCCGATAACTCGTTTGTCATCCAGCCGGGCGTCTTGCCCCGGCCGGTCCAGGTTTTGCCGGTAGCCGGGTCGCGGTATTTGGGCGCTACGATCATGCGTTTGTCGGCGTTGACTGCTTTTTTGCGGGCGGAGACTTTTTTGCCGGAAAGCCCTAAATCGGCGGTCGAGAGTTGAAAGGTTTTTATCAACTCTTTGGCTGTATTGATGGCTTGCGCACGCTCATTATTTTTCTGCTGCGCCAACTGCGCGCGCAGTTCATTCACCTTGGCTTCGGCTTGATTAATTTGTTGCTGTAATTCGGTCAGGGTTGACATATTCAGTCGATTTTCTGAGGGTGTGGATAATCACTTTATAATAGCAGGCGTTTATGGATACGACAAAATATTTAGAATATTTAGAATATTTCTTTAAATACCTGACGCGTCATTGCAGAAGTATTCAGATTGTGTCGCTCCCTGCCCCTTGGGCGCGGGTAGGGCGGAACCGTGGATGACGCCTGAAGTTGTCATTGCGGGCTTAACCCACTACTGTCCGGAGATATTTTCAAATAATGAAATCTGTTCTGAAATCTCCGGATCGACGTCAAGGTCGGCCGCTTGGAGCATGAGTTGATTGATCGAAATGCGCTCAAAAAACGACAGGCTCAGCACCTGCAATATGGTGTGAAGCGAAGCTGTGAGATGCATGCGCTTTCGAATAATCGCCACCAGGGCATAAGTCGTGATTGCTATCCATATCTGGGTCTTCACCGCGTTGACGCTGTTGCCCACGAAGGCCTTGATGCGCAAGTTCTGCTTGATCCACTTGAAGAACAGCTCGACTTGCCAGCGGCTCTTGTACAGCGATGCGACCTGGCTGGCCTTCAGCTCGAAATGATTGGTCAAGAAGGTCAGCACTCGATCATGTTCAGCGTCAAGAAATTCAATGCGGCGCAGCGTCAGCGGGTAATCCACCTTGGTGTACCTTCCGCGCATGAGGATATGCGTGTCGCTGAGAATTTCGGGCTGTTCAACCGCACAGTTGCTCACCACTTCGTATTTCAGCTTGTCCATGGAGCGGATCACAAAGAAGGCCGCAGCGTGAGTGAAACGGATCAGGCGTGCGAAGTGAATGTAGCCGTGATCCATCACATAGAAACTGCCCGCCTCCAGAGGGAGATCGTCCAGAAACGAGGCGTCGGACACCAGCGCCGGCGTGATGCGCACAACGGTGGGAATGCTGCCGCGCAAGTCCAGCATCGTGTGCAGCTTGATGCCCGCCTTGGCATTGGCCGCAGGCGCCCACTTGAACAGTTGCAGGCACAGCTCGATGGTGCTGGCATCAATCGCATAGACCGATTGCTTGAACTCCAGCGACAAGCTGTCGTTGCGGTACAAGCCGCGCGCCACCCCGATCAGATGCAACGCGAAGTCTTCAAAGATCCGGCAGTCGCGCCGCTCGTTCGCATCGGCCAAGGTGGAGCGCGCAATGCTGCCGTGGATGCCGGCGTGATAGAGCTTGCCTGCCTGGCTGCGAAGGCACGTGGTGATGTCGCGCAGGCCCTCCCGCGAGGTCAATTGCGCGAACATCATGCACAGCAACTGATCCCAGTGCGAAAACTTCAGCGGTCCATGCGAGCCCGCGTAACGAGCCACGCAGCGATCAAAAACCGATCGCGGCAAGTGCTCCTTCAACTGCGCGAACACGAGCTTGCCCTTGTTCATGACCACACCCCCGCAAATCGATGCAAGTGTGCGGGTCAGACCATCCGAAATTCAAATCGACTTCAACGCCGATCGGCGTTTAAATCAATCAAATCAATGCCTTACAACTCAAATGAGAACCTTTCTCCGGACAGTAGTGGGCTTAACCCGCAATCCATGCCTCGCGGGCCTGTGCGGTGAAACATGTGGCATGGATCCCGGCTCAAGGCCGGGATGACAGCCTTTTTGGCTGAAATAAGTGTCATTCGCCCTGAGGGCATGTGCCACGTAAAATGCTTCCATGTTTACAAAGCCTGAGAAATAATCCATGGAAGAAATTCAAAGCCCTGTGCCCACCGAGGCAGAAGAACTCAACCTGCTCGACCTGCTGGTTATCCTGGCAGAAAACGCCAGGTTGCTCATCATCGGGCCTCTGCTGGTGGGGCTGTGCGCGCTGGCCTTGGGCTTTGTGTTGCCGCAAACCTTCCAGAGCGTGGCCGTACTCCAGGCCGAGCAGGCCATTGCCAGCCTGATGACCACCGCCGCCGTGCTGGACCCGGTCGCTGCAGGCCTGGGGATGGACAAGGAACACGGCGTTGAGGGCGCCCGTCTTGCGCTGCGTGGAAGCATCAGTGTGGCCGTTGGCCGAAACGACAAGCTTCTCACGCTAACCGTCACAGCGCCCACGCCCGAGCAGGCGCAAGCCACGGCCAATGCCTTGCTCCAGCAAACCTATCTGCAAAGCCGGCCCAAGGGCAGCGCGGCCAAACGGCTTGAAGTGCAGTTGGCCGAAGCGCAAGGACGCTTCAAAAACGCTGAAAGTGCCGCCGCTGGAATGCTCAAACGTCTTGAAGTGTCCCCCGTCAGCGCCTCGGGCGGCAGCGAATTATCGCGTGGCTATGCCGACCTGCTGACCGCCGCCGCCGACGCTCAAGGCCAGGTCAGCAAGCTGGAGACTCAACTCGAAGGCCTGAGCGAGGCCCTGCTGTTACAGGCGCCGACCCTGCCGGAAAAAGCCATCAAACCCAAAAAGGCGCTGATGGCGATTGGCGCCACGCTGGGGACGGGGCTGCTGCTGCTGCTGTTCGTTTTTGTGCGGCAGGCCTTGCGCACCGCGGCCACCGATGCCGAGGCGGCAGGCAAGCTGGCGCGTATTCGCCGCGCGTTAGGGTTGACACCCCAAGCGTCGCTATAAAAAATGACCATTCTCGTCACCGGGGGTGCCGGCTTCATAGGCGCCAACTTCGTGCTCGACTGGCTGGCTCAGTCCAACGAGCCCATTGTCAACCTTGACAAGCTCACCTACGCGGGCAACCTCGAAACCTTGGCCGGCTTGCAGGGCGATGCGCGGCATACCTTTGTGCCGGGCGACATCGGCGACAACGCGCTGGTCGCTAGCTTGCTGGCCATGCATCAGCCCCGTGCCGTGCTTAACTTTGCCGCGGAGTCGCATGTGGACCGCTCCATCCGCAGCCCGGAAGACTTCGTTCAGACCAACGTTGTCGGTACCTTTCGCCTCCTGGAGGCTGTGCGTGCCTACTGGAACGGCCTGCAGAGCGAGGCCAAAACCAGTTTTTGCCTGCTGCATGTGTCCACCGAAGAGGTCTACGGCTCCCTGGGTGCCACCGACCCCCCCTTCACCGAAACCCACCGCTACGAGCCCAACAGCCCCTACAGCGCCAGCAAGGCCGCCAGTGACCACCTGGTGCGCGCCTACCACCACACCTACGGCCTGCCGGTGCTGACCACCAACTGCAGCAACAACTACGGCCCGTACCATTTTCCTGAAAAGCTCATTCCTCTGATGATCGTCAACGCCATGGCCGGCAAATCGCTCCCGGTCTATGGCGACGGCATGCAGGTGCGCGACTGGCTCTATGTCAAAGACCACTGCAGCGCCATCCGCCGCGTGCTTGAAGCCGGCCAGCCTGGCGAGGTCTACAACATCGGCGGCTGGAACGAAAAATCCAACAGTGAGATTGTGCACACCGTGTGCACGCTCCTCGACGAGTTGCGCCCCAAGGCCGACGGCACGCCCTACAGCACCCAGATCACCACCGTCAAAGACCGTCCCGGTCATGACCGCCGCTATGCCATTGACGCCAGCAAGATTGAGCGCGAACTCGGCTGGAAACCCGCCGAAACTTTCGAGTCCGGCATCCGCAAGACCGTGCAGTGGTACCTTGCCAACCCCGACTGGGCGGCACATGTGCAAAGCGGCGCCTACCGCGACTGGGTGCAGACCCAGTACGCGGGCACGGCTGTGGCATGAAAATCCTGCTTCTTGGTAAAAACGGCCAGGTAGGCTGGGAGCTCCAGCGCAGCTTGGCTCCGCTGGGCGAAGTCATCGCCCTGGACCGCCACAGCCAGAGCTTTTGCGGTGATCTGGGTAATTTGCAGGGGCTGGCGGCTACCGTGCAAGCAGTACGTCCTGACGTCATCGTCAATGCCGCCGCACATACCGCAGTCGACAAGGCCGAAAGCGAGCCCGAATCTGCCCGCCTCATCAATGCGTTGGCCCCCGGCCTGCTGGCGCAAGAGGCGCACAAGCTCGGCGCCTGGCTGGTGCACTACTCCACCGACTACGTGTTTGACGGCAGCGGCAGCCAGCCGTGGATTGAAACCGACACGCCCGCTCCGCTCAGTGTATACGGCCAGACCAAGCTCGAAGGCGAGCAGCTGATAGCGGCCCACTGCAGCCGGCACCTGATCTTCAGAACTAGCTGGGTTTACGCGGCACGCGGTAGCAACTTTGCCAAAACCATGCTGCGTCTGGCGCAGGAGCGCGAACGACTCACCGTGATTGACGACCAGTGGGGCGCACCCACCGGCGCCGAGTTGATTGCCGATGTGACGGCCCACGCCATTCGCCAGGCCATGGCGCAGCCGCAGGCCGCGGGCCTTTACCATCTGGCAGCCAGCGGCGAAACCACCTGGAATGGGTATGCAAAACACGTGTTAGCCCAAGCAGAACGTGCGCATTATGCTATTAATATAATAGCAAAAGAAGTCGCCCCCGTGCCCACCAGCGCCTTCCCCACGCCCGCCAGGCGCCCGCACAACTCGCGCCTAAACACCGCCAAGCTGCAAGCCACCTTCGGCCTACAGCTCCCCGCGTGGCAGCAAGGCGTGGACCGCATGCTGGCCGAAATCCTTTGAATATGGAAAACAAGATGGCCATGACTCCACGCAAAGGCATCATCCTCGCGGGCGGCTCCGGCAGCCGGCTACACCCGGCCACCCTGGCCATCAGCAAGCAACTGCTCCCGGTGTACGACAAGCCCATGATTTATTACCCGCTCAGCACCCTGATGCTGGCCGGTATCCGTGACGTTTTAATCATCAGCACCCCGCAAGACACGCCGCGCTTTACGCAACTGCTGGGCGACGGCAGCCAGTGGGGCATGAGTCTCAATACGCCGTGCAGCCCAGCCCGGACGGCCTGGCGCAAGCCTTCATCATCGGCGAGCAGTTTGTAGGCAATGCCCCTAGCGCCCTGGTGCTCGGTGACAACCTGTTTTACGGCCATGATTTTGTGAATTTGCTCTCAAGCGCTGACAGCCAGGCCAGCGGCGCCAAGGTATTTGCCTCCCATGTGCAAGCCCCCGAACGCTACGGTGTCGTCGCCTTCGATGGCCACGGCAAGGCCAAGAGCATTGAGGAAAACCCCGCCAACCCTAAGAGCAACTTTGCCGTCACCGGCCTGTATTTTTACGACAACCAGATCGCCGATATTGCCAAGGCCGTGAAACCCAGCGCGCGCGGCGAGCTCGAAATCACCGCAGTCAACCAGGCCTACCTTGAGCGCGGACAGCTCAACGTGCAGATCATGCAGCGCGGCTACGCCTGGCTGGACACCGGCACGCATGACAGCCTGTTGGAAGCCGGCCAGTTCATCGCCACGCTGGAGCGCAGGCAGGGCCTGAAGATCGCTTGCCCTGAAGAAATCGCCTGGCGCAACGGCTTTATCACCTCCGAGCAGCTTGAAAAGCTGGCTGGACCTCTGGCTAAGAATGGTTACGGCCAGTATCTGTTCGGTCTCCTGTCATCCCGGGCTTGATCCGGGATCCAGGTCTTCAGATTTCATCATGAACGTGATCTCCACCGCCATTCCTGGCGTCCTCATCATCGAACCCAAGGTATTTGGCGACGCCCGTGGTTTTTTCTTTGAAAGCTTCAACCAGAAAGCCTTCAACATAGCAACCGGTAGCAATTACCAGTTTGTGCAGGACAACCACAGCCGTAGTGCCAAAGGCGTGCTGCGCGGGCTGCATTACCAGATCCAGCAGTTCCAAGGCAAGCTGGTGCGGGTAGTGCGCGGGGCAGTGTTTGATGTAGCGGTGGATATTCGCAAGTCCTCGCCGACTTTTGGAAAGTGGGTGGGCGTTGAGTTGAGCGAAGAAAATCACCGGCAGTTGTGGGTGCCGCCGGGGTTTGCGCATGGGTTTGTGGTGACAAGCGAGTCGGCGGACTTCCTGTACAAAACCACCGACTACTATGCGCCGGAGCATGAGCGTTGCATTGCGTGGAATGACTCTGCCATTGGTATCCAGTGGCCCATCGGCCAACAGCCCAGTCTTTCAGCCAAAGACCAGCAAGGTCTGGCATTGCGTGATGCCCAGACATTTTGATGGTGGCGATAGGTGGCTGAGCAGCGCATCAATGCACCTCTCTTCTACGACCCCCCATCAAGACGTGCTAGTATCTGCGTTCACTAAATGAACACTTGTGAATTCCCTTCCCTGCAAGAAGAAAACCATCTCAAGGTCTTGCGCCTTTTAGAGGCCAACCCGCAGCTGAGCCAGCGCGAGTTGGCCGAAGCGCTGGGGGTGAGCCTTGGCAAAACCAACTATTGCCTCAAGGCATTGCTGGGCAAGGGTTTTATCAAGATGCAGAGCTTCAAGAAAAGCCAGAACAAGCTGGCTTACGCCTACCTGCTCACGCCCACGGGCGTTACCGAAAAAGCCGGTCTCACCGTCCGCTTTCTGGGGCGCAAGGTGGCCGAATATGAAAGCCTCACGCTTGAGATTGAAGCGCTGAAGTCGGAAATGAACACAGCCCAAAGCAAACCTGTCCCAGAAACCGTCAAATCGTCATGAATCTAAGCAATCAGCAAATCGCCCTCGTCGGCTTGGGTTATGTGGGTCTTCCGCTGGCAGTTGAGTTCGGTAAACAGCGCCCCGTGCTGGGCTTTGACATCAATGCCGCCCGCATTTCCGAGCTTAAGGCCGGGCAAGACAGCACGCTCGAAGTAACTTCACAAGACCTGAAGGAAGCAGCTCACCTGCGCTTCAGCCGTGATCCGGATGATCTGAAAGTCTGTCAGATTTTCATCGTCACCGTGCCCACACCCGTGAACAAGGCCAACCGCCCCGACCTGACACCACTGGTCAACGCGAGCGAAACGGTTGGCAAGGCGCTCAAGCAAGGCGACGTCGTCATTTACGAATCCACCGTGTACCCCGGCGCCACCGAAGAAGTGTGCGTGCCTGTGCTGGAAAAGTTCAGCGGCAAAAAGTTCAACGTCGATTTTTTCTGCGGCTACAGCCCCGAGCGCATCAACCCCGGCGACAAAGTCAACACCCTCACCAAGATCAAGAAAATCACCAGCGGCAGCACGCCCGAGGTAGCTGATGCGGTCGATGCACTCTACAAGCAAATTGTCATAGCCGGCACCCACAAAGCCAGCAGCATCAAAGTGGCCGAGGCCGCCAAGGTGATTGAAAACACCCAGCGTGACCTCAATATCGCCTTGGTCAACGAGCTCTCCGTCATTTTTGAGCGCTTGGGCATCGACACTCTCGACGTGCTAGAAGCGGCTGGCAGTAAATGGAACTTTCTGCCTTTTCGCCCCGGTCTGGTGGGTGGCCACTGCATCGGCGTAGATCCTTATTATTTGACCCATAAAGCCGAGGAAGTGGGCTACCACCCACAAGTAATCTTGGCAGGTCGCCGCATCAACGACAACATGGCCCGCTACGTGGCGCGCAACACCATCAAACTCATGCTGAAAAACGGCATGGACGTGGCGCGCTGCCGTGTCGGCGTGCTGGGCATTACCTTTAAAGAAAATTGCCCCGACATCCGCAACAGCAAAGTCGTGGACATGGTTCGCGAGTTTGAAGCCTGGGGCATCACGGCGGTGGTGGCCGACCCTTGGGCCAGCGCCGACGAAGTAGCACACGAATACGGCCTGCAACTGGGCACCATTGACGCAGCCAATCCGGTTGATGCGCTGGTGGTGGCTGTGGGGCACAACCAATACCGTCATGCCACGCCAGCCGAACTGCGTGGGCTGTGCCGAGGCCCCAAGCCCGTGCTGGCCGACGTGAAGAGTTTGCTCGATCGCCACGAAGCCGCCGCAGCCGGCTTCACTGTTTTCCGTCTGTAGTCAATCAAGAAAACACATGAAAAACTTTGCCCTGATCGGCGCCGCCGGCTACATCGCTCCGCGCCACATGCACGCCATCAAAGACACCGGCAACCATCTGGCGGTGGCTTACGACATCAACGATTCGGTCGGCATCATCGACAGCATCTCACCAGAAAGCGCATTTTTTACCGAATTTGAACGCTTCCTTGATCATGCCCACCAGCTCAAGCGCATCCCCACCACCGCGCTCGACTATGTCTCCATCTGCACCCCTAACTACCTGCACCACTCGCAAATCGCTGCCGGCCTGCGCCTGGGTTGCGACGTGATTTGCGAAAAACCGCTGGTACCTACCCCTCAATTGCTAAATGAATTGGCATTGGTCGAAAAAGAGACTGGCCAGCGTGTTTACAACATCCTGCAACTGCGCCACCATGCCGCCATCCTCAAGCTCCGCGACAAGGTCGCCGCTGCCCCCAAAGACACCAAGTTCGATGTTGAGTTGACCTACATCACCTCGCGCGGCAAGTGGTACGCCGAAAGTTGGAAGGGTGATCCGCGCAAGTCCTTCGGCGTAGCCACCAACATTGGCGTGCATTTCTATGACATGCTGCACTTCATCTTTGGCAATCTGCAGCAAAACGTGGTGCACTACAGCGGCGAAGCCAAGGCCGCAGGCTACCTGGAATACGAACGTGCCCGGGTACGCTGGTTTCTTTCCATAGACGCCAACGACCTTCCTGACGAAGTCAAGGGCAAAAGGCCCACTTACCGCAATATCGACATCAGCGGCGAACAGCTTGAATTCTCCGAAGGTTTTACCGACCTGCACACCATCAGCTACCGGGAAATTCTGGCCGGCCGTGGCTACGGTCTGGATGATGCCCGCCACTGCATTGAAACTGTCAACATCATCCGCACGGCAAAAATTGTCGCGCCTGGTGCGGACGCACACCCTTACGTCAAACGCCTGCTGGCATGAGCTACACCCAGCACCCCAGTGCCATCGTTGACGATGGTGCGAAAGTCGGCGAAGGCTCACGCATTTGGCACTTTGTGCACGTTTGCGCGGGTGCCCGTATTGGCAAGGGAGTGTCGCTTGGACAAAACGTGTTTGTCGGCAACAAGGTGGTCATTGGCGACCGCTGCAAGATACAAAACAACGTCAGCGTTTATGACGAAGTGACGCTGGAAGAGGGGGTGTTTTGCGGCCCTAGTATGGTGTTTACCAACGTGTACAACCCGCGCGCCCTCATCGAGCGCAAGAGCGAATACCGCAAAACCCTGGTCAGGAAGGGCGCCACTCTAGGCGCCAACTGCACCATCGTCTGTAGCGTGACCATTGGCGAGTTTGCCCTTGTTGGCGCCGGCGCCGTCGTCACTAAGGATGTTCCTGGATACGCGCTGATGGTGGGCGTGCCTGCACGGCATATTGGCTGGGTCAGCCAGTATGGCGAGCAACTGGACCTGCCCCTGACCGGCGACGCCCAAGCCACTTGCTCCCACACCAGCCAGCGCTACATCTTGACCAATGGCCAATGCCAGTTGGCAGACGAAACCAACAACACCTGAGCTAAGAAAATCATGGAATTCATCGACCTGAAAAGCCAATACCGGCGTCTCAAAACCGAAATCGACGCTGGCATCCAGCGCGTGCTGGATCACGGTCAATACATACTTGGCCCCGAAGTCGCCGAGCTCGAAGAAAAACTAGCCGACTACACCGGCGCAAAGTACTGCATCAGCGTAGCCAACGGCACCGACGCTCTGCAGATTGCGCAAATGGCGCTGGGCATTGGCCCCGGTGACGAAGTCATCACCCCGGGCTTTACTTACATTGCCACCGCCGAAACCGTAGCCCTGCTCGGTGCCAAACCGGTCTATGTGGACATCGACCCGCGCACTTACAACCTGGACCCCAAGTTGCTTGAAGCCGCCATCGCCCCGCGTACCAAAGCCATCATTCCGGTCAGCCTGTACGGCCAGTGCGCAGACTTCGACGCCATCAACGCCATTGCCGCCAGGCATGGCATACCGGTCATTGAAGATGCAGCGCAGAGTTTTGGCGCCAGCTACAAAGGCAGCAAAAGCTGCAATCTCAGCACCATTGCCTGCGCCAGCTTCTTCCCCAGCAAACCGCTGGGCTGCTATGGTGATGGCGGTGCCATTTTCACCAACGACGATGAGTTGGCCAAAGTTATGCGCCAGATCGCCCGCCACGGGCAAGACCGGCGCTACCACCACATCCGCGTGGGCGTGAACAGCCGCCTGGACACGCTTCAAGCCGCCATCCTGCTGCCCAAGCTGGCCGTACTGGATGAAGAAATCGCCTTACGCCAGCAAGTGGCCGGGCGGTACAACAACGTCATTGCATCCGGTAGGGCTGACTTCAGTCAGCCAAACGTACTGGCGCTGCCTTACATCGAACCCCACAACACCAGCGCCTGGGCGCAATACACCATTCGTGTCCAGAAACGCGATGCAGTGCAGGAAAAGCTCAGGCAGGCCGGTATCCCCAGCGCTGTGCATTACCCGATTCCGCTGAACAAGCAGCCAGCTGTGGCCGACAGTGCCACCTATTTGCCGGTGGGCGATAAAGTGGCCGAACAAGTGATAAGTTTGCCGATGAGTCCCGGTTTGACAGCATCGGAGCAGCGCCATATTGCGCAGAGCCTCGCAGCTAACGGGGCCAGCTTGCAGTGAACCCTCAGAACAGGCTTTTCGGCAACTCGGCGATTTATTTTGGGGCCAACATCCTCAATGCCGGAATTCCGTTCCTGCTTTTGCCGATTTTGACCCGGGTGCTCACGCCAGCCGACTACGGCATCGTAGCCATGTTTGGCATTGTGCTCAGCGTGTTTGGCGCATTCACCGGCCTGAGTGTGCACGGCGCCATAGGGGTTCGCTACTTCCAAATGGAGAAAAAGGAACTGGCCGAGTATGTCGGCACCTGTGTCGGAATTTTGGTGATTAGCACGTCCGTGCTCTTCCTGCTGATTGCTGTATTTGGGTCGTGGCTGGCAGGGGTCTCCGGCGTGCCCTCTGATTGGCTCCTGGCGGCGGTTGTGCTTTCCGGCTTCCAGTTCCTTGGCAATATTCGGCTTTCACTTTGGCAGGTTTTTGGGGAAGCAAAAAAATACGGGACGTTCCAGATAACTCAAAGCTTGCTTAATGCGGCTGTTTCGCTGGTCTTGATACTAATAGTTGGAATGGCTTGGGAAGGACGGGTTCTGGGCCAGTCTGTGGCAGTCATGCTGTTTGGGATAATTGCTCTGTGGTGGCTATTAAGGGATGGTCTGCTGCGGTTTCCCGGCGGCTGGCATGTGCACTACCGCGATGCCTTGAAATTTGGTGTTCCGCTGATACCTCATGTGATTGGCGGATTATTGATAGTCGCCGCTGACCGGTTTATTATTGTCAGGCTGCTCGATGTAGCTCACGCTGGCATATACATGGTTGCATTGCAGGTTGGGCAAGCTCTGGGCCTCGTAACTGAGTCTTTCAATAAGGCTTACGCACCCTGGCTCATGAAAAATCTATCAAAACCAACCGAGGCTTTGCGTGTAGCGATTGTCAGAGGGACCTATCTTTATTTTGTCTTGGTGTTTGCGGCCGCCGCAGCTTTTGGTCTCTCGGCGCCGATGTTTCTTGGTTTTCTGGTGGGCGAGTCTTTTCGGGCAGCAGGAGAGCTCGTAATTTATATCGCCCTGGGCTTTGCATTTGGTGGCTGTTATTACATGGTTACCAACTACGTTTTTTTTGAGAGCAAAACCAAGGTTCTTGCTGCGGTTACCTTTGTTTCTGGTCTTGTAAACATTCCTTTGATGTTCATTCTCGTTGAGCATAACGGCCTTGCTGGCGCGGGGCAGGCGTTCATGTGGACACATGCGCTTAGTTTTATTGGTACGTGGTGGCTTGCTCATAAAGTACACCCAATGCCTTGGTTGAAAGCACTCCGGTCAACGGCCGGCTGACGACCGCGTCTATACGAATTATTTAATACGACTCATGAAAAAAATCCTGATTACCGGCGCCGACGGCTTCATCGGCTCCCACCTTACTGAAGCGCTTGTGCGCGCGGGCTACGATGTTCGGGCATTCGTACTCTACAACTCGTTCAACTCCTGGGGGTGGCTCGACCACTGCGGGGCAGACGTCAAAGGCAAGTTTGAAGTGTTCGCTGGCGACGTGCGAGACCCCAACGGAGTGCGTACTGCCATGAAAGACTGCGACGCGGTGCTGCACCTCGCAGCTCTGATCGCCATCCCGTATTCGTACCATTCGCCCGACACCTACGTCGACACCAACATCAAGGGCACGCTTAACATCATCCAGGCGGCGCGCGACCTTGGCGTGAGCAAGGTGGTGCAGACGTCGACGAGCGAGGTGTACGGCACGGCGCGCTTCGTGCCGATAACCGAAGATCATCCGCTGCAAGGCCAATCGCCTTATTCGGCTAGCAAGATTGGTGCCGATCAAATTGCCATGTCGTTTTATTCATCGTTTGGTACACCAGTTACGCTGTTGCGGCCCTTCAACACCTACGGCCCACGCCAGTCCGCTCGTGCCGTGATCCCGACCATCATCACCCAGATTGCCCATGGGCAGCGTCAGATCAAACTCGGTGCGGTGTCGCCCACACGCGACTTCAACTACGTGGCCGACACAGTGGCTGGTTTTATCGCCGCCCTGGAGTCAGACCGTGGCGTTGGTGAAGTCATTAACTTGGGCAGTAATTTCGAAATATCTATTGGCGACACTGCCCACGCCATCGCAGAGGCCATGGGCACAACCATCGAAATCATTACGGACAAACAACGTTTGCGTCCTGAGAAAAGCGAAGTTGAACGCCTGTGGGCATCCAACACCAAAGCACGAGAACTTCTGAGCTGGCAACCCCAATACGGTAGCCGCGAAGGATTCTTGCGCGGCCTGACAGAGACCATCGCTTGGTTTCGCGAACGCGCCAACCTGTCGGCTTACAAAGCCGACCTCTACAACCTATGAGCCCCGTGGATATGCAACGCGATCTTCCTCAAGAAATCGTGCAAGCCATCTCCGCCGTGGTAGGCAATGGGCCGCTTGCCCTGCACGAGCCGCGTTTTCGCGGCAATGAATGGATCTACCTGAAGGAATGTCTCGATTCAACCTTTGTATCCTCGGTGGGCAAGTTTGTTGATCGTTTCGAAGATGACCTAGCGGCGTTTACCGGCGCCAAGCGTGCGGTAGCCGTGGTCAACGGCACAGCCGCACTGCACGTGGCACTGCGCCTGGCGGGAGTAGAAGCTGGGGACGAGGTGCTGTTGCCCGCGTTGACCTTCATCGCCACCGCCAACGCCGTGGCCTATTGCCAAGCAACACCGCATTTTGTTGACAGCGAGGAGCGCTCGCTCGGCATGGACGCCCACGCACTGCGAGACTACCTGTCGGCCACGACCGAGATGCGCGACGGCCACTGTATCAACCGCAGCACCGGCCGGATCATTCGCGCGATGGTGCCAATGCACACTTTCGGGCATCCCGTTGACATTGAAGCGTTGCTCGCGGTGGCGCACGACTTCCGCCTGCAACTCATTGAAGACGCCGCCGAATCGCTGGGCAGCACCGTGGGCGGACGCCACACCGGAACCTTCGGCCTGATGGGCACCTTAAGTTTCAATGGCAACAAAACCATCACGACTGGTGGCGGGGGCGCCATCCTCACCAATGACCTCGAATTGGGCGCACGCGCAAAGCACCTGACCACCACGGCAAAACTGCCGCATCGCTGGAACTTTCTGCATGACGAAGTGGGATACAACTACCGGCTGCCCAATCTGAATGCTGCGCTGGGCTGTGCCCAGCTTGAGCAGCTGCCTGGCTTTTTGAGAGAAAAACGTCATTTGTTCGATTGTTATCAGTCGAGTTTCGCCGGTATTCCAGGTGTTAGCCTCGTCGCTGAACCAGCGGGGTGCTGCAGCAACTACTGGCTGCAGACGCTGTTGCTCGACGAATCCCTTTCTGACCAGCGCGATGCTGTGCTGGCCGCCACTAACGACGCCGGCCTGATGACACGCCCGGTCTGGACGCTGATGCATCGTATGCCAATGTACTCCAGCACTCCGAAAGCGCCTTTGCCAGTGGCTGAATCGCTGGAGAGGCGCTTGATTAATATCCCTAGCAGTTCCGGTCTGGTTCCTGTCAACTCATGAGCAAACCAAAAATTATCTTGATCGGTGCCGGTGGCCACGCCCATGCGTGTATTGATGTGATCGAGCAGGATGGCGGATACCAGATCGCTGGGCTGATCGGCGTACCAGAGGAAATGAATACCCAACACCTCGGTTATCCGGTCATCGCCACGGACGGTGATTTACCGCAACTGACCAAAGATTATCAATATGCCTTTATCACCGTAGGTCAGATACAGACGCCCGACCACCGCATCCGCCTCTTTCAGCAAGCCATCGAACTCGGGTTTCAATTGCCAGCCATCATTGCGCCTAGCGCTCATGTCTCCTGTCACGCTACCATTGGCGCAGGTGCCATCGTGATGCACGGCGCCATTGTCAATGCTGGCGCCAGGGTAGGTAACAACTGCATCATCAATACCCGTGCGCTGCTTGAGCATGGTGCGACAGTCGAAGACCACTGCCATATCTCCACCGGCGCCATCCTCAACGGCGATGTGCATATTGGCGCAGGCAGCTTTGTTGGCAGTGGCAGCGTCATTAAAGAGGGCATTACGCTTGGGGAGCGCTGCATTGTGGGGATGGGTCTCTCTGTGCGGCACAACCAGGCAGCTCACGCCCGCTTTGTGGGTAACGATAACTCATGAAAAACCGAACACTCATCATCGCCGAAGCCGGTGTCAACCATAACGGCGACCTCGACTTAGCCAAGAAGTTAATTGATGTGGCGGCTGAGGCTGACGTAGATATCGTCAAGTTTCAAACTTTTAACGCCAACCGCCTAGTCACTCGTACCGCCGAAAAGGCTGCCTACCAGACCCAGACTACAGACAGCCAAGAATCACAACATGAAATGCTTCGCCGCCTGGAGCTCAGCGCTGACATGCACAAAGTTCTCATTGATCACTGTGCGTTGCGTAACGTAGGTTTTTTCTCCACTGGCTTTGATATCGAAAGCGTCGATCTACTGCTGAGTCTTGGCCAGGACCATTTCAAGATTCCTTCCGGAGAGATCACCAACCTGCCCTACTTGCGTCATATCGGCCAACTTGGCAAAAACGTTATCCTTTCCACTGGCATGGCAACGCTGGGCGATATAGAAGCTGCTATTGACGTACTGGAGCAGGCGGGCACAGCACGCTCCCAAGTAACGGTATTGCACTGTACAACCGAATACCCCACACCTATGAATGAGGTAAACCTGCGCGCAATGCAAAGCATTCATGCGGCCTTTGGTGTAGCGGTGGGCTATTCAGATCACACGCAGGGTATCGAGGTGGCGATTGCCGCCGTGGCCATGGGCGCTTCTGTCATTGAAAAACACTTTACCCTTGACCGCAGTCTGCCCGGCCCCGACCACCAAGCCAGCCTTGAGCCAGAAGAACTCAAAGCCATGGTGGCTGCCATTCGGAATATAGAAATCGCGCTGGGCGATGGCATCAAGCGCCTCACCCCGAGCGAAGCCAGGAACAAACCGGTCGCCCGTAAATCACTGGTGGCCAGCCAAGCTATAAAGGCCGGCGAGGTCTTTAGTGCGCAAAACATCACCACCAAGCGCCCCGGTACTGGCGTCTCTCCAATGCGTTGGGATGAAGTCTTGGGTAACGTCGCGCCACGCGATTTTGTGGCAGACGAGTTGATCGAGCTATGACCCGCAAAATTTGTGTCATCACCGGCACCCGAGCCGAATACGGCTTGATGCGCTGGGTCATGCAAGGCATCAAGGATGATCCCGAGCTAACACTACAGATTATTGCGACCGGTATGCACCTGTCGCCTGAGTTCGGCCTCACCTATCGCGAGATCGAGAAAGACGGCTTCCAGATCGACCGCAAGGTTGAAATGTTGACCAGTTCAGACACTCCCGTGGGCATCGCTAAATCCATGGGCCTAGGGTTGATCGGTTTTTCCGATGCATTGAACGAATTGCAGCCCGATCTGATCGTGGTGCTTGGCGACCGCTTCGAAATTTTTTCGGCGGTGACTGCCGCCTTGGTTGCCCGCATACCGGTGGCGCACTTGCATGGCGGAGAGAGCACTGAGGGGGCTTTTGATGAGGCGCTTCGTCATTCGATCACCAAGATGTCACACCTTCATTTTGTTGCAGCAGAAGAATACCGTCAGCGCGTTGTCCAACTTGGCGAACAGCCTGAACGCGTGTTTCTTGTCGGTGGCCTGGGCGTTGACAACATCAAACGCTTAAAAATTCTTGACCGTGCAACGCTAGAAGCGTCGCTCAACTTCAAACTCGGTCAAAAAAATCTGCTGATTACCTTTCATCCAGCCACTCTTGAGGCGACAACCGCCGTGGACCAGATGGCAGAACTACTGGCAGCCTTGGCCCCGCTAAGGGACACGCAACTTATTTTCACCATGCCTAACGCTGATACCGATGGCCGGGAGCTGATCAGGATGGTGGAGCAATTTGTTGCACAACACCCAAACGCCCGCGCCTACATTTCCCTTGGGCAACTGCGTTATTTATCGTGCATTGCCCAAGTTGATGGCGTGGTGGGTAATTCTTCCAGCGGCTTGACCGAAGTACCTAGTTTTAAGAAGGGAACAATCAACATCGGTGATCGCCAGCGGGGCCGATTGCACGCTGAAACTGTCATCAATTGCGAACCTAACCGATTAGACATAACTGCGTCTCTGCAAAAACTTTACTCCCCCGAGTTTCAAGCAAGTTTGAACCATGTTGCCAACCCCTACGGAGAGGGTGGTGCAAGTAAGCGAGTGGTTGAAACCATAAAGCAATATTCCATTGATGGCATAGCCAAGAAAGCTTTTTATGACCTACCTGAATGTTGACTTGGGGCGCAAAAAGTGAGCTCAACTGAAGAACGCTGGCGCGAGGCCATTCTCCCCGCTAATGCCACCATACAGCAGGCGATACGTAACCTCGACCAAGTCTCGATCAAGATCGTCTTGGTCGTCAACGACAGGGCGGAGCTAGAGGGTACGATTTCTGACGGCGATATTCGGCGTGGCTTGCTTAAGAGACTGGATCTCGATAGCCCGATCGCAAGCGTCATCCATCGCAATGCGCTGGTGGTGCCGCCTGAAATGGGGCGTGACATGGTCATGCAGCTCATGGTTGCGAATAAAATCCAGCAGATTCCCGTGGTCGATGAGCACCACCATGTCGTGGGCTTGCATCTCTGGGATGAAATCACCACCTTACCAACGCGTTCCAACCTGATGGTCATCATGGCCGGTGGGATGGGTACGCGACTACGCCCGCACACGGAAAACTGCCCCAAACCCTTGTTACCTGTGGCAGGCAAACCCCTTCTGGAGCACATCATCGAGCGTGCCAAGTTGGAGGGCTTTAGCCACTTTGTGCTAGCCATTCATTATCTGGGGCATATGATTGAAAATCACTTTGGCAATGGCGAGCGTTTGGGCGTACAGGTCGATTACCTGCGCGAGAAGTCCCCCTTGGGCACGGCCGGCGCACTGGGCTTGCTCAATCCATGTCCTGATGCTCCGTTCGTGGTCACCAACGGCGATGTTATTACCGATATCCGCTACGGCGAACTGCTCGATTTTCATATGCGCTACGACGCAGCCGCCACCATGGCCGTGCGTGTGCACGAATGGCAGCACCCCTTTGGCGTGGTGCAGACTAAAGGTGTCGAAATTGTCGGTTTTGAGGAAAAGCCCGTGGCCCGCAGCCATATCAATGCCGGCGTTTATGCCCTTGACCCGGGCGCGCTGAGTGTCTTGATTGATGATGCCCATTGCGATATGCCCACCCTGTTTGAGCGCCTCCAAGCGAAGGCCAAACGCACGGTGGCCTACCCAATGCATGAACCCTGGCTGGACGTGGGCAGGCCTAGTGATTTCGAGCTAGCCCCTCATGTGTTATCGAACTCAAGGTCCTGAGTTGGATAAGCGGGAACCCTTGTGGGTTGATATAGCAGAGTCAACAAGATTTTCGTACAGTCGTACGTCCGCTGGAAAATCCTTCGTTCACACATTGTGAAGAACGAATTCATAAGAAACTAAGAGGTACTACATATATGACAAGTTTTCCATTGCTGAGGCGCTGTGTGAAATGCGGTTTGCCTGAAACGTATGAAACAATCGAATATGACACGCGGGGCATATGCAATATCTGCCGTGGCGCTGCGCACAAGCAACAAGTAATCGATTGGGATGAACGAAAGCGACTTCTGGATAAATTAATCGAGAAATATCGTGGGAAAGCTGACTACGACTGCATTATCCCGTTTTCGGGTGGAAAGGACAGCACGTTTCAGTTGTACTATCTAATGAAAGAATATAATCTTAAACCCCTTGTGGTGCGTTTCAACCATGGCTTCATGCGACAAGTCGTGGAAGAAAACAACCAGCGGACGTTCAAAAAACTAGGCGTCGACGTGATCGACTTCCAGCCAAACTGGAAAATAGTCAAGCGTTTGATGCTCGAATCATTTATCCGTAAGACTGATTTCTGTTGGCATTGTCATACAGGCATTTACTCGTACCCTCTCCGGGTGGCCCTGATGTACAAGGTTTCTCTTGTATTCTGGGGCGAGACGCAGTCCGAGATTACCGCGTATTACGATTATCTTGATGATGAAATCGAATACGAAGACGACAAGAAATTTAATATGTTGCGGACACTGGGTATTACCGCTGAGGATATGCACGGCATGATTGATCGTCCGGATAGTCCGGTTGACAAACGTGACCTTATTCCTTATACCTATCCCGATGTCAAGGAGCTAAAAGCGCTGAATTATTGCTCAGTTCCTCTCGGAAGCTTCATTCCCTGGGATTACACCAAGAACACGGAGATCATCAAGCGTGAGCTCGGTTGGCAGGTCGACGAGATTGAGGGAGTGCCTCGTGAGATCAATGATCATGGTGAAAAAATAGAATGTTTTATGCAGGGTACGCGAGACTATATTAAGTTTCTCAAACGCGGCTATAGCCGCGTGGCGCAAATCAATGCATTTCATGTGCGTTCCGGTAGGATGGAGCCGGAAGAGGCTCGCCGTCTTAATGAGGAATTTGATGGGCGGAAGCCACCCTCACTAGAGGTTTTTCTTGAATATATGGGTCTTACGGAGCAGGAGTTCAATCAGTTCGTTGGGCAGATGGTGATTCCGCCACACCAGCCGAATTTTTCGAACATTCCGTTAGCCAAGCAATCTTGGGATTTTGCCCAGTGGTATCGGGAAGATAATCGGTAAAAACCATGATTGCAATCGTGGATTACGGTGTCGGAAACCTGGCATCTGTCCGAAATGCTTTCGATCATCTCGGATATCAAGCACATATCTGCAACGACCCGGAGAGGGCGCTGGAATTTGAGAGGTTGATTCTCCCGGGCGTGGGTTCATTCGGCGCGGCAATGGCGACGCTTGTTAACACCGGTTGGGCCAATTCTTTGAGGAAGTATGCTGCTACTGGTCGACCAATGCTCGGCATCTGTCTTGGCATGCAACTGTTGTTTGATCGTGGCGAAGAGCACGGGCCAACGCCCGGTTTAGGCCTGATTGGCGGTGCAGTTGTTCGCTTAAGGCCGTCTCCACCGAACAAGGTCCCACACGTGGGTTGGAACAATCTTTCTCGAATTGAGCCACATCCCGTATTTCGCGGGATCAAGCAGCATGTTGACTTCTATTTCGTTCACTCCTATCACTGTATTCCGGATAACCCGGACGACGTCATTGCAATCTGCAATTTTGGTGGTGACATCGTGGCGAGTGTGGCCAGTGGCAATGTAGTCGGCATGCAGTTTCATCCGGAAAAAAGTCAACCCTCTGGATTGCGGATCCTCAAGAATTTTGTCGAGTGGAATATGGAATGCTGAAGAAGCGCGTTATCCCGGTCTTGCTTCTGCGCGATGGCCGAATGGTCAAAGGCGTGCAATTCGCCAACTATCGAGATACGGGCAATCCTAAAACCGCTGTTCGCATCTACAGCGCACAGGATGCGGATGAGTTGGTGTTTCTTGACATTGCGTCCAGTAGGTATTCGAAAAAAAAACTTATTGATATCGTTAGAGAAGCTGCGACCGAGTGTTTCATGCCACTAGCTGCAGGCGGTGGTATCGAATCGATCGACGATGTGCGCCAACTTTTGTTGGCCGGCGCGGACAAAATTGTCGTGACGACAGCAGCAGTAACCAACCCGAGTTTAATCAGTGAAATTGCTGAACGCTTTGGCAGTCAATGTGTCGTTGCAGGTATTGACTACCGCCACGGTGAAAACGGTGCTCGAGTCTGGATTCGGTGCGGGACTGAAGCCACAGGCATCGACCCCGTAGACCATGCTCGTCATCTTGTGGCGTTGGGTGCAGGCGAGATTTTTCTAAATTCGATTGATCAGGACGGCGTAATGCAAGGCTATGATCTTGAGATTGCAGCGCTAATAGCGTCCGCAGTTCCCGTGCCTGTAATCGTATGCGGCGGCGCAGGAAACTTTATGCACTTGGTGTCACTTCTGAAGAATACGGCTGCATCTGCGGCGGCTTGTGCCAGCATTTTTCACTTTGGTGACAACAATCCGATACGCGCACGCTCCTACTTGCGCAATCTCGATATCCCTATGCGGATGCTCAAATAAAATGCAGTCTAGCTTGTCGCAAGCCAACCTACAGAGATATGTGATGCAGCTTCTTGCCCATCATCTGCCTGACGGCTATGTGAGCGATGCGGCGGATGCGAGACTGTTTGGGCGAGCGCTGGAGAGAGTTGCGCATTGCTTCGCACGCATAGAACGTAAATACTACCAGCGCGACAAAGCGGTACTGTTCGACCATCTCAACGGCGACCACATGGCGATACTGCTGTACTTCTTTGCCAATACGGTGTGGCGCGAGAATGGTGCAACTGAGCTGCCTACCCGTCTGTTCTATCTCAACAAAATACTGCATGGTCTGGACCTGTTCTATTCAGTGGCAATGCCGGATATTTTCATGCTGGTGCATCCACTGGGAACAGTGCTGGGGCATGCGCGCTACCAGGACTATTTAGTCGTTTACCAGAACTGTACGATCGGCGCAGTCACAGATGTTTATCCGAAATTTGGTACTGGAACAATTCTGTACTCGCGCACCAGCGTACTCGGCAACTGTAGGCTGGGCGATGACGTGGTGCTGGCAGCAAATTGCATGATTGTCAATCTTGACGTTCCTTCATCCACCGTGGTGGTCGGACAATATCCAGATCAACGCTTCCTGCATAACGAGAAATCTGTGCGCACACGCTGTTTTGATGCGCCTGCAAACTGATCTAAACGGAGATTATTTTGATTGAAAATTTGAAGATTCTTGGGTTGGTGACTGCACGTGGCGGATCGAAGGGTTTGCCTGGAAAGAATGTCCGCCTCCTAAGCGGTAAGCCACTGATTGCCTGGACCATCGATGCCGCCAAGGCGGCGGGGTGCTTAGATGCGATTGTGGTTAGCACCGATGACCCTGCCATTGCTGACGCAGCGCGGCAGGCCGGTGCCGAGGTGCCGTTCATGCGCCCGGAAGAGCTGTCTGGGGACACAGCTTCATCCATCGATGTTGTATTGCATGCGATGGACGTCTTAGCGGCGTCCGGCCGCCACTTCGACATCGTCGTTCTGCTGGAACCAACCTCACCATTGCGTGAACCGTCCGATATTGATCAAGGTTTGGCGCGCTTGGTCGAGTCTGGTGCTGGCTCGATTGTCAGCGTTTGCCGGGTGGAAAGCATGCATCCGGCTTTCATTTTCCGCCGTGAGGACAGTGACCGTTTGAGGCCGTACCTAGAGCGCCAGCCGACTGGCTTGCGTCGACAGGACATTGAGCCGCTGTATTTTCTAGAGGGCACGCTCTATGCATCTTATATCGACGTGCTGCGTGCGCAGCGCTCGTTCTATCATGCGGACACCATCGGCTACGAAGTGCCAAAGTGGAAATCATTGGAAATTGATGATATTGATGATTTTAAAATGCTGGAAGCTTTAATTGAAATGAAAGGGCTTAGCAAATGAATTTCCAAGAACGACTGCTCAAAGCTATACCTGGTGGCGCACATACCTATTCGCGTGGCTACGACCAATATCCTACTAATGTTCCGGAAATTTTGACTCGGGGTAAAGGTTCATATATTTATGACCATGAGGGTACTAAATATCTGGATTACGGCATGGCATTGCGTGCAGTAAATATAGGCTACGCTGAAGATGAAATTGATTCTGCCGCCATTTCCCAGATCAGAAACGGTAACAATCTGACGCGACCATCGATGATTGAATTGGAGGCATCGGAGTTGCTGATTGATTTGATCGATTCCGTGGATATGGTGAAGTTCACCAAGAATGGTTCCACTGCTGTTTCTGCCGCAGTCAAGCTTGCGCGTGCGTATACAGGAAGAGAGTTGGTGGCACGTTGCGCAGAGCATCCATTCTTTTCGTATGACGACTGGTTTATAGCTTCGACGCCGCTCACGCGTGGCATACCGCAAGAAACCATCGAGAAGATCAAGACGTTCCGCTACAACGACATCGTCTCATTGGAGGCATTGATAGCGCAGCACCCTGAGAAGATTGCCTGTGTAGTCTTGGAACCGGCTGCTATCGAAGAGCCCAAGGATGGTTTCTTGCAGCGAGTGCAAGAGCTATGTCGGGCGCACGGTATTGTCTTTGTGTTGGATGAAATGATCACAGGGTTCCGCTGGCACATGAAGGGAGCGCAACATACTTATGGTGTTACCCCGGATTTGTGCACCTTTGGTAAGGCAATGGCCAACGGTTTTTCGGTGGCCTGCATCGCGGGCAAACGAGAAATCATGGAGCTTGGTGCTATTGAGTTAGAAGGACGAGAGCGGGTATTCCTGTTGTCCACAACGCATGGCGCCGAGATGTGTGGCTTGGGCGCTTTTATTGCTACGATCCGATTCATGCAAAAGCATAAGGTCGTTGAACACTTGTGGGACTACGGTCGTAAACTAACCGCCATGATGCAGCGACAGGCGGAAGCTCATGGCATCGGACATAGCTTTAAGATTGGCGGTATAGCCTGTTCCCCTTACTACTTAACTTTGGATGAATCCGGCGCGAACTCGTTGGACCTTCGGACACTGTTCTCGCAGGAAATGATCCGTAACGGTGTGCTTATGCCTTGGATCGCTTTATGCTATCGGCACGATGAAGATGAGCTTGCTGTTACTGAACGTGCCATCGAACAATCTTTCAAAATCTATCGACTCGCACTTAACGAGGGTGTCGAAAAATATCTCAACGGTCCTGCCATCAAACCGGTTTTCAGGAAATACAACTGATGAATCTTGCAGTGTTATCACTTAATAGGCTGCTGAAATACCTCGGAGCGAAGTCCGCCGAGATGGTGCCTCAAGCGTTTATCTGAGGCAGCCTTTTTTTTTCACCAGATATAAGCCAAGTGATCACCATGCGCGGAGCCGACACTTTCACCGAACGCCTGTTTACGATGCGCCACCTGGAAGACTTCGTTCCAGCCGATCATCCTTTGCGGCCCATACGCCAGATGGTCAACGAGGCCCTGGTGAAGATGGATGCGCTGTTTGCCGGAATGTACGAGGCCGATATCAAAGGCGGCCGGCCCAGCATCGCCCCCGAGAAACTGCTGCGCGCCATGCTCTTGCAGGTGTTCTACAGCGTGCGCTCGGAGCGCCAGCTCATGGAGCAGACCCGGTACAACTTGCTGTTTCGCTGGTTTATAGGTCTTGCCATGGACGATGCCGTCTGGGTGCCCACAGTCTTCACCAAGAACCGCGAACGCCTGATAGCGCATGACGCGGTCATTGAGCTGTTCAACCATGTGCTCGAAGTCGCCGACAAACAAGACTGGCTCTCGGGCGAACACTTCAGCGTGGACGGCACACTCATCCAGGCCTGGGCGGGCCACAAGAGCTTTGTGCGCAAAGACGGCAGTGACGATCACCACGGCGGTGGCAGCTTCAAAGGCCAGACTCGCAGCAACGAGACGCACGAATCGACGACTGACCTTGACGCCCGGCTCTACCGCAAGGGCAAGACGGGCAGCGAGCTTCGCTTCATAGGCCATACCCTGACGGACAACCGCCATGGGCTGATAGCCAACGCCGTGGTGACCACGGCCGACGGGCACGCTGAGCGAGAAGCGGCCAAGGCGATGATCCATGATGCAAGCCAGGCAGCAGGCGATGCGAAAGCCGAGATCACGCTGGGCGCAGACAAAGGCTATGACGCGCAAGAGTTCATCGAGGCCTGCCTGGAGATGAAAGTAACGCCGCATGTGGCGCAGAACACTTCAGGCCGGCGCTCGGCAGTGCCCGATGCCATTGCACAGACAGACGGCTACGCCGTTTCGCAGCAAAAGAGAAAACTGATCGAGCAGGGCTTTGGCTGGGCCAAGACCGTGGGCCGGATTCGGCAGGTGATGGTGCGCGGGCTTGAGCGGGTCGATCAGATGTTTGTGCTGACGATGGCCGCGTACAACTTGACGCGTATGCGCACCCTGGGGCAAATCCGTCTGCAGGCGCAGTGAGGGGTAAAAACGGCGGCAGCAGAGCTTCAAACCAATAACAAAAAGCTCAAAAAGCACTGGAATCTCAAAATATGAAACAGAACCGCAAAAATAAACCGCTTCGAGTCAGCTGCTGCGCTGGCGCAGCAGGTATTTCAGCAGCCTGTTAAGCAGGTTTTAAAAATAACGATCTCGATATTAATGTAGGTGGTTTATTTATCCAAAATGCGAGAAAAAATGTTAAAAAACAAAGTCGTTATTATCACGGGCGGAGCGGGATTGATCGGCCAAGAATTTGTAAAAACGATAACAGAACAGCAAGGCATAGCGATTATTGCGGATATCAATGAAGAACTTAGCGTTCGAGTGAAAGAGAAACTCAGTCAGGAACTTCATTCATCTCGCATCGACTCTATCCACCTTGATATCACTTCCAAGGCGTCGATAACGGCAATGATTGAGAGGTTGCAGGATCGTTATGGACGAATCGATTCACTTGTAAATAATGCTTATCCTCGAAATAGAAATTATGGGCGTCATTTTTTTGACGTTGATTTCACTGACTTCTGTGAAAATCTAAATCACAATCTGGGTGGATACTTTCTGACAAGCCAGCAGTTAGCACGTTTTTTTCAGAAACAAGGTCATGGGAACATCGTCAACATCGCATCAATTTATGGTGTCGTGGCGCCAAAATTCGAGGTTTATGAAAACACGTCGATGACTATGCCGGTTGAATATGCGGCGATCAAATCGAGCATCATCCACCTGACAAAATACATGGCAAAATATTTTAAAGGCATGAATATCCGCGTCAACACACTCAGCCCGGGCGGTATTTTTGATAATCAACCAATGCCATTTCTTGAGGCATATCGTAAACAATGTATTAACAAAGGTATGCTTGATAAATCGGATATCTGCGGAACGTTGGCATATCTGTTAAGCGATATGTCAGCGTACGTGAACGGGCAGAATATTGTTGTTGACGACGGATTTGGTCTTTAATCGTAAGGGAAAAATGACGCAAATCAACAGCCTAGAAGCGAATCGTTCGCGGGATGAAATTTCGCTCAATGATATTTTACGGATTGAAGATTCCGCCGAGGTGTTGGGAATTTGCTGCCCCGATACTGGTATACCGCTGTGGTCGACGATACGGTCCACATTCATACGTCTGATGATGGGCGATCTGCTCTACGGGACGCCTCTCGTTGTCGAGGGGGGGGCGCTACGTTCTCGATCAAGGCTAAGAACCGCAGCAATGATCTCTCGTTCCTTTGCGCATAACGCTTTACATCTCTGGTCGCTCAATCACCATCCAATCGTGCTGATGGCGACCGGTGCACGTCTGATCGAACGCAATGGATCATACTTTAATTGTTTAAGTGATTATTTTGTCGCAGCAGCTCCAAATCAGACTTTTGTGATTGAGGATTTATTCGGCTGGAAATGGCCTTTTCCTCGCCATCACACCAATGTATTACTGCATACTCCTTTGCGGGTCGAGGGGGCGTTGAGTGGACGGCTAAGAACTGGCGGCTATCGGGAGTCAGCTCGGGCATTGGTCAATTTGGTCAGTCAACGAGCAGAAAATATGCTCGGTTGGAATATTAACGAAGTGCGACGCCAATGGCTTCAAAATATCTGCACCAGTGGTGCTGCTTCATTATTGCCGCGTTACCGAACCTATCGATCTTTTTTCAAAAAAACAAATGCGCATCTGCTGATTAAGGAAGAGGCCTGTTACGGCAGTGCGGATAATGCGAGCGCCATTCTTGCAGCTAGGCATTTAGGTATGGTGACGGCCGAGTATCAGCATGGCGCGGTTTCCGCAGGGCATGATGCTTATAACTACGCGCCTGCTATTTTGAATGATCATCGTTATAGACAGATATTTCCCGACTATTTTTTAACGTTTGGATCCTGGTGGGGTGAGCAAATCAATGCGCCCGTGCAAAAGGTTGTAATTGGCAATCCCCATCGATCTGAGACGCTCGGAGCTTCGGCTTGTGTATCAGAAAAGGAACAGCATATTCTGGTGCTCGGCGATGGACGAGAGACTATCCGTTACTTGGAGTTCTGTGAGCGCCTCACTGCCACATTGGGGAGCATCGCTGAAGTGGTGTTTCGGCCCCATCCGGAAGAGCGCGCCAGCGTTTGGGCCAAATATCCGGATGGGTTCGCGGGGAACGTTCGGGTTGACGCCCACCAGGATATTTACAGCTCTTTCCGGGAGGCGGGATCGGTGGTGAGCGAGGTTTCTACTGGATTGTTTGAGGCTATTGGTCTGGTTCCCAAAGTGTTCATTTGGGACACACCCAAGGCCCGGTTCGGCTTTCCCGTGCACCCATTCCAGGGTTTTTCGGATGTGAATGAACTGGCGCGCTTGGTACTCGACGAAAATGCGGGGCGGGTTAGCACACAGCAGATACAGAATATCTGGGCACCCAACTGGCAGCGCAATTATCTTGATTTCATTGAACAGGCGGTTCGGTAATGATCTCTGTTCTTGATTATGGCGCTGGTAATGTTGGCTCTGTTATTCGTATGATCGAACGCGCGGGCGGCACGGCGCAGCGCATCGCCTCACCCGAGGAGGTGCTGGCAGCGCGAAAGTTGGTGATTCCTGGTGTAGGAGCCTTCAACCATGGTATGGCGCAGCTAACCTCCCGCAAGTTGCTTACGGCATTGAGTTCGTCCGCGCTTGAGGCTCGTATTCCGATTTTGGGGATTTGTCTCGGCATGCAGTTGATGTGTCGATCAAGCGAAGAAGGAGCTTTGCCCGGGTTGGGCTGGATCGACGCCGAAGTTCGGCGTTTCCCTGCGTCGGAAGCACGGGAATTGCGGGTGCCGCATATGGGCTGGAATACCTTACGAGTGCTTCGGGAGAATCCCCTTGTTTCTTCGGACGATGAGGAGCAGCGCTTTTATTTCGTGCACTCGTATCGAGTGAGCTGCAATGACTCCGCCGACCCGATCGCGTTGACACATTATGGCGATGATTTTGTCGCCGCCTTTCAGCGCAATAATATTTTTGGCGTTCAGTTCCATCCCGAGAAGAGTCATCGCTTTGGCATGGCGTTGATGCGCCGCTTTGTGGAGTTTGAAGTTGCTTAAACATCGAGTCGTCCCAGCCCTGCTCTTGCGAGATGGCGGCCTGGTAAAGACGCGTCAGTTTAGGGACGCCAAGTATGTTGGCGACCCGATCAATGCTATCCGCATCTTCAACGATAAGGAAGTCGATGAATTGATGGTTCTTGATATCGTCGCCTCCAAGCGCGGCCAGGAGCCTGATTACGCCATGATCGAGCTGTTTGCCGGGGAGTGCTTTATGCCGCTTTGCTACGGCGGCGGTGTGCGCTCGGTGGAGCAGGCCGCGCGGATTTTCGATCTTGGGGTAGAGAAGATTTGTCTACAGTCCGCCGCGCTGGATGACATGACTCTCATCTCGCGCATTGCAGAGCGCTTTGGCAGCCAGAGTGTGGTCGCATCGGTAGATGTGAAACGAAACTGGCTGAAAAGGCCTGAACTGTACGAAAGTCGCTCGGGTAAGGTCCACAAGCTGGCTTGGCTGGATTTCGCCCGGCAAGCGGTGACGGCTGGCGCAGGGGAGGTATTGATCAACGCAGTTGATCGGGATGGCGAAATGAAAGGTATGGATATTGACCTGATTCGTGAAGCCGGCACCACGCTTTCAGTACCCATGATTGCTCTTGGCGGCGTTGGCAGCCTTCAAGACATCAAGGCCGGCGTCAGCGCGGGGGCGAGCGCGGTTGCGGCCGGTGCATTTTTTGTATTTCACGGGCCGCACAGGGCTGTGCTGATTACTTACCCCCTTTACCAAGAACTCGAAATTTTGTTAAGTAATCAATGAAGAACAAATCGTATCAAGTATGCACACGCTGTGTGATGGACACCTCAGCATCTGACATTTATTTCGATGAACACGGCGTATGCGATTACTGTACAGAGTTCTTGGCGCGCTCCGGTCATATATTGCACAAAGACCCGTTCCAACGCACGCAAGAACTAGATGCTTTTGTAGCCAAAGTCAAAGCAGCAGGAAAAGGCAAACCTTACGATTGCGTCATAGGTGTTTCCGGTGGCGTGGACAGTTCATGGGTCTTGGTTCAAGCGGTCAAACTTGGCTTGCGACCCCTTGCTGTGCATATGGATAACGGCTGGAACTCAGAATTGGCGCAGAACAATATCGCCAATTTGGTGCGCGGGTTGGGCGTTGATCTTTATACGCATGTTATCGATTGGAGCGAGTATAAAAGATTAATGCAGGCCTTTTTCGATGCCAATGTGATCGATGTAGAGTTGCTCTACGATAACGCAATGCTTGCCGTCAATTACCAGCAAGCGGGAAAGTACAAAACAAAATTCATATTATCGGGATCGAACCAAGCGACTGAGGGTATGCGAATGCCGGAGGGGTGGAATTGGCTAAAATTCGACAAAAGACATATTAAAGCTCTGGGAAAGCGAGGCGGGGTGACACGACTCGAAACATTTCCGACGATAGGTACGATGAACTTTATATGGTTTGAGTTTGTGCGCAGAATCCATTGGACACCGTTTCTGGATTATTTTGACTTTAATAAAAACTCAGCTATGGAGGCACTGCAAAGTAACTATGGCTATAAACCCTACCCGTACAAGCACTACGAGTCCATCTTTACTCGTTTTTACCAAGGCTATATCTTGCCCAACAAGTTTTTGGTTGATAAACGAAGACTTCACCTAAGCACGCTTGTTGCGTCTGGTCAAATGAAAAGGGATGAAGCTTTGACAGGTTTGGAGGGAATTCCTTACCCATCGGCGGAGTCATTGGAAGAAGACAAACGGTATTTTCTTAAGAAAATGGGGTGGCAACAAGAGCGACTGGAAAAATATATTGCAAACTCCAATGTCCAGCACTCTGAATATTCATCCGAAAAACCTGTTTGGGACTTTTGCTTAACAGTCTATAAAATGGTTAATTCACTCGTCAAAAAAAACTAACTGCCGTTTGGTGCTTTTACATTGGAAAAATACTTTACTGACTTTCTATGTACAAATATCTGATTGCTTTGGTTCTTGGGACGCCACTAATTGGAATTTGGTTGGTTGAACGCGGTGAATACGCTTTATCGGTAGGCATCGGGGGTTATCCCAGTGGTGCCACAGTTGCTTATGCGCTGTACGTTGTTAATATTTTAGTGGTTGCACTAATGTTTTCTTTCTTTTGTAATAAACAGAATACTGTTAGTCGGCCTCCAACTACGGCTAAAGCCGAAAAAGTTTTTCGCCAATTTTCAAAATTATTTCTAATATTAACATTGCTCTTTTTGCTTCTAATGTTATTCGGCTTTGGCGCGATTAATGTTTGGATTGGGAGTATTCCAAAGGGCGAGTTTCGTGCTGGGCTTGGTACCTTTGGTGCCTTCCCAAATCTAATGACGAAGTTTATTGTTCCTGCATTACTCGCTTATTCGACATTATTGTTTTTACGGACCACAAAAAAAAACTCGAACAAGATTTACTTATTTTCAAATATGGCAGTGGCTTTTTTAATTGGATCGACGTGGGGATTTAAAACAACATCTGCGGCGATGTTGTTACCGGCATTCTTGGTGATGTATTGGAGTATTCGGATAGTGACAATGTTAAAGCTTGCGGGTTTTGTTGTTTTTACGATGTTGATTTTTTTCTTCATATTCGATTCTGAAATTGAAGGCTCCACTGATGTATTCAGTTATCTGCTAAGTAGGGTGACCGTAATTCAAGGTGATGTTTCTTGGTATATTTGGACTATATATGCTGATGGCGAGGAGTTTCCGAGATATTTTCCAACATTGCTAGCTGCTATTGGTGATACCACTCTTACGTTATTTGGGCTGGATAGAAATGACCAATATAATTGGATGCTTTTTCACTACGATTGGATGATTAGTTATCTCGCTGGTATCCCGTTGGAAATAATAGCAGCTGGACACAGCATAACGGGGACTCCATTTTCGGAAGGTCTTGTTGCAGGTGGTGTGTTTGGTGTTTTTGTCATTTCTTCTGTTGCCGGGGCAATTGTGGGACTTATGTATCGCTGGTTGGGGCATCTTCTGCATAATGGAAATGATATTGGGGCCACGATTTGTGCAACGTACTTTTGCTTCAATGTGCTCCCTTGGCTGAACGGTGGCGCTATAACACAGTTATTCCATATATCAAACATAGTCGGGTTGATTGCAACAGTCTTGCTTATTCTGATCATGCAAAAAAGAAAAACTATTTTAAATAATAGAGACGCCCCCCGTGGGAGAATTGCAGTTTGAATATATTATATATTCATCCAATAGGAGCGTTTGGCGGTGCCTCAAGAAGTTTGCTTGAATTGCTGAGGGCACTTTCTGGTGGTTTTGTTCAGCCGTATGTTGTTTCCCAAAAGGGGCAGTTTGCAGCCATTCTAGAAAAAGAGAACATTTCAGTTGTCACAGCCGCTGGGCTAACACAATTTGACAACACCTTCTTTAGCTATTACCGAGGCTTGAGGTGGTTAGTGCTAATGCGTGAGCTGGCTTTTTTGTTACCGACCTTCATTGCGTTGCGAGCCGCAAAACGGAAGTGGGGCGCCGTTGATATTATTCATGTGAACGAATTAACTGCGATACCCGCGGCAATCATGGCTAAGCGTTTGTTTAAGGCTCCAATTGTCATGCATGTGCGCTCAGTGCAACGGCCAATGACAGATGGACTACGCGGAAGATTATTGAAGCATCTGATACGTCGCTACGTTGATCAAGTAGTGGCGATTGATTGCACGGTTCGAGAGAGTTTGCCAAAGGACTTATCCGTCGAAATTGTACGCAATGGCTTTCCTTTGTCTGACGTTCCACGCACTAGCAGTAGTCAAAACTCCTATCGGAGATTTTCTCCGGAGAAACCACTACGTGTGGGCTGTGTGGGAGGTCTTCTGAAGTTAAAAGGCGTTTACGAATTTGTTGAGACCGCGCGTCTTTGCACTCAGGCCGGTCTCGCGGTGGAGTTTCTCCTGGTAGGAGAAAACCCAAGAAAACTGCGAGGGATTAAAGGTTATCTATTAAAACGATTCGGATTTGCTGCAGACGTACGCGCGGAACTGGAATCTATGATTAATAAATATGGCTTGGGTGAAAGTGTAAAGATCAAAGGCTTTACGGCTGACGTGAAAAGAGTTTACGATTCTATCGATATATTATGTTTTCCTTCACACCTGAATGCTTGTGGACGTCCCGTTTTCGAGGCCGCATTTTCACGTGTGCCCAGTATTGTGGCCGTAGACAATCCATTAGAAGATACGATAGTAAATGGTCAGACGGGTATTTGTATCTCTGCTAAAGATCCGTTGGCAATTGTTGACGCCGTCACCTTTTTTTACACTCATCCAGAGGAATTGGATCGCATGGGAGAAGCTGCCTATCAACTGGCTGTAAAAAACTTTGATATCGCTGCAAATGTAGTAAAGATGGTTGATATCTATAAGCACCTTATCAGCAAGAGTGCTTCGCACGATATATGGGGGGATTGTTCAGAATTTTCCGAAAAAGATGCCTGCGAAAGACTGAGGTCATAGGCCGGCCATGAGAGTCCTGGTCTTGAGTCAGTATTTCTGGCCGGAGACATTCCGCATTACCGAGGTCGTGCAGTCGCTGCGCGACACCGGTTGCGCCGTGACAGTGCTGACCGGGCAGCCGAACTATCCCGATGGTGTAGTCCCGCCCGGCTACTCGGCGGCGGCACTACGCACACAGATCCGCGACGGTCTGACGATCCACCGCGTGCCCCTGGTGCCGCGCGGCAGTGGCTCCGCACTTCGCCTTGCACTGAATTACTTGTCGTTCGTGGTGTCGGCTGCCGTGTTTGGGCCCTGGTTGTTGCGTGGTCAACGCGTCGACGCGATTCTCGTTTACGCACCTTCGCCAATCCTGCAGGTGATACCGGCCGTGTGGCTGAGGTGGATCAAAGGGGCCAAGCTGGTCACTTGGGTACAGGATCTCTGGCCAGAGAGCCTGAGTGCGACAGGGTTTGTTCGTAACCAGAAGGTCCTGGGCGCCGTGTCGGCGATCGTGCGTTGGATTTACCGGAAGAACGATTTGTTGCTGGTGCAGTCGCAGGCCTTCGTCGAGCCGGTGGTGCGGATGGCAGGCTGCACGCCAGTGGCTTACCACCCGAACCCGGGCGAATTGGCATTCTCGAAGCCCGACACAGATAGCGCGTGCCCACTACAACTTGAGCCCGGATTTAATGTCGTTTTCGCGGGCAACCTGGGTACCGTGCAGGCGCTTGATACTGTGCTCGCCGCTGCACAGTTGCTGCGCGAAGAGTCAGATGTGCGGTTTGTACTGGTCGGTAGCGGTAGCCGCAGCGAATGGCTGCAGCAGGAGACTCGGCGGCTCGGTCTGGACAATGTCGGGATGCCCGGCCGCTACCCACCGTCGGATATGCCAGGCATTCTGGCCCAAGCATCGGCCGTTTTAGTCAGTTTGGTCCGAGACCCTATCATGAGCCAGACGGTGCCGAGCAAAGTACAGGCCTATCTGGCTGCGGGACGGCCAATTATTGCCTCGCTGGACGGTGAGGGCGCGCGTGTGGTGGTAGAGTCCGGCGCCGGCGTAGCCTGTCCGGCGGAGGATGCACAGGCTTTGGCAGAAGCAGTGATACAACTGCGTGATGCTTTGCCCGAAGAAAGACAACGAATGGGGAAGTGTGGGAGCTTGTATTACGAACAGCATTTCGAGCCGAAGTTGCTCGCCCGGCGACTGGCTCAAACTCTTTCCGAAATTGTGAGCGAGAGGCTGGCGGCTGGCACAGAGACAAAAAATGGTTGAACAGAAAAGAACTATGTCAGATAAGAAGACCAAGGTGTTGGTGCTCGGTGCCTCAGGCATGCTGGGCAACGCTGTGCTGCGCTTGTTTGCACAAAGTCCGGGGTATGAGGTGTTGGCGTCGGCTCGCTCAACCAGCGCCCTTCGATTGTTGCCGGAAGAACTGTCCGATCGTGTGATCTTCGGGGTGGATGTGGAAAACATGGACAGTTTGATCGGCTTGTTTGCCAAGGCGCGGCCGGATGTGGTCATCAACTGCATTGGCTTGGTCAAACAGCTCGCCGAAGCGGATGACCCGCTGGCGGCCATTCCCATCAATTCGTTGCTGCCGCATCGGCTGGCCCGGCTTTGCGATGTGGCTGGCGCCCGGCTGGTTCACATGAGTACGGATTGTGTGTTTTCTGGTGCCAAGGGTATGTACACCGAGGCTGATATGTCTGATGCCAAGGATCTGTACGGGCGGAGCAAGTATCTCGGCGAGGTGGATTACCCGCATGCCATCACGCTGCGCACCTCCATCATCGGTCATGAGTTGAGCGGCGCGCACAGCCTGGTGGGATGGTTTCTGGCGCATCAGGGTGGTGTCAGAGGGTTTCGGCGTGCGATTTTTTCTGGCTTGCCCACGGTGGAGTTGGCGCGGGTGATTCGGGATCATGTGCTTGTGCATCCCGAATTGCATGGTGTCTATCATGTGTCTGCGGAGCCGATCAACAAGTTCGACCTCTTGACATTGATAGCCAAGGCTTACGGCAAAACCATAGACATCACGCCAGATGACAGGCTTGCAATTGATCGTTCCCTCGACTCATCCAGGTTCCGGGAAGTGTCCGGTTACCAGCCCCAGCCCTGGCCGGAACTGGTGCGTCGGATGCATGAATTCGCTTGATCAAGATTAGCTACAGAGGAAAGAATGTTCAAGGACAAGGTATTGCTTATCACAGGCGGAACGGGTTCATTCGGCAATGCGGTGCTCAACCGTTTTTTGCATTCGGACTTTGCCGAAATTCGCGTTTTCAGTCGCGATGAGAAAAAGCAGGAAGACATGCGCATTGCGCTCAAGAGCGACAAGGTCAAGTTCTACATTGGTGATGTACGGGAGTACGACAGCGTGCATGACGCGCTGCGTGGTGTGGACTATGTGTTCCACGCCGCTGCTTTAAAACAGGTTCCATCGTGCGAGTTCTATCCCATGGAAGCACTGCGTACCAATGTGCAAGGTGCTGAAAACGTGATGCGGGCCGCCATCGCCAATGAGGTGGAGCGCTGCGTGGTGCTCAGTACTGACAAGGCGGTGTATCCGATCAACGCCATGGGCATCTCCAAGGCCATGATGGAGAAGGTGATGGTGGCCAAGTCGCGCCTGCCGGGCAAGACGGTATTGTCGGCCACTCGCTATGGCAACGTCATGGCTTCACGTGGTTCAGTGATTCCGTTGTTCCTTGATCAGTTGCAATTGGGCAAGCCGCTGACTATCACCGATCCGAACATGACGCGCTTTCTGATGTCTCTTGATGAGTCCGTTGATCTGGTGTTGTATGCCTTTGAAAACGCAAAGCCAGGCGATATCTTTGTGCAAAAGGCACCGGCGTCTACGGTGGGCGATCTGGCGCAAGCCATGAAGGAGCTCTTGCGTGACACCAACGACATCAAGATCATTGGCACCCGTCATGGCGAGAAACTTTATGAATCACTGGTGTCACGCGAGGAAATGGCGCGCGCCGACGACTTGGGGGGCTACTACCGGATTCCTGCCGATTCGCGCGACCTGAACTATGACAAGTATTTTGTAGAAGGTGAAACCGAAATTTCCGAAATTGACGATTACACCTCGCACAATACACATCGCCTGGATGTTGAGCAAGTCAAAAAAGTGTTGATGAAGCTAGAGATTATTCGCGAGGCCGTTCATGCGTAAGCTCAAGGTCATGACGATTGTGGGTACCCGGCCCGAAATCATCCGTCTGTCGCGTGTCATCGATAAACTGGATCGGCACTGCGAGCACGTACTAGTGCATACCGGGCAAAACTACGACTACGAGCTCAATGAAGTGTTTTTCAGTGACCTGGGTATTCGCAAACCCGACGCATTTTTGGAGGCTGCAGGTGCTTCAGCGGCTGAGACCATTGGTCAGGTGATTATTGCGGCCGATAAAGTAATGCAGGCGCACGTGCCCGAGGCTTTGCTGCTGCTTGGCGACACCAACAGTTGCCTCGCTGCCATTTCAGCCAAGCGCCGAAAGATTCCCATCTTTCACATGGAGGCCGGTAACCGCTGTTTTGACTTTCGGGTTCCCGAGGAAATTAACCGGCGCATTGTTGATCACACTTCAGACATTAATCTCACATATAGCGATATTGCGCGAGAGTATTTGCTCCGCGAGGGGTTGCCACCTGATCAGGTGATCAAGACCGGTAGCCCGATGCGCGAAGTGATTGAGTATTACCGTTCGGGAGTAGAAGCGTCTACCGTCCTGTCCCGCCTCGACTTGAGAGAGGACCAATATTTCCTGATCAGTTCGCACCGTGAAGAAAATGTGGATGCACCGGAAAACCTGCGACGATTGTTTAATGTTTTGAATGCGCTAGCGGGGCAGTTCCGCTTGCCGGTGATCGTGTCTACCCACCCCCGCACCCGAAAGCGCATGGACGCCATGGGGCTCACTGCCAACGCCTTGGTGCAGTTCCATAAGCCGTTTGGTTTTCTCGATTATGTTCGGCTCCAAACGGGAGCGCGCGCGGTGTTGTCAGACAGCGGCACGATCACAGAAGAATCTTCAATTCTTAACTTTCCGGCTCTGAATTTACGCGAGATGCACGAACGGCCTGAAGGATTCGAAGAGGCTGCTGTCATGTTTGTGGGCATGGATGTTGACCGCATGCTGCAGGGGCTGGACGTATTGGCGACTCAGCCGCGCGGGGCACAGCGCGTCTTGCGCATGGTGAATGACTATGCGCCAGAAAACGTATCAGACAAGATTGTTCGAATTATTTTGAGCTACACGGATTTTGTGAACAGAAAAGTATGGAGGAAGGCGTGAATCCCGGCGAGGGTATCCGGGCATGATTCTTGTAACTGGGGCGACAGGCTTTGTCGGCAAAGCAGTGGTGCGGCGCTTGCTGGCTGAAGATGCGTCGCGGCGCGTGGTCGTTGCTTTGCGGCGAGATAACCAGCAGTGGCCAGAGAGAGTGCTTCCCCGAGTGACGGGTGACTTGGAACCCTCTACCGAGTGGTCCGTTGCGCTTGAGGGCGTTTCTGCTGTTGTGCACTGTGCTGCGCGCGTGCATGTGATGGCTGATACGGCTGCCAATCCGCTGGACGAGTTTCGCCGGGTCAATGTGCAAGGCACCTTGAATCTGGCCCGGCAAGCTGCCGCAGCCGGTGTGCGGCGGTTTGTTTTTGTCAGTTCCATCAAGGTCAATGGCGAGGCAACTCAGCTTGGGCGTTCGTTCACGGCAGACGATGCGCCTGCACCGCTGGACGCGTATGGGGTTTCGAAGATGGAGGCCGAGCAGGGTTTGCATGAGATTACTTCGCAGACGGGCATGGAAGTGGTTATCATCCGCCCGCCCTTGGTCTACGGTCCAGGGGTCAAGGCCAATTTTGCCGCCATGATGCGCTGGCTTGCGCGCGGTGTGCCCCTGCCACTGGGCGCCGTTCATAACCAACGTAGTCTGGTGGCGCTGGACAACCTGGTTGATTTGATCGTGACGTGCCTCACGCATCCTGCTGCGGCCAACCAAACCTTTCTGGTATCCGATGGTGAAGATGTTTCCACCACCGAGCTGTTGCGTCGCATGGGCCAGGCCATGGGTTGCCCTGCGCGTTTGATTCCTGCGCCGGTCAGTTGGCTGAAATTGGCGGCAGCTCTGGTGGGAAAGCAGGATGTGGCACAGCGACTGTGCGGGTCTTTGCAGGTGGATATTGAGAAAACACGGCGATTGTTGGACTGGACGCCGCTGTCGCTGGACGAGGGACTCAGAAAAGCAGCAAAAGGATGTGGGCGTGAAGCGGGTCTTTGATTTGTTGCTGGCCTTGGCCGCCGCTGTGGTTTTAGTCGTACCGGTATTGCTGGTGTGGGTGATGGTACGTTTGACGTCTCCCGGCCCCGCTTTGTACTGGTCCGACCGGGTAGGGCGCCACAACAAAATTTTCAAAATGCCCAAGTTCCGCAGCATGCGGGTGGGCACGCCGGCGGTGGCCACGCATTTGCTGGCCGACCCCAAGGTCCATCTGACGTTGATCGGCAGTTTTTTGAGGAAGAGCAGCCTCGACGAGTTGCCCCAGCTGTGGAGCATCCTGGTCGGCGACATGAGTTTTGTCGGCCCCCGGCCTGCGCTGTTCAACCAACATGACTTGATTGCGTTGCGCACGCAGCAGGGTGTGCATGAGCTGGTGCCGGGGCTGACGGGGTGGGCGCAAGTCAATGGCCGCGACGAGCTGCCCATACCCGACAAGGTAAAGCTTGATGTTGAGTATCTCCAGCGTCGATCACTTTGGTTTGACGTGCGTATTGTCTGGCTCACTTTTGTGAAAGTGCTGCAGCGTGACGGCGTATCGCATTGAAGGCAAACCGTTGATACTGAAAAGCCCCGGAATGCGCCTGGCTCTGGTGTGTCTGGTTGCCGCGTCGGTGGGGCTGTCTATGGCCATCATCAGCATCAGCAAGGTCTTGCTGGTTGTGACTTTGCTGGTCGTGCTGTTGCGGGGCAACCGGGCGGCCTCAAGCGGTGCAGCCTTGCAGCACATGTGGACTCCGCTGTTGGCGACTGTCGTTGTACTGGTTTTTGCGGTCAGTCTTCTGTGGACTTCTGCCCCCCTGGACAATGCGCTTGGTGCGATCGGCAAGTACGGAAAATTTCTGCTTATTCCTGCACTTTTAGCATTGATTCAGACCCGCCGTGAGGCTGTTTATGCATTGATCTTCTTTCTGGGGGGACAAATATTCTTGCTTCTTGGTTCTTGGGCACTGCATTTTCATGTGCCGGTTCCATGGGCCACTTCAAACATGGCGACAACTGCCTCTGCTGTCTTTTCCAGCTATCTTGACCAGAGCATCATGAGCGCGGTGGTGGCGGCCGTTTTCTGGCATCTAAGAACCTTTGCACCGAATCGTTTTTTGTTTTACGCAGCCATCACGGTATCGGCACTGGCCTTGGGGTGCGTGTTTGTTGTTTTTACCGGGCGCACCGGGCATGTCGTAGGAATAGCGGTGTTGTCGCTGGCCATTTTTTTTGCTTTGCCCAAAAGGTATCGGTTCGCTTCCCTGTTGGTGCCGCCGTTGGTGCTGGTGGTGGTATTTCTCAGCTTTGACAAAGTGGCGCAAAGATTGTCTGCTGTCAAGTCGGAGGTAGTAGCTTATTCCGCCAAGACTGGACAGGAGAGCTCATCCGGCACCAGATTAAAGTTCTGGACAACTTCTGGGGAAGCGATTTCCCAGAAACCCCTGATGGGTTCCGGTGCTGGGAGCTGGGTGACGGAGTACAACAGAATCGAGCAGCTGAAAAGTCCCCTTCATCAGAGCTTTGGTGCTCAATCACACGGCAACCCTCATCAGGAGTTTCTTTTGTGGGGTGTGCAGCTGGGGGTGGGCGGAATACTCCTCTTGTTCTCATTTTTTGGGGCGATCTTGTTTGACCTGCGCAAGATGGACCGTCCCATTGCCCGTGCAGGTCAGTCGGTATTGCTGGCTCTCGCCGTGTCCTGCCTGTTCAACTCATCCCTGTACGATGCCTACATCGGCGATTTTTTCTGTGTGTCGCTGGGTGTCCTGTTGGCTTACGGCTTTCATGGTCGTGAGGTAACACTAGGGCAGCATAGCGGGGACGTGCAGCACGCTAAATATGAAGATCGGTTGATAAAAACATGAAATCAGGGAAGCGAGCTTGGGCGTGGGAGCCGGTTGGGGTACGTCGAAAGCGCCCTTTTCTCCAGCCTGTGTCGGGCAATGCTCATGCGTAGCCAGGTGCTTAGTTGGTCGCGCGTGACCAAATGGTTATTGGTCATGCTGCTTGATGTTGCAATGGCTCTGACTGCCATGTGGATGGCGTTTTCGCTGCGGCTGGACACGCTGCACTGGCCCTCAGGAATGCAGTGGGTGGCCTACGCTTTGGCGCCTGTGCTGGCCGTTCCGGTGTTCATCAAATTCGGGCTTTATCGCGCCATTTTCAGGTACACCGGCCTCGCTACTCTGGTGGCGACTGCGCAGGCGGTCGCGGTGTATGGCGTCTTGCTCTTTGCCTTGTTGCTATGGCAGCAGTGGCCAGGCATACCGCGCACCATTGGCGTGTTGCAGCCCGTGATTTTTCTGGTGCTGGTGGGCACCAGCCGCGCGCTGGCGCGGTTCTGGTTGTCGGACTCTGGCCGCATGGCCCGCCAGGTGGAAGGGCGTCTGCTGATTTATGGCGCGGGCAATGCCGGCGTGCAGACGGCCACCGCGATTGGCATCACAGGGCAATACAAACTGGTGGGTTTTATTGATGATGATGCCTCGAAGATGCGGCGCAGCATCAATGGTGTTCCGGTGTTTGGCCTGATCGACGTACCCGCGGTTGTGGCCCGGCATCAGGTGACTGACATCTTGCTGGCATTGCCCCGTGCATCGAGGGAGCGCCGAAATAGCATTATCGAAAGCTTGCGTGGCTTGCCGGTTCATATCCGTACCTTGCCGGCCTGGGCCGATTTGGCCAGCGGTCGGGTGACGGTAAGAGATTTTCGTGAGCTGGATGTGGAAGATCTGTTGGGGCGCACCCCGATTCCGCCTGACGGGCGGTTACTCGCGCGGGATATCACTGGCAAGGTCGTGTTGGTGACCGGTGCGGGCGGCAGCATTGGCAGCGAGTTGTGTCGCCAGATTCTTCTGCAAGGACCGCGCCAATTACTGCTGGTGGACCACAGCGAGTACGGGCTTTACGCGATCCACCAGGAGCTTCAGGCCATATGTGCCACCGGAGCCTCCGTGCCTGAGCCGAGGGTTGAGCTTGTGCCTCTGCTCGGAAGTGTGGTGAGCTACGACCGGATGTCGGCCCTGTGCCAGCTTTACCAGCCAGCCATTGTTTACCATGCAGCCGCCTACAAACATGTGCCCATGGTGGAGGGCAATGCCGGCGAAGGCATTGCCAACAACGTGTTCGGCACGCTTAACATGGCTCGCGCCGCACTTGAGAACTCGGTCGACCGTTTCGTACTGATTTCGACCGACAAGGCGGTGCGCCCCACGAACGTCATGGGGGCCAGCAAACGAATGGCCGAGTTGGTGCTGCAAGCGCTGGCGGACGAAAGAACCCCCGTCTTCATCGACTCCCGTCCTGGCTTTGGCAACGCTCATGCCAACAAGACCTGCTTCACCATGGTGCGATTTGGCAATGTGCTTGGCTCAAGCGGCAGCGTCGTCCCGCTTTTTCGCCGACAACTTAACGATGGCGGACCGCTGACGGTGACTCATGCCGAGGTCACCCGGTATTTCATGACCATTCCCGAAGCGGCGCAGTTGGTTCTTCAGGCCGGCGCCATGGCTGTGGGTGGTGATGTCTTTGTGCTGGACATGGGCGAACCAGTGAAAATAATCGATCTGGCGCGCCGCATGGTTGAGCTGTCAGGGTTAACTGTGCGGGAAGAAGGTGCGGATACTGGTGATATTGAGATCAAGGTCACAGGATTACGACCCGGAGAAAAACTTTTTGAGGAGCTGCTGATCGGCGACAACCCTGAATGCACGGCGCACCCCCGGATCATGAAAGCCCATGAGCCTTTCCTGTCGTGGTCGGAGCTGGCGCCTGAATTGCAGGCATTCCGGATCGCTGCGCAAGTCAACGATGTTGAAGCCATCAAGGCTATGCTCAAGCGCCACGTGCAGGGATACCAGCCAAGTTAGGGGCTACGTGTGCTCCGGGATGCATGCGGCACAATTCATCCTTATTTCCCCATCCAAGGCCAGCCGCAATGACTACCACCTCCCACCCCGACCCCGACCTCTCCCACGTCGGGCCGCGCGACAAGGCCGAGATCCTGGCGCAGGCGCTGCCTTACATCCGCAAGTTCCATGGCAAGACCCTGGTCATCAAATACGGCGGCAACGCCATGACCGATCCGGCGCTGCAGGCGGATTTTGCCGAGGATGTGGTGTTGCTCAAGCTGGTCGGCATGAACCCGGTGGTGGTGCATGGCGGCGGGCCGCAGATCGAGGCCGCGCTGAATCGGCTTGGCAAGAAGGGCCATTTCATCCAGGGCATGCGGGTCACCGACGAGGAAACCATGGAGGTGGTCGAATGGGTGCTGGCCGGCCAGGTGCAGCAGGACATCGTGGGCCTGATCAACCAGGCCGGCGGCAAGGCGGTGGGCCTGACCGGCCGCGACGGTGGCCTGATCCGTGCGCAAAAGCTCAAGATGGTCGACAAGGACGACCCGGCCAAGGAACACGACATCGGTTATGTCGGCGACATCGTTTCCATCGACCCCAGCGTGGTGAAGGCGCTGCAGGACGATGCCTTCATCCCGGTGATCAGCCCGATCGGTTTTGGCGAGCAGAACGAAAGCTACAACATCAATGCCGACGTCGTCGCCGGCAAGCTGGCGATTGTGCTGAAGGCTGAAAAACTGGTGCTGCTGACCAACACGCCAGGCGTGCTCAACAAGGCCGGCGAGTTGCTGACCGACCTCAGCGCGCGCGAGATCGACGAGCTGTTTGCCGACGGCACGATTTCGGGCGGCATGTTGCCCAAGATCGAAGGTGCGCTGGATGCCGCCAAGAGCGGCGTGAATTCCGTGCACATCATCGACGGGCGCGTGCCCCATGCCATGCTGCTGGAGATCCTAACGGATCAAGCCTACGGCACCATGATCCGATCCCACTGACGCGCCCATGAAGCTACTGCGCGTCTGCCATGCGTTGTTGCGCGGTGCTCGCAATCCTCATGTGCCTCAAGCACATTCCGGTTGCTGTGCTCCGTGCGCCTAGCCTGACAGCCGCTCGCTACGCTTCCTGAACGCGTCTCAACTTGCTCGAGGTCCATGAGGCTCCTTTTAGTTGAAGACGACGTCATGCTCGCCAGCGGCATCAAGCTGGGGCTCAGCGACGCCGGTTATGCGGTGGACTGGGTCGGCAGCGCCGAGCGCGCGGAGGAAGTGCTGCTGGCGGAGAGTTTTGATGCGGCCATCATTGACATCGGCCTGCCGCGTACCGATGGCCTGGAGCTCACGCGGCACCTGCGCAGCCGCGGTGTGGCGATGCCGGTGCTGATCCTGACCGCGCGCGACGCGCTGGAAGACCGGGTGCAGGGGCTGGATCTGGGCGCCGACGACTACATGGTCAAACCCTTTGAGCTGCCCGAGCTGCTGGCCCGCCTGCGCGCCTTGCTGCGCCGCTCCCAGGCCGCCACCAGCGCCATCCTGAGTTTCGGCAGCCTGGAGCTCGATTCCGCAAACCGCCAGGCGCGCGCCAACGGCCAGCTGATCGAGCTCGGCCCGCGCGAATGGACGGTGATGGAGTACCTGCTGATCCACGCCCCCAAACCCGCCAGCAAGGAAAAGCTGCTGGCTGCCCTGACCGGCTGGGACAAGGAAATCACGCCCAACGCCATCGAGGTGTATATCTCGCGCCTGCGCGGCAAGCTTGAGCCGCATGGCGTGGCCCTGCGCTCCATCCGCGGCTTCGGTTACCGGCTGGAGCTGGTGGATGCAGCGCCGGCCGGCGGCTGAGCCGCGGCAGGCCTTGCCGAGCGCCGCCATGAGCCCGCCCCCCGGCGCCTCCGCAGACCAGCCGGACACCGCTGCCGAGAGCCTGCCGGCCGCCATGAAATCCGGCCTGCAGCGTCGCTTGCTGCTGCTGCTGCTCCTGCCGCTGAGCCTGTTTGCGCTGGTCAGTGTTTACTTCGATTACCAGGCCGCCGGCAATGCCGCCCTGCAGCAGGACCAGCAACTGACCCGGCTGATCCCGCTGCTGGCTGATTCGGTGCTGGCGCCCGGCGTCCCGGGCGGTGCGCCGGTGATGCTGCTGGCGCCGCCGCTGGAAGAATTCTTCAAGGCGCACAGCGGTTTTGCCGGCTACCGGATTTCGGACGAAGCGGGCAACTTCCTGGCTGGCGAGCGCTGGATCAGCGTGGTACTTCCCGCCACCCGCGAGCCCGAGCTGCACAGCATGGAAGAAAAGGGCGTGACCTACCGGATTGCGGTGCAGCGCGCCCGGACCGCCGCCGGCGAGCTGATTCTGCAACTGGCCGACGGTTCCGACGCGCGCCAGCAGTGGGTGCGTTCGGTGATGTTCAAGGTGTTGCTGCCGAATCTGGTGCTGGTGCTGGCGGCTGGGTTTGCGGTTAACTGGGCGGTCACCCGCGCGCTCAGGCCCTTGCTGGCGCTGAAGGACGCGGTCGAGCGCCGCTCGCCGCGCGATCTCAGTGCCATCGATCCCGGCAGCACGCCAGCAGAGGTCCAGCCGCTGGTGGCCTCGTTGAACCGGCTGTTTGCGCTGGTCAACGACCAGGCCGAAGGCCAGCGCCGCTTTGTGGCCGATGCCGCGCACCAACTGCGCACTCCGCTGGCCGGGCTGCAGGCCCAGGTGGAAGCCTGGGCCCAGGCGGCAGGCGCACCGGCCGCGGGCGGGCGGCTGACCCTGTCGGCGGAAAAAATCACTGCCCTGCGCAGCGCCACCCGGCGCACCTCGCAACTGGCCAACCAGTTGTTGGCCCTGTCGCGCGCCGATGCCTCCAGCATGGCGAGCCAGCCGCGGCAGCGGGTGGACCTCAAGGATTTGTGCGAGGCAGTGCTGGCCCTGCACCTGGACGCCGCGCACGCCAAAAACATCGATCTGGGGCTGGACGCCGGTTTTGCCCAGGTGGCCGGCCATGAGTGGATGCTGCGCGAACTGGTGAGCAACCTGGTGGACAACGCTGTGAAATACACCCCGGCCGGCGGCACCGTGACCCTGCGTTGCCGGCAACGGGAGGACCCGGCATCCGGCCGTACGCAGGTGGTGGTGGAGGTGGAAGACGACGGGCCCGGCATCCCCGCTGGCGAACGGGCGCGCGCGCTGGAGCGCTTCTACCGCGTGCCTGGCACCACCGGCGAAGGCAATGGCCTGGGGCTGGCGATTGCCGACGAGATCGCGCGCCTGCATGGCGCGCAACTCTCGCTGGCGTCGGCCGGTGTGCAGGGCGGTCTGCGCGTGCGGCTTGTCATGCCGCTGGCGGCCTGAAAACGCACCGGCGCCAGCCTTTCCGTCCCGACGGACCCTTCTGGCGGGCGCTGCAGATGCCCCTATAAGCTGTGAGAGAATCCAGTCAGTCTTTAGCTTTTGAAACATCTCTTACAACGCCGCCTATGTCCGAGTTCGAGTCTGAAGTGAGCCCTGACCTCCCCGCAGCAGCCGCGACGCGCAAGCGGCCCAAGCCGGGCGAGCGCCGCGTGCAGATCCTGCAGGCGCTGGCGACCATGCTCGAGCAGCCGGGTGCGGAGCGCATCACGACTTCGGCGCTGGCCGCGCGGCTCGATGTCAGCGAGGCCGCGCTCTACCGCCACTTCGCCAGCAAGGCGCAGATGTTCGAGGGGCTGATCGAGTTCATCGAACAAACCGTGTTCACCCTGGTCAACCAGATCACCGAACGCGAAACCGACCCGGGCGTGCGCACCCGCAAGCTGGTCATGATGCTGCTGCAGTTCGCCGAGAAAAACCCCGGCATGACCCGCGTCATGGCCGGCGACGCCCTGGTGTTCGAGAACGAGCGCCTGCAGGAGCGCATGAACCAGTTTTTCGACAAGCTCGAAACCAGCCTCAAGCAAAGCCTGCGCGAAGGCGCAGCCTCCGAGGGCGCGGCCATGCCGACGGTGCAGGCCCAGGTCCAGGCCTCGGTCATCGTGGCTTTCATGATGGGCCGGCTGCAGCGTTATTCACGCTCCGGCTTCAAGCGCCTGCCGTCCGAACACCTGGACACCAGCCTGGGCATGCTGCTGGGCTGATCCGTCGGGCGCTAAGGCGCTATCAAATCAGGAGCTGTTTGCGCTTGCCAGTCGTGGGCTGGAGGGCGATTCGGCTCATCAAATCCGGGCAAAGAGGCTATTCGCCGTCCAGCCCCGCCTGCAGCTTTACCAGCGCGCCCAGCACCCCCAAACGGCCGATGGCGTCCAGGCGGCGCGTGACGAGTGCCAGCCAGCGCTGATCATTCGACAACACCTCGTCCCAGATCGCCGGCAGCCTGCCCAGCGCCTGCACGCTGGCCGCCGCATCGCCGGCATGCGCCAATGCCAGCGCCTGCAGCTCGCCGGCCATCGGGTCGTGCATGGCATAGGACTGCCCCAGCTCGTCGCTGCCGCGCAGATAACGCATCCAGGCTGCGGCCGCAAATGCCAGGTGGTCCACCGGCAGGCCGGCGCGCAGCGCGCCCAGCACCGAGGGTGGCCAGCGCTGCGGGATTTTCTGCGAGGAGTCGTTGGCGATCTGGTGCACGCTGTGCTGCAGGGCCGGGTTGGCAAAACGCGCCAGCAGCGCGTCGCGGTAAGCCGGCCAGTCCGGGCGTGCCAGTTGCGGGCCGACCTCCTGCGTCATCAAGCCATGAATGAAGCTGCGCACCGCCGGCTGCATGATGCACTCGCCGATCACCGGCCAGCCCGCCACCGCGCCCATACAGGCCATGGCGGTGTGGCTGCCGTTGAGCAGGCGCAGCTTGGCGGCTTCGAAAGGCGCGACATCATCCACCACGGTGACGCCGGCAGCGGCCAGGGTATCGGCGTCGGAGGCATCGGCGAAGCGGCGCTCTATCACCCACTCCCAGAAGGCTTCCGTGCCGAGCGCAGCTTCGTCGGCCACACCCAAGGCTTCGCGCGCCGCGGCCAGGCGCTGAGGCGTCGCCGCGGGCACGATGCGGTCCACCATGCTGTTGGGGAAGGCGCAGTTGCCGGCCACCCAGTCCGCCAGCGCCGGGCCCACTGTTTGGGCGGCGGCCAGACACAGCGCCTGCAACTGGCGGCCGTTGCCCACCAGGTTGTCGCAGGACGCGATGGTCAGGCCGGGCAGACCCGCCGCCAGGCGCGCGGACAGGCCCTGAACAATCAACTGAGCCAGTTCGGGCCTGTAGCCTTTTTCGGTGACGGTCAGCGTGAGCCAGCGTGTGGACGGCGCGGCGATGGACTGAACCACCCAAGCCGGCGCGCGCGCGGCCACGGCGGTCTGCCAGATCGCGCCGCCAACCTGCCATTGGCTGCCGGCGCTGCTGGCCACCTGTACCGCGTAGAGGCCGTCCTGCGCCTGCAGGCTGTCGGCGAGTGCCGTGCTGCGCATGGCCACGCCGAACACGCCCCAGCGCGTATCGCCTCGCTGTAGCAGTGTGTCGAATACCAGCGCCTGATGTGCGCGGAAAAAAGCGCCCAGGCCCAGGTGAACCACGCCGGGCGCGCCGCTGCGCGGGTAGCCGGGAACATGGATGCTGCGGGCGGCGAGGGCGGGCAGGGCGGCGCTGTTCAGTCGGCCTGCCATGTCAGCAGAATTTGGAATCATTTTGGCTTCCAGCCCATGCGTGGCATGGGCAGACAGCTATCAATTTCATAGTAAAACCGGAGCTCACTCCGGCAGCGACACACCGACCTTGCGGCCGGCCGCCACGATTTCCCGCCAGGTCTCCTTGTCGACCTCTATGCCGCTGTCCTGGCGCTGCAGGCGTTTGGCGCGCTCCGGGTCGCCGGCGATGAGCACGGCGTCGGTGCCGGGTGCGGCCGGTGCGGCTTTGAGCCAGTCGGCAAAAGCCAACGCCTCCTGCTCGAAACTGGCCTGGGTGCCCAGCTTGGCCGGATCGATCAGGATGGTCAGCATGCCGTTGATGACGGCGCGTATGGCTGGGTCGGCCGGTTTGTGCGCAGTGCCGCTGCCGGTCAGCGCCCCGCCCAGCAGTTCGCAGGCAACCGCCATACCGTAACCCTTGTGTTCACCAAACGCCATCAGCGCACCGAACAGGCCATTGCTCTGTGGCACCACCACCACGCCGGGGTTGGTGGTGGCGCGGCCAAACTCGTCGATCAGCATGCCGGGTGCTACCTGCTGGCCTTCGTTGTGGGCGACGCGCATCTTGCCTTGCGCAACGCGGCTGGTGGCGAAATCGAGGATGAAGGGTTCACGCCCCGCTAGCGGAATGCCGATGCAGCAGGGGTTGGTGCCATAACGCCCGTCGGCGCCGCCGAAAGGCGCGACCACCGGGCGCGACAACACGTTGACGAAGTGCATGGAGACCAGGCCTTGCGCCACCGCCATCTCGGCAAAGTGGCCGATGCGGCCCAGGTGGTGCGAATTGGCCAGCGTCATGATGCAGCTGCCGTGGGTTTTGGCGCGTTCCATGCCGAGCGCCATGGCCAGCTGGCCGACCACCTGGCCGTAACCGCGCTGGCCGTCCAGCGTGAGCAGCGAACCGGTGTCCAGCAGCACGCGCAGGCTATTGTTGGGGATCAGCCCGCCCTCGAGCACCGCGTCCACATAACGCGGCAACATGCCGACGCCGTGGGAGTCGTGGCCGCTCAGGTTGGCGAAGACGAGGTTGGCGGCGACAGCGCTGGCTTCTTCGTCGCTGCTGCCGGCCGCTATCAAAACAGTAGCTACCTGCGCTTGCAGGGCGAGGGCTGGAAGTATTTTTTGCATAAAGAATGGCTGTTTACATCACGGCGCCGACCTGCCAGGGCACAAACTCGTTTTGCCCATAACCGTGCGCCTCGCTTTTGCTTTTGTCGCCGGACGCCGTCGCCAGCACCAGCTCGAAGATGCGCTGGCCCATCTCGGCCACCGTGCTGGCGCCGTCGATGATTTCGCCGCAGTTGATGTCCATGTCTTCTTCCTGCTTGCGCCACAGGGCCGAGTTGGTCGCCAGCTTCAGGGAAGGCGAGGGCGCGCAGCCGTAAGCCGAGCCGCGGCCGGTGGTAAAGCAGATCAGGTTGGCGCCGCCGGCCACCTGGCCGGTAGCACTGACCGGGTCGTAACCCGGCGTGTCCATGTAGACAAAGCCATGCGCGCCCACCGCTTCGGCGTATTCGTAGACCGCCTCGAGGTTGCTGGTGCCGCCCTTGGCTACGGCGCCCAGCGATTTTTCGAGAATGGTGGTCAGGCCGCCGGCCTTGTTGCCGGGCGAGGGGTTGTTGTTCATCTCGCCGCCGTTGATCTCGGTGTAGTGCTCCCACCACTTGATGCGTTCAACCAGCTTTTCGCCGACCTCGCGTTTGACGGCGCGGCGCGTCAGCAAATGTTCGGCGCCGTAAACCTCGGGCGTCTCCGACAGGATGGCGGTGCCGCCGTGGGCCACCAGCAGGTCCACCGCCGCGCCCAGCGCCGGGTTCGCGCTGATGCCGGAATAGCCGTCGGAGCCGCCGCACTGCAGGCCGATGGTGATGTGGGCCGCGCTGCAGGGCTCGCGTTTGATGTCGTTGGCGCGCGGCAGCATCTCCTTGATCAGGCTGATGCCTTTGTCCACCGTCTTGCGGGTGCCGCCGGTGTCCTGGATGTTGAAGACGCGGAAGTTGTCGCCTTCGCGCAGCGCGCTGTGCGCCAGCCAGGCATTGATCTGGTTGGCCTCGCAGCCCAGGCCGACCACCAGCACCGCGGCAAAGTTGGCGTGGGTGGCGTAGCCGGTCAGCGTGCGTTCCAGGATCTGCATGCCCATGCCCTTGTCGTCCATGCCGCAGCCGGTGCCGTGCGTCAGCGCGACCACGCCGTCGACATTCGGAAACGCCGCCAGCGCCGACGGGTTGGTCTGGCGCGAAAAGTGATCAGCGATCGCGCGCGCGGCGGTGGCCGAGCAGTTCACGCTGGTCAGCACGCCTATGTAGTTGCGCGTCGCGACGCGGCCATCGGCACGTTTGATACCCATGAAAGTCGCCTCCCGCCGGGTCGGCGCAGGCTTGACGTCCGCGCCATAGGCATAGTCGCGCGCAAAGTCGCCCTTGTCCGGGCCCATGTCGAGGTTGTGCGTGTGCACATGTTCGCCCGCCGCAATCGGCTGGCTGGCAAAACCGATGATCTGGTTGTAGCGCCGCACCGGTTCGCCGGCCGCAATGGCACGGGTAGCAACCTTGTGGCCCGGCGGGATCAGGCCGCGTACGGTGACGTTTTCGGCCTGCGCGCCACCCACCAGTTGTGATCTGGCGATGAGCACATCGTCGGCGGGATGAAGTCGTATGAAGGGGGTCATAGGTTTGGGCAATGGTGATGTGAGTTTCAAAATCAGGGCATGGTTCTGCAGTTCCAGCTTGGGAGGTTGGGGCGGATGGCTACGCGAATGTCCCCCGCGTGGCTTATGGCCACTGCTCCTCCTTGATTTCGCTTCGCCACCCGCCCCAACCTCCCAATCGGGTGATGGGGTTGGCTCGCGTGGCACGATAAGCTGCTGGGCCCGCCGGATCATGCCGGTGCGGCGCTCGGCGCAGCGGCATCAAGGAGGAGGCCGCAGGTCGGGGGACAGCCGCGTAGCTGAGCGCCGCGTCGGTTGTATCGCTGGGCTTGGCTGGCATGGCCGTCAGTCTTTCAGTAAAACATCTTCGGCAGCCATAACACCAGCTTGGGGAAGTAGGTGATGATGACCAGCGAGCCCAGCAGGGGCACCAGCCACGGCAGGATGGCCATCGTCGTGCGCTCCACCGAGAGCCTGGCCACCCGCGCAAGCACAAACAGCACCATGCCCATGGGCGGGTGCAGCAGGCCGATCATGAGGTTGAGCACCATCACCAGGCCGAAGTGAACGAGGTCTATGCCCAGCTGCTGGCAGATCGGTACCAGGATGGGCACGAGGATGGTGATGGCGGCCGTGGGTTCGAGGAAGCAGCCGACAAACAGCATCAATAGGTTGGCCAGCAGCAGAAAGACCCAGGGCTCCTTGGTAAAACCCAGCACCCACTCCGAGATCGCCGCCGTCACGCCGGTGGCGGTCAGCATCCAGCCGAAAATGCTGGCGGCGGCGACGATGAACAGCACCGTGGCCGTGGTTTCCACGGTGTCCAGCGAGACCTTGATGAACATCTTCCAGTTCAGCGTGCGGTACCAGGCGAAGCCCAGCACCATGGCCCACAGGCAGGCGGCAATCGCGCCTTCGGTGGGCGTGAAGATGCCGGTGGTCATGCCGCCTATCAGCAGCACCGGCGTCATGATGGGTAACACCGCCTGGAATTTGAAGAATTTGTCAGCGGCAAAAAGGACAATCAATCCGGCGAACACCGTGATCTGCGCCGGAAACCCGGCCTTGACGATCAGCAGCCACAACACCAGCGGCCAGCCAGCGACGACCAGGGTTTCGGCCAGGGCCTTGATCACGCGCGGCCATTCAAACTTGACGTCGGCGCCCCAGCCGTTGCGGTGCGCAAAATACGCCACCGTCAGCATCATGAGCAGGGCCATCAGCAGGCCCGGCAGGATGCCGGCCAGGAAGAGGGCGCCCACGCTGACGTTGGCCATCATGCCGTAGATCACAAACGGCAGACTGGGCGGGATGATGGGGCCCAGCGTGGCCGATGCGGCCGTCACGCCGACGGCAAATTCCTTGCTGTAGCCGTGCTCCGTCATGGCCTTGATTTCGATGGTGCCCAGACCCGCCGCGTCGGCAATCGCCGTGCCGCTCATGCCGGCAAACACCACCGAGCCGACCACGTTGACATGGCCCAGCCCGCCTTTCATCCAGCCCACCAGCGCCAGCGCATAGTTGTAGATGCGGTTGGTGATGCCGGCATTGTTCATCAGGTTGCCAGCCAGGATAAAGAAGGGCACAGCCAGCAGCGGGAAGCTGTCGATGCCGCTGACCATGCGGTGGATCACCACAAAGCTGGGCAGGTTGCCGGTCCACCAGATGTAGATCAGCGAAGAGCCGGCCATCGCGATGGCGACCGGGATGCCGCCGCTCATGAGCAGGAGAAAAATGATTTTGAGCATGGTGGATGTGTGTTATTTGTCGTCCATCGAGGACTCGGGGCGCTCCAGGACGCTGTAGCCGCGCCTTCGGTGAAACAGCGCAATCTGTACCGAGCGGAAGGTCATGGCGGCAAAGCCGAGCATGCAGATACCGTAGATCCAGTTCATCGGCAGATCGACCATGGTCATGCGCGAATTGCTGCCGAGCTTGAGCATCATCATCCCGGTCAGAACGGTGGCGACCGCGAAGAAGCCGATGCGCACCAGATCCACCACCGTCGCCATCGCACGGCTCACCGGCCTGGGCATGAACTTGTAGAAAAAGTCGACCTGGATGTGGTTGTTCTTGATCACGCCGATGGTGGCGCCGGTGAACACCACGGCGATCAGCAGGTAACGCGCGATCTCCTCGGTCCAGGCGGCCGAATCGTTCAACACGTAGCGGGTGAAGAACTGGTAGAACACCGTAGCGCCCAGGATCCAGAAGAAGCCCAGCGCCACCCAGCCTTCCAGTGTGGTGCCAGAGAGGTCCACGGCTTCGTCCTGCGCGTGGAACTCGCCGTCGGCCCCCATCACGGGGGCCATCTCGTCAATTGATGGGGTCATGGATATGCCTGCAAGTTACTAATCAAAAGACAGGACAGCACGGAGACGGCTTTGCCGGGCCGCTGGTGTCGCCCCCTGGGGGAGGCGGCTCACGGCAGTGAGCCGCTTCGGGGGGTTATTTGATATTTACCACGCGGTCCCAGTCCTTCTTGTCCAGTTTCATGGACTCGAAGGTGATGGCCTTGAGCACGCGCTGCTGGAAGTCGGCACGGTCCACCGTCACGACGTTGTTGCCTTTCTTCTTGAACTCCTCGACCAGCTCGCCTTCGCGCTTCCTGATGTCGTTGGTGGCGTTGACCGCGGCTTCCTGCGTCACGTCAGACAGGATCTTCTGCTCGGCCGGCGACAGCTTGCCCCAGAGGCTGGGTGCAATCACGGTCAGCAGGGCGTCGGCGATGTGGCCGGTCAGGATGATGTTTTTCTGCACCTCATAGAACTTCTTGGCTTCAATGGTGGGCAGCGGGTTTTCCTGTGCATCCACGGTGCCGTTCTGCAGCGCCAGGTAGACCTCGGCAAAGGCAATCGGCGTCGGGTTGGCGCCGCAGGCGCGTGGCAGGGCGGTGTAGGCCGGGGAATCCGGCACGCGCATCTTGATGCCCTTCATCTCGTCGCAGTTCTTGAACAGTTTGTTGCTGGTGGCATGGCGCGCGCCGTAGTAGGTCAGGGCGGTCACGGTGTTGCCGGTGGCTTTTTTGTAGCCTTCGGTCAACTCCTTGAACACGTCGCTTTTGCCATACTTGATCACGTGGTCGGCATCGCGGAAGGTGAAGGGGTAGTAGCTGACGGCCAGGCGCGGGTAGGAGTTGGAGGCGAAAGAGGCGCCCGTCAGGATGATGTCCACCGTGCCCAGTTGCAGGCCCTGGTTGATGTCGCTTTCCTTGCCCAGGCTGGAGGCCGGAAAAACCTGGATTTCATACTTGCCGTTGGTGCGTTTCTTGAACTCTTCACCGGCCCAGACCGACCACTTGTGGTAGGGCTCGGAGGTTTCATACACGTGGGCCCATTTCAGTTTGGTTTGGGCATTTGCTACGCCAAAAGTGGCTGTAACCCCCGCAAATATGGCGCAAGCAGCTATTGTTTTAATAGCAAATTGTTTTCTTGTCAGTGCTTTCATGGTGTCTCCTCTTGGTGGTTTACTGGCTTCAAAGGGAAACGATGTACAAGCCAGCCGTACATCGCGGTTCATGGGTCACCCGGTCTTCGCCAGGCTGGCAAAAGGCTCCTTGAGCTGCCGCGCCTGGCGCCAGCTCACGCTGAAACGGGTGTGCGAGTTGTCCATGTGGGCATGCATGGCCAGGCGGGCGGCCGCAGCGTCGTGGTCGCGCACCGCCTGCAAAATGGCTTCGTGCTCGCTGATGGCGGCGCACCAGGACTCCATGTTTTCAAAGTAACCACCCAGCCGCTCGAACAGCGGGCCGCGCCGCGAGTCCCAGAAACGCTGCACGGTTTCGATCAGCACGACGTTGTCCGACGATTCGACAATCGCTGTGTGAAAGGCCCGGTCTCCTTCCAGTGGCAGCACGCCGCGGTTGGCGTCCTTCTTCATGACTTCCAGCGCCTTGGTCATTGCGGTGATGTGTTTGCGTTTGGCCTGCAGCGCCGCGATCGAGGCGATTTCACCTTCAATCACACGGCGCGCGCGTATCAGCTCCAGCGGTCCCCATTCGTCGGGGGCAATCTGCGGCCGACTGGCAGCGGCTGCAGCAGCGTGGCTGCTGCGGTCCAGCACATACACGCCCGAGCCGGTGCGCACTTCGACCCAGCCCTCGACTTCCATGGCAATCAGGGCTTCACGCACCGACGGCCGGCTGACCCCCAATTGCCGTGCCAAGTCTCGCTCCGCCGGCAAGCGTGTGCCCACCGCAAACTCGCCCGACACAATCAGCGTGCGCAGTTGCCCCGCAATCTGGCGGTACAGGCGTTGGGGCTCGACGGTTTGCAGTGGCATGGGTGAGGTATGGCAACTTAAGGGTTAGCCAGAATTGGACAAGTGGTAAGGCCAATTCATAATCCCATGAATTCCCCGGCACCCGTATCCGGCAAAACCCTGTGCGGCTTGTCCGACCGTCGGCGTATCGCATCCCCAAAGGAAACACAGATGAGACTTCAAGGAAAAACCGCGCTGGTCACCGCCGCTGGGCAGGGCATCGGCAAAGCCAGCGCACTGGCCATGGCGGCAGAAGGCGCGCAGGTCTGGGCCACCGACGTCAACGAGAAGCTGCTGGCTGCTTATGACGGGGTGGCCAACATCCACGCCGTGGCGCTCAATGTGCTCGACAAGGCGGCGATCGCCAGGGTGATCGCCGACATGCCGGCGCTGCATGTGCTGTTCAACTGCGCCGGCTTTGTGCATGCCGGCTCCATCCTGCAGGCCACCGACGAGGAGTGGGAGTTCGCCTTCAACCTCAATGTGCGCTCGCAGTACTGGACCATCCAGGCGGCGCTGCCCAAAATGCTGGCCAACAACAACGGCAAGGGCGGCGGCAGCATCATCAACATGGCCAGTGTCTGCAGCATCAAAGGGTTGCCAAGCCGCTTCATCTACAGCGCGTCCAAGGCTGCAGTCATCGGTCTGACCAAAAGTGTGGCGGCTGACTTCGTGATGCAGGGCGTGCGCTGCAATGCCATCTGCCCCGGCACGGTCGATACCCCGTCGCTGCAAGACCGCATCAATGTGTTTGAGGACCCGGTTGAGGCGCGCAAAAACTTTGTGGCGCGCCAGCCCATGGGCCGCCTTGCGCAGGCCCATGAAATCGCACCGCTGGTGACTTTTCTGGCCAGCGATGAGTCGGCCTTTGTCACCGGCCAGTCCTACAACATCGACGGCGGCATGACGATATGAACCAGCTTGACCTGGCGAGCCGCCATGCGGTGGTCACCGGCGGCGCGGCGGGCCTGGGCTTTGCAATTGCGCAGCGCCTGCTGGCTTCGGGCGCCACCGTGACGCTGTGGGACCGGGACAGCGATGCGCTGGCCCGTGCGGCCGGGGAACTCGGTGCGGGTGTACGCATGGTCGCGGTCGATGTGGGCGACCACGCCAGCGTGGTGCGCGCCGTGCAGCAGACGGTGGCACACACGTACGCTGTCGACGTGCTGGTCAACAGTGCCGGCGTCACCGGCCCCAATGTCAAGGTCTGGGACTACCCGCCCGAGGCCTGGCAGCAGGTGATGCAGGTCAACCTCAACGGCTTGTTTCACTGCTGCCGCGAGATTGTTCCGCTGATGCGCGCCCGCAACTACGGCCGCATTGTCAATATCGCCTCGGTCGCTGGAAAAGACGGCAACCCGAACGCCAGCGCCTACAGCGCCAGCAAGGCCGCGGTGATTGCGCTGACCAAGTCGCTGGGCAAGGAACTCGCCGACACCGGCGTTCGCGTCAACTGCGTGACGCCGGCCGCCGTCAAGACCGCAATCTTTGACCAGATGAGCGCCGAACACATTGCCTTCATGCTGTCGAAAATCCCCATGGGCCGCTTCGGCACGCCGGAAGAAGTCGCTGCCATGGTGGGCTGGCTGTGCACTGAAGAATGTTCCTTTTCGACCGGCGCGGTCTTCGACCTCTCGGGCGGCCGCTCCACATACTGAATTGTTTAACCAGAAGGAAAATCATGAAACTCGTTCGTTACGGCAATCCCGGCAAGGAAAAACCCGGCCTCATCGATGCCGATGGCAAGCTGCGCGACCTCAGTGCGGTGGTCAAGGACATCGGCCCGGACCAGCTCGGCGACGCCGCGCTGGCGAAGCTGCGCCGGCTCAAGACGGCCACGCTGCCGCTCGTGAAGGGTTCGCCGCGCCTGGGCAGTCCGGTGGCCGGTGTGGGCAAGTTCATCGCCATCGGCCTGAACTACGCCGACCACGCGGCCGAATCGGGCCTGCCGATACCGCCCGAGCCCGTGGTGTTCATGAAGGCCACCAGTTGCATCCAGGGGCCCAATGATGCGGTGATGCTGCCCAAGGGCTCGGTCAAGAGCGACTGGGAGGTCGAGCTCGGCGTGGTGATCGGCAGCCGCGCGCGTTATGTGTCGCAAAAAGATGCGCTGAATTTTGTCGCCGGTTATTGCACCATCAACGATGTCAGCGAGCGCGAGTTCCAGATCGAGCGTGGCGGCACTTGGGACAAGGGCAAGGGCTGCGACACCTTCGGCCCGCTGGGCCCGTGGCTGGTCACGCGCGACGACGTGCCGAATCCGCAGAAACTCGCCATGTGGCTGGACCTCAACGGCACGCGCATGCAGACTGGCAACACCAGGACCATGATCTTCAGCGTGGCCAAAATCGTCAGTTACTGCAGCCAGTTCATGACCTTGCTACCCGGCGACGTGATTACCACCGGCACGCCGCCCGGCGTCGGCCTGGGCATGAAGCCGCCGATGTACCTGAAAAAAGGCGATGTCATGACCTTGGGCATTGAGGGCTTGGGCGAGCAGCGTCAGCTCGTGGTTCCCTTCAAGCTATAAGCCCGCAGCAGGCGCCCGCCAGCACCGCATGGCGGGTAAACTGCTGCGCATGATCGCCGCATCCGACCTGCCGTTTTTCTCTGGCAACACGCCAACGGCGCGCTTGATGCGGGAAAAGGACTGGTCCGGCTCGCCGCTGGGCCTGCCGCAGCAGTGGCCGCAGCCCCTGCGTTCGGTAGTGAGCCTGATGCTGGGTTCGGCCTTCCCCATGTTTGTGGCCTGGGGGCCGTCGCTGCACACGCTGTACAACGATGCCTATGGCGAGATCATGGGCGCCAAACATCCGGCGGGAATCGGCGCGCCGTTCCTGGATATCTGGCATGAAATCCGTTCCGACCTGGAGCCGCTGGTCGGGCGCGCCATGGGCGGCGAAGCATTCTTCATGGAAAACCTGCCCTTGCGCCTGCGCCGGCGCGGCTACGACGAAGACACTTGGTTTACTTTTTCGTGGTCGCCGGTGCTGGGCGACGGTGGCACCGTTGACGGGTTTTTCTGCGCCTGCACGGAAACCACCGGCATGGTGCTGGCCGAGCGCCATCAGCGTGCGGAGCAGGAGCGGCTGCAGTCGCTGTTCAGCCAGGCTCCCGGCTTTGTCGCCATCATGCGCGGGCCCGACCATGTGTTTGAAATCGCCAACCAGGCCTATGTGCAACTGACCGGCTTTCGCGACGTGATCGGCAAGCCCCTGGCCCTGGCGCTGCCCGAGGTGGTCGAGCAAGGTTTTGTCACCCTGCTCGATCAGGTGTTACGCACCGGGGCGCCTTATGTGGGCCGGTCCGTGCGCCTGATGCTCAATCGTGAACGCGATGCGCCGCCCACCGAAGCCTACCTGGACTTTGTGTATCAGCCGCTGCGGGATGCGATGGGTGCGATCAACGGCGTGTTTGTGCAGGGCCACGAGGTGACCGAACTGCAGCGCACCCAGCAGACGCTGCTGGCTTTTTCCAACAGCATTCCCGCCATCGCGTGGGTGGCCGCAGCCGATGGCCCGCTGGAGCGCTTCAATTCGCAGTGGCAAGCCTATACCGGCCAGACCGAGCAGAGCGCCCTGGGCCACGGCTGGACGGCAGCGCTGCACCCGGACGACCGTGCCGTGGCCCGGCAGACCTGGGACAGCGTCCGCGCCGGCAATCAGGCGTGGCAGGTCGAATACCGCTTGCGCGGCTCGGACGGCGCTTATCGCTGGTTCCGCGCCCATGCTGTGCCTCAGCTTGACGCGACCGGCCGGGTGCTGCGCTGGTTCGGTACCACCACCGACATCGAAGACTCAAGAGCTGCGGCGCAAGTGCTGCAGCATGCCGACCGTCAAAAAGACGAATTTCTCGCCACCCTGGCGCACGAGCTGCGCAATCCGCTGGCGCCGATTCGCACGGCTGTGCAGCTCTTGACTGCCCCCGGCTCGACGGCAGAAGTGCGCGAACGCGCAACGGCTGTCATCGGGCGTCAGGTCGGCCACATGGCGCACCTGCTCGACGACCTGATTGACATTGCGCGCATTACAAGGCGACGGCTTGTGCTCAAGAAAGAGTGGGTGTCGGTGGATGAACTGGTTGAAACAGCGCTGGAGACCGCGCGGCCGCTGGCACACAACAAGAAACAGACCTTGAGTGCCCGCGTTGCCAGCCCCGGGCTGCACCTGGTCGCCGACCCGGTCCGGGTGGCGCAAATTCTTTCCAACCTGTTGAACAACGCCTCGAAATACACCGATGTGGGTGGGCGTATCGCGCTGGAGGTGGCGCTTGAGGGTCAAGGCTTGTGCTTCAGCGTGACAGACAGCGGTATCGGCATGAGCGAGTCGGCCATCGGTAATGTTTTTGCCATGTTTGCGCAGGAGCAGTCGGCGCTGGACCGATCAGAGGGGGGCTTGGGTATTGGCCTGGCCCTGGTCAAGGGCTTGGTCGAGCTGCACGGCGGCAGCGTCTCGGCGCACAGCGGGGGCGCCAACCAGGGCAGCCGATTTGTGGTGACGCTGCCCGGTGCGGCGCTGGCGCTGGCCACCGCGCCGGTAAGCGATGCATCGACCGCGCAAACCGGCTGCGCCCGAACGGTGCTGCTGGCGGACGACAACCGCGATGCGGTCGATGTGCTGGCAGACCTGTTGCGCCTGGACGGCCACCTTGTTTACACCGCCAGCGACGGACTGCAGGCCGTCGAACTGGCTGCGCAACTGCGACCCGATGTACTGGTGCTGGATATCGGCATGCCGGGCATGAACGGTTATGAGGTGGCCCGCCACGTCCGCGCCCAGCCCTGGGGCAGCCGTCCGCTGCTGATTGCCGCCACCGGATGGGGCCAGGACGACGACCGGCAAAAGGCGCTGGCGGCGGGTTTTGATCTGCATCTGACCAAGCCTTTCGACCCGCTGCAGCTATCGGCGGTCATCTCCGAGCGAGTTTTCTGAGGGATTGCGGGTTTACCCTCGATTTGCTTAGACGTTGGCCTCTATAAATCCCATTTTTTTTGCAGGGACGGTAGGGTGAGCATTGGTTTTGCGGCAAAATAGAACGGTCGTTCTTTTTTGTCTGGCCTCCATGTCCGTTACCGAACTTCCTGTCAAGTCTGCCCGCCCGGGAGCGCGCGAGAACGCCCGTGCGGCGCCAGTCGGCATGCAGAAAGGCCAGCAGACCAAAGCCGCCATTGTGGATGCCGCGCTGGGCCTGGCCACGCAGATCGGCCTCGAAGGCCTGAGCATAGGCGCACTGGCAGAAGTCATGGGCATGAGCAAATCAGGGGTGTTTGCCCACTTCGGCTCGCGCGAAGAGCTGCAGATTTCCGTGATCCGCGAGTATTTCGCGCGTTTCGAGGAAGAGGTGTTTTACCCCGCCCTCAAGGAAGCTAGAGGCCTGCCGCGTGTGCAGGCGCTGTTCGGCAACTGGATGAAGCGTGTGGCGGTCGAGTTGCAGTCGGGCTGCATTTTCATCAGCGGCGCGGTCGAATTTGACGACCGACCGGGACCGGTGCGCGACGCACTGGCGACCTCGGTGCAGACCTGGCTGGCCGCCATGTACCGCGCCGTCGAGCTGGCCAAGGAGGCCGGCCATTTGCGCGCCGACGCCGACGAACGCCAGATTGCCTTCGAAATCCACGGCCTGATCCTGGCGCTGCATTACGAGGCACGTTTTCTCAAAACGCCGGGTTCCATCGAGCGGACCCTGCAGGCTTTTCAGAGCATTCTGGCGCGTTACGGCAACGGCGGCGCGCTTGCATCGCCGCTGCCCAAGCCTGTCTAGGCTTTCCTCTTTTTCCATTTCATTTTCCCTTTCAAAGGACATAGCCATGCCCCAATATTCCCCGCCGCTGCGTGACATGCAATTTGTCATGCACGAAGTGCTCAAGGTCACCGAAGAGCTCAAGCCAATTGCCAAGTATGCGGACGCCGACGTGGACACCATCAATGCCATCCTCGAAGAAGGAGGCAAGTTCGCCAGCGAGGTCATTCTTCCGCTCAATATCAGCGGTGACGAAGAGGGTTGCAAGCTGGACCCGGTGACACACGCCGTCACTACGCCGAAAGGCTTCAAGGAGGCCTACAAAAAATACGTCGAAGGCGGCTGGCCCGCGCTGAGCGGCGACCCTGAATTTGGCGGCCAGGGCTTGCCGCTGGTGGTCAACCAGTGTTTCTACGAAATGCTCAACAGCGCCAACCAGGCCTGGACCATGTACCCTGGCCTGACCCATGGCGCCCATGCCGCCCTGCACGCCCATGGCACCGATGAGCAGAAAAAGACCTATCTGCAAAAAATGACCAGCGGCGAATGGACCGGCACCATGTGCCTGACCGAGCCGCACTGCGGCACCGACCTGGGCCTGATGCGCACCAAGGCCGAGCCGCAGCCCGACGGCACTTACAAAATTACCGGCAACAAAATTTTCATCAGTGCCGGTGAGCACGATATGGCGGGCAACATCATCCACCTGGTGCTGGCCCGCCTGACCGATGCGCCGCCAGGCATCAAAGGCGTCAGCCTGTTCATCGTGCCCAAGTTTCTGGTCAACGCAGATGGCACGCTGGGTGCACGCAACGGCATCTACTGCGGTGGCCTGGAGCACAAAATGGGCATCCACGGCAACGCGACCGCGCAAATCGTCATCGACGGCGCGATCGGCACGCTGGTCGGCCAGCCCAACAAAGGCATGCAGGGCATGTTTGTGATGATGAATGCGGCGCGCCTGGGCGTCGGCAACCAGTCGCTGGGCCTGACCGAGGTGGCCTACCAGAACGCGCTGGCTTATGCCAAAGACCGCATCCAGATGCGCTCGCTGTCGGGCGTGAAAGCCAAGGACTTGGCCGCAGACCCGATCATCGTCCACCCCGACGTGCGCAAGATGCTGCTGACGGCCAAGGCCTATGCCGAAGGCGGCCGGGCCCTGGCGATTTATTGCGCAGTGCTGCTGGACAAGGAGCACTACCACCCCGACGAGAAAGTGCGCAAGGACAGCGGCGAAATCCTGTCGCTGTTGACGCCCATCGTCAAGGCCTTCTTGACCGACAACGGCCACATTGCGACCAACGCTTGCATGCAGGTTTTTGGCGGCCATGGTTACATCAGGGAATGGGGCATGGAACAGTTTGTGCGCGACAACCGCATCAACATGATTTATGAAGGCACCAACACCATCCAGTCGCTGGACTTGCTGGGCCGCAAAATCCTCGGCAACAACGGTGCGACCCTTAAAAAATTTGGCTTATCTGTTGGTGCGCTGGTGGCTGAAGAAGGCGTCAACGAAAAGATGGCCGAGTTCATCAACCCACTGGCCTTGCTGGCCGACCAGATGACCAAGTTCACGACCGAGATCGGCTTCAAGGGCTTCCAGAACCCCGACGAAGTGGGCGCTGCGGCGGTGGATTACCTGCGTGTCGCCGGCCATCTGGTGTTTGGTTATTTCTGGGCGCGCATGGCGCAGGTGGCGCTGCGCGAAGTTGCGGCCGGAAACGCAGATAGTTTTTACCTTGCCAAGTTGCAGACGGCTCGCTTTTACTTCGCCAAGCTGTTCCCCGAGACCGCCACACTGATGCGCACCGCGCGCAGCGGCAGCCAGGTGTTGATGGACACCGACGCCGCCCTCGCCTGATGCCCCTTTTTCTTCAACTCTTCAAGCCTTTTACCCCTGGAGCCCTTATGAAACGTGCACTGACAGCTATTATTTTTGTAGCAACTTGCGGTTATGGATTTGCCCAGATGACGCCTGTGGGCCTTTGGCGCAACCTGGACGACAAGACCGGCGAGGCGAAAGCCGAGATCCGGATTGTTGAAACCAGCGGGGTGCTGAGCGGAAAAGTCGACAAGCGCATCCGCAAAGACATCAAGCCAGACGATGTCTGCGATCAGTGCAGTGACGACCGCAAGGACAAACCGATCCTCGGGCTTGAAATCATTCGTGGCGCCAAAAAGGCCGAAGGCAAAGATGTGTGGGAGGGCGGCAAGATTCTGGACCCCGAAAACGGCCGCAACTACGGCCTGCGCATGACGCCCATCGACGCGGGCAAAAAACTTGAAGTCCGGGGCTCGTTCGGCCCCTTCGGCCGCACCCAGACCTGGGTCCGAATTCAGTAGATGGCACACCCCGCCTGCGGCTCACTTCGTGTAGCCGCATCCCCCCTTGCAGGGGCGACACCTGTGGCCCGGCATAGCCGGTTCCACGCTGTCACTGGCTTGGGAGCCACGTTGAGTAGCGAGGGTGCGCAGCAAGCCGAGATAAGTAGTCAATAAGGAACGAAACCATGTCCCGCTTTCAAGTCAAAAAAGTCGCTGTGTTAGGCGCCGGTGTGATGGGTGCGCAAATTGCCGCCCACCTGGTCAATCTCAAGATTCCGGTGGTGCTGTTTGACCTGCCTGCGAAGGAAGGCCCGAAGAACGGCATTGTGACCAGGGCAGTTGAAGGGTTGAAAAAGCTCAAGCCCGCACCTCTCGGCGTGCCGGAAGACGCGGCCCTGATTGGTCAGGCCAACTACGAAGAACACATGGATGTTCTGAAAGAGTGCGACCTGATCATCGAGGCGATTGCCGAGCGCATGGACTGGAAGACCGACCTGTACCACAAGATCGCGCCTTTCATCGGTGAAGGCGCGATCGTGGCCAGCAACACCTCGGGCCTGTCGATCACCCAACTCAGCGAGGCCTTGCCCGCATCGATCAAGCCGCGTTTTTGCGGCATCCACTTTTTCAACCCGCCGCGCTACATGACGCTGGTTGAGCTGATCAACACACCGACCACCGAACCCAAGGTGATGGACGATCTGGAAGCCTTTGTAACCAGCGGCCTGGGCAAAGGTGTGATCCGCGCACACGACACACCCAACTTCATTGCCAACCGCGTCGGCATCGCCGGCATGTTGGCCACCATCAAGGAGGCTGAGACTTTTGGTTTGAGTTATGACGTGGTCGATGACCTGACGGGCAAAAAACTTGGACGCGCCAGCTCCGGCACTTTCCGCACCGCCGACGTGGTGGGTCTGGACACCATGGCCCATGTCATCAAGACCTTGCAGAACAACCTGGGACCCGTTGGCAGCGGAAAAGTGGAAGATCCGTTTTCTGACATCTACGGTACGCCGCCTGTGCTGGCCAAGCTGCTCGAAGCGAAAAACCTGGGCCAGAAAACCGGCGCGGGTTTTTACAAGAAGGTGGGCCGCGACATCATGCGCCTGGACCCGGAGAGCATGGAGTATGTGGCCGCTGGCGCCAAGGCCAACGAGGTGGTCGGTCGCATGCTCAAAAAGCCTGCTGGCGAACGCCTGAAGTTGCTGCGCGACGCCGAAGGCGCCGAGCCGCGTTTTCTCTGGGCCATATTGCGCGACCAGTTTCACTATGCCGCCGTGCACCTGGAAAGTATTGCCGACAGCGCGCGCGACATTGACTTTGCGATGCGCTGGGGCTTTGGTGCCAAGCAGGGTCCGTTCGAGTTGTGGCAAGAGGCTGGCTGGCTGCAGGTGGCGAACTGGATCAAGGAGGACATTGACTCGGGCAAGGCCATCAGCAAAGCGCCCTTGCCCGCGTGGGTGTTCAAGGGCCCGGTGGCTGACGCCGGTGGCGTGCACACGCCGGAAGGCTCGTGGAGCGCGTCGGCCAACAAGTTCATCGCGCGCCGCGAATTGCCGGTGCATCAGCGCCAGTTCTTCCCCGAAAACGTGCTGGGCGCCAACGCGCCTTCATTCACGACGGCCGGAACCACGCTGCATGAGGACGATTCCATCCGCCTGTGGACGCTGGACGGCGAACAGGGCGACGTGGTGATCGCCAGCATCAAGACCAAGATGCACGCGATCGGCCCGGATGTGGCAGAAGGCTTGGGCCTGGGCGTGGACCTGGCCGAAAAAAGTTACAAGGGTTTGGTCATCTGGTCCAACGACGAGATGTTTTCTGCCGGCGCCGACTTGCAGGCCATGTTGCCTGCTTTCATGATGGGCGGGGCCAGCGCGATTGAAGGCGCTGAGGCCGAGCTGCAGAACGTGATGCTCAAACTGCGGTACGCATCAGTGCCGGTCGTCTCTGCCATCCGTGGCCTGGCGCTGGGCGGCGGCTGCGAGCTGGCGGTGTATTCAGCCAAACGTGTGGCCGCGATGGAGAGCTACATCGGCCTGGTGGAGGTGGGCGTGGGCCTGGTGCCAGGTGCTGGTGGTCTGGCCTACATCGCGCGCCGCGCAGCTGAAAACGCAGCCGCCTCGACCAACAAGGACATCCTGCCTTTCCTGACTGAAGGTTTTACCGCTGCGGCCATGGCCAAAGTCGGCACCAGCGCGATTGAAAGCCGCAAGATTGGTTACCTGCTGGACAGTGACGTGATTGTTGCGAACAAGGACGAGCTGTTGTTTGTCGCGCTCAACGAGGCGCGCGCGCTGTTTACCTCGGGCTACCGCGCGCCCTCCAGAAGGCCTTTCCCGGTCGTGGGCCGCAGCGGCCTGGCCACCATCAAGGGCCAGCTGGTCAATATGCGCGACGGCGGCTTTATCAGCGCACACGACTTCCACATTGCCAGCCTGATTGCCAATGTGGTCTGCGGCGGCGACGTGGATGCCGGCTCGCTGGTGACAGAGGAGTATTTGATGACGCTGGAGCGCAAGGCCTTTTGCTCGTTGCTCGAACACCCGAAAACCCAGGAGCGGATCATGGGCATGATGAGCACCGGCAAACCTGTGCGTAATTGATATGCACACCCCCGTCGGACGCTCACTGCGTGTAGCGCCTTCCCCCCTTGCAGGGGGCAACGCCTACGGCCCGGCGAAGCCGGTTCCGCGGCGTTCGCTGGTTGGAAAGCAACCATGAGCGATCACACACCCAACCGCCTGGAGCGGCAGCTAGAACGGCTGTCTGAAGTGCCGGCTTTTGCGCGGCCCTGGTTTCGCAGCGTGGTGTTGCGCCGCGCCGTGCCTTTCGCCGGCACGGCCGGGCTCGACTTTTTGCAGATGACCCGCCACCAAGTGGAGATCGGCATCAAGAACGAGAAGAAGGTGCAAAACCACATTGGTGGCATCCACGCCTCGGCGATGAACCTGCTGGCAGAAACTGCCACAGGCATGGTGGTCGGCATGAATGTGCGCGACGACTGCGTCCCGTTGGCCAAGGAGCTGAAGATGGCGTTCAAAAAGCGCGCCACAGGCGCCTTGCGCGCGGTGGCCACCCTCAGTGATGCGCAGCGCGCCTTGATGCAGGCCAGTGACAAGGGCGAAGTGACTGTGCCGGTGACTGTCACCGACGAGGTCGGCGTGAACCCGGTCGAATGTGAGTTTGTCTGGGCCTGGATTCCGGCCGGCCCGAGGAAGCCAGTGCCGTGATGGCTTCGCAGACCTCCGCTCCGTCCGGCCCCCTCTCCCGCACGCGGGAGAGGGCTGGGGTGAGGGTACGCGCACGCGCGTTGCGCAAGGTTTCAACGGATGCGGAAGCCCTGCTTTGGTCGAAGTTGCGTGGCCGGCAACTGGGCGGCCTGAAGTTTCGCCGCCAGCACCCGGTCGGTCATTATTTCGCAGACTTTGTGTGCGTGGAACTGGCGCTGGTGATAGAGCTCGATGGTGGCCAGCACGCTACCGACGCAGGTATCTCCAGCGACCAAAAACGCAGCAACGACATGGCAGCGCTTGGTTTTCAAACACTTCGATTCTGGAACAACGACGTGCTGCTTCAGACGGAAGCAGTACTGGAAAAAATACTGCAAGTCGCGCAGACCCTCACCCCAGCCCTCTCCCGCAAGCGGGAGAGGGTGGAAACGGGCGCTACGCGCGGTCACACGGCAGCCCTCACCCCGGCCCTCTCCCGCAAGCGGGAGAGGGAGCAAGAAGGGCCCGAATCCTGTACCCAGTCCCCTCTCCCGCTTGCGGGAGAGGGTTAGGGTGAGGGCAGCAGCCTTTGTCCTACCAAGCCAACTTATTGAGAAACAAGGAACTACCCATGAAACAAGTCCAGGAAGCCTACATCGTTGCCGCCACGCGCACGCCCATTGGGCGCTCGCACCGGGGCTTTTTCCGCAACACCCGACCCGACGAGCTGCTGGTGCGCGCGCTGCAGGCCGCGCTGGCGCAAGTGCCTTCGCTGGACCCCAAGGCGATTGAAGACATCATCTGCGGCTGCGCGATCCCCGAGGGCCCGCAGGGCCTGAACATCGCGCGCATAGGCGCGGTGCTAGCCGGCCTGCCGACCAGCGTGGGCGGCATCACCGTCAACCGCTTCTGCGCTTCGGGACTTTCCGCAGTGCAGATGGCGGCCGATCGCATCCGTGTCGGTGAAGCCGATGTGATGATTGCTGCCGGCACCGAAAGCATGAGCATGGTGCCGATGTCGGGTAACTCACCCTCGCTCTCGCCGGCCATGTTTGGCAACGACGAGAACATCGGCATTGCCTACGGCATGGGGTTGACGGCCGAAAAAGTCGCGCAGCAGTGGAAAGTGTCGCGCGAGGCGCAAGACCAGTTTGCACTCGAGTCGCACCTGAAGGCGATCAAGGCGCAGCAGAGCGGTGAGTTCAGCGCCGAGATCACGCCGGTCGAGGTCACAGACCGTTCGCCCGATCTGGACAGTGGTGAGGTGATTGGCAAAACCCGCACCGTGAGCCTGGACGAAGGCCCGCGCCCTGACACCTCGCTGGAAGGCCTGGCCAAACTCAAAACGGTTTTTGCCGCGCGGGGTTCGGTCACTGCGGGCAACAGCTCGCAAACGTCCGACGGCGCCGGCGCGCTGATCCTGGCCAGCGAAAAAGCGGTGAAGGAATTTGGCCTGAAGCCGCTGGCGCGTTTTGTCAGCTACGCCGCCAAGGGCGTGCCGCCGCACATCATGGGTATAGGCCCGATAGAGGCGATTCCGGCTGCGCTGCGTTATGCGGGCCTGCAGCAGGACGACATCGACTGGTACGAGTTGAACGAAGCCTTTGCCGCGCAGTCGCTGGCCGTCATCAACACGCTGGGCTTGAACGCCGCGAAGGTCAACCCCATGGGCGGCGCGATTGCACTGGGCCATCCGCTGGGCGCCACCGGGGCGATCCGCGCGGCAACCGTGATTCATGCGCTGCACCGCCATCAGCTCAAGTACGGCATGGTGACGATGTGTGTGGGGATGGGACAAGGCGCCGCCGGCATCTTCGAACGGGTGTAGGGCTCCTGCGCGGGCGATCTGCGGCGTTGGTCCGGTGCTCCCCATCCTCATGTACCTGAAGTACGTTGACGACCGCGGTTGCGGCGATGCGCGGCCGGCCCGTCCGGTGGACCGCGTCACCGGCATGACTGCCTGATACCACCAGCGACGGCATACTCCAGTCATGATCTCCCACCCCTTTGATACGGCTGTCGCACTGCAGCCCCAGGCCGATGGTGCTTTTGTGGGCCACACCAGCGTCGCCTATGCCAACATGGTTGGGCCCTTCGGCGGCGTCACGGCGGCGCAGGCCTTGAATGCCGTGCTTCAGCATCCGCAGCGTCTGGGCGATCCGATTTCTCTGACCGTCAACTTTGCCGCCGCCCTGGCCGACGGGCCGTTCACCGTGATTGCCCGGCCGGCGCGTACCAACCGCTCCACCCAGCACTGGGTGATCGAGATGCAACAGAACGGCGAGACGGTGCTGACCGGCACCGCCTTTTTTGGCTTGCGGCGCGAGACCTGGGGTGCCGACGAACACACGATGCCGGAAGTTCCTGCACCGAGTGATGTGCCGCGTGCCAGCGGCCTGGCGCGGGTCGAATGGGTCAAGCGTTATGAAATGCGTTTTGCCGAAGGCGCGATTCCTGCCGAATGGAACGGCGCCGACCTGGGCATCAGCCGCACCCGCCTGTGGCTGCGCGACGACCCGCCGCGCCCGCTGGACTTTGCTTCGCTGACTGCGTTGTCGGACGTGTTTTTTCCCCGAATCTGGCGCCGCCGTCCGCTGCTGGTACCGATTGGTACCGTCTCGATGACGGTGTACTACCATGCTGATGCGGCGCTGCTGCAGGCCACCGATAGCGGCTACCTGCTGGGGCAGAGCCAAGCCCAGGCTTTTTGCAACGGCTACTTCGACCAAACCGCGCAGTTGTGGAACGAGTCCGGCAATTTACTGGTAATTCCATTTCTACTTCATAAATGAAGTAATCAAGGAGCTCACAATCCAATCCCAAGAGACAATGGTGCGCACAGTTTCAGGGTTTTGCTCCAAAGTTCTGAGTCCCAGTGCAAGCTGCTCCTCCAGCGCGTCAAGG
>NZ_JAUYEY010000100.1 GCF_030689685.1 Polaromonas sp. | reverse complement strand
AAATTTTGGAGCAAGGCCGCAATGCAGAAATCCATGCCAATACGGAAATGGGCAAGCGATGCTTGGAAAAATTGTAATACTCCTGATCCTCTGCTGGCTACCGCAAACGCATGCCGCCATTGCCGTCGGCTCGGCGCGCGTCTGGCCGGCACAGGATTACACGCGCCTGACGCTCGAATCCAGACAAGCCATCCGCCACAATATGTTCACCGTGAACAACCCGGAGCGGCTGGTCATCGATCTGGAGGATGTAGAGTTCGGCAGCACGCTCAGCGAACTGACCAAACTGATTGGCGACAATGACCCTTACATCGCCAGCGTGCGCATCGGGCGTTTCAAGCCCGGCGTGGTGCGCCTCGTGCTCGACCTGAAGAGCGAGGTCAAGCCGCAGTTGTTCGTCCTCAAGCCGGTCGGCGAATACGGCTATCGCCTGGTGCTGGACGTATACCCCGCCCAGCCGCTCGACCCGTTGATGGCCTTGCTCGAAAAACCCAAAACGCCCATTCACGAAGCCACCAGCGCCCCCGCCGCAACCGGGCAGGCTGCAGAAGAACCGCCCGCCGCAAAAGAACTGTCTGCCGAGGAAAAACCCAAGCTGACCCAAAGCATGAGTATCGGCAAGATTGACACCCCACCGCCAGTTGCAGCCGTCCCTCCCAAGAACGTTCCCGAGCTGCGCGCCCGCACGCTGATTGTCGCAATCGATGCCGGACACGGCGGCGAAGACCCCGGCGCACGCGGCAAAAACGGTTCTTACGAAAAAAACATCACGCTGGCGATTGCGCGCAAGGTGAAAGCCTTGGTGGATGACGCGCCGAATATGCGCGGCGTGCTGATTCGCGACGGCGATTACTTCATCCCGCTCATCGGACGCGTCGCCAAGGCGCGCAAGGTAAACGCGGATCTGTTCATCTCCATCCACGCCGATGCCTTCATCAAACCGAAGGCGCGCGGTTCATCGGTATTCGCGCTCTCCGAACACGGCGCAACCAGCGCTGCGGCGCGCTGGCTGGCGAAAAAAGAAAACGAGGCCGACCTGATCGGCGGCGTGAACATCGCGGTCAAAGACCCCTATCTGGCGCGCACCCTGCTCGACCTGTCGCAGACCGCCACCATCAATGACAGCATGAAACTGGCCAAGCATGTGCTGAGCGAACTGGGCGACATCAACGACCTGCACCGCGGCCAAGTCGAACAAGCCGGGTTCGCCGTGCTGAAATCGCCGGACATCCCGTCCATTCTGGTTGAGACCGCTTTCATCAGCAACCCCAGCGAAGAGCGCCGCCTGAACGACGATGAATACCAGATGAAACTGGCGAATGCGATCCTCGGCGGCATCAAACGCTACTTTGCGCAAAACCCGGCGCTATCCAAACAGAAGATTGCGCAGGCGGAGTTTTAGGCCGGGAATACCCCCGTCGAGAGATAGCGATCCCCACGATCACATACGATGAACGCGATGATCGCGTTCTCGACCTGCTGCGAGATGCGTAGCGCCACGGCCAGCGCGCCGCCGGACGAGATGCCGCAGAAGATGCCTTCCTCGCGCGCCAGGCGGCGGCACATGTCTTCGGCGTCCTGCTGGCTGACCAGCACGGTTTCATCGACGGTGCTCGCGTCATAAATTTTTGGCAAATATTCGACCGGCCATTTGCGGATGCCGGGAATGCGCGAGCCTTCGGACGGTTGCGCGCCGATGATGCGGATCGCCGGGTTTTTCTCTTTCAGAAAACGCGAGACGCCAGTGATGGTGCCAGTGGTTCCCATGGCGCTGACAAAGTGGGTGATCTTGCCGTGGGTGTCGGCCCAGATCTCGGGTCCAGTAGTTTCGTAGTGGATGCGCGGGTTGTCCTCGTTGGCAAACTGGTCCAGCACCCGGCCCTTGCCGTCCCGCTGCATCTGGTCGGCGAGGTCGCGCGAATGCTCCATGCCACCGCTTTTGGGCGTCAGGATCAGCTCGGCGCCAAACGCTTTCATGGTCTGCGCGCGTTCGATCGACAGGTCCTCCGGCATGATCAGTACCATGCGGTAACCCTTGATGGCAGCCGCCATGGCCAGCGCGATGCCGGTGTTGCCCGAGGTCGCTTCAATCAATGTGTCGCCCGGCTTGATGTCGCCGCGCTCCTCGGCGCGCCTGATCATGGACAGCGCGGGCCGGTCTTTCACCGATCCGGCGGGGTTGTTGCCTTCGAGCTTGCCGAGGACCACGTTATTGCGTTGGGTATTGCTTTCAGCCTGGATACGCTGCAAGGCCACCAGCGGCGTTTTGCCAATGGCGTCTTCGAGAGTCGAGTAGTTCATACCCTGCACTGTGCCATAATTTGCCTCTTCGCTTCTTGCAGCCCGGGTGGTGAAATTGGTAGACGCAGGGGACTCAAAATCCCCCGCCGAAAGGCGTGCCGGTTCGATTCCGGCCCCGGGCACCAGACACAGGTCCTTCCTTTGCGGGAAGAGCCTTTTTTTACGCCACAGGACAAGTCGTCGGTCTGTCGTTGGCGGTGCGGCAGCGCAAAGCCCGCAGAAAAACGGGATACTCGCCGCATGCCTGTTTCCCCCACGCCTCCCCTGCATCAACTCTCTGCCTGGCAGGCCGCCAGCCTGCTGGCGCGCCGTGAACTCACCGCAGTCGATCTGGTCCGCGCCTGCCTGGATCGCATTGCCGAACGTGAGCCGCAGGTGCACGCTTTTGTGCACCTCGATGCGGACGCCGCACTCGCCTATGCCCGCACGCTGGACGCCGGCGCCGTGCGCGGCCTGCTGCATGGCCTGCCTTTTGGCGTGAAAGACTTGTTCGACACCTTCGACCTGCCCACCGGCTACGGCTCGCCGATTTATGCCGGACAACAACCGCCAGCCGATGCCGCTGCCGTCGCGTTGTGCCGCGAAGCCGGCGCGGTGTTGCTGGGTAAAACCGTGACGACCGAGCTGGCCAATATGCTCCCCGGCGCCACCCGCAACCCGCACAAGCCGCTGCACACACCGGGCGGCTCGTCGAGTGGCTCGGCCGCTGCGGTGGCCGACGGCATGTTGCCGCTGGCGTTGGGCACGCAGACGGCGGGCTCGCTGATCCGGCCGGCGGCCTTTTGCGGCGTGGTCGGCTACAAGCCCAGCCACAACCGTGTGCCCAAAGCCGGTGTCAAAAGCCTGTCGGAAACGCTGGACACTGTCGGTGGTTTTGCGCGCAGCGTGCGCGACATGGCGCTGCTGGGCGCGGTGCTGACCGGCGATGCGCGGCTGGCCGACCCTGCGGCCTTTGAGCAGGCCGGCGCGCCGCGTTTAGGCTGGTGCCAGACCCCGGAATGGGCGCAGGCCGACACAGACACGCAGCAGGCCTGGGCCCAGGCCGAAAAGTTGCTGGCCGGGCACGGGGCGCCCTTGGCGCTGCCACACAGCCTGTCCGGCCTGGTCGCCGTGCAGAAGGCGGTGCAGGCCTTTGAGACGGCGCGTTCACTGAGCCACGAACGACTGCACCACCCCCATCAGCTCAGCGCGCCGCTGCAGGCGCTGATCGCCGACGGCCTGGCCATCAGCGGCGCGCGCCATGCGCTGAACCTGCAGGCCACCACCAGCGCACGGCAGCAGGCCCAGACGCTGTTCAGCAACTTCGACGTAATCATCGCGCCCAGCAGCATCGGCGAGGCCCCGGCCGGGCTGGAGGGCACCGGTGACCCGCTGTTCTGCCGGGGCTGGACCTTGCTGGGCCTGCCCTGCGTGCACCTGCCGTTTGCGTACGGTCACAGCGGCCTGCCGGTGGGCCTGCAACTGGTCGGAGCCTACGGCGACGACCACCGGCTGCTGGCCGCCGCGCACTGGGTGCACCAGCGCCTGGCGGACTGATTCGACCGGTTTCCTGATCGCGGGGACCGGTTTTTTTTTGTTTCCCGGTGCTTGCAAGGGTCTTCAATTAGGCGCATTCTTTGATCGCGGCCATCTGCTGCGTCAGGAGTCTGTCATGCGCTCACTTTATCGCTGCTTCACCCCCTGGCTTGGCGCTTGCCTGCTGCTGACCGGGGCCCACGCGGCCACCGTGCAGCCGTCCGCAGCGCAGGTCATGATGGACGCGTTGACGCGAGCCAATGCCGCCGTTGTGGGTGTCAAGGTGACAGCAGCGAGCGACGCACGCTCGGCCGAAACCCTCGGCCAGCGCCGCAGCGGCTCCGGCGTGGTCATCGGCCAGGACGGCTTGATCCTGACCATCGGCTACCTGCTGCTGGAAGCTGAGCAGATCGAGATCGTCACCCAGGACAACAAAACCCTGCCAGCGCGCGCCGTGGCCTACGACCTGGCCACCGGCTTCGGCTTGCTGCGGCCACTGTTGCCGCTGCGTGGTATCAGCGCCGCCGCGCTGGGCAGCAGCCAGGAGCTCAAGCCCGGGGAGCCCTTGATAGCGATGACCGGTCCGCAGGGCAATGACGATGGCGAGGTCAGCATGACGCGACTGGTCAGCAAGCGTGCTTTTTCTGGCAGTTGGGAGTACCACATCGAGTCCGCGCTGTTCACCAGCCCGCCAGTGCTGGCCAGTGGGGGCAACCACAGCGGCGCGCCGCTGTTCAACAGCCGGGGTGAACTGCTGGGCATAGGCTCGCTGTTTGTCTCGAATGCGGCTGCCGAAAATGTGCGGCTGCCGGGCAATATGTTTGTGCCGGTCGATCTGCTGCGTCCCATCCTGGCCGAGTTGCAGCAGTCTGGCAGCAGCGTAAAAAGCCGCCGGCCCTGGCTGGGGCTGAACTCCAACGACCAGGGCGGCCGCGTGCAGATCACGCGGGTCAGCAAGGACAGCCCGGCCGAAGGGGCTGGGTTGGAGGCGGGCGATGTGGTGCTGGCCGTTGATGGCGCCAAGGTCACCACGCTGGAAGACTTTTACAAAAAACTCTGGAACCGGGCCGCGCCCGATGCAGAGATATCACTGACCGTGCTGCAGGGCGCTGAAGTCAAGACCATCGTGCTGCGCGCCCAAGACCGCATGCAAACGCTGAAAAAGCCTGCCGGTATCTGAAACTTCGTCACTGATCGCTGCATGCAACTCCCTTTTCTTGCCCCCTCTCCTTCTGGGAGAGGGTTGGGGTGAGGGTCGGCAAGCCACAACATACGATAGATCAATGCTCAGACCGCGATCCCTGTCTTGCAGACCGCAGCCCGGCCAGAGTCCGGGCCTCTTCACGCTGTCCAGATGCGCTCAAGCGCCTCTGGAGCCGCAGCGTTCAGCCCCCGCCCTCTCCCGGAGGGAGAGGGAGTAAATCCGGCCCAGACTAGCTGAGTAGTTACGGCATTTCAAGAAAAAACAGGCTACAGCCCTTGTTATACCTGCGCAAGCAGCTCCTGTTTTAATAGCAAATTGTTTATCCTTCCAGCAAGCCCGAAGCCACAGTGGGGTAACGCAGCCGCAGCCGCAGCTCTGTTTTCAGCCGCGTGTTGTCAAGCCGGCGCGACTCACTCATGAAACTCAGCAGCAGCAGCGGCAAATCTGCCTGCGCGCTGCTGCGCGCCACGCGCGGCGGACGCGGCAGGCCATAGAGGTCGGCCGCCAGGTCAAAGTAGTCACCCATCTTCAGCTCGGTGTCGTCGCTGGCATGGGTCACGCGCTGCGGCTTGCCGCGCCACAGCGCCGCCAGGCAGGCGCGCGCCAGATCGTCGGCATGGATGTGGTTGGTGTACACGTCGTCGGCCGGCTGCAGCACCGGCGTGCCCTTGAGCAGGCGGCCGCGCGGCGTGCCGCTCTCACGGTCGGGCGCGTAGATGCCCGGAATGCGCAGCGTGTGCACCCGCACGCCGCTGGAGCGGCCGAAAAAACGCAGTTGCTGCTCGGCATCGACGCGGCGCTGCGCGCGCGGCGTGTGCGGGTTCACCGCCCGCACCTCGCTGGCCCAGTCGCCGTCGCAGTTGCCATAGACGCCGCTGGTCGAGCCATAGACCATGGACTGCGGCAAGCCACGCAGGCGCAGCGCGCGCAGCAACGCCAGCGTGCGCGGGTCGCGTCGCCAGTCGGGCAGCTTCTCGCCGGGCGGCGGCGCCAGGTGGATCACCCGTGTCGCCAGCCCGGCCAGGCGGCGCAGGGTGGCGGGTTGGTCCAGATTGCCGGACAGCGGCATGATGCCGCTGGCGCGGAAGTCCGGCATTTTTTCAATCGACGAGGTCAGCGCCAGCACGCGCACCTGCGGCGGCAACTGGCGAGCCACGCGCAAGCCGACATCGCCACAACCGATGATGAGCACACGCTGGCGACGGAAACGCGAAGGCAGGGCGCCGAGGGGATTTTGGTTTGAGGGCAAAATTGGGGGAATGGCTGGTCAACAGCACAAATGAAAAAACAGTCCCTAGGATACCGAATATGACTTTTACCGTCACCGTGCTGCCCAGCGGCCGTGCCTTCACCGCCAACCCCGACGAAGCCCTGCTGGCCGCCGCCATCCGCCAGGGCGTGGGCATGCCCTATGGCTGCAAGGACGGCGCCTGCGGTTCCTGCAAATGCAAAAAGCTCGAAGGCACGGTGGTGCACGGCCCGCACCAGCTCAAAGCACTGAGCCATGAGGAAGAAGCCGCCGGTTTCATCCTGACCTGCTGCGGCGTGCCGCAAACCGACGTGGTGCTGGAGTCGCGCCAGGTCACCGACGAGAGCGCCTTTCCGATCAAGAAGATGCCGACCCGTGTGAACACGATGACGCGCGCCTCGCACGACGTGATGATCATCCGCCTGCAACTGCCAGCCAGCGATGTCTTCAAGTACCACGCCGGCCAGTACGTGGAGTTTTTGCTGCGCGACGGCGACCGCCGCAGCTATTCCATGGGCAATGCGCCGCACACCCAGCTCGACAATCCAGGCGTGGAGCTGCACATCCGCCACATGCCCGGCGGCAAGTTCACCGACCATGTGTTCACCGCCATGAAGGAGAAGGAAATCCTGCGCGTCGAAGGTCCGTACGGCAGCTTCTTCCTGCGCGAGGACAGCGACAAACCCATGGTGCTGCTGGCCTCTGGCACCGGCTTTGCGCCCATCAAGGCATTGATCGAACACCTGCAGTTCAAGGGCAGTACGCGCCCGGCGGTGCTGTACTGGGGCGGCCGCCGGCCCGCCGACCTGTACATGAACGACTGGGTCATGGCCAAGGTCGCGGAGATGCCCAACCTGAGCTATGTGCCGGTGATCTCGAACGCCCGGCCCGAGGACAACTGGACCGGGCGAACCGGTTTTGTGCACCAATCGGTGCTGGAAGACTTCCCCGACCTGTCGGGGTATCAGGTGTATGCCTGCGGCGCACCCATCGTGGTGGACTCCGCCCGAGCCGACTACACCGCACTCGGCGGCTTGCCTGAAGAAGAGTTTTTTGCGGACGCATTCACGACCGAGGCGGACAAGGCGAAGGCGCTGGCCTGAACTTTCGGATGGGAGGCGTCACGCTGCGCTATGATTTTTATAGCTGTTTGCGCACACCCACAAAGGACCAAAGCTCGAAAAAACTCTAAAAAAAGTAGCTACTCATTCCATTTCTACTTCATAAATGAAGTAATCAAGGAGCTCACAATCCAATCCCAAGAGACAATGGTGCGCACAGTTTCAGGGTTTTGCTCCAAAGTTCTGAGTCCCAGTGCAAGCTGCTCCTCCAGCGCGTCAAGGC
>NZ_JAUYEY010000099.1 GCF_030689685.1 Polaromonas sp. | reverse complement strand
GCTTGAGCTTGCGCAGCGCCTTGGCTTCGATCTGGCGGATGCGTTCACGCGTCACGTCGAACTGCTTGCCGACTTCTTCCAGCGTATGGTCGGTGGACATCTCGATACCAAAACGCATGCGCAGCACCTTGGCTTCGCGCGGTGTCAGGCTGTCGAGAATGTCTTTGACCACATCGCGCAGGCCGGCCTGCATGGCTGCTTCCAGCGGTGCGGTGTTGGCGCTGTCCTCGATGAAGTCGCCCAGGTGGCTGTCGTCGTCATCGCCAATCGGTGTTTCCATCGAGATCGGCTCTTTGGCGATCTTCATGATCTTGCGGATCTTGTCTTCAGGAATCTCCATCTTCTCGGCCAGGATGCTGGCGTCGGGCTCAAAGCCGAACTCCTGCAAATGCTGGCGCGACAGGCGGTTCATCTTGTTGATGGTCTCTATCATGTGCACCGGAATGCGGATGGTGCGCGCCTGGTCGGCGATAGAGCGCGTAATCGCCTGGCGAATCCACCAGGTGGCGTAGGTCGAGAATTTGTAGCCGCGGCGGTATTCAAACTTGTCGTTCCGCGCCCATAATTCACTGCTCGATCATGTCATCGAAAAATGTAGTACTGGGAGGACGCTATGACTGCGCAGGCTTTTGAGAAGCTGACGAATCGATATCCGGAGGTTAACTTTGGAGAGTTTAGGCTGGCCAGAATTGGAACTGGAATTGATCGAAGCAGTGAGTATCGATTCGTCAATCAGCCAAGACTTGCACCGGGCTACCTGAGTTCCGCGTGCTGGAGAGGCTATGTCGCCTTCTACGAACTTGACTCTTCCGGATCCCTACTTCTGCAGAAGTTTCAGAATTTGGCTGGAGAAGATCAGTGGACACACGAGGTGCTGACTGGAGACTTCTGGATGGAGATGGAGCACCAGGACGAGTGCGATCGTATTTACGTTCCATTTGCGGACGGCAAGATAGTTCCAGATCGATCACAGTGGATCTGCGGAACGGGTGTACTCATGGAGCCGATCACTGCGCCCCTCCAGCTGACAATGCGGCGTCGCGAACAACATCGAATCGAAAGGTTTGTCTCTCAAAGAGGAATCAACTCCCTTTTCCATTTCACTAGGGTGGAGAATGTTGCGGGCATCTTGTCTCGCGGGCTGCTAGGGCGAAGGCAGCTCGAAGCCCTCAATGCAGAGTACGTCGCGAACGACCAGTACCGCTACGATCGAATAGAAGATGCTGTTTGCGTCTCGATTACGTTTCCCAACTACAAGATGTTCTACCCATATCGATCCTCCAATCCAGGAACGGATTGGGCAGTGCTTCAGCTAAAGCCCGAGATCTTGTGGCGGGAGGACTGCATCTTTTGCCGACGAAATGCTGCAGAGCGAGAAATCGCGCAACAGACAATCACGCAGAGGAGTGGATCTCTTGCCTTACAGCAGTTGTTCAAAGACATGCCAGGCTTCCCAACTCGACTGACAACCGATGTCCCGTCGAATTACCCCACTCATCCTCAAGCAGAGGTGTTGGTGAGGGGCACTATCCGCATGACCGACATAGTTGAAGTCTTCCTGGACAGCGAGGAGAACATCAATAACATGTCCTATCTCAAGCGAATAGCGAATCAATACTCGACGCGCGTAAAATTTAGTCACCACAGAAAGTATTTTGGTGCACGACCAGATTTTGAGCACTGGCAGAGGGAATAGACGGTAATGGCAAGGCGTCCGATTTTTGTGCCGACCGTACAGGGCCGAGTATTGGTTGAGACAATGTATGCCGAGTTTCAGTGGCACCCAGGGATGGCGGCCTCGCAAAAGCAGAAATCAGTATCCTCCCTGCATGCTGTCGCTATTGAGCACGGCATTTGCAGAGTTCCGCTCGAAATCTCAACGAAATCTACAGAGCCGCTGGGCGTGAGCTTGAGTGCATTCAACCTCGAGATCACCACGCGAAAGCTTGGGAAAACCTTCAGCGTTGAGGCGGCATATCAATCTAGCAAGGTCTTTGAGCGTGGTGGACCTTTCGTGGACCTGCTTATGAAGCCGGCTCGGGAAGCAAAGGCGGACTTGAGGTTGAAGGAGTCGGGAGAACTAACTGGTTTCCTCTTCTTCGGGGAGGAGTGGTCACTGGATCCCCGGACTTCCTTCTATGATTGGCTGTATCTAAATGCTCTCAATAAGTGCGATGAGGCAGTCCGTTGGCTCGATGAATTCGACGCCTTCACTGATATTGAGTTCAATCCTTCAAAATCCGTAAATTGCCAAGCCTATTCAGTTGCGCTCTACAAGTCTCTGCAGGCCCGAGGACTGATTGCAGAAGCACTTTCGCATCGGGCTGCGTTCCTGAATGTGCTGGCAGCTTTCTGTATCCAGAACGCGTCGGAGAACACTGCTAGGCAGCCTAGGCTAGTCTGATTCCGCATGGGGTGCACGATACGCATGACTGTTTAGGTACATGTGCCTGTGCCCAATCGAGGGTGGAGGTCTCAGATGTTTGGTGCTGATTGGTCCGTTGATCTAGGTAGGCGCCAATAGAAGAAAGGGGGCCACGCGGGCCCCTTTTCTTCGTTGCACTGGATCAGAGCGTGTCAATAAAGCTGCGCAGCTTGTCCGAACGCGAAGGGTGCTTGAGCTTGCGCAGCGCCTTGGCTTCGATCTGGCGGATGCGTTCACGCGTCACGTCGAACTGCTTGCCGACTTCTTCCAGCGTATGGTCGGTGGACATCTCGATACCAAAACGCATGCGCAGCACCTTGGCTTCGCGCG
>NZ_JAUYEY010000096.1 GCF_030689685.1 Polaromonas sp. | reverse complement strand
TCTTGCAGCGCCGTAATCTGCTCCTGCTGCATCAGAATCAGTGCATCTTTTGCGGCATGGCTTAACTGACTCAGGCTTGATGGGGTTTGCATTGATGCGGATTGTCGCCTATCGAATCATGGGGGCTGAGTAGTTACGCTGATTGATTGATTACGGGCCGACACCGGCCGGTAATTGCGCCAGGCAATAGTCAACCAGCGCGTCAATCTCGTTGGATTTATCGAACACCGCATCCACACCCAGCTGCGCGCAGCGCTTGCGGATGTCGGCCGTGGCGTAGTTGCTCAAAACGATTACTTTTTGACGCGGATTGCGGTTGCGGCAGGCCTCTAGCACGCCCAGGCCACTGCCCTGCTTCAGGAACAGGTCAACAATCGCCAGGTCCCATGCCGGGTCTTGTTTTCTGAGCCAATCCTTGGCCTCGTTCTCAGTTTCCGCCGTGCCTACAGCATCAATGCCTACAAGTTCTTCAAGCGTGGCTATGAGGTTGTCGCGGATCGTGGCGTTGTCTTCGACGATATAAGTTTTAAGTCCCACGGATCTTCAATCGGTCTGTTGAGTAGATATGTTAACTAATGTACCCATGCATGCCAATTGATTCTGACAGGGCGGTGGCGGCCGGACTGTAGGATGTTGCCTACAGTCTTGGCTGTAGGCAATCACTGACAGCGGTGCATGGCAGTAGCCGATGGTTGACTGGCTGCTTGCGGCAGATACTCTGCCCACCAACGACTGTCCTTTGGCAGACGCCTTCCAGGCGAACCGGCTTGTCCGGTGCCGGTTGTCACCAACCCCACCCATAACAATCGGATGTCCCTCCTATGAGCAACTCCACCCATGCCGCGCCCCGGCTTTACCATGTTTTGTGGGCCAGAATCGCGGCAGGTGTTGCGGTGTTTTTGCTGGCGCTGTTACTTCTGGTGGTGTTTTTCCCGTGGGACTGGCTGCGCGGCCCCCTGAACCGGTACGTCAGCGAGCAAAGCGGGCGAAAGTTTGAAATCACCCGCAAGCTCGACGTCAAGCTGGGCCGGACAACGCGTGTTTTTGCCGACGGTATCGAGTTTGCCAACCCGGACTGGGCGCGCGACCCCTACCTTGTTAAAGCCGAGTCGGCCGAGATCGAGATCAAATTCTGGCCACTGCTCCGGGGCCGGGTGGAGTTGCCGCTGATCAAGCTGCAGCGGCCGGTGTTCGGGTTGCAAATCCAGCCGGACGGCCGGCGAACCTGGGCCCTGGGCAAGGATACGGCCGACACGGGCACGGTGCCGGTGATTGACGCCCTGGTGGTGGACCAGGGAACGCTCAACTACCTGGCCGAGGCCCAGGGCGCTGACATCAAGACCGAATTTGCGATAGCCGGCGCCGACCCCAGTTCGACTGCCGCGCCCAACCAGGGCGCTACGCCACTGAGCTACAAGGCGCGCGGCACCTGGAAAAAAGAGGCCTTTGCCGCCGAAGGGCGGACCGGCAACGTGCTGCAGCTTAGCGACACCAAATCCCAGCCTTTTCCGATCGAGATCAAGGCCAGCGCCGGACGCACCACACTGCAGGCCAAGGGAAGCATAGGCAACCTCGCCGCGCTGGACAATCTGGACGCCAACTTTGACCTCAAGGGCCAGACGCTGGCGGACCTGTACAAACTTCTGGGCGTGGTGCTGCCCGACACCCGCGTCTATGCGGTGCGTGGCCACCTCAGCAAGCAGGGGCGTGTGTGGAATGTGTCGGGCATCCAGGGCCGCCTGGGCCAGTCCGACCTGGCAGGCCAACTGGTGTACGACAAATCCGCCTCGGTGGCTTTGCTGTCGGGCAAGCTGGCCTCCAAATCGCTCGACTTTGAAGACTTGGGCCCGCTCGTGGGCGTGCCAACCGACGCCTCGGGCAAGACCACCAAAACCGTCACCAAGAGCGCAAGCTCTTCGGCGCCCAAACAGGTGCAGGTGGCCGGCAAGGTGCTGCCCACGGCCGAGCTGGATTTTGAGCGCCTGAAAACCATGAATGCCGACGTTTGGTTTAAAGCTGCTGAAGTCAAAAATGCCAAGGGCCTGCCGCTGGAGCGCGTTGATACCCACATCAAGCTCAATGACGGGGTGCTGCAGCTGGATCCGCTGGACTTGGGCGTGGCGGGTGGCAAGCTGGTAGGCCTGATTCGCATCGACGCGTATGCCAAGCCCGTGAAGGTGCAAGCCCGGCTGGACGCGCGCACGCTTCAGCTGGCCCGGCTTTTCCCCCGTATCGAGGCCACCAAGGGCAGCCTGGGCCGGCTCAATGGACGCATCGATCTGGCGGGCAACGGCAATTCGATTTCCAAGGTGCTGGGCTCGTCGTCCGGAACCATGGCTTTGCTGATGGGCAAGGGCGAAATCAGCGCCGTGCTCATGGAGTTCATGGGGCTGGACGGTGGCGAGATCATCCAGTTCTTCATGGCCGGGGACAAAAACATCACTCTGCGCTGCGCTGCAGCGGCTTTTGATGTGAAGCAGGGTCTGATGAGCAGCCGCGCGATTTTGCTGGACACCACCGACACCGTGATCCATGGCAACGGCCAGATCAGCCTGGCCGAAGAAACCCTGAACCTGGTGCTCTACCCCGAGCCCAAGGACAAAAGCATTCTGAGCCTTCGTTCACCGCTCAGGGTGACGGGCACCTTTGCGCGTCCTGCTGCCACGCCCGACAAGGCCGCGCTGGCCAAGCGCGGTGGTTTTGCGCTGCTGCTGGGCGCACTCAATCCGCTGCTGGCCTTGGCGGCCACGGTGGAAACCGGGCCCGGCAAGGACGCTGATTGCGAAGGTGTGCTGGCCGCAGCCAGCCCGGTCAAGCCGCCCGAAAAACCGGCAGCAGCGACCACGCCGGTCAAGAAATAGCCGGAGTGCGCGTGTCAGTGCGGCCGCTGGTTGCAGACCGGGCAGGCCGGGTCGCGCACGGTGCGCACCTCCTGCCAGTCCATGCTGCGGCCGTCCAGCATCAGCAGACGGCCGGTCAGTGGCTGACCTATGCCGCAGAGCAGCTTGAGCGCCTCGGCTGCCTGGAGGGTGCCGACGATGCCCACCAAGGGCGCAAACACACCCATGGTCGCGCAATTGGCTTCTTCCACCGTATCGGAAGGGGGAAACACACAGGCATAACATGCAGACGCCGCCTGCCGCGGGTCGTACACCGTGATCTGCCCGTCAAAGCGTATCGCGGCGCCGGACACCAGGGGTTTGCCGTGCTTCACGCAAGCGCTGTTGATGGCGTGCCGGGTCGAAAAGTTGTCGCTGCAGTCCAGCACCACATCGACCAGAGGTACTAGCTGGTCCAGAAGCGTCGCGTCGGCGCGCTGGGTGATGGGCGAGACCTGCACGTCGGGATTGATGGCGGCCACCGCCTGCTGCACGGAATGCGCCTTGAACTCGCCTACCCTGGCCAGTGTGTGCGCGACCTGGCGTTGCAGGTTGGTCGTGTCTACACGGTCGTTGTCCACCACAGTGATGCGGCCTACCCCGGCGCTGCCCAGGTAGAGCGCCACCGGTGAACCCAGGCCACCAGCGCCTATGACCAGCGCGTGCGACGCCAGCAGTTGGTCCTGGCCCTCCACCCCGATCTCGTCGAGCAGGATATGGCGGGAATAGCGCAGCAGCTGGGTGTCGTTCATGGAGGCAGGCACGGACTGACCGGAGCGGCAGGGCGCCGTTTGCGGCCCTGCCAGGCCCGCTCTATCAGTTTTCCTTCTTCTCTTCCTTGCGCTCGACGATGGTCTTGCTGACCAGCACCGGCCGGCCCTTGAGCTGGTTCAGCGCCTGTGCGAGCTGGAAATCCTTGTCGCTGCCGAACTCAGGGGGGCGACGCTGTTCGGGGCTCTTTTTCGACTCTTCTTCCAGGCGTTTGAGCGCTTCTTCGCGGGCCTTTTCACGGCCCGGGTCTTTGACCTCGGCGCCTTGGCCGCTGGCCAGGTGTTTTTCGAGGTCGGCCTCGCGCGTACGCAGGGCGGCAAACGGGCTGCCTCCTGCGGTGTCATCGACCAGCACGTCGGGCACGATGCCTTTGGCCTGAATCGACTTGCCGGTGGGCGTGAAATAACGCGCGGTGGTGAGCTTGAGCCCGGTGTCGGGGCCGAGTGGCCGCACCGTCTGCACCGAGCCCTTGCCGAAAGTCTGGTTGCCCATGATGATGGCGCGTTTGTGGTCCTGCAAGGCACCGGCCACAATTTCGCTGGCCGATGCCGATCCTTCGTTGACCAGCACCACCAAGGGCACGTTTTTGATCGCGGCGGGCAGGCGCTTGAGCGGGTCGGCGGCGCTGCGCCGCTGGTAAAACTCCGGCGCAGCCTTGTAGGTGAATTTGCTTTCTGCCAGCTGGCCGTCGGTGGATACGACAGTGACGTTTGCTGGCAGGAAGGCGGCAGACACCGCAACCGCTGCATCAAGCAAGCCGCCCGGGTCATTGCGCAAGTCCAGCACCAGGCCTTTGAGGTTGGGCTCCTGCTTGTAAATTTGCTCCAGCTTGACCACAAAATCATCGACCGTGCGCTCCTGGAACTGGCTCAGGCGAATCCAGGCGTAACCCGGCTCAATCACCTTGCTGCGTACCGACTGGGTGCGGATTTCCTCGCGTGTGATGGTGACCGGGAAAGTGCGGTTTTCGTCCTTGCGGAAGATCATCAGCACGACCTTGGTCTTGGGCTCGCCGCGCATCTTTTTGACGGCCTCGTTCAGGCTCAGGCCCTTCACGGCGGTGTCGTCAATCCTGGTGATCAGGTCGTTGGGCTTGAGGCCGGCGCGGTCGGCGGGTGAGCCTTCAATCGGCGACACCACCTTGACCAGACCGTCTTCCTGGGAGATTTCGATGCCGACGCCGACAAACCGCCCGCTGGTTCCTTCGCGGAATTCCTTGAAGGATTTTTTGTCGAAATAGACCGAATGCGGGTCCAGGCTGGCGACCATGCCGGAGATCGCGTCGGTGATGAGTTTTTTCTCGTCCACCGGTTCCACATAGTCGGTTTTGACCATGCCAAACACGGCGGCCAGCTGCTGCAGCTCCTCCAGCGGCAGAGGGGCCAGGCCACCCCGGGCCACGGCCTGCAATTGAACAGTGGTCAGGGCACCGGCCACGGCGCCGATGGAAATCCAGCCTGCTATCTTGAGTTTCTGACCCATAAATACCTTCGTTTGCCTAGATTTAAGACAGTTGCCACAGAATTTAAACCAATATACACCTTGGAGAAAGGCCCCGGCCCGCAGTTCCCGGGCTGCGGGCCCGTGGAACGCGCAATGTGTCAAATACTGCCTGGTTTTACCCATGCTTCACATTGCGCGGGCCGCGATCAGGACTTGCCCTGGGCGGCGACGGCCGCAGCGGCTTTGGCAATGGCTGCGCTGTCGCCCAGGTAGCAGTGGCGCAGCGGCTTCAGATCGGCGTCGAGTTCGTACACCAGCGGAATGCCGTTGGGAATGTTCAGGCCGACGATGTCCTGGTCGGAGATGTTGTCGAGGTACTTCACCAGTGCGCGGATAGAGTTGCCGTGCGCCGCCACCACAATGCGTTTGCCGGCCCGGATGGCAGGCGCCATGGCCTCGTTCCAGAACGGCAGCACGCGGTCCACCGTGTCTTTCAGGCACTCGGTCAGCGGCGCCTCGCCGGGTTTTAGTTTGGCGTAACGCGGGTCCCTGCCCTCCCAGCGCTCGTCGCTGGGTGCCAGCGCCGGCGGCGGCGTGTCGTAGCTGCGGCGCCAGGCCAGCACCTGCTCGTCACCGTATTTTTTGGCGGTCTCCAGCTTGTTCAGGCCCTGCAGCGCGCCGTAGTGCCGCTCGTTCAGGCGCCAGCTGTGCACCACTGGCAGCCAGGTGCGGTCCAGTTCGTCGAGCGTGTGCCAGAGCGTGCGGGTCGCGCGTTTGAGCACGCTGGTGTAGGCCACGTCGAAGTCGTAGCCTTCGCTTTTGAGCAGCTTGCCGGCGGCGATGGCTTGCGTGACGCCAGTGGGCGTCAGGTCCACATCGGCCCAGCCAGTGAAGCGGTTTTCAAGGTTCCAGGTGGATTCGCCGTGGCGGATGAGCACAAGTTTGTACATGGGTGATGCAGTTGAAAAAGTGTGTTGGACAGGTGAAAGCTGAGGCCGAAACTGTAGAAAACGAGGCCTGCGGCGGAGCGCGCGCAGCCGAGTTCACCCCCGCATTCTAAAATCACTGATTAACTGCAAAACCCTGAAGGACTCAAAGTGAAATTTTTCATCGATAACTGGATGCTGATCGGCATTGCGCTGGCATCCGGCGGCATGCTGATGTGGCCCCTGATTTCCAGCGGGATGGTGGCCGGCTCGCTCAGCGCCAGCGGCGCGGTGCAACTGATCAACCGCGACAAGGCGGTGGTCATTGATGTCAGCGAAGTCGAGGAGTTTGCCACCGGCCACGTGGTCGGCGCCAAAAACATTCCGCTGAGCCAGTTGGAGGAAAAACTACCCTCCGCCGTGAAAAACAAGGACTTGCCGCTGATCCTGGTGTGCCCCAGCGGCGCGCGCGCCAACCGGGCCCTGGCCCTGGCCAAAAAACTCGGCTACCCGCAGGCTCAATGCCTGGCCGGCGGACTGAAATCCTGGAAAGAGGCTAACCTGCCGCTTGAAAAGGCCTGATTCGCGGGCTGAGCCCTTGAACCCGACCAGGAGAGATTGATCGATGCAAACTGTCAAGATGTACCTGACCGCCAGTTGTCCTTATTGCATGCATGCCAAACAACTGCTCAAGCAGCGTGGTGTGTCGGCCATCGAGGAAATCCGCGTGGACATGCAGCCCGCCGAGCGCCAGAAAATGATGGAGATCACCGGCCGCCGCACGGTGCCGCAGATTTTTATCGGTGACACCCATGTCGGCGGCTGCGACGACCTGGTGGCGCTCGACGGCCAGGGCGGTTTGCTGCCGCTGCTCAATAGCTGAGCCTAGGCGGCCAAGCGCACCTGAGATAATTCGCTGTGCCTGCTGCCCGCTCTGCAGGCTTTATTTTTTTCAAAAGCAATCCGAAAGATTCATCATGGCCGAAGCCAACCTTGACCCCGTGTTCCAGATCCAGCGCGTTTACCTGAAGGACATCTCGCTGGAGCAGCCCAATTCGCCGGAAATCCTGCTGAACCAGGAGCAGCCTGCGGTCGACATCCAGCTCGGCGTGGACGCCCTGCCGATCACCGATGGCTTGTACGAAGTCAGCGTGACCGCCACCGTGCACACCAAAATCGAGGACAAAACCGTGTTCATGGTCGAAGCCAAGCAGGCCGGCATTTTTGAAATCCGCAATATGCCGCCCGAGCAGCTCAACGCTGTGCTGGGCATCGCCTGCCCGCAAATCGTCTACCCCTACCTGCGCGGCAATGTGGCCGACGTGATCCAGCGCGGCGGTTTTCCGCCCGTCAACCTGGCCGAGATCAACTTCCAGGCCATGTTTGAGCAGCAGCAGGCCGCCGCCGCGTCGGCAGCGCAGGAAGCGCCGCAAATCATCGTCTGATTCCGGCGCCCGCCGTTTCCTATTTCCTGCCCGCCATGAAAATTGCCGTTCTCGGCGCCGGTGCCTGGGGCACCGCTCTGGCCATCAGCGCCGCACGCGCGACCGCTTCTCCTTCCTCTTCCTCTTCCTCTTCCTCTTCCTCTTCCTCTTCTTCTTCTTCTTCTTCTTCTTCTTCTTCTTCTTCTTCTTCTTCTTCTTCAGCGCCGCGACACCAGGTCAGTCTGTGGGCGCGTGATGCGGCGCAACTGGCCGACATGCAAGCGCAGCGGGTCAATGCCCGCTACCTGCCGGGCCTGCCGCTGCCGCAGTCCTTGCTGTTGACGGGCGGCTCCGGGGCCTCCTTCGATACGCTGCTGGCCGGCCAGGACCTGATCGTCATCGCCACCCCGATTGCCGGGCTGCGCGGCATGTTGCAGCGGCTGCAAAGCGTCAGCGCCCCGGTGGCATGGCTGTGCAAGGGGTTTGAAGCACCGCTCGTCGATACCTCCCGGGATTTCAAGCCTTTTGGGCTGCTGGCCCATGAAATACGGGTGCAGGCAGCTATCAATTTGAGAGCGGGCGCACTCAGCGGTCCGAGTTTTGCGCTGGAGGTCGCGCGCGGCCAGCCAACTGCGCTGGTGGCCGCCAGCGAACACGCCAGCGTGCGCGACGCCCTGGTGGCGGCCTTCCACGGCCCGGCGCTGCGTGTCTACGCCAATGACGACATCGTCGGCGTCGAAGTCGGCGGCGCGGTCAAGAATGTGCTGGCGATTGCGACCGGCCTGTGCGACGGCCTGAACCTGGGGCTCAATGCCCGTGCCGCGCTGATCACGCGCGGCCTGACAGAGATGACGCGGCTTGGCCTGGCGCTGGGCGCACGCGCCGAGACCTTCACCGGCCTCTCAGGCCTGGGCGATCTGGTGCTGACCGCCACCGGCGACCTGAGCCGCAACCGCCAGGTCGGCCTGCTGCTGGCGCAGGGCCAGTCGCTGGCGCAGGCGGTGCAGTCGCTGGGTCATGTGGCCGAAGGCGTGTACTGCGCCCGCACAGTGGTTCAACGCGCCCAGGGCCTGGGAGTGGAGATGCCGATCTCCGAAGCGGTCGTGGCTTTGCTGGACGGGCAAATTCAGCCGGCTGAGGCGGTGGCGGCGCTGATGGGGCGGGACCCGGCGGCTGAGTTGCGGTAGAAGTTTCTTTGCTCCGGATGTTGGCGACCTGCTGGTGCTCGAATCACCTCCGAGAAGGCAATGATGTGCTATGAATTAAATAGCGATCTACGCCCGTATCCAAAGGGCTGGAGGCCTAAAAGGCTTATAAAACCAGCGTCACTCGCCCCAAGGCAACATCAACGTCACGATAGACAGTTTGGCAAACTCCGGCACAAACTCGTCGATGATGCGTTGCGGCTCTGGGCACAGGGTGCTGTCGGTGATCACGCCGAACTGCACGCCGCCGCCATAACTGAGGATGGACACGCCGAGGCCCACATCGCCCGACTGCGGGACCCAGAACATGCTTTGCTCCAGCGTCGCGCCGCAGAACTTGAGCTTGTCGCGCGGACCCGGCACATTGGTCATCACCGCCGTGGTTTTTTTGGAGAACAGGTTGAGCATCGCGTCCTGCGCCGGCTTGATCAGCAGGCCGGCAATCGCGAGCAGGCTGAAGGCCAGCAGCGGCTGGTAGCTGCCCTTGAGCGCAGCCATGCGGCGCCGCACTTCGTAGACACGTTCAATCGGGTTGTCCACGCCAATCGGCAGCACCAGCGGCACCAGGCCGAAGCGGTTGCCCAGCTTGTAGGCCTGCTCCATGGGCCGCAGATTCACCGGCACCATGGCGCGAATCTCCTGGCCGCTCACGTCGTCGCCATGCGATTTGAGGTATTCGCCAATGGCGCCGGCCACGCAACTCAGCAGCACATCGTTGATCGAGCAGTTCAGCGCCTTGCCGATGGCCTTGACTTCGTCCAGCGCAATGGGCTGGCACCAGGCGACTTTTTTGGTGCCGCCGGGTTTGCCCTTGAGGCGCGTTTTCGAGTCGTCGGGCATCAGCGCCAGCGCGGCGCCGTCCTTGAGAACCTGCAGCAGCACCTTGGCGACGTCCAGCGAGCCGGCCATGCCTTTCTGCGGGTCGCTGAGCAGATTCAGTGAACGCGCCGCGCCTTCGCCGGCGGCGCCCAGCGCCTTGACCGTGAGGTCGGTGAAGGGCTTGAGCAGGGTGTCGGCAATCCAGTCTTCGGGGCCGCTGCTGCTTTCTTTTTTGCGGCGCTCAGGTGGCGGGGCGCCGCCATCGACCAGCGACATGGTCACCGAGATCAACGCGATGCCATCGGCGATGCAGTGGTGGATGCGCACAATCATCGCGCTGCCCTTGACGCCATCGGGACGGGTGTAGTCCTCGACCAGGTGGATTTGCCAGAGCGGGCGTTTGCGGTCCAGCGACTGCATGGCGAGTTCGGCCACGCGGTCCTGCAGCACTTCCTGCTCCTTGCCTTTGGCGCTTTTGGGCAGCTTCTCGGCGATGACGTGGTTTTTCAGGTCGAAGTAACGGTCCTCGACCCAGGTCGCGCCCGCAGCGTCTTCGATCACGCGCTGGCGAAAACGCGCGTACTTGAGCAGGCTGGCCTCAATGCGTTCACAGACCGCTGCGTGGCTCACGCCCGGCGTCAGTTGCCACACGCCGACAATCATCATCAGGTTGGACGGGGTGTCCATGCGCAGCCAGGCGGTGTCCACCTTGCTCATGCGCTCACCCGACAGGCCCAGCGTGCCAGAGACCGCGCGCGTCACGTTTTTTTGTACATTCTTCGCGACTTTTTTGCCCGCTGCCTGGGCTGAAACGCGTGTGACCATGGAAAACTCCCGAATTTTCCTTATTCTGCAGGCTCACTGTGGCTAAGATACCGGGCAGTTACCCCAAGCACCTGCGGGTGCGTTTCTTAAACACAGGAGCCCTCATGTCTGATCTCAAAGCCGCTTTCGACAAGGCCATGGCCGATTCCAAAAACCTCAGCGAGCGGCCCGACAACGCAACGCTGCTGAAAATTTATGCGCTGTACAAGCAGGGCAGTGCTGGCGACAACGTGGACAAAAAACCCGGCTTCGGCGACATGGTGGCGCGCGCCAAGTGGGATGCGTGGAACGGCCTCAAGGGCACCTCGCAGGAAGATGCGATGCAGCAGTATGTGGATTTGATTGAGTCGTTGAGCTGAACTGAGCCACATGCCTGCTCAATTAGTCCATTAAAGTCGGCCTAGCCAGTAGCCGGGTCTTCGGCGGTGAGGTGCTACAACAAGAACCTCGATGTCATTGCCTGATTGACGATAAAGGATGTTGTACGGAAAGCCCGGAACCCGATATCGCCGAATGCCAGGCTCAAGCTCGACCCGATACCTTTCCGGGTTTTCACATATCTTGACCATCGCGGCTTCAAAGGCAGCGAGATAGCGTCCGCCCAGTCCAGGTCGGCGTTCTTCGTAGTAGGCGACATGCTCAAGATGTTCTGCCCGAGCCGCCTCAACGAAGAAGTAGCTCACTTGAGCAGAGCTTGAGCTTGGCGGCGCACCTCGTCAGCAGGCACACGCTGAGTCAATCCCTGGTCCATTTGGTCCGCCCGCCGCGCTGCTTCTTGCAACCAAAGTTGTTCAATCTCGGGCTCAGACAGGGAATCCAGGCTGGAGAGAAGCTCTTCTGCCAACTCCGCCCGTTCCTGGACAGAAAGCGATAGCGCCTCTCGACGAATGGTTTCGGTGTTCATGGAGGAAATAGTAGCACCGAGCGTCTTTTTACGGGACTAAAAATTGACCGTGCCCGGTCGAAAAGTTGGCTGCCATATTTAAGCCACCCACCAAGCATTGCATGATTCCAGGTTGCGGGTGGCTTTACAGCCAAATATGACTCCAGCCCTTATTCCACGGTCGCCATTAGCTATTAATAAAGGAGCGAATGGCGTATCAACCGACAACTCCACGCTGCCTCAGCGCCCCAATCTGCGCCTCCGTCAGCCCGACCTCCCTCAGCACCGCATCCGTGTCTTGCCCCAACGCGGGCGCATTGCGGCGCTGGCTGCCGGGGGTGGCTGAGAGTTTGGGCACAAAACCCGGAACGGCGAGTTCCGAGCCGTCGTCCATCTGCACGGTTTGCAGCATGCCGCGCGCGGCGTAGTGCGGGTCGGCGGCGATGTCGGCGACGGTGTAGATTTTTCCTGCGGGCACCTCGGCACCTTCCAGCGCCGCCAGCACCTCGTCCACCGTCAGACCCGCCGTCCATTGCCCGATCGCGGCGTCGATCTCCTGCACGCGCGCCACGCGGCCGTCGTTGGCGGCCAGCGCGGGGTCGGCTGCCAGGTCGGGGCGGGCTATGCACAGCATCAGGCGTTTGAAGATGCTGTCGCCATTACCCGCAATGAGGGCGTAAGCGTCTCCTTTGCAGCGGTAGGCGTTGCTAGGCGCGATGCCGGGCAGGGCGCTGCCGGCCGGGCCGCGCACGGCGTCAAAGGCGCTGTATTCGGGCAGCAGGCTTTCCATGCAGTTGAAGACCGCTTCATACAGCGCCACGTCAACAACTTGACCTTTGCCGGAGGCATGGCGGTGCTGCAGCGCCAGCAGGATGCCGATCACGCCGTGTAACGCGGCCAGCGTGTCGCCGATGCTGACACCGACGCGCACCGGCACCCGACCTGGCTCGCCAGTCAGGTGCCGCAAGCCGCTCATGGCCTCGGCCACCACGCCGAAACCGGGCCGGTCGCGGTAGGGCCCGGTCTGGCCGTAGCCGCTGATGCGCAGCATGATCAGGCGCGGGTTGAGCTGAAGCAGTTCGTCGGGGCCCAGGCCCCAGCCTTCCATGGCGCCGGGCCGGAAGTTTTCGATCAGCACGTCGGCGTTCAGTGCGAGCTTGCGCACGATCTCCTGGGCTTCGGCCTGACGTAAATCAAGGGCCACGGATCGCTTGTTGCGCGACTGGACCTGCCACCAGACCGAGGTGCCGTCCTTGAGCAAGCGCCATTTGCGCAGCGGGTCTCCGCTGCGGGGAGCCTCAATCTTGATGACATCGGCGCCGAAGTCTCCCAGCGTTTTGGCGGCAAACGGCCCGGCAATTAGCTGGCCCAGCTCCAGCACTTTCAGGCCCGCCAGAGGGCCGGTGGAGGGCGCAGCCGTCATTTGGCGGCAGGCTTCTTTTTGGCGGCAGGCGTTTTTTTGGTTGCAGGTGCCTGTTTGGCCAGCAGGGTGTCGAGGTTTTTGACGATCTCGCCCTCGATCTTGTCCTTGAAGGCGCCTAGCAGAAAGCCCAGTTTGGCGTCGAGGGCCAAGAGGTCGGGCGTGACCTTGAGCTCGCCGCTGACGCCGGAGCGCGTGAAGCTCACCAGGTCGGCGGTGTCGCCCTCCTCGTAGGTGCATGCCATGTCGAACTTTTCTTCGGCCATTTCGGCCCATTCGAAGGCGACCTTGCGGGCTTCCAGCAGGCCCAGGCTGTGTTTGCGTTCGATGTGGATGTCTGCCATGGGTTTGTCTCCGTGAGTTGCTTCAGCGCGCCGCCAGCCTTTTCAGCCGCTCGTCTTTGGGCAGGCTTGCCAGTTGCCGGACCTCATCATAAAACGTCGGCCAGTTGCCGCCGCTGCGCGCGAACAGCGCTTCGAAGCCGGGCACCAGCTCGTCATAGGCCGCCTGCGCGCCGAAGGAGGCGTTGTTGGCTTGCGCGACCCAGCGGTCGTAGCCGCCCATGCTGCCGGCCGGCACGGCCCATGATTTTTTGAGTTCGGCATAGCTCGCCTTGAACTTTTCCAATGCTATGTTTTTCATAGCTAGTTGCGCTTGACGGGTATGGGCGGGAGGCGTTTTTGACTCATAAATACCGGTCAGCTCGCGGCGCGTGTCCTGGGACAGCGTGCGAAACTGCCGGCGCTGCTGCTCCAGCGCGGCGTAGTCGGCGCGGGCCTTGTCCGAGCCGGAGGCCGCCAGCCAACGCGCCACGCCCAGGCGCTCGACCGCCGTGGCGAAGGACTCGTTGAAAGGCGTATCGTCCTGCACATAGACCACCTGGTGCGCCAGCTCATGAAAAATCAGCCGTGCCAGGTCGCCTTCCGGGTAGCCCACAAAAGTGCTGAGCAGCGGGTCGCCGCCAGCCCAGTTCATCCAGCCGAGCGTTGAATAGGCGGGAACGCCGTAGACGTGAACGTCCAGGCCGCTGGCCTGCAGGCGCGCGGCTTCAGCGCGGGCTTGCTGCTCGTCGAAGTAGCCGCGGTAGCCGACGCAGCCGGCCACCGGGAAACACCAGGTCTCGGGTTTGAGCGACAGCGCCGGTGCGGCCGTGACGTTCCAGACCACCGCCTTGCGCTGCAGGTCGGCGTAGCGCTGGTAACTCGCGTTGTCGGGCAGGTGCAGCTCGCTGACGGCAAAGCCGCGTATGCGCTGCGCCAGCGCCAGCCGCGCCTTGAGCTGTTCCGGCGTCTGGCTGTCGCCCAGCCACTCGGGCAGCGGCCGCGCCGCGTTCATCAGTTGCAGGTGGCCGCTGACCGACTGCCAGTAGTAACCCAGGGTGCTGCAGCCAGACACGCCTAGCACAGCGGCGGCGAGGAGGGCGAGGACGGGTTTTTTGAAACGCACAGGGTTTAGAGTGCGTCAAGTTGCACTTCGACCAGGCAGTCGTAAAACACCGGGCCGCGCCCGAGGTCAGTCAGGCGCTGGCTGGTGAGCTGGTTGACGTTGGTACCGTCCAGCCCGAGCTTGCGCCACCAGACGCCCAGGCCGTTGACCACGCCGGGCCGCGCACGCTTGGAAACCTCCGCCTTGCAGCGATAACTGCCGCGCTGGTTGAAGACGCGGACCACGGCCCCGTTCGGGATGCCGCGCGCGGCGGCATCGTCTGCATGGATTTCCAGCAGCGGCTCGCCTTCGATGTCGCGCAGGCTTTTGACGTTGACGAAGCTGGAGTTCAGGAAGTTGCGCGCTGGCGGCGAAATCATGGCCAGCGGAAACTCGCCGGAGCTGCCGGCCGTCTCGTGGTTGGGCAGATGGTCGGGCAGGCCGTCCAGGCCCTGCGCCGCCAGCCGCGCACTGAAAAATTCGCATTTACCGGAGGGTGTTGGAAACACGCCCTCGGCAAACGGCGCATCCGGAATCGGCAGGGTGGCAAAACCCTTGTCCAGCAATTCTTGGAAGTTGACCTTGTCCCCGTCCGGGTGGCTGAAGGCGGCGCGGCACAGGGTTTCGTCGTCCTCAACAAAGCAGGGCTCGGTAAAACCCATGCGCGCCGCCAGCGCCCGGAAAATCGCGCTGTTGGGCCGCGCCTCGCCCAGCGGCGTTATCGCCGGCCGGTTCAGCAACACGTCGGTGTGGCCGTAGGAGGCATGGATGTCCCAGTGTTCAAGCTGGGTGGTTGCCGGCAGGATGAAGTCGGCGTAGTCGGCCGTGTCGGTCTGGAAGTGCTCCAGCACCACGGTGAACAAATCCTCGCGCGCAAAGCCCTGCACCACCTTGCCGGATTCGGGCGCGACCGCGACCGGGTTGCTGTTGTAGACGATCAGTGCCGCTATCTTCGGGCCAAAGGCGGGCGAACTGTCCCTGAGCAGGTCGTCGCCGATGGTGATCATGTTGAGGGCGCGCGGCCAGCGCCCGGCCAGCAGGTCGGGGCGCTGCAGCGCCGCCTTGTTGATCGGGAACATGCCAGAGCTCGACAGCAGCAGGCCGCCGGCGCGCTGCCGCCAGGCGCCGGTCAGCGCCGGCAGGCAGGCAATCGCGCGCGAAGCATTGCCGCCGCCGCGCACCCGCTGCATGCCGTAGTTCAGGCGGATGGCTGCGGGCTGGGTCGTGCCATAGTCGCGTGCCAGGGCGGTGATCTGCGCCACCGGCACGCCGCAGACCTCGGCGGCGCGTTCGGGCGACCACAACAGCGCGCGCTCTTTCAGCGCGTCCCAGCCGACAGTGTGCTGCGCGATGTAATCGGGGTCCAGCCAGTTGTTGACGATCAACTCGTGTATCAGCGCCAGCGCCAGCGCGGCGTCGGTGCCGGGTCGCAGCGCGATGTGTTCATGGCATTTGTCGGCGGTTTCAGTTTTGCGCGGGTCGATGCAGACGATGCGCGCGCCATGGCGCTTGGCTTCCTGCACATGGCGCCAGAAATGCAGGTTGCTGGCAATCGAGTTGCTGCCCCAGATCAGGATGAGTTTGGCTTCGGCGAAAAACTCGACCTTCATGCCGACCTTGCCGCCCAGGGTCTGCGTCAGGGCTTCGCCGCCGGCTGCCGAGCAGATCGTGCGCTCCAGCAGCGAGGCGCCGAGTTTGTTGAAAAAACGCGCGGCCATACCCTCGGCCTGCACCAGGCCCATGGTGCCGGCGTAGCTGTAGGGCGCGATGGCTTCGGGGTTGTGCGCGGCGATGGCCTGCAGGCGCGTGGCGATCTCGTCGAGTGCGCTGTCCCAGCTGACCGGCTCGAAGCGGCCCGCACCCTTGGGGCCCACACGTTTGAGCGGCTGCAGGATGCGTTCAGGGTGGTAGCTGCGTTCGGTGTAACGCGAGACCTTGGTGCACAACACGCCGCCGGTCTGGGGGTGGTCCGGGTTGCCCTGGACCTTGACGGCCACGCCGTTTTCCACCGTCGTCAGCAGGGCGCAAGTGTCCGGGCAGTCGTGCGGGCAGGCGCCGCGCACCTGGCTCGAAGCTTTCACCAAACTGACCTTAGGGGAGATGCCGATGGTATTCATTTTGATGGGAACTATAGTTTTTGAAAGGAGGCGACCGCCCCCACAGAACAAAACCGGAGACCATTATGAGAACATTTCAGACTCTGGGGCAGTCCCTGCTGGTTGCGGCTCTGGTGCTCGCAAGCGCCGCAGGGCGCAGCCAGGACGGCCTGGGCAAAACCAGCATTGTCCTGGGGCAGTCGTTGGCCCTCACTGGGCCGGGCTCTTCGCTCGCCTTGCCCTTTCACCAGGGCGCCAAGTTGTTTTTCGACCGGGTCAATGCTGCTGGGGGCGTCAATGGCCGCAAGATCGAGCTGGTAACGCTGGACGACCGGGGCAATCCTGCCACGACGGCCGCCAATACCAAGACATTGCTTAACCAGGGCGTGTTCTCGCTGTTCGGTTTTTACGGCTCGCCCGCAGTGACCGCAGCCTACCCCCTGATCAAAGACACCGAGGTGCTGATGTTTGCGCCCATGGCTGCGGCCGACGAGTTTCGCGGCCAGTTGTATCCCAACATCTACTCGCTGCGCCCCGGTTATTCCGAAGAGGCTGCGGCCATCACCAAACATGCCGAAACCCTGGGCGCGCGCAAGCTCGCCATCCTTCACGCGACCGACGGCGAATCGCTGGCGGCGCTGGATGCTGCTGAAAGAACCATGACTGGCCTCGGCGCCAACCTGGTCGCCAAGGCCGCCATGGGCAGCGGCAGCCTGGCCAACAGCGTGGACAAGGCCTTGGCTGCGCGCCCTGAGTCGGTGCTCATGATCAGCGACTCCTCGGGCGCCGCCAGCGCGGTGCGCGATCTGCGTGCCAAGGGCTTTCGGGGTCCGATTTACGGTTTTTCCAACACCGGTGAAAGTCTGCTGGCCGAGCAGCTGGGTCCGACCGGCGCGGGTGTGGTGGTGGTGCGCGTGGTGCCCAAGAGCGACAACCCCAAGTTCGCTGTGATCCGCGAGCTGCAGGCTGACCTGGCTGAAGCCAAGCTGGGCAAGCCCAATGTCTACATGCTTGAAGGCTATATTGCTGCCCGCGTTTATGTGGAAGCCTTGCGCCGTGCCCCCAAAGACCTGACGCGGGCCAAGCTCAAAAAAGCGATTGAGGGGCTCGACGAGGTTAACGTGGGCGGTTTTCGCGTTCATTTCACCGAGGACCGGGTAGCCTCTCGCCTGGTTCAGCTCAGCGTGATCGACTCGCAGGGACGCGTCCGTGAATAGCTGGCGCAGCGCGACACGGGGCTGATGAAGCTATTATTTTGATAGCTGCTTACGCAGATGCGGTATGGGCTGAAGGCCTTTTTTGTTCATAAAACAGGGCAATTCGGGGCGCCTCTGCCCGTCTCTGGCGTGATTCGCTGGCTGCGCCGCTGCAGCCGGCCGTGTCAGTTATGCTTGAAGCCGACCGGCCGTGCCCCATGCGCCGGCATTCACCCGTCCTGCCCATTGCCCATGCGCCTGTTGCTCAGCCTCGTCACCCTGATGCGCCCCCACCAATGGCTCAAGAACACCTTTGTGTTTGCCGGGCTGATGTTCAGCGAGGCTTGGAACAACGGGCCATTGGCGCTGACGGTGCTCACTGCCTTTGCGGCTTTCTGTTGTTTCTCAAGCCTGGTCTACATCCTCAACGACTGGCACGACCGTGCCGCCGATGCCCGTCACCCGGTCAAACGTCTGCGGCCGCTGGCCAGCGGCGCGGTGCAGCCGGCTGCGGCCCTGGGCCTGGCGGCTGTGCTGCTGGCGCTGGGTTTGGCGCTGGCGGCCGGCAACCTCAAGCTGTTGGTGCTGCTGGGCATGTATGTCGCGCTGAATCTGGCCTACTCCTGGCGCCTCAAACATGTGCCGGTGGTCGACGTGACCATCATCGCCTCGGGTTTCATGCTCAGGCTGCTGGCCGGCACGCTGGCCGTCGGCATTCCGCCCTCGCGCTGGCTGCTGCTGGCTGGCCTGTTTGTGGCGTTGTTCCTCGGGTTTTCCAAACGCAAGGCCGAAAGTTTTCATGACGAGGCCGACCAGCGCGCGGTGCTCGAGCACTACCCGCCGGCGCTGCTGGACATCTTGATGGCCGTGACCATGACGGCCTCGCTGATGACCTACGGCCTGTTTGCCGCCAGTGCCGACGCCCAGCGCCAGCACGGCGACCGCTTGTTTTACACCGTGCCGATTGTGGTGTTCGCCATGCTGCGTTATGCCTACCAGGTGCACCGTGGGCGCGGTGAGGATGTCTCGCGCGACCTGCTGCGCGACCCCTGGATTCTGCTGGCGCTGGTAGCCTGGCTGGTGGTGTTTCTGGGGCACCGCTTTTGAACCTGCCCAGCCGGCCGGCGGGCCGTCTGCCGCTCAAACCTTTGTTGCTGGTGATGGGCGCGGCCGCCACGGTGTATGCCGTGCTGCTGGCCGTGTTCGCAGACGGCAGCCCGCTGGCCACGCTGCAAGCCCTGGTCTCACTGGCGGGTGTGCAGGCCATCGCCTTGTGCCTGCTCAACTACCTGCTGCGCGGCCTGCGTTGGCGCCTGTGGATGGCGCATTACGGCCGGCCGCTGGAAATCGCCGAGGCGCTGCGGCTCTACCTGGCCGGTTACACCTTCACGCCGACACCTGGCAATGTTGGCGAGGCGGCGCGCGGGCTGCTGCTGGCGCGCAATCCGCTGAGCGCGACGCAAAGCCTCGCAATTTTCGGTGCCGAGCGGCTGGCCGACCTGCTGAGCTTGCTGCTGCTGTGTCTGCCTGTGGCTTGGTGGCTGGCCGGTCTGGGGGGGTCGCAGCTGGTGGCGGGGCTAGCTGTGCTGGTGGCAGTGATTGTTTTCGCCCTGCTGTTGAGATTCCGCCAACCGCTTTTGCTGCGTTTTGCCTGGCTGCGCGAGGCCTGGGCCTGCCTGGCGACACGGCCGCTGCTGTGGCTGGTTCTGAGCCTGGTCGCCTGGGCGGCGCAGGGCGTGGCGGTCTGGCTGTTGTGCCGCCAGGCCGGCCTGTCCTTGACAGTGCTGGAAGCCACCGGTTTTTATGCGCTCGCCATGGTGGGCGGCGCGCTGTCGCTGCTGCCGGCCGGACTCGGCGGCATGGAGGCGATTTTGACGGCTTTGCTGGTGGCCCACGGCGCGAGCGCGGGCCTGGCGCTGGGCATCACGGTGCAGGTGCGGCTGGTCACCCTTTGGCTGGCGGTGGCCATAGGCGCGCTGGCGCTGGTCTATAGTGCCGCCATCCAACGCGACATCAGTTTCAGATAACCCATGTTTTCACGCCTCCAGGCTGCGGCCGCCTCTGTTTCCATCACCGGCTGGCTGGTCGCCGCCGGCCTGCTGTCGCTGGCGCTGCGCCTGTGGATCGCCGCGACCTTCCCGATCACCGGTGACGAAGCCTTTTTCTACTGGTGGGGCGTGTACCCGGACTGGGGGTATTACGACCACCCGCCCATGGTCGGCTGGCTGATTGCGTTGATGCGCGCCACCCTGGGCGACAGCACCTGGGCCATCCGCCTGCCGGTGGTGCTGTTGCCGCTGGCGCTCGGCGGCCTGGTCGGCTGGGCGCTGGCGCCCTTGGGCCGGGAGCGCGCGGCCTGGGCGGTGCTGTTTTTCTGGCTGGCGCCGCTGAACTGGCTCAACACGCTGATCACCACCGACACGCCGCTGATCTTCTGGTCGGTGTTGTCGGTGGCGCTGGTGCTGCGCGCCGAGCGGCGCGAGCGCATGGACCGAAGTGCCTGGCTGCAGTACGCGCTGGCCGGCGTGGCCCTCGCTTGCGCGTTTTTGTCCAAATACTTTTCGGTGGTGCTGGGCCTGACCTACCTGGTTTATTTCGCGCTGTATCGGCGTGAGCGCTGGCCGGCTTTTGTACTGCTGGTGTTGTGCGCGCTGCCGGGGCCGGCCATCAACATCGCCTACAACATGTCGCACGGCTGGTCGAACATCATGTTCAACCTCTACAACCGCAACGAGGGTGCAGCGTTTGCTTGGAACAAGCCGCTGCTGTACGCCGCCATGCTGCTGTATCTGGCCACGCCGGTGGTCGCCTGGCTGGCCTGGACGCAGCGCAGCGCGCTGGCTGCCGCCTCGCGCCAACAACGCCTGCTGGCCTGCGTGGTGCTGGTGCCCTTGCTGTTTTTTGCGTTGCTGTCGCTGAAGAAGGTGGTGGGCCTGCACTGGGTGCTGTCCTTCTACCCCTTTGGTTTTGCCTTGCTGGCCTTTGCCTTGCCGAAAGACAAACTCAGGGCCTGCGCGTTGGGCATGGCGCTGTTTGCCGGCCTGCATGTGATCGCGGTCGCCGGCCTTTATGCAAGCTCGCTGGACAACTGGAAAAGTACCAAGCTGTATCCGCAAATCATCCGCAGCTACAAAACCGGCGAGATGCTGGCGCAGGTGGCCACGCCCGGCGTGGTGCTGATGGCCAGTGCCTACACGCCGGCCTCGATTTATGGGTACACGCTCAAGCAGTACGTGCCGGTGTTCGGTCCGGGCAACTTCCATGCGCGGCAGGACGACATGCTGGTGGATTTTTCGCTGTACCAGGGCAAGACCGTGCGCATCATCCGCATGGATGCACCGCAGCTTGATGATTACAGGCCTTACTTTGACAGCGTGCAGGTGCTGCGCTACGCGCAGGACGGCGTGCCGTTTTATGCGGTCGAGGGCAGGGGATTCAACTACGCCGCTTACCGTGAGGGCGTGCTGGCGATAATTTACAAACGCTTCTACAACATTCCGCCATGGCTGCCCATGACAGCTTGCCCGTTCTGCGAACGCCTGTGCGGCCAGGTGCGATGCCAGTAGTAGGCGCGTCGCCTGACAGTGGCGCTGCGCCTGTGGAAGTCGCCGCCTTTGATTTCGATGGCACGCTGACACGCCGCGACACCCTGCTGCCTTATCTGTGGCGCGGACTCGGCTGGCCGCGTTTTTTGCTGGTGCTGCTGCTCAGCGGCCCCTGGTTGGCGGCCTTTGCGCTGCGCTTGATGAGCAACCACCGGGCCAAGGCGCGGCTGTTGCAGGTCAGCTTCAGAGGGCGCACTGACGCGGAAATTGCGCAATGGACGGCGGCTTTTGTGGGCCGATATTTGCCCGCACAGTGGCAGCCCGACATGCTGGCACGCTTGCGCCGGCACCAGCAGCGCGGTCATTGTTGTGTGATCGTGAGTGCCTCGCCGGGTATTTATTTACACGAAGTGGGCCGCATGCTCGGTATGGACGGTGTCATCTGCACCGAGCTGGCGACCCAGGAGGGCGCGCTCACCGGGCGTATGGCCACACCCAATTGCCACGGCGAAGAGAAAGTGCGGCGGCTGCAGGCCTGGCTGGCGGAGCGTGGTAGTCGAAAGCCTGTCGTCCTACATGCCTACGGCGACTCCAGCGGCGACGTGCCCCTGCTAAATCTGGCAGACTATGCGTGGTACAAAGGCCAACCCCGGGCGCACAAAAGTCCTGCCAGCTAGCAGGTCAGCCGTCCGACCACCAAGAGGTTTTCATGAAAGTCATTGACTCCATCGTCACCCAGGCCGCAGGCATTGCAGCCGTGCGCCGTGACATCCACGCCCACCCCGAACTGTGTTTTGAAGAAGTGCGCACCGCCGATGTGGTGGCGAAAAAACTCACCGAGTGGGGCATTCCCATCCACCGCGGTATGGGCACCACCGGTGTGGTCGGCATCATCAAGAACGGCACGTCCAGCCGCGCCATCGGCCTGCGCGCCGACATGGATGCGCTGCCCATGCAGGAGTTCAACACCTTTGAACACGCCAGCAAGACTGCCGGCAAGATGCACGCCTGCGGCCACGACGGCCACACCGCCATGTTGCTGGCGGCCGGTCAGCATTTTGCCAAAAACCGCCATTTCGACGGCACGGTCTACCTGATTTTCCAGCCGGCCGAGGAGGGCGGCGGCGGCGCGCGCGAGATGATCAAGGACGGCCTGTTCGACAAGTTTCCTATGGACGCGGTGTTTGGCATGCACAACTGGCCGGGCACCCAGGTCGGCAAGTTTGCCGCCAGCGCCGGTCCGGTGATGGCCTCAACCAACGAATTCAAGATCACGATACGCGGCAAGGGCGGCCATGCGGCGCTGCCGCACAACGGCATCGACCCGGTGCCGGTGGCTTGCCAGATGGTGCAGGCCTTCCAGACCATCATCAGCCGCAACAAGAAGCCGGTGGATGCCGGCGTGATTTCGGTCACCATGATCCACGCGGGTGAAGCCACCAACGTGATCCCCGACAGCTGCGAGCTGCAGGGCACGGTGCGCACCTTCACGCTGGAAGTGCTGGACATGATCGAAAAACGCATGAAGCAGGTGGCCGAGAACATCTGCGCCGCGCATGAGGCCGACTGCGAGTTCGAGTTTGTGCGCAACTACCCGCCGACCATCAACCACGCCAAGGAAACCGAGTTTGCGCGCAAGGTGATGGCCGAGATCGTCGGCGAGGCCAATGTGATTGCCCAGGAGCCGACCATGGGCGGCGAAGACTTTTCCTACATGCTGCAGGCCCGGCCCGGCTGTTATGCCTTTATTGCCAACGGTGACGGCGCGCACCGCGAGATTGGCCATGGTGGCGGCCCCTGCATGTTGCACAACCCGAGTTATGACTTCAACGACGACCTGATTCCGCTGGGAGCAACCTTCTGGGTGCGGCTGGCCGAGAGCTGGCTGACCAAGGACGCCGCATGAGGGGTGTGATTGACGCATTTTCGACAAGTTACGCCGAAGCCCGCACCAAATTCCTCGAAGCCGCCGCCGCCGCCGAGTTGACGGTGGATACGCATCTGCATCCCGAGGCGGGACGCGACGACGAAGTGCTGGCCACGGACGTGGTGCGTGACGGCCCGGCCGATGCGCGCGCGCTGCTGATCGTCAGCAGCGCCTGCCACGGCGTTGAAGGTTATTGCGGCTCGGGCGTGCAGGTGGCTGCCCTGCGCGACGCCGAGTGGCGCGCCAAGACCAGCGAGCAAGGCGTGGCGGTGCTGTACATCCATGCGCTCAATCCCTACGGTTTTTCGCACATCCGGCGCACCACGCATGAAAACGTGGACCTGAACCGCAACTTCCACGACTTCTCCCAGCCGCTGCCGGTCAACGAAGCCTACCGGGAGATCCAGCCCCTGCTGCTGCCCGAGGTGTGGCCACCGACCGAAGCCAATGCCGCGGCCACAGACCGCTACATCCAGGAGCGCGGCATGGACGCTTACCAGGCGGCCATCACGCGCGGCCAGCACGAGTTTGACAAGGGCCTGTTTTTCGGCGGCACTGCGCCGACCTGGAGCAACCAGACCCTGCGCCAGGTGCTGCAGACCCATGCGCGTTTTGCGCGCCGCGTGGCCTGGATAGACATCCACACCGGCCTGGGCCCCAGCGGCGTTGGTGAGCGCATCTGTGCCTGCCGCGACGACAAGGAGGCTTTGGCGCGCGCGCGCGTCTGGTGGGACAACGGCGGCAAGACGCCGGTGACCTCGATTTACGACGGCTCGTCAAGCTCGGCCTTTTTGACCGGCCTGATGTGGAATTCGATTTACGAGGAGTGCCCAGACGCCGAGTACACCGGCATTGCGATGGAATACGGTACCCTGCCGCCTTTTGACATGATGCAGGCGCTGCGTGCCGAACACTGGCTCAATCTGCACCCCAAGGCGCCTGCCGCGCTGGCCGCGCAGATCAAGCAGCAGATGATGGATGCGTTTTACGTCAACACCGACGACTGGAAACAGCAGGTCATCACGCAGGCGCGGCAGTCGCTGTTTCAGGCCGTGGACGGCTTGAATTTATGATGTTTTAGGGCTCTAGCCCATGACTGGCGGGCGCTGACAGCTATAAAAAATATAGCACCAGCGCCTTTTTTTTTGTCAATCTTCCAGTTCGGCCTTGGCCATCTCCACGTCCAGGCGCTCCATCGCGTCCAGCGGTTGGCTGGCGGCGGCCTGCTCGTACAGTTTGGTGGCCTCCTTCATTTTTTTGTCGCCTTCGAGCATGACCATGCCGTTGGCGTATTCGATCATGGCAATCGCCGAACTCGGGTTGAGCTGGAGCGCATCCTTGAACAGCGCCAGACCCTGATCCTTCTTGGCGCCGTAGGTCATGCCGCCTATCAGCGAGCCGACCTTGTCGATCACCTCGGCATGAAACGCTGCCAGCGCGATGTGGGCGTCGGCATGTTTGGGTGACAGCTTGATGGCCTGTTCCAGCGCGTTTTTGACCTTGCTGCCCAGCCCCTGGGCCAGTGCCTTGGCGACGCTGATGCCCTGGCCGTAACGGCCCAATGCGTAGGCCTGCCAGTAATACGCGTTGGCATTTTTGGGATCTGCCGCCTGCTGGGCTTCAGCCCGCTCGGCGACTTCAATAAACAGGTCCAGCTTGGCTTTTTCCTTGGTCTCCAGGTAGTTAGCGTAAATGCTGGTGGCCTTGTTGGCGACCGTGATGCCTGCGCCGCCCGCCTTCAGGCCGGCTTCAGCCGCCTTCTGGAACTCGCCGTTGTGGAACAGCACCCAGGCCTGCAGCACGGCGGCGTCCTTGGGCAGCGGCTCGCAGTCACCCTGGTGCAGGCGCGCCCAGCTCTTTTTAAGGCTGGCGGCATCGAAGGCGTAGTCGCCAGCGTGTGGGAAGGCGGTCCATTTGGCCATGTTTGTCTCCTCGAATGTTATTGATTGTTGATCAGGCGGGGTTGGTGTAGGCGCCGACCAGGGCCTGCAGGTGCATGCGCTGGCCTTGTTCGAGGTAAGGGATCAGCAGATTGAGCACATGGTGGGCGCCACGCAGCAGCGCGGCCTGCGCATTTTCAGGTTCCAGGGCCTTGCGCGGGTCGCGCACGTACTCGAAGCTCAGCCAGTAGGTCAGCACCACCACCATGCTGGTGGCGGTAGCCTCGACCTCGCGGGAATCGATGCTGACGGCATTGGCCCGGCTCATGCTGTCGAGCATGGCTTTGACGGAGCGCGTCTTGTTTTTCAGGATCCACTGAAAATGGGTTTCGAGCCGGCGATTTTTGCTGAGCAGATCATTGAGGTCGCGGTACAGGAAGCGGTATTGCCAGATCAGCTCGAACAGCGAGTGCATGAAGAACCAGGCGTCCTCAACGTCCCGCACGCTGTCGCTCGCGTTGAGCAACTCGCTCAGGGCGCGCTCATAGCGGTCAAACAGCGAGTTGATCAACTCGTCTTTGGCCGGGTAGTGGTAGTAGAGATTGCCGGGGCTGATGCCCAGCTCGGCCGAAATCAGCGTGGTCGAGACATTGGGTTCGCCGAAACGGTTGAACAGGTCCAGCGTGACCTCTAGGATGCGTTCAGCGGTTCGGCGCGGCGCTTTTTTCGCCATGTTGTCTGCCCTTGTATTTGTTAGGAAGCGCTGAATAAGTCCTTGCGGATGGGCGGCAGCCGGATCGGGATGGGATGCAAGGCGGATTTCGCAGCCAATAGCTGGCTATTGGCAAGAAATTCAACGCAGCATACCGCCCGAGCCCGGCTGATCGCACGCCGCAGGGGACTTGTTCAGCG
>NZ_JAUYEY010000095.1 GCF_030689685.1 Polaromonas sp. | reverse complement strand
CCTTGACGCGCTGGAGGAGCAGCTTGCACTGGGACTCAGAACTTTGGAGCAAAACCCTGAAACTGTGCGCACCATTGTCTCTTGGGATTGGATTGTGAGCTCCTTGATTACTTCATTTATGAAGTAGAAATGGAATGAGTTTGTCGAAGGGTCGAAATTGCCGCGCGCCTGGATACGCGGCGCGAGGTGGTCAGCCAGTGGCGCAAGCGCTTCTTCAGAGAGCGATTGGCGGGCCTCGAAGAGCGAGCCCGAGCGGGACGCCCTCCGGCTGCGCGATGCGCGTGGAGCACGAATACGCGCGTGGCGGCGCGTGGGCCTACATGGCTGCGCTCGATGTGCACCGCGTCAAGGTGTTCGGCCGGTGCGAAGCGACCACCGGCATCGCGCCATTCGAGCGTCTGGTCGATGAGGTCATGAGCCAGTGGCCGTACAACCAGGCGCGCCGGGTGCACCGGCCCCAATCTCAGGCCGCAGCAATCTGCCTGAGGTCGCGCGCCTCTTTTACCCGCTCTGCCAGATGCGTCAGCGCCTCCTGCACCTGGTCCACCAGGACCAGGCACAGATCGCCCGGCTGCAAGCGTGCCAGTGCGGTGTCAATCGCCAGAAACTCGCCACGGATTTCGTCGATGCGTGTGGTGCGGGACGCGCCGGCGAGGCCTTCGCGCAGCAGGGTCATGACCTCACCATCGCCACGGCCCCGCTGGGCCGCGTCCTGGTAAAGCAGCACGTCGTCGAAGGCTTTGCCGAGGATGATGGTCTGGTCACGGATGTCGCTGTCGCGGCGGTCGCCCGCACCGGAGATGACAACGCTTCGGCGTTGCCCTTTGCTGGTTGGCATGGCGTCCACAGCGGCCACCAGCGCGCGCATGGCGTCTGGGTTGTGGCCATAGTCAGCGATCACGGTGGCACCGCAGTAATCCATCACGTTGAAGCGGCCAGGGGCGTTGTGCGCATCGCTGACAAAGCTGGCCAGGCCGCTCTTGAGGGTTTCCCACTTGAGGCCGACCGCCCAGGCCGCTGCCAGCGCGGCCAGCACGTTCTCGACCTGGAAGCCGATGCTGCCGCCGCGTGTCAAGGGAATGTGCTGCAGCGAGATGCGCTCGCGCCAGGCGCCTTCAGCGGCGATGACGGCGTTGCCGTCCACATACACCGTGCGTTTGCCCTGAGCGCGGTGGGTGGCCATCAGCGGGTGGTGCCGGTCGGCGGCAAAAAAGATCAAGTTGCCCGGGCAGGTGGAGGCCATGGCGGCGACGATGGGGTCTGCGGCGTTTAGCACCGCGTAGCCGTTGGGTGCGACGTTTTGCACAATCACGCGCTTGACGCTGGCCAGGTCTTCCACGGTGGTGATGTGATTCAGACCCAGATGGTCGCCGCTGCCAATGTTGGTGACAACAGCCACCTGGCAGCGGTCAAAGCCCAGGCCTTCGCGCAATATTCCACCGCGCGCCACTTCAAAAACAGCGGCATCCACATCAGGGTGCATCAGCACATTGCGTGCGCTGTTGGGGCCGCTGCAGTCGCCGCTGTCGGTCTGCCGGCCGTCGACCCAGACACCGTCGGTGTTGGTCATGCCGCAGCGCAAACCGCTGGCGGTGAGCAAGTGCGAGATCAGGCGGACCACGGTGGTCTTGCCGTTGGTGCCGGTCACGGCCACCACCGGAACGCGGCCGTCATCGCCGTGGGCAAACAATTCGTTGATCATCGCGCCACCCACGGCGCGGCCCTTGCCGTAGGAAGGCGACAGGTGCATGCGCAGGCCGGGCGCGGCATTGACTTCGACCACGCCGCCGTTTTGCGCCTCGAGCGGGCGCAGCACGCTTTGGCAGACCATGTCCACGCCGCAGATATGCAGGCCAATCATCTGCGCGGCGGCCACCGCACGCGCGGCAACTTCGGGGTGCACGTCGCCGGTCACGTCGGTGGCGGTGCCGCCTGTGCTGAGGTTGGCGTTGTTACGCAGGATGACGCGGCGTCCGCGTGCGGGGATCGACTCTGGCGTCAGGTCCTGCACCCCCAGGCGCGCCACTGCAATTTCGTCAAAGCGGATCTTGGTCAGCGAGGTCGCATGGCCTTCACCGCGGCGCGGGTCCTGATTCACGATGTCGACCAACTCGCGCACGGTGTGCAGGCCGTCGCCCAGCACCTGGGGCGGCTCGCGCCGCGAGGCGGCCACCAGCTTGTTGCCGACCACCAGCAGGCGGAAGTCGTTGCCGGGCAGAAATTTCTCGATCATCACGGCGCCGTGTTCAGCCGCAGCGCGGAAGGCGATGTCGAGGTGATCGCGCGTCACGATGTTGACGGTGACACCCTTGCCCTGGTTGCCGTCCTGCGGCTTGAGCACCACCGGCAAACCGATGCGCTGCGCAGCTTCCCAGGCTTGGTCGGGGTTGGCGACAGGCTGGCCCATAGGCACGGGCACGCCGGCGGCCAGCAGCAGCTTTTTGGTCAGATCCTTGTCCTGGGCAATCGACTCGGACACGGCACTGGTGGCGTCCAACTCGGCCGCCTGGATGCGGCGCTGGCGCGAGCCCCAGCCGAACTGCACCAGGCTGCCGCGCGTCAGTCGCCGGTAGGGAATGCCACGGGCCACCGCTGCGTCAACAATGGCGCCGGTGCTGGGGCCTATGCGTTCGTCTTCGTCGAGCTCGCGCAACTGGGCAATCGCCGCGTCCACGTCGAAACCTGTTTCGTTGAGGGCGGCATTCACCAGCGCCTGGGCCAGTTCCAGCGCGAGCTGGCCAACAGCCTCTTCGCTGTATTCGATGACCGTGTGGTAGACGCCGGGCTCCAGCGTGGCCGCCGTGTGGCTGAAGGTGACCGGGCAACCGGCATTGGCTTGCAGTGCCAGCGCGGCCGACTCCAGCACATGGGCCAGCGACACCGGGCCCACATAACCGCCGGGCCGCAGCGCGCCGATGGCCGGGAACAGCGAACGCACGCGCGGCTCAAAGCCGGGCAGGTGGTCGATGGCGCACTCGGCCTCGGTGCAGGCAACAATGGCTTCAAGCGCCGTGTGGCGGCTCCAGAGGTTGGGGCCGCGCAGGGCACGGATGCGCGAGACGTTCATGGGAGGGTCTTTCGGGGCTGGGCAGGGCTGGCTTCGAAGGCTTCGATACCCGCGCCGATCAGGTTGAGGGGGATGCCGAGCGCCCAGGCTGCGGCAATCGCGGCGAGCAGGCTGTCTTCGGCGGTCGGGACGTGGCGGTCCTGCCAGACGGCCAGCTTGTCGAGGCCGGGCAAAAAGACCTCACTGGTGCCGGTGGCCAGCACGACCTGTCCCTGGCGCATGAACACAGCGCGGCCACCGGTGTCCAGGTGGGCGGCAATGGCGGGCAGCGCCGGGTCCAGCGCATAAAAAATCACTTCCCCGTCGCACAGGCCGGCCATGGTGACGATGGCAGGATCGGCGGCGTTGAGCACGGCCACGCCGTCGGGCAGCACCACATCGACCTGCGAGCGCATGACCTTGAACATTGGTTCTTCGTCAAAGATGTCGAACTCGGCGAGCTTGTCCCAGCCGCCCAGGTCGGTGACCACGCCAACCTGGCAGCGGTCGTAGGCTAGGCCGGTACGCAGAAGGGTGTGGGCGCTGTTTTCAAACACGGCTGCCTGCACGGCCCGGTTGATCAGCAGGCGCTGGCCGGCTTCCCAGTAGGTGCCGTCGGAAGGGTCCAGGCAGCGTCCATCGACGAACAGGCCGTCGCGGCAGGCCAGGCCGGTGTGCCGACCCGAGAGCTGCAGCAGCCAGGCGACCAGGCGCGCGATGTTGTGCGTACCGGCCGAACCGGCCACGCCGACCACGGGAACGCGGCCGCTGTGCTCACCTTCCGGCGCTTCGGGAAACAGGTGGTCGCAGATGGCACGGCCGACCGGGCGGGGTGCGCCCTCGGCCGGTTTGAGGTGCATCAACAGGCCAGGGCCAGCATTGACTTCCACAATCGCGCCGCCCTGGGCATGCAGCGGTCTGGAGATGTCCTGCGCCACAACATCAACGCCGGCGATGTCCAGGCCGACCACGCGCGCAGCCAGCGAGACGATGTGGTCGACTTCGGGGTGGACCTCGTCGGTGCAGTCGATGGACACATTGCCGTTGCGCTGGATCAGCACCTCGCGGCCAGCCGCCGGCACGGCGTCCGGACTCAGGCCCTGGCGCTGCAGGTCGAGCTGGATGGCCTCGTCCGTGTCGAGTTCGATCAGTCCGAGCGGGAAGTCTTCGGTGGCGCCGCGGCGCGGGTCGGTGTTGAGCTGGGTTTGGACCAGTTGAGACACACTGGACACGCCGTCACCGCGGATGGATGCGGTCTCGCCACGCGCGGCGGCGACGACGCGGCCGCCGACGACCAGCAAGCGGTGCTCATGACCGCGCACAAAACGCTCGACCATCACATCGCTGCCCTGGGGGGCGGCGACATGGAAGGCGGCCTCGACTTCTTCCCGTGTCTTGAGATCCAGTGAAACACCGCGCCCGTGGTTGCCATCCGAGGGCTTGACGACCACCGGCAGTCCGATGTCCTGGGCGGCTTCCCAGGCGGCCTCGACCGTGTCAACAATTTCGCCTTGAGGCACCGGCACGCCGCAGGAGGCGAGCAGGCTTTTGGTCAGGTCCTTGTCGCCCGCAATGCCTTCGGCAATCGCGCTGGTGAATTCGGTCTCGGCGGTCCAGATGCGGCGCTGGCTGGCGCCGTAGCCGAGCTGCACCAAGTTGCCGTCGTTCAGGCGGATGTGCGGGATGCGGCGCTCGGTGGCGGCGGCGACGATGGAGGCGGTACTGGGGCCGAGGTAACATTCGTCGACCTTGGCGCGCACGCGGCCGACGGCGGTCTGCAGTTCGGCTTCGCCATAAGGCTCGTGGTGGGCCCCGTTGTTGATGGCGGCCATCAGCAGGCGGTGGCCTTCGGCCAGGGCGCTGCGGGCGACCTGCTCGTCGCGGGCGCGGAAGACCATGCGGTAGACGCCGCGCTGCGAGGTGCTGCGGGTCTGGCCGAAACCGGTCGGCATGCCGGCCAGGTTTAGCAACTCGATGACCACGTGTTCGAGCACATGGCCGGCCCAGGTGCCTTCCACCAGGCGCTGAATGAAGCCGCCGCGCTCGCCGACGCCGCAGTGATGCTCGACCAAGGCCGGCAACAGGGCCACCAGCCGGTCGCTGAAGCCGGGAATCAGGTTGGAGGGGAAGTCTTCCAGGGGCCCCAGGTCCAGCCAGGTTTCCAGCACCGGCCGGTAAGTCCAGACATTGGGGCCGCGCAGGTAATTGATGCGCAGAAGCTGGATATCATCCTTTTTGCTCATGTTTTCATGGCTTTGGTCAACCGGCGGGGTCGGGGCGGCGTTGTTTTTCAGGCGCGCATCTTGAGCGGCGTTTTTTGTGAATACCGGCAGGGTTTTTGGCTCTGGCGCTAGATAAGACATCAGCGTTCAGCCCGGCGTAGGCGAAAATCCGCTCTCTCGGCTCCGAAAACGCTTCGAATACCGGTACCCACGGCTTCCACATCACAACAATGCATCATTCTCATCCGGTTGACGCCTCCCTCAGGGAGGCTGGCCAAGCGCAAACAGACCTGCGTGCGCAACTTGCAGCCCATGAGAACGTCTTATGTACCGTGCTGGTTGACCTGAACCTGCAACTTCGGTTTTCCCGGGGTTTGCTGGCGCTGACCGACCGCCGTTTGTTGGCCCAGGACGCGGAAACTGGTCTATGGACCAGCTGGCTGCTGCCGGTCAACCCCCCCAGCCCGTCCAGCCCGCCGCTGTTGTCTCTGCGCCATTTCGACCACGCTGGCATCGCTACGCTGGAGCTGCATGAGGGCAAGACCCGGCTGGCCAGTTGGCGCTTTACCCTGGCTGGGAATGTGCAGGCGCTGCGCCTGCTGCGGCTGTTTGAGCAGCGAACCGCGCCGCAGGGGCCCGAGGCTGCCGACGGGCTGAGCGATGAAGTCGCCCTGTGCCCATTGTGCGACACGGTGCTGCCGCCGGACAGCGAGGATTGCCCGACCTGCGCACGGGAACTGCACACCCCGCCATCGACCTGGGTGCTGCTGCGCCTGTGGCGCTTTGCCCGGCCCTACCAGTGGCAACTGCTGGCGGGATTTTTGCTGACGCTGGCCTCCACCGCCGCCACCCTGGTGCCGCCTTATTTGACGATCCCGCTGATCGACGACATTCTGATCCCGTTCCAGAACGGCCAGCAGATCGAATCCTGGAAGGTGTTGGCCATTCTGGGCGCGCTGCTGGCAGCGGCGGTGGTCGGCTGGGCACTGAACTGGGCCCGCACCTATCTGCTGGCCCTGGTGTCTGAACGCATAGGCGCCGACCTGCGCACCGCCACGTTTGACCACCTGCTGGAGCTCTCGCTGGACTACTTCGGCGGCAAGCGCACCGGTGACTTGATGGCGCGTATCGGCTCGGAAACCGACCGCATCAACGTCTTTTTATCGCTGCACGCGCTGGATTTCGCCACCGATGTGCTGATGATCGTGATGACAGCCGCCATCCTGTTTTCCATCAACCCCTGGCTGGCGCTGGTGACGCTGCTGCCACTGCCGTTCATCGCCTGGATGATCCACGCGGTGCGAGAGCGACTGCGCACCGGCTTTGAAAAAATCGACCGGGTCTGGTCCGAGGTGACCAATGTGCTGGCCGACACCATTCCCGGCATCCGTGTGGTCAAGGCCTTCGCCCAGGAAAAGCGCGAGGCCCAGCGTTTTCGCGACGCCAATCAGCACAACCTGATGGTCAATGACAAGCTCAACAAGGTCTGGTCGCTGTTCACCCCCACGGTGTCGCTGCTGACTGAAATTGGGCTGCTGGTGGTCTGGGCGTTTGGTATCTGGCTGGTGTCCCGCCAGCAGATCACGGTGGGTGTACTGACTGCTTTTGTCGCCTACATCGGCCGTTTTTACACGCGGCTTGATTCGATGAGCCGCATTGTGTCGGTCACGCAAAAAGCGGCGTCGGGTGCCAAACGGATTTTTGACATTCTCGACCACGTCTCTAACGTGCCCGAGCCGACCCACCCGGTGACGATGCCCACATTGCAGGGCCGCATCGAGATGAGCGGGCTGGGTTTCAGGTACGGCAACCGCGCGGTGATACGCGGGCTGGATCTGGTGATTCAACCGGGCGAAATGATCGGTCTGGTGGGTCACAGTGGTTCCGGCAAAAGCACGCTGGTCAACCTGATCTGCCGCTTTTACGATGTGACCGACGGCAGCATCAGCGTGGATGGCACTGACATCCGCCGCTTTGCCGTCGCCGACTACCGGCGCTACATTGGCCTGGTGCTACAGGAGCCGTTTTTGTTTTTTGGCACGATTGCCGAGAACATCGCCTACGGAAAACCCGGCGCCAGCCGCGCAGAGATTGTGTCGGCCGCCCGCGCCGCGCATGCGCATGAGTTCATTTTGCGGCTACCGCAGGGTTATGACTCGCTGGTGGGTGAGCGGGGCCAGGGCCTGTCCGGCGGTGAACGCCAGCGCATTTCCATTGCGCGCGCGTTGCTGATCGACCCGCGCATCCTGATCCTGGATGAAGCCACGTCATCGGTAGACACCGAGACCGAGCAGGAAATCCAGAAAGCGCTGGACAACCTGGTGCAGGGGCGCACCACCATTGCCATCGCGCACCGCCTGTCCACCCTGCGCAAGGCCGACCGGCTGGTGGTGATGGACCGCGGCCAGGTGGTTGAGGTTGGGCCGCACGACGAGCTGATGACCAAACAGGGCGCCTACTGGCGGCTGTATGAAGCGCAGGCGCGTCAGGTGGACAGCGAAGGCAACCAGGACGCCGAGGAAGGCCGCATTGCGCTGGCAACCTCGCAGGTGGCGCATGCCGCTCAGCGTGCCGGTAATGTGTAGAAAGACAGCATGAACATGACTGCCCATGCCGCAAGGCACCCGGCCGACTTTGAACTGGTCCGACTGACTTCTGGTGGGCTGACCCTGACCGATGCGCAGGGCCGCCAGCACGTGGGCGTGGTTCCGGTGCGGGCCTTCCCGATTGCCGCGCCGGACGAAGGCGTCTCCCTGCTGGGCGCAGATGGCCACGAGCTGGTCTGGCTGGACCGGCTGGACACACTGCCGCCAACGCAGCGTAGCCTGCTTGAAGAAGAACTGGCCCTGCGCGACTTTGTTCCAGAAATCACGGCGCTCAAAAGTGTCTCCAGCTTTGGCACACCCAGCACCTGGCGGGTAGATACCGACCGAGGCGAGACCTCGTTTGTGCTCAAGGGCGAGGAAGACATCCGCCGGCTGGGCCGTCAGGCCCTGCTGATCGCCGCAGGCCACGGCGTGCATTTCAGCGTGAAAGACTTGGGCGCGCTGGACCGGGCTTCGCGGCGGCTGCTGGAGCGGTTTTTGTAACAGCGCTGAGGGTCAAAAACGCTATCAATTCGGTAGCTCTCCACGCAGGTAGGACAAGGGCTGCAGCCAGATTTTACTCAAAAAAAATCAGACCAAACCAGCGCTTGACGCGGTCTAGGAGCCTAGGCGCCGACCGCCTGCCGACCCGCCAGCAAGCCCGCCAACGCCTGGTACAGCTGCTCAGGTGCCACCGGCTTGTGCAGCAGCGGCACGCCGCTGCCGAGGGTTTCACGCAGGCGGTCGGGCGCGGTGTCGCCCGTGATCATCATTGCTGGCAACTGATCACCCAGCAGGCCTCGCAGACCGGTAATTGCTTCCAGCCCGGTTTGCTGGCCGCGCAGGCGGTAGTCGCTCAGCACCACATCGGGTCGGCTTTTTCTGGCCTGCGCCATGGCCTGCTCAATGGAGTCGGCGGTGGTCACAGCGCAGCCCCAACTACGCAGCAGATGTGCCATGGCCGCCAGCACCGCATCGTCATCATCAATCACCAGTACGCGCACCTCCGCCAGCGATGCATGAGCTGCTGCGCTGGCAGGTGCAAGCTGAACTGGCCGGACACTGAGCGGTAGCGCCAAACGAAACACGCTGCCCCGCCCTGGGACAGAACTGAGTGTCAGCGCATGACCCATGGTTTTGGCCAAGCCATCAGCAATCGCCAGGCCCAGCCCCAGACCCTTGCGGCGGTCACGCTCGGGGTTGCCCAGTTGATGAAATTCACGAAATATTTCCAGCTGGTTTTCAGTCGCAATACCGATGCCGGTGTCCCACACCTCAACCACCGCCATGCCGTGGTGCAATCGGCAGGCCACCAGCACGCCGCCTTGCTCTGTGTAACGGATGGCGTTGCTGACCAGGTTGCGCAGCACCATTTCGACCAGTGATGCATCTGAATGGATCACCGCCGATGTCTCACGCGAGCGGTAGACCAGCCCCTTGGCATTGGCCACTGGTGCCAGGTCGTTTTCAATCTTGTACAGCAGCGTTTGCAATTTGAACGGCGCAGCAAACGGCTCGACCACGCCCGCCTCAACACGTGAAAAATCCAGCAGCGTGTTCAGCATGTCGCCCGATGCCTCCGATGCCAGGCGGGCACTGGCCAGCACCTCGGCCTGGTGCGGACTCAAGGGCGTGTGCGACAGCACTTCAAGAAACAAGCCTTGCGCGTGGATGGGCTGGCGCAAATCATGGCTGGCTGCCGCCAAAAACTTTGACTTGGCAGCATTGGCTTGCTCTGCATTTTTTTGCGCTGCCTCGGTCTTGGCCAGCAGTTCCAGATTTTCAAAACGCAAATTGATAGCGGCCAGCACAGCGCGCCCGGCCATGTAGCTTTGGGTGATCAGCGTACCGATGTAAAACAATGCGATGAATCCAAAAGCCGCATAGGCCGGGTCATCGAGTTGAAACAGTCTGGCCACCGTCAAACCCACCAGCGGCGCGATAAACGCCACATACACCGCAAACACCGGCGCAAATAAACCTACCGAGCCGCCCGACACACCCGCCAGCACGCTGATCACCAGGATGCTGCCGACCGCCGTGGTGTTGCCCAGTGCGCCAAAAGCCAATGCGCCCCAGGACAGTCCAGCCACAAAGATGGACAGCACCAGCCTGCGCAGCAAACGCCGTGCGTCACCCGCCACCAGGCCACGCGCCAACTGGCGGCGCGCATCAAAAATTGAATACGCATTGGTAGCCGACACCACCGCAGTCCAGGCCAGCAGACTGCCCCAGTTGCCGGGTTGGCCCAGCGTCCAGACCAGCAAAAAAATCGCCGGAAAGGTGGGCACCACCGTGATGGTCATGTTGGCATAGATCAGCCGCAATTGCTCAATCAGAATCCTGTCGTCAGCCAGCCGCAGCCACGCAAAACGCATCAAAACACCAGGCCGATACGGCGTGCGGCAAAGGCGGCTTCGGACCGGCTGGACACACCCAGCACGCTGAGTGTGGCCTGCACATGGCCACGCACGGTGTTCTCGCTGAGGTTTAGCCGCCGACCAATGACCTTGTTTGACAGGCCTTGACACAACAAGTCCAGTACCTCGGCCTGGCGCGGTGTCAGGCGTTGCGGCCTAGCACCGTCATGCAAGCCAGCAGGCTGGCTGTCGGCAAAGCCGTCGATCCTGGTGACCACCGTCTCGCCTCTCATCAGCGTGGTGATCACCGAAACAATTGTCTCAGCGGTATCTGCCTTGGAGACAAATGCCGCAGCACCGCGCGCCAGTGCCTGTCGCACGGTTCGCGGCTCTGCCTGGGACGACAGCATGACCACCAGCGCATCAGGCCAGCGGCGGCGCACCAGGGCAATGCCCTCCAGCCCATTGAGGCCCTGCAACTGCACATCAAGCAGCACCACATGGGGCGCTGGCAGTGCATCCCGCATGGCCTCTTCCAACGATGCCACCTGCGCAATGTCCGCGCCAGCGATGCCGTCTTTGAGCACCATCGCCAGCCCGGAGCGAAACAGGGCATGGTCATCAATCAACAAAATATCAATCATCATGGGGCGTATTTAAGCCAGACTTTTGTTGACCTACAAGTGTTTTGTGGTTAACCAGTCCAAATGGACTATGCGAAAAAACCACGTTGAAGTGTTGCCTACCAGTCCAAACGGACTATAGGAAGTAAGCGCTGTTTTTCTTACGATTCCTGTCATCTTTTGATACAGGACAGCGCCATGACATCCCACGCCAGCATGAACCGAATTTACCGTTTGGTCTTCAATGCCGCGCTGGGCATTTGGGTGGCCGTGGCTGAAAACGCCAAGGGGCGCGGCAAGGGTGGGCGGGCAGCAAGTGCGTTGCTGGCTATTTTGGCCATCGCCAGCCCGGCAGCTTATGCAGCCAACGCAGCAGATGCGACGCTGCGGGGCGGCGCTGGCACAGTTGCCACCGTGGGCAACACCACCACCATCAACCAAACCAGCCAACGCCTGGCGCTGGACTGGACGCAGCTATCAACCGCAGCCAATGAGGCTTTGAGGTTCAACCAGCCCAATGCCCAGGCGATTGCCTTGAACCGCATTACAGGCAGCAGCCCCAGCAGCTTTTTGGGCAGTTTGACAGCCAATGGCCAGGTTTTTATCTTGAACCCAAACGGTACCCTGTTTGGCGCAGGCAGCCAGGTCAACGTCGGCGGCTTGGTCGCATCAACACTGGGCATGAACCCAACCGACTTCATGAACGGCAGCACAACATTTACCAAAACCACAGGCACAGGCTCAGTCGTCAATCAAGGCACGATGACCGCAGCCCAAGGTGGTTATCTTGCCCTGCTAGCCCCTGAAGCAAGAAACGAAGGCGTGATGACTGCATCCCTGGGCACAGCCCTCCTCGCCGCGGGCAACAAAATCACGCTCAACTTAAACAACGGCTCATTGCTGGGTTACAGCATTGACCAGGGCGCGGTCAACGCATTGGCTGACAACAAGCAACTCATCAAAGCCGATGGCGGTCAGGTGCTGCTGTCTGCCAAGGCGATGAATGCACTGACGACGGCTACCGTCAACAACACCGGCATCATTGAAGCCAAAACCCTGCAAAACATTGCAGGCCGCATCATGTTGATGGGCGATATGGAATACGGCACTGTCAATGTGGGCGGCACGCTGGACGCATCGGCACAAACGGGCAACGGCGGCTTTATTGAAACCAGCGTAACTACTCAGCCCCCATGATTCGATAGGCGACAATCCGCATCAATGCAAACCCCATCAAGCCTGAGTCAGTTAAGCCATGCCGCAAAAGATGCACTGATTCTGATGCAGCAGGAGCAGATTACGGCGCTGCAAGA
>NZ_JAUYEY010000083.1 GCF_030689685.1 Polaromonas sp. | reverse complement strand
GGACAGTTTTTGCCGGGTTTGCAGCCTCATAGCCGTAGCTATGGGGCAAAAAGCCGGTGAAAAATGGACCGTCGCGGCCGCTTTGCAGCCGACGTTCCTTCTGCCGCCCAGGCTCCTAGGAAGTTTTGCGACAAACAGGGCGTGTGTCATCGGGATATTTTTCCGGGCTTCAGTGTCGCCACGGCATTCAGCACCTGCTGCAGCGCATAGGGCCCATCACAGGCGACGACGTGGCGGTCCGGCATGGAGCGCAGCCAGGTGATCTGGCGCTTGGCGAGCTGGCGCGTGGCGGCGATGCCGCGCTCGCGCAGTTCTGCCATCGGCCAGTCGGCATTCAGACCACGCGCCTCGTGCGCGTCCAAGAACTCCCAGGCCTGGCGGTAACCGACACAGCGCATCGAGGGCAGGTCCGGATGCAAATCGCCGCGCGCACGCAAGGCTTTCACCTCGTCGATGAAACCACCGGCGAGCATGCTGTCGAAACGCTGCGCGATGCGCGCATGCAGCCACGCCCGGTCCTGCGGTTCAAGAGAAATAAGGGCTTCAGCCCTTGCTGTATATGGGCTGACAGCTCCTTTTTCGATAGCGTTCTGCTTCTGGAAAAAAGACAAGGGCTGGCCCGACACACGAAACACCTCGAGCGCGCGTGAGATGCGCTGCGAGTCATTCGGCGCCAGCCGCGCTGCCGTCACCGGATCGGTGACCGCGAGCTCGGCATGCAGGGCCGGCCAGCCCTTGGTCAGCGCCTCGGCTTCCAGCGCGGCACGCGTGGCCGGGTCGGCCGCCGGCATGTCGTCCAGCCCGTCGCGCAGCGCCTTGAAGTACAGCATGGTGCCGCCAACCAGCAGCGGCAGCCTGCCGCGCGCGTTGATCTCGCCGATCAGCCGCGTGGCGTCGGCGACGAACTCGGCCGCGCTGTAAGCCTGCAGCGGGTCGCGGATATTGATCAGGTGGTGCGGCACTGCGGCCAGCTCGGCGGGCGAGGGTTTGGCGGTGCCGATGTTCATGCCGAGATACACCAGGGCGGAATCGACGCTGATGATCTCCACTGGCTGTTGCGCAGCGATGGCCAGCGCCGCAGCGGTTTTGCCCGAGGTTGTGGGACCGGCAATCCCGATCCAGCGTGCTTGCGTCATGGGCGCTGCGGTAGCGGTGTCACCACCGGTTCACCGTATTTCTGCACCAGCGTCCAGGCGGTGAGGGCGATACCCACGCTCCAGAACAGGATGCCGTGGACCATGGGAAACACCGTGCCGTCCATGTGCGCCCCCAGCCAGCCGCCCATGGCAAAGGCGGCAAGCATCATCAGGAAACCATTGAGCGCCGAGGCAGCGCCGGCAGCGCCGGGGAAAGGCCCGACCGCGCCGCTCTGGCTGCAAGGCTGGTGCACGCCGTGTGCCAGGATGAACAGATAAAAAGGCAACAGGATGGCCCAGACCGAGCGCACGCCGACCCACGCCAGCGCGGCGGTCAGCAGGCCGCCGGCCAGGGTCAGCACCGCCGCCATGGCGACGGAGCGCCGCACACCGAAACGCGGCAGCAGGCGCCGGCAGGCAAAGGTGCCGAGAATGTAGACAAAGGACATGGAAAACATCAGCAGGCCGTACTGCGTCTTGTTCAGGCCCAGCACGCCGATGAACACAAAGGACGATGACGCCAGGAAGGTGAAGAGGCCGCCGTAGGACGCGGTGGACAGCAGCGAGAAAGCCACAAAAGTCGGGTTGCGCACAATCGTTAACCAGGTGCGTGTCAGCATGTGCGGCTCCAGCGCGCGCGGGTTCTTCAGGACCAGGGTCTCCTCGAAGCGCAGCGCAATCACGGCCAGCGACACCGCGCCGAACACCGCCAGCGCCAGCAACGCGGCGCGCCAATTGAAAACATCCGACAGCAGGCCGCCCAACGGCGCGCTCAGGCAGGCGATCACGCCCAGGCCGGTGAGCCCGCGCGACATGGCGCGGGCGCCGGCCATCGGCGTGTAGAGGTCGCGCACGATGGCGCGTGCGCACATCACGCCGGCACCCATGGCCGCACCCTGCACGATGCGCCAGACCACCAGCAGCGCCATCGAAGGCGCCAGCGCGCTGCCGATGGCCGCAACCACATAAGCGGCCAGGCCCCACAGCAGGATGGGTCGGCGGCCGAAACGGTCCGACAGCGGACCCCAGAACAGTTGCGACACACCAAAGGCAAGCAGCAGCGCGCTGAGCGTGAGCTGTGCCTGCGCCATGGGCGCACCAAAACCGTCGGTCAGCGCCGGCAGGGCCGGCAGGTAAAGGTCGGTGGTGATGGGCTGGATGCCCAGCAGCAGGGACAGCACCAGCACCACCAGAGACGGTGACATGGCAGGGGCGGCGGCGGGGGAGGACAGCGCGGCGGGCGGGGTGACAGACATTGATCTGAGCGTAGCAGATCAAGGCGCTTATTTCAGGCTGAACAGCTCCGCCAGCGCCTGCCGGTACTGGGCCTGGCCGACCGAGTTGGTGTTGTGGTGCGAGCCGCCTTCGACCAGTACAAAGCGCTTGGGCTGGGCTGCGGCTTCGTAGAGCTTGCGTCCCAGGCTGGGCGCGATCAGGCGGTCCTCGCCGCCATGCACCACCAGCAGCGGCGAACCGATCTTGCCGACCTTGCGGGCAGCTTCGAAACGCTGGGTGATCAGCAGCGACACCGGCACCCAGCCCCATTTGGACGTGCCGATCACGTCGGCAATCGAGGTGAAGGCGCCTTCGACAATCGTGCCACTTTCATCCTTGACCTCGGTGGCCAGGTGAATGGCGATGGGGCCGCCCAGCGAGTGGCCAAACACATATCGCGGCCGGTCCGGGTATTTTTGCGCCAGCCAGTCCCAGGCCGCGCGGGCGTCCTGGTAGGCGGTTTCTTCGGAGGGCAGGGCCGGCGTGCTTTTACCGAAGCCCCGGTAGTCCACGCCCAGCACCGAAAACCCGAGTTCCTGCATGCGGCGCATGCGCGGGGCCGAGCCGGTCACGTTGAAACGCGCGCCGTGCAGGTAGAGCAGCACCGGGGCATCGGGTTGCTCGGCGGGCAGCCACAGGCCGTGCAGTTTGGCAGCTTCCTCGCCGCTCGATTCGGCCAGCAGGCTGATCCAGACATCGTCCATGCCTTCGGCTGCCGCCAGGCCGCCGCCCCAGGTCCGGTCGCTGGGCTGGAAGATCCAGGCGCGCTGGCGTTCGTCGAGGGTGCTGCAGCCGGCGAGGACGGCAATGATCAGGGCGAGGGCGATGGAGGCGAGGAGGACCCAGCGTTTCATGGACAAAACTGAGTGGAAAGGGCTGTAAAAGTTCACGTTGCCGCGGATTGTCGCGTCTGCCCGTGTGTATTGTTGTGTCTGGTTTGTCAAGGAATGAAAAGCCAGAGGGCGGTGATGCCCTGTGATGCAGCAGATCACCCGTCGGGCGGCTAATCTTACTGTGTCATAAGTTTAGTCTCGGACTTATCCAATGGCAATGCGGGCAATGACCCAGGGCGCTTGCGAGTGCGACGCTCAGCAGCAGGCGCAGCGTTGTGATCGAGCTTGGCACGTGACGCTGCGCGCGCTG
>NZ_JAUYEY010000082.1 GCF_030689685.1 Polaromonas sp. | reverse complement strand
CAGCGCGCGCAGCGTCACGTGCCAAGCTCGATCACAACGCTGCGCCTGCTGCTGAGCGTCGCACTCGCAAGCGCCCTGGGTCATTGCCCGCATTGCCATTGGATAAGTCCGAGACTAAACTTATGACACAGTAAGACTAGGGTCTGTGCCGATTTTTCAGCCTAGCTGGTTGTGGGCTGAAAATTTCTCGGCAGTGTCGCCGCCCGTTCGCAGTGGCATTTTCAAACTGGAGAAAAAAATGAATAGTCAGACTCCAAAATTTCGCATCTGCTTTGCGAGAAGCAAAACGCTGGCGGCCCTATCGATTCTGTTCGGCGCAGCGTTGCTGGCGTTGACAGGCTTGCAGCCCGCGTTGGCGCAGGCCACGCCGGCGTCTGTTTTTCGCGATCTGGCCGGAGTAAAGGCCGAATGCCAGCGTGTCGCCAAGTTGCATGTGCAGCGGCGTCTGGTGGGCAATGATGACCGGCTTGAAAAGAGTTTGAACCGGGCACTGGCTGGTTTGGATCGGCTGGGGTCACACGCGCCAGACTGGATCAAAATTAGCAAACAGCCCGAGTCCGCAGGCCGGGTGATGGCCGATATGAAGGCGCTGCGCACCGTGGCGGCGACGCCTGCTGCGTCGGATGGTGCTCTGAAGGCTGTGATCGACACTGCCGACCGGTGTACGGCAGACGCAGATGAACTGCTCAAAGGCATTCAAGGCGCAGGCGCTGGCGGGCGCGCGGTCTCCCTTGCCGCCCGCACCCTGTATTTGAGTCAACGTCTGCCCCGAGACTGGCTGCTGTTGCATTCCAAAGAAAAATTTCCGGGGATCACTGCAGAGACCACAACTCAGGCGCGCGAAGAGATGAACTCAGCCCTGCAGCAACTGGCCTAGCTGACGGCCACACCGGGGCTACGCTCGGTCATCGAGCAGATTCAGAACCAGTGGACCTTGTTGCGTCCTCTGCTTGCAAATGCCAGGTCTTCTCAGGAGAGAGACGAACAGGTGGGTCGTATCAGTGAGCGCCTTTATGAAGCCGTGGACGAAGCGTTTGAGCAGATTCAGAAAACGGTCATCACGCTGATGTAACCGGCGCAGACAACAGTCAAGCCGCCTCCGCCTCCGCATCCGGTGGCACAAACGCAGCGCGTGCCTCAGCCTCCAGCCCTTCGGTCAGTAGCTGCAGCAGCTCGACCAGTTGCGCGCGCTGCGCAGTATTGAGCGGGCCCATCAGGCGGTCGTAGGCGCGTTCGGCCGGCTCTTGCGCCTGCTGGAGCAACTTCAGTCCGGCCTCTGACAGCGAGATCGCCAGATTGCGCCGGCTTGTCGGCGCGGGTACCCGCTCGATCAACCCTCGCTTTTCCAGACCGCGCAACACGCGCAGCACGGTCACCTTGTCAAACCCCAAGGCCCTCGCCAGACTGGACTGATCCAGCCCGGGCCGCGCCCGCAGCACGCTGAGCACGCCAAACTGGGCCGGCGTCAGTCCGACGCTACGGCACTCGTCTTCAAAAACGGCGGCAGATATCTGATGCGCTCTGCGCAGCAAAAAGCCGGGGCGTGCGTAGAGTTGGGAGAGCTTGTGAAATGCTGGCACGGCAGTAAAAAGTTCTCGTGAATTCTTGCGCTAAGGGAATTCATGGATTGTGCCTTGCGTACTTTGCCCAACACTCGTTAGCATGCAAACTAAATAAGATCGTTGATGGACATCCTTTTCTCCCCTTGCCGCCAGCTCGCGCTGCGCATTGGCTTGCTGCTGGCCGCTATGGCCGCCAGCACGGGCCTGCTGGCCCAAACCACGCCAGTGCTGGCCGCCAACACCTTGCCGCAGGGGCCGATTCGCCTGATCGTGCCTTTCACGCCGGGCACCGGCATCGACCTGATTGCCCGCACCGTGGGTCCGAAGCTCTCGGAGCGTCTCGGCCGGCCGGTGGTGGTGGACAACCGCGCTGGCGCCTCCGGCAATATCGGGACCGAAGCGGTGGTGCGCGCCGCGCCCAACGGCAGCACCTTGCTGGTCACCGTCAACACGCTGGTGATGAACGCCGGCCTGTACCCGCAACTGCCTTTTGATCCGGTGAAGGACCTCACGCCGGTCACGCTGACCAGTTGGGGTCAGCTGATCCTGGTGGCCCATCCCAAAACCGGCTTCAAGAGTGCCGCCGATCTGGTGGCTGCTGCGCGCCAATCGCCAGGCCGCATCAACTACGGCTCGCCCGGCGTGGGCACGCCGCATCATTTGTCGATGGAGTTGTTCAAGGCCACGGCCGGGGTGTTTGTGACCCACATTCCTTATCGCGGAACCGGACCGGCCCTGACCGAACTTCTGGGCGGGCAGATCGAGGCTATGTTTTTGCCCATCCACGTGGCGCTGCCGCATGTGAAGTCCGGGCGCCTGGTCGCTCTGGGCATCGGCAGCGACAAGCGGCATCCGCTGCTGCCCGAGCTGCCGACGCTGGCCGAGGCCAAAGCCGGCAATGTCAGCGTGGACATGTGGTATGGCATTTTTGCACCGCCCGGCACATCGCCGGAGCTGGTGGCCTTGTACAACCGCGAGATCCGCGAGATCCTGCTCAGCGACGACGTGAAAAAAGCTTTCTCGATCCAGGGCATGGACGCTAGCGGCAGCACGCCGGGCGAGTTTAAAAGCCTGGTCGAGACGGACGCCAAACGCTGGGCGCAATTGATCAAGGCCCAGGGCATCACCGCCAATTGAATATCTTATTTGCTACTGAATTGATAGCTGTTGGCGCTTGCCCAGTATGGGCTAGGAGCCTGGGCGGCAGAAGGCGTCGAAGCGAAAAGTGGCCCCGGCGAGGACAGTTTTTGCCGGGTTTGCAGCGCCATAGCCGTAGCTATGGGGCAAAAAGCCGGTGAAAAATGGACCGTCGCGGTCGCTTTGCAGCCGACGTTCCTTCTGCCACCCAGGCTCCTAGAGGCCGATTTGATGCATAAAACGGTCAATCCAA
>NZ_JAUYEY010000078.1 GCF_030689685.1 Polaromonas sp. | reverse complement strand
AAGCGGCGTTAGGGAAGCGCTGAATAAGTCCTTGCGGAGGCGCGGCAGCCGGATCGGGTTGGGCTTGCCAAGGCGGATTTCGCATCCAATAGCTGGCTATTGGCCAGAAAATCAACGCAGCAGACCGCCCGAGCCCGGCTGATCGCGCGCCGCAGGGGACTTGTTCAACGCTTCCTTAGCGCCCCTGACTGGACAAACGCATCAAGGCCTGCCTGACCTCCTGCAACACATCGCCCCACTGCCCCGGCACCGCCTGACGGAACAAACGGGCGCTGGGATACCAGGGGCTGTCGGGCCGGTCCAGCAGCCAGCGCCAGTCTGGATTGGTCGGCAGCAGCAGCCACACTGGCCTGCCGAGCGCGCCGGCCAGATGCGCCACGCTGGTGTCCACACACACCACCCCATCCACCAGCGCACACAGCGCGGCGGTGTCGCTGAAGTCGACCAGCGCATCGCCAAAGTGAACCAGGTCCGACCGGCTTTGCAGCACCGGCAGGTCCGCCTCACGCACGTCTTTTTGCAGGCTCACCGGCTGCACGCCTTCGGGCAGCAGTGTCAGAAACTCCGCCAGCGCGATGCTGCGTTGGCGGTCGTTCTGGTGGCCGCTGCTGCCGCTCCAGACCAGACCGACGCGGGGCCGGGTGCGCGGCCCCAGCCTGCCTTGCCATTGGGCAACTTTTTTTGGGTCGGCGCGCAGGTAGGACGCAGCGGCGGGAATCGTGTCCAGCCGGGTATTGAAGGCCAGCGGCAGGCTCAGCAGCGGGCATTGCAGGTCATAGGCCGGCACCGCGTCACCGACCGCAATCACCTGATGCACGCCTGCCAGCCCCTGCATCAGGCTACACAGTGGCTTCTGCACTTCAAGAAAAACCTCGCCGCCCAACCGCGCCACCTCGGCGGCATAACGGCAAAACTGCAGCGTGTCGCCAAAGCCCTGCTCACCCTGCAGCAGGATGGTTTTCCCCTGCACAGGCTCATCGCCCCGCCAGCGCGGCCGCGAGAAGTGCGCGCTTTTTCGGTGGCGGTATTCCGCGCGTTCCCAGCGGGATTCGTAAGCGGCCCAGCCTTCTTCAAACTGACCGCTTTGAAGTAGGCACAGCGACAGGCTCCAGTGCGCGTGGGCATCCACGGGGTCCAGCAGCGTGGCCTGCCGGTAGCTTTGCAGCGCAGCCTGCGGCTGGCGCAACTCCTGCAAAATATTGCCGCGGTTGGTGTGGAAAGTAGCGAAGCCCGGCTGCAAGGCGATGGCCTGGTCATAACTTTCCAGCGCCTCCTGGTGACGGCCCAGGTTGTTCAGGGTATTGGCGCGGTTGTTGAACGCCTGCGGATAGGCGGGTTCCAGCGCCAGCGCCTGGTCAAAAGCGGCCAGGGCCTGCAGATAGTGGCCCAGCAGGCGCAGCGCGATGCCACGGTTGTTGTGGAAGGCCGAACGACCCGGCTCAAGCGCTATCGCCCGGTCAAAACTTTCCAGCGCTTCGGGATACCGACTGAGCGCCTTGAGCACATTGCCGCGGTGGTGGTGGCTGTCGGCCTCGCCGGGCTGGCCCTGCTGCCGCGCCAGCGCGCTGTCGTAGTCGTCCAGTGCCGCCTGCAAGTCGCCAAGGTCTTGCAGCACGGCGCCCCGGTTGACATAAGCCACGGCATGCCGGGGATGGGCGTTGATGGCCTGGCTCATCCATTGGCGGGCGCGCGGCAGGTCGCGGGTCTGGGCCGCCACAATGCCCGACAGATGCAGCGCATCGAAGTGTTGGGGTTGGAGCTGCAGCACCTGCGCATACAGCGCCAGGGCCTCTGGCAACTGCTGCTTCTGGTGCAGCGCCCAGCCGCTCTCAAAAAGTTGCCGGACCTGCGCCGCCTGGTCCATCTCAGTGCGCCTGTTCCCAGTTCGGGCCGATGCCAATCTCGGCCAGCAGCGGCACCTTGAGTTCGGCGACACCAGCCATCAGGCGCGGGATTTCGCTGCGCACCCATTCGACTTCGGCCTCGGGCACTTCAAAGACCAGTTCATCGTGCACCTGCATGATCATTTTTGTAGCGCGTTTTTCCGCATCCAGCACCTGCTGCACCTTGACCATGCTGAGCTTGATCAGGTCGGCGGCTGTGCCCTGCATGGGCGCGTTGATGGCCTGCCTTTCGGCAGCTTTTTTGCGTGGGCCGTTGCCACCGTTGATCTCGGCCAGGTACAGGCGCCGGCCGAACACGGTTTCGACAAAATGGTTGTCCTGCGCAAACACCACGGTCTGCTCCATGTAGTTCTTGACGCCCGGGTAACGCTGAAAATACTTGTCGATATAGGCCGCAGCCGCCTTGGTCTCAATCCCCAGGTTGCGTGCCAGGCCGAAGCTGCTCATGCCGTAGATCAGGCCAAAGTTGATGACCTTGGCGTAGCGCCGCTGTTCGCTGCTGACCTGGGCCAGGTCCACGCTGAAGACCTCGGCGGCCGTGGCCTTGTGCACGTCCAGGCCGTCGGTGAAGGCGCGCAGCAGGGCTTCGTCGCCGCTGAGGTGGGCCATGATGCGCAGCTCGATCTGGGAGTAATCGGCGCTGGCGATCACGCTGCCGGCAGGCGCTACAAAAGCCTCGCGCACACGCCGGCCTTCAGGCGTGCGCACCGGGATGTTCTGCAGATTCGGGTCGTTGCTCGACAAACGTCCTGTCACCGCCACGGCCTGCGCGTAATGCGTGTGCACCCTGCCGGTGCGCGGCAGCGCGAGCTGCGCCAGCTTGTCGGTGTAGGTGCCCTTGAGCTTGCTCAGGGACCGGTGCTCCAGCAGCTTGGCCGGTAGCGGGTAGTCCTCGGCGAGTTTTTCCAGCACTTCTTCGTCGGTGCTGCGCGCGCCGCTCGGGGTCTTCTTGATCACCGGCATGCCCAGCTTGTCAAAGAAAATTTCACCCAATTGCTTGGGGCTGCCCAGGTTGAAGGGCTGACCGGCAATCTCATAGGCCTCGGCTTCGAGCTGAAGGATGCGCTGGCCGAGTTCGTGGCTTTGGGTGGCCAGCATGGGTGCGTCGATCAGCACGCCATTGCGCTCGATGCGGTACAGCACCTCGCTGCTTTGCATCTCGAGCTCATAGATGAAACGCAGCTTCTCGTTGGCCTGCACCTGAGGCCAGAGCACGCGGTGCACGTCCAGCGTCTGGTCCGAGTCTTCACACGAATATTCAGCGGCCTTGGCAATATCAACCTGGTTGAACTTGATCTGGTGCGCGCCCTTGCCGCACAGATCTTCGTAGTTGATGCCGCTGCGGCCGACATGGCGCTCGGCCAGGCTGGCCAGGCCGTGCGGCTTGTGCACTTCGAGCACATAACTTTGCAGCATGGTGTCGTGCGCATAACCCTGGACCTCGATGCCGTGGTTGGCAAACACATGGCGGTCGTACTTGACGTGTTGGCCGAGCTTGGCTTTGGCCGGGTTTTCCAGCCAGGGTTTGAGCCGCGCCAGCACCTCGTCACGCGGCAGTTGCGCGGGTGCGTCGGGATAGTCGTGCGTCAGCGGAATGTAGGCGGCCTCGCCGGGCTTGACGCTGAAGCTCAGGCCGACGATCTGCGCCAGCATCTCGTCAAGCGAGGTGGTTTCGGTGTCCAGCGCGACCAGGTCGGCAGCCTCGATTTTTGCGAGCCAGGTGTCAAACAACTCCCAGCTCAGCACGGTGTCGTAGTGCAGGTTGGTCGTGCGTTCGGCCAGCGGCGGAGCGTCTGTGACTGCCGGCTCATCGAACAGGCCGGGCGAGGAGGTATCGGCGGCTTTGGCCTTGGGCTGGGCATGCCGGCCCTCGGGTGCGCTGATCAGCTCGGGCGACGTGTTTTCAATGTCAATCTGCCGGACCAGGCCCTTGAACCCATACTTTTGATAGAAATCCTTGAGATCCCCTGTCTGTTGTGGCCCCATAGCTATGGATTCCATAGCAGGCAGGCCGTCGATGTAGTCCACGAGCTCGCAGTCCTTCTTGATGGTCAGCAGCTCGCGGCCTCTCGGCAGCCAGCCAAGGGTCTGACGCAGGTTCTCGCCGACCACCCCTTTGATTTCGTCGGCGCGCGCCACCAACGCGTCGAGCGAGCCGTATTCGAGCAGCCACTTGACCGCCGTCTTCGGTCCGACCTTGGGCACACCCGGCACGTTGTCCACGGCGTCGCCGACCAAGGTCTGGTAGTCCACCATCAGGCGCGGCGGCACGCCGAACTCGGCTTCAACACCGGCCAGGTCACGGCGTCTGTCATTCATGGTGTCGATCACCGTGATGTGTTCATCGACGAGCTGGCTCAAATCCTTGTCGCCGCTGGAGATGATGACCTCAATACCCTGCTTCGACGCCATGCAGGCCAGCGTGCCGATCACATCGTCGGCCTCGACACCCGGCACGTCCAGCACCTTCCAGCCGAGCAGGCGCACCACCTCATGGATGGGCGCGACCTGGCTGCGCAAATCGTCGGGCATGGGCGAGCGCTGGGCCTTGTAGTCGGGATAAAGCGCGTCGCGGAAGGTCGGCCCCTTGGCGTCGAAAACACAGACAGCATAGTCAGCCCGCTCATCCTTGCGCAACTTCTGCATCATGTTGACCATGCCGCGTATCGCGCCAGTCGCCGGGCTGGCCGGGTCGCCGGGGTCGGCGCGCAGGTCGGGCATGGCATGAAAAGCGCGGTACAGATAGCTGGAGCCGTCCACCAGCAGCAAGGTTTTTTTGTCGGTGCTCATGGGCCTGATTGTCACCGTTTTGCGCGCTCTATCCATGACCGCGCCGCCACCCTACAATGCACCCATGCACCACTCAATTTGCCCCCTTCTGCTCGCCGGCGCCGCTGCGGTGTTGGCCGGCGCCCCGGCCCTGGCCCAGACGGCGGCAAGCGCCCCGGCAGCGGCCCCCACCACCGCCCTGCAGCCCGGCACCAACCCGACCAGCCGCCGGCCAGACGCGGCAATCCAGCGTATCCGCACGGAAGATGCCGGTTCGCGCATCGACGAAGTGCGCGTTGGCGGCGAGACGCAAAGCATCACGGTGCAGCCCAAGGCCGATGTCCCCGCCTATGAAGTCTTGCCTACCGACGCCACCAAGGGCGGCGGCACGGCCCCGTCCAAGTCGGGCGTCGGTGCCACCGGCAGCCGTGTCTGGAACGTGCTGAAGTTTTAGCGCCTGTTAGCTTCAGGCATGGCCGTTTACACCGAAGTCTCGTTTGACGAGGCCGCCGCTCTTTTGCAGTCTCTCGGGCTGGGACAGCTTCAAAACCTCAGCGCCTGCGCTGGCGGCATCGAAAATACCAACTATTTTGTGGACACCGACCAGGGCCGGTATGTGCTGACGCTGTTCGAGCGCCTGACGTTTGAGCAATTGCCGTTTTACCTGCATTTGATGAAACACCTGGCGCAGCACGGCATCCCGGTGCCCGAGCCACATGCCATTGCGGTAGCCGATGGCGCTGGCGGCAAGCCCGGTGACATCTTGCTGCGCCTGAAGGGAAAACCCGCCGCTGTGGTGAACCGCCTGTGCGGCCGCAGCGAGCTGACGCCCACGCCCGCGCATTGCGCCGCAGTCGGTGAAACACTGGCCCGCATGCACCTGGCCGGGCGCGACTTCCCGCGCAGCCAGCCCAACCTGCGTGGACTGGCCTGGTGGAACGAGACCGTGCCGGTGGTGCTGTCGCATCTGAACGAAGCGCAGAGCCGGTTGATCCAGTCCGAGCTGGCCTATCAAAACCATGTGGCGGCCTCGTCGAGCTGGCAGGCCTTGCCGCGCGGGCCCATCCATGCCGACCTGTTCAGGGACAACGTGATGTTTGACAGCCAGGGCGGCGCGCCGGAGCTGACCGGGGTTTTTGATTTTTATTTCGCTGGCTGCGACAGCTTTTTGTTTGACATCGGCGTCAGCCTGAACGACTGGTGCGTCGAGCTGGCGAGTGGCGCGCACGATGCGGCGCGGGCCGATGCCTTTCTGGCTGCCTACCAGGGAGTGCGCCGCCTGACCCCGCAAGAGCGCACGCTGCTGCCGGCGATGCAGCGGGCCGGTGCGCTGCGTTTCTGGATCTCACGGCTGTGGGACTTTCACTTGCCGCGCGAAGCCGCTGTGCTGCAAGCGCATGATCCCGGCCATTTTGAACGCGTGCTGCGCGAACGTGTGGCCCATCCCCACGGCCTGTCCCGCTGAAAGCAGACGGCCCTGCGCGCTTGCGAAAAGTTGCGGGCGCGCCTTCTTTTCAAGCAAACTCAACCACTAGCGTTAAATTGTTCACCCTATTGCCCTTTTTCACGGCACACGTGAAACCCTTTCGCCCTGAAGCTCTCAACCAGCCATCCTCGCAATGAAACTCAACATCGTTCCTGCACGCACCGGCATCACATGGGTCAAGCTCGGCATCCGCACTTTCTTCAAGCAGCCCCTGGCGCTGGTCGGTCTGTTTTTTATGTACATGGCGGCGGCCACGCTGGCATCGCTGATTCCGTATGTGGGCGTGGTGCTGGCGCTGGCCATCGTGCCGGCGGCCACGCTGGGCCTGATGGCCGCCACGCGGGAGGCGACCAAGGGGCGTTTCCCCATGCCCGCCATCCTGATCAGCGCTTTTCGGGCCGGCCAGCAACGCGCGCGCGCCATGATGGTGCTGGGCTTTCTGTATGCGGCAGCCTGCCTGCTGATCGTCTCCATCGTGCCGCTGTTTGTCGACGCGCCGGTCAGCCGCGAAAGTGCGCTGACTCCCGGCATGCAGGGCGTGATGCTGCTCGTGATGGTGCTGTACCTGCCGGTGTCGGTGCTGTTCTGGCATGCGCCTGCATTGGTGCACTGGCATGGCGTGACACCGGTCAAGAGCCTGTTCTTCAGCGCTGTTGTGTGTTTCAGGAACGCCGGCGCTTACGCCGTATTCGGCATCGCCTGGATGGTGGTGCTGATGTTGATTGGCGTCGTCGTCACCTTGCTGGCTGGCCTGCTGGCCAGCCCCGAAGCCGCCGCCGCGCTGATCATGCCGGTGGCCTTGCTGATGGCGGCCATGTTTTCAACCTCGATTTATTTCACTTTCGAGGGCAGTTTTGAAGCCTCCCCCACCGACGACCCGCCCCCCCCTGGAGAAACACCATGACCCAGCACCTACTCCAAGGCCGGCAAGAAAAAGAAATCCTGTGGTACCAACGGCGCGATGTGCTCAAGGCCGCCGCCGCCTGGGTAGCCTTGGGCGGACTACCGGCCGCCATGGCGCAGCAGAGAAGCAACATCGTGCAACTGACGGGAGACGCGATGATCAACGGCGCCCCTCTGAGCCCGCAGCAATCCATTCAGACCGGTGACGCTATTCAGACGGGTCCGGGCTCCAACCTGATCTTTGTGATCGGCAATGCCTCGTTCCAGGTGCGGCAAAACTCCCGCCTCTCGGTCGAGCGCGGCGCCACGCTCAACGCGGTCAGCCTGCTGCGGCTGTTGACTGGCGCAGTGGCCAGCGTCTGGGGCAAGGGCGTCGACCGCAGCATCGTGCTGCCCACGCTGACCGCCGGCATACGCGGCACCGGGGTCTATGCCGAAATCTTTGCCGACCGGGGAGACCGCAACTACTTCTGCAATTGTTACGGCACCGTGGCCATGAGCGCCGGCACTGAAAAACGGGTCTCTCGGGCCGACTACCACCAGGCATTTTGGGCGGACCCCTACCCCAACCCAGAAGGCAAATTTCTGACCCCCGCCAGTGCGCTGAACCACAGCGATGAAGAGCTGGAATTCCTGGCTGGCCTGGTCGAGCAGCGAACGTCGTGGCAACTGGCTGGCCGAAAAGGCAGCCGGGACGGCAGCGGCTCCATGACCTACTGAGCCGCGCCAGAGCCCTTCAGTGCGCTCCAGTCCACCTCAGTACGCCTCACCCGAAGCGTTTTGCAGCTTCCTGACCAAGCCGACCAGTTGCGGGCGCACCTCGGTCATCAAAAATTGCGGCGACAGCTTGAAGCCCGGTCCGCCGCAACTGACCACCATCACCGCCCGCCCGCCCTCAGGGCGAAAAGCTGCGGCAATCGCATTCACATCCTTTTGCCAGTCACCGAAAGACGCGCAGCAGCCGTGTTCGCGGTAATGGGCCAGGGCCAGTTCAATGCCGGCCCGCGTGGCCGGCCAGGCTTGTTCATCGTGCGCGCGAATGCGCTCCATCAGGTCGCTGCGTTCGCTGTCGCTGCAGCCGGCCAGGTAGGCACGTCCCATGGCGGTCTGCGCCAGCGGAATGCGTGAGCCGACATCCAGGCTCAGGGTCAGCGCCGACTCGCTGCGGCAGTTTTCAACATAAATCATACTGAGCCGGTCGCGCACGCCCAGCGACACCATGGCTTGCGAGCTGTCGGCCAGGTCCTGCATCAGCGGCCGGGCCATCTGGCGCATGTCCATGCGCGCCAGCATGGCGCCGCCCAAAGCCAGCACCGCGCTGCCCAAGCGGTAACCGGTCGCACCTTTGCCATCGGTCGCCGGGACCAGGTAGCCCTGGCGCGTCAGCGTGTAGGTCAGCCTGGAAATCGTCGACTTGGGCAAGCCGCAGCGGCGGGCGAGTTCCTGGTTGCCGAGCATGCGGTCGCGCGAGCGAAACGCACTGAGCACATCAAGACCCCGCGCGAGGGCGGTCACGAAGTGCCGGTCTGGCTTGGCTTGGACCGGCCGGACCGGTACCTTGGATAGAGCAGGCAAAAGTGGTGGTGGTATGGACATATTGTTCTGCATTGCGGAATCAAAATTCTACAACAGCCAGAAAGAACTGTCACCTGCGCGCCTCAACTCCGGGAATTCCTTATAACTGTCTCTGAAATACTCTTACAGAATGCGCAGGCCACTTACGCGGCTTCTTATTCTGCAGTGCAGAATTTATAAACACAATGAGGAGATGACATGCGATTGAAGAACAAGCACTGGCTGGCGGTGATCGCCATCGCCATGACGGCCAACCTGGCGCAAGCCGCACCTGGGCGCGAGGACATCGTGATTGGCCAGGTGGCACCGTTGACCAGCGTCATCGCCGGCACCGGCGACGAATACGTGGCCGGGGGCGCGGCCTACTTTGCGCATGTCAACGCCAATGGCGGCATCTACGGCCGCAAGATTCGTGTTGTGCTCAAGGACGACAGCTACAAGCCCGACCAGACCCTGGCGCAGACACGGCAACTCCTCGCCGAGGACAAACCGCTGGCGCTGTTCGGTTTTGTTGGCACCGGCAACGTGCTGGCCCTGAACAAAAACAAGGTGCTGTCGGATGCAGGCATCGCACTGCTCGCTCCGTACACTGGAGCCCAGGATTTGCGCGAGCCGACGAACCCAAACATCTTCCACATCCGCGCCAGCTACACCGACGAAACCGCGCGCATGGTGGAGCACCTGCACACCATCGGACTGCGCCGCTTTGCGGTGATGTACCAGGACGACCCCTTCGGCAAGAGCGGGCTGGCCGGCGCCGAGTCGGCCATGCAGAAACTCGGTCTGCAGCCGGTCGCCAGAGGCGGCTACGACCGGACCAAACCCGAGGACATTGACGCCGCAGTGGCGGCGATCGCCCCAGCCAACCCGGACGCCATTATCATGGTGGCGGTCAACCGCGCCTCGGCCGCCTTCATCAAAAAAATGCGGGCCCAGGGCAGCAAGGCGCGCCTGTTCAGCATCTCGGTGGTCAACTTCAAGGAGTTGCTGAAAAACGCCGGCGAGGACAACGCCCGCGGTATCGGTATTTCACAGGTGATGCCCTACCCTTACTCAACACTGGTGCCGGTCGCGCGTGAATTCCAGATGCTGATGAAGAAGTATCAGCCTGAAAAAGTGGTGTCTTACGCTAGCATGGAATCCTTCATCGCCGCCAAAATTCTGGTCGAAGCCATTCAGCGCTCGGGCGCTGACCCGACCCGCCAGAAAATCATGACGCAACTCGACAAGATGAACAGCTACGACGCGGGCGGCTTCAAGGTGAGCTTTTCACCCGACAACCATGTGGGTTCGAAGTTTGTCGAAGTGACGGTGATAAGCCGCGACGGCAAGCTGCTGCGCTAGGAGTCTGCGTGCCGGACTTCGAGGATTTCGTAGTCAATGGCTTCGCGGTAGACCTTGGGGTCGCTCAGGGCCAGGTGCAGCAGTATCTTGGTGGCATGGGCCTTGACGACGCGGTGCAGCAAGGCGCCAACAAGCACCAGCGGCAGCCCCCACCAGAAATAGCCAGACAAGGCCAGCGCCGCGCCTATGCCCAGCAGCGGCAGCGAGATGCCGACAACAAACAAACGGTGCTTGACGTATTTTTGTGCACGCTCTGGATTAACGATCAAGCGAAAGCGACCCATGGGCAGGCCGGTCTTGAACGCCTGGTGGCTCACCTCCACGGTGGCGTCGTCTGCAGCCTGACTTGTCTCTGTCTCGTTCATTGTTGTCTCGGGGCGGTTGATCGGGTCTGCGCCATCTTAACCAAGGCGGTTAAACCACCGTCAGCTTGGCCACACTCAGCGCCAGCCATTTGACGCCGTGCCGGGTGAAGTTGATCTGGGCCCGCGCGTCGTCGCCACTGCCTTCGAGCATCATGACCCGGCCTTCGCCGAACTTGGCGTGAAACACTTCCATGCCGGTCTTCAAGCCATGCGCCGGCGCATTGCGCTGCGGTGGCACGGGTGGGTTGGCAAATGTTTCACCACCCGATTTTCTTGAGGAAAAAGCGGCTGCAGCCCAGTCCCCACGTGCACCACCAGCTCCTGAATTGCTAGCACCCCAGGCGCCGCTGCCACCGCCATAGGCCGACGCAAAACCCTGGTTTTTCGGCGTGATCCATTTGAGCGCCGCCTCCGGCAGTTCGTCGAAAAAGCGGCTTTTCAGGTTGTAGCGGGTCTGGCCGTGCAACATGCGCGTCTGCGAGTGGGTCAGGTACAGGCGCTGGCGCGCGCGCGTGATTGCCACGTACATCAGCCGGCGCTCCTCCTCGATGCCGCCAGCGTCGCTCAGGGAGTTTTCATGCGGGAAGATGCCGTCTTCCAGGCCGGAGATGAACACGCAGTCGAACTCCAGGCCCTTGGACGAATGCACCGTCATCAGTTGCACCGCGTCTTGCCCGGCCTGCGCCTGGTTGTCACCGGATTCGAGTGCAGCGTGCGTCAGGAAGGCGGCCAGGGGCGACAGGGTTTCGCCGGTTTCCTGGTCGGGCGCGAGACCCTCACCCCTGCCCTCTCCCAAAGGGAGAGGGAGCTCGCCCGGAGAAAACTCGCCCTTAGGAATCTCACCTTGAAGGGTGCCTCCGCGATCAGACTCACTCCCTCTCCCCCTGGGAGAGGGTTGGGGTGAGGGTGCGTCCGCATCCAGCCCCTGACTGGCCGGGGACTGCCGCAGCGGCGTGCCTAACTCATCAACCGGCAAGGCCACTGCATCGCGGCCAAAGCCTTCCATGCTCACAAATGACTCGGCGGCGTTGACCAGTTCGCCCAGATTTTCGAGGCGGTCCTGGCCTTCTTTTTCGAGCTTGTAATGTTCTTCGAGCCCGCTGTCCTGCAGCACCAGCTCGATGATCTCGCGCAGGCTCAAGGTCGGCGTCTGCTCGCGCAGCACATCGAGTTTGGCGACAAAAGTGCCGAGGTTGGCGCCGGCCTTGCCGGGCACGGCGCTGACCGCATCATGCAGCGAGCAGCCGGCGGCGCGCGCCACATCCTGCAACTGTTCGATGCTGCGCAAGCCGATGCCGCGCGGCGGGAAGTTGACGATGCGCATGAAGCTGGTGTCGTCATGCGGGTTGTCCATCAGGCGCAAATAGGCCAGCGCATGTTTGATCTCGGCACGCTCGAAAAAGCGCAGGCCGCCGTAGACGCGGTAAGGGATGGCGTTGTTGAAGAGCGCGGTTTCCATGACCCGGCTTTGCGCATTGCTGCGGTACAGCAGCGCAATCTCCTTGCGCTCGGTACCGGCCCGCACCAGCTCGCGCACCTCATCGACAAACCATTGGGCCTCGGCAAAATCGGAAGTGGCTTCGAACACCCGCACCGGCTCGCCCGGACCGGCTTCGGTACGCAGGTTTTTGCCCAGCCGTTTGCTGTTGTGGCTGATCAACTCGTTGGCCGCATCCAGAATGTTGCCGAAGCTGCGGTAGTTGCGCTCCAGCTTGATCTGGTGCTGCACACCGAACTCACGCACGAAGTCGGCCATGTTGCCCACCCGCGCGCCGCGAAAGGCGTAGATGCTCTGGTCATCGTCGCCAACCGCCACCACCGAGCCACCCGGCATCGCGTGCGCGCCAGCGGCAGCGTCGTCGCCCTGCCCGGCCAGCATCTTGATCCAGGCGTACTGCAGCTTGTTGGTGTCCTGGAATTCGTCGATCAAAATGTGGCGAAAGCGCCGCTGGTAGTGCTCGCGAACCGGGGCGTTGTCCCGCAGCAGCTCGTAGCTGCGCAGCATCAGCTCGCCGAAATCAACCACGCCCTCGCGCTGGCATTGCTCTTCGTAGAGCGCATAGATCTCGGCTTTTTTACGCGTCTCTTCATCGCGCACCACCACGTCCTTGGCGCGCTGGCCGTCTTCCTTGCAGCCGGCGATGAACCACATCAGCTGCTTGGGCGGAAAACGCTCATCGTCGATGTTGAACTGCTTGCACAGGCGCTTGATCGCCGAGAGCTGGTCCTGCATATCGAGAATCTGGAAAGTCGACGGCAGGTTGGCGAGCTTGTAGTGCGCGCGCAAAAAGCGGTTGCACAGGCCGTGGAAGGTGCCTATCCACATGCCGCGCACATTGACCGGCAGCATGCTGGAGAGGCGCACCATCATCTCCTTGGCCGCCTTGTTGGTGAAGGTCACCGCCAGAATGCCGCCCGGCGACACCTGGCCGGTTTGCAGCAGCCAGGCAATGCGGGTGGTCAGCACGCGGGTTTTGCCAGAGCCCGCGCCGGCCAGAATCAGCGCGTGGGTGTTTGGTAAGGTGACCGCTGCCAGTTGCTCCGGATTAAGATTTTGTAAGAGAGGGGAGCTTGATGCGACTTCTGAGAACATCCCTCATTGTAGAAAGCCTCTGATGCCTCCCTTGTTTTCCCGGCGAGTATCCGTTCTCGCGACGCTTGTGCTGGCAGCTTGCCTGGCGCCGCCTGCCCATGCCCAGTCCTCGTGCTCCAGCGACGGGCAGGCGCGTCCGGTGGCCCTGGTGGAGCGTTTCATCAACGCCGATTGCCGCAACTGCTGGAGCGATACGACCACCGCCCGCGCCCGCCGCAGCGAACTGGCGCTGGACTGGGTGCTGCCTGGCAGCCAGGGCGAGGACGCGCCGCTCTCGGTGGTGGCCAGTCGCGACGGACTCAAACGTCTGCAGGCATTGGGCCTGGCGCCACCGCCCGGCAGCAGCAGTCAGACCACCGCCGTTGCCGCTCAGGGCCGTCTGCGGGTGGCGCACGGCCTGCCCGTCTCAGGCTACATCGGCGCGTCAGTGCAACTGCAGCGCCTCCCGCCGGCGCACACGCCCGCGCCCTGGACCGCCTGGTTGGCGCTGGTGGAAACTATTCCCGCTGGTACCGAAGGCTCGCCGGTGCCCCGAAATCTTGTCCGAAACCTGCTCCAGCTCATATGGGGCGGGCGCGAGCAGCTATCAAAAAATGAGCATCCCGGCTGGCTGGAGTCACGCGTCATGAACATCCCGGCCGGCACCGACCCCGCACGCCTGAGTGTGGTCGGCTGGGTGCAGGATGCCGGCGGCCGCGTGTTCGCCGCAGCGCAGTCGCGCTGCATCCCGCCGCGCTGAGCGCCATGGGCCTGCACATATAGCGGCTATACAAGCACGCAGGTGCCGGTGACCCGCACAAGCGCCTAGAATCAGTCACCGGGCCCAAGCAATTGCGCCCGGTTTTTTGTTTCCGCGCTCTGTTGGAACAAAAGCCGGTCCAATCCAAGCGCCTTCTGTTTCAACAGTCTTCAGGAGCTTGGGAACCATGGAAATCTTCGACTACGACAATGTCTTGCTGCTGCCGCGCAAATGCCGCGTGGACAGCCGCTCCGAATGCGACGCCGGCGTCACGCTGGGCGGGCGCAGCTTCCGCATCCCGGTGGTGCCGGCCAACATGAAAACCGTGATCAACGAGGACATCTGCGTCTGGATGGCCAACAACGGTTATTTCTACGTGATGCACCGCTTCGACCTCGACAACCTCGCGTTCGTCAAGCGGATGGCGGTAGCCGGTGTTTATGCCTCGATTTCGCTGGGCGTCAAAAAAGCCGACTACAACACAGTCGACCGGCTGGTGGCCGAAGGCCTGGCGCCCGACTACATCACCATCGACATCGCGCACGGTCACGCCGACACGCTGCAGCGCATGATCGGCTATCTCAAGGACAAGCTGCCCTCATCGTTTGTGATCGCCGGCAATGTCGGCACACCGGAAGCCATCATCGACCTGGAGAACTGGGGCGCCGATGCGACCAAGGTCGGCATCGGCCCCGGCAAGGTCTGCATCACCCGGCTGAAAACCGGCTTCGGCACCGGTGGCTGGCAGTTGTCGGCGCTCAAGTGGTGCGCGCGTGTGGCGACCAAACCCATCATCGCTGACGGCGGCATTCGCGAGCATGGTGACATCGCCAAGTCGATCCGCTTCGGCGCCACCATGGTGATGATCGGCTCCATGCTGGCCGGCCTGGAAGAAAGCCCCGGCCAGACCGTGGAGGTCGATGGCCGGCTCTTCAAGGAGTACTACGGCAGCGCCTCGGACTTCAACAAAGGCGAGTACAAACACGTCGAAGGCAAACGCATCCTGGAGCCGGTCAAGGGCAGCCTCAAAGACACGCTGCGCGAGATGGAGGAAGACGTGCAGAGCGCCATCAGTTATTCAGGCGGCACCAAACTGATGGACATCCGCAAGGTCAATTACGTGATCCTGGGTGGCGACAACGCCGGTGAACACCTGCTGATGTAATGTAACGACCCGGTGCGACGGCGCTCAGCCGGTTGCGGCGATCAACTGCAGCGCGAGCTGGTGCAGGCGGTGGCCAGGTTGCACCAGCGCCTCGACGATGCTGAAATGGTTCAGGCCCAGCAGGGCCTCACGTACCGGCACGGTTTTGGAGCCCCAGGCCTGCTCGATCAGCGCGTTGTGGCGCAAAAACTCTTCGCTTTCGTCGGCGCCGGCCACGGTGTAGAGCACGCCCTGGCTGGGCGCAGGGAACCAGGCCGGGCTGGCCTGCGCCACCTGCTTGGGCGTCAGGCGCAGCGAGTCTTTCAGAAACGGTGTGTGCATCACCGATTCAAGCTCATACAAGCCCGACACCGACAGCGCGTTTTTCACCAGGTCGGCCGGCAGGTCGCTCGCGTGTTGCTTCCACAAGCAGGCCAGCAGCATGGCCACCAGATGGCCGCCGGCCGAATGCCCAACCACGGTGATGCGCTCAGGGGCGCCACCGAAACGTGCGATGTTGCGGTAGGTCCATTCCAGCGCATGGACCATCTGCAGTGCAATGTCGGGAATCGTCACCGCTGGGCACAAATCGTAATTGGGCATCACCACGCAAGCACCCGCGTCAGTGAAGGCCGGTGCCAGAAAGGAATGGTCCGATTTGTCCAGCGAGCGCCAGTAGCCACCGTGAACAAACACCAGCACCGGGGCGCCGCCGGACGCCACCTTGCGCGGCGGAAACACATCAAGGGTTTCCGCCGCGCTGGACCCGAAGGCGATGTCCAGTGTGCACGGCTGGGTCGCCCGGACCTGGGCAGAACTCTCGGCCCAGCGACTGAAGTAGTCGCCGTGGTCCGGCACCAGCGCACGGTTGTTATACATGCGGTCCAGCCAGGCGGGGTCGGGATGGCTCATGGGTGGCTCCTGAAAAATGGATGACCCCATGTTGGCACAGTCAGGCCCAACCGACATCAGGTCCGGGTAAACCCGCTAGCGCCATTCCGTACGTTCTAGGTATTCTGTATACAGAGTACAAACAATGCAACCCCAGCTTGTCAAAATCGAATCCACGCCCGACCTGGTCGACCAGGTCTACCGCAGCCTGCTCGACGCCATCAGCGAAGGCTCGCTCGCACCCGGCGCACGCATCATGCAGGAAGACATTGCCGAACAACTGGCGGTATCGCGCCAGCCAGTGCTGCAGGCGCTGCGCCTGCTCAAAAAAGACGGCTTTGTGCTCGACGCCCCCGGCCGGGGTGTGCTGGTGGCGCCGCTGGACGTGGGCTGGCTGATGCAGATTTACCAGGTGCGCAGCGCGCTCGATGCGCTGGCGGCCCGGCTTGCGGCCTTAGCCCGTTTCCGGATCGACCCGGCGCTGATCAGCCAGGGCCGCGCTGCCGCACGCAGCAACGACGTGAAAGCCATGATGGCCGCCGACGCACAGTTTCACGGCGCCATTTATGCGGCATCCGGCAACCCGCTGATTGCCCAGAGCGCGCAACTGCACTGGCACCACATCCGCCGCGCCATGGGTGCGGTGCTGCAGGTGTCAACCATGCGCGAATCGATTTGGGACGAACACGAAACCATCGCCAACGCCATTGCTGCAGGCGATGCGCTGACCGCAGAAACGCTGATCCGCGAGCACGGCGAAGACGCCAGCCGCAACCTGGCCGGCCTGCTGAGCAGTGCGCTTCAGCCTTCTTTCACCCCCACCGCCCTGCCCGCCTGAAAACACACCACGACCACCCCAGGAGACAAAAAATGAAATTGAGCCCCGAGCAACTCGCCGAATTCGACCGCGAAGGCTACCTGTTTTTCCCCGGCCTGTTCACGCCCGAAGAAACCCAAACCCTCAACGACGCCGTGCCCGAGCTCTACAGCCGGCGCGAAGACTACAACGTGCGCGAAAAAGGCAAGGACGCGGTGCGTACCAACTTTGCCGCGCACATGTACAGCGAGCCGTTTGCCAAACTCGGCCGGCACCCGCGCATGATCGAACCGGTGGAAGACCTGCTCGGTGAAAAGCTCTACATGCACCAGTTCAAGATCAACGGCAAGATGGCCTTCGAGGGCGACGTCTGGCAATGGCACCAGGACTACGGCACCTGGCTCAACGACGACCTGATGCCGACCGAACGCGCGATGAATGTGGCGATTTTTCTGGACGACGTGACCGAACACAACGGCCCGCTGATGTTCATCCCGGGCAGCCACAAAAAAGGCGTGGTGGATGCCAAACACGACCTGACCACCACCAGCTACCCGCTGTGGACGGTGGACAACGACCTGATACGCCAACTGGTGCAGCGAGCGGGTGGCAAACAGGGCGGCATCGTCAGCCCCAAAGGCCCCGCCGGGTCAATGATTCTTTTCCACTCCTGCCTGGTCCACGCTTCTGGCAGCAACCTGTCGCCGTTCAACCGCGTCAGCGTCTACCTGAGCCTGTGCGCGGTCAGCAACCACATCCGTCGCCACAAACGCCCCGAGTACATTGCGCACCGCGACTTCACGCCGATTGAATGCCTGCCCGATGATTGCCTGCTCAAGGACTACCCGGTGGACTTGCCGTGGAAAGACGGCGTGCCTACGAGCGCGCTGCAAACGTCTAGCGATGAATTCAAACTGGCAGCCTAAATTCACAAAATACATTTGAACAAGGAGATCAGGAGGTCAAGGAGGAATAGCAATATGATTTTTTTCTTCCTCCTTACCTCTTTGATCTCTTTGTGAAAATTCTTCTCTGTTGTCTTAGTTAGGCCCAAACCAAATGAACCTCTATACCAAACTCCAGCAACGCGCGGCCGACAAGCAACCCATCCGCATCGGCCTCATAGGCGCCGGAAAATTCGGCTCCATGTACCTGGCGCAAATTCCGAAAACGCCGGGCGTGCACCTGGTCGCAATTGCCGACTTGTCACCTGCGGCCGCCCGCACCAACCTTGCACGTGTGGGATGGAATCCGGCCCTGACCCAGGCAGAATCAGCGCAAGCAGCTATCAAAACAGGAGCGACCTGGATCACCGAGGACTGGAAAGCCGTCGTCACGCACCCGCAGATCGACATCATCGTCGAGTGCACCGGCAACCCGGTCGCCGCCGTCGAGCATTGCCTGCAGGCTTTTACGCATGGCAAACACGTGGTCAACGTCACGGTGGAAGCCGATGCCTTTTGCGGACCGCTGCTGGCACGCAAGGCGGCCGAGGCCGGTGTCGTCTATTCACTGGCTTTCGGCGACCAGCCGGCGCTGATCTGCGACCTGGTGGACTGGGCCCGCACCTGCGGTTTTCCGGTGGTGGCGGCGGGCCGCGGCCACAAGTGGCTGCCGCATTTTTCCGAATCCACGCCGGAAACCGTCTGGGCCAACTACGGTCTCACGCCCGAGCAGGCCGAGCGCGGCGGGCTCAACCCAAAAATGTTCAACAGCTTTCTCGACGGCTCCAAACCGTCGATCGAATCCACCGCCGTGGCCAACGCCACCGGCCTGACTGTGCCCAGCAACGGCCTGCTGTATCCGCCGGCCAGCGTGGAAGACATTCCTTACGTCACGCGACCTATTCAAGAGGGTGGTGTGCTCGAACGCAAGGGCATGGTCGAGGTGATTTCCTCGCTGGAAGCCAATGGCCGCAAGATTCCCTACGACATCCGCATGGGCGTCTGGGTCACGGTCGAGGCCGAGACCGACTACATCAAGAACTGCTTTGAAGAGTACAACGCACACACCGACCCGAGCGGGCGCTACTTCACGCTCTACAAGCGCTGGCACCTGATAGGGCTGGAGGTTGGCGTGTCGGTGGCCAGCGTGGCGCTGCGCGGCGAGCCGACCGGCGTTGCGACCTGCTGGAATGCCGATGTGGTAGCCACCGCCAAACGCGATCTGAAACCCGGCGACATGCTGGACGGCGAAGGCGGCTACACCGTCTGGGGCAAGCTGCTGCCGGCCGACACCTCCATGAAAATGGGTGGCCTGCCGCTGGGCCTGGCGCACCAGGTCAAGGTCATCCGTGCCGTCAAGAAAGGTCAAAGCCTGAGCTGGGCCGATGTCGCCATGGACACCTCCACCCCGGCCTACAAGGTGCGCCACGAGATGGAGAACATGTTCGCTCCCGCCATGAAGAAAGCTGCCTGACAGCCTTCCCACTGCTGCGTGCCGCATGATGGTGGCAACACCATCTTTGGATACCCATGAGTACAAGCACGACATCGAATTTCCGCATTGCCTTTCTCGGCACAGGCAGCATGGGGCTTCCCATGGCCAGACGGCTTTGCGAAGCCGGCTACGCCCTGCAGGTGTGGAACCGCACACCACAGAAGGCCGCCTCACTGACTGCGCTGGGCGCAGTGGTGCACACGCAGGCCACAGCCGCAGTGAAAAACGCCGACATCGTGGTCGGCATGCTGGAAAACGGCGCGGTGGTGGAAGACGTGTTGTTTGGGCAGGACATCGCCGCCGCGATGCAACCGGGTGCGCTGTTCATCGACATGGCCTCGATCAAGCCACGCGAGGCGCGCGACCATGCCGCACGTCTGGGCGCGATGGGCATCGCCCACATCGACGCGCCAGTTTCCGGCGGCACCGGCGGTGCCGATCAGGGCACGCTGGTCATCATGGCCGGCGGCAAGGAAGCGGAATTTGAACGCGCCCTGCCTGTCTTGCGCATCTTCGGTCGCGCCACCCACGTCGGCTCACACGGCGCGGGGCAGCTCACCAAACTCGCCAACCAGATGATTGTCGGCATCACCATAGGCGCGGTGGCCGAAGCCTTGCTGTTTGCCACCAAAGGCGGCGCCGACATGGCCAAGGTCAGGGAGGCGATCACTGGCGGCTTTGCCGACAGCCGCATCCTGCAGGTACATGGCGAACGCATGGTGGAACGCGACTTTGCACCGCGCGCCCGCATGGCGATCCAGCTCAAGGACCTGCGCAATGCACTCGCAACGGCCGAAGAGATCGGTTTCGACGCACCGGTGACCACGCTGTTCGAACAGCTTTACGCCGACGGCATCGGCCATGGCCTCAGCGACCTGGACCACTCTGGCTTGTTTGTCGAACTGGCCAGTCGCAATGGCATGAGCTGACGGTCGATGTGTCCATAAAAAAAGCCCGCAAGCTGCGGGCTTTTTTTGTTGCCGACACGAATCAACGTGCGGGGCGGGTCGGACGTTTGTGGGCGTCACGCGGCACAAACACCTTGCCTGCCGGCTTGGCGAACGCCGGTTTGCGGTCGGCAAAATCGCCGCGTGGCGCGGATGCAAAACCTTCCGAACGGCCGCCGCCGAAGCCACCGCGATCACCCCCCCGGTCATCGCGCTGGGCGAAACCACCGCTGTTGCCATTGCCGCCGCCGAAGCCACGGTCATCACGGCGCGGGCCGCGATCATTGAAACCCGAGCGGTCCGCATAAGCAGGACCCTGGGGCGCCGGGCGTCCCTGGAAAGGTGCGCCACGGTCGTCACGGTTGCCGCCAAAACCACTGCGGTCACCGCCACGGTCGCCGAAAGCAGGCTTCTTGCCGGCATATCCGCCGCCGGCGCCACCGAAACCACCCGAAGGCGCGCGGTCGTTGCCGAAACGGCCACCGCCACCAGCGCCGAAGCTGCGGCCACGGTCACCGCCAAAATTGCCGCGCGGGCGATCTGACGTTGGCGCAAAACGCTGCTGTGGCTCCAGGCCGGCGATCACGCTGGGCTTGAGGTTTTGCTGGGTGTAGTGTTCGATGTCCTGGATCTTGCGGCGGTCGCGGAACTCGGCAATCGTGATCGCCTGGCCTTCGCGGCCAGCACGGCCGGTACGGCCGATGCGGTGCACATAGTCTTCGGCTTTCATCGGCAGGCCGTAGTTGATCACGTGGGTGATGGTCGGCACGTCCAGGCCACGGGCAGCCACGTCGGTCGCCACCAGAATCTGCACGCGGCCATCACGGAAAGCCATCAGGCGACGATTGCGCAGGCCCTGGCCCAGGGCGCCATGCAGCGCCACGGCGCTGAAGCCCTCCTGCACCAGGTCGTTGGCCAAGCCGTCACATTCGACCTGGGTGCAGGCGAACACAATGGACTGGTTCATGGTGGTGTCGCGCAGCGAATGGTCCAGCAGCTTGCGCTTGTGGCTCATGTTGTCGGCCCACAGCAGCGATTGCGTGATCGACGCGTGTTTTTCATGCGGGGAATCGATCTCGACACGCTGCGGCTGGCGCATGACGCGCGTGGCCAGTTGCATGATGCGGGGCGCAAACGTGGCGCTGAACATCATGGTCTGCTTGCGCTCGATCGTGAGCTGGTTGACTTCGGTCAGGTCGTCGGCAAAGCCCAGATCAAGCATGCGGTCGGCTTCGTCAACCACGAGGAACTGCACCTGGTCGAGCTTGATCTGCATGCTGCGCTGCAGGTCCAGCAGGCGGCCGGGCGTGGCCACCACGAGGTCGGCGTTTTGCAGCTTGGCAATTTGCAACTGGTAAGGAATGCCGCCAACGACGTTGGCAATGCGCAGGCCGCGGCAATGGCGCACCAGATCAATCGCATCGGCGCAGACCTGCTGGGCCAGCTCGCGGGTCGGGCACAGGATCAGGGCGCCGGGTGTGGCGGCCTTGAAATTGCGCGCGTTGGTCGGGTCCTTGCGCTTGGGTTTCTTCAATGGCGGCTCGCCGCGGGCAACCGCCTCAAGCGACAGGCGTTCAAATTCAGCGCGTTCGCTGCGCTCGGCCTCTTCCTGCTGCTTGAGCAGTGTGTGCAGCACGGGCAACAGGAAGGCTGCGGTCTTGCCGCTGCCGGTCTGGCTGGACACCAGCAAGTCGGTGAATTTTGCCTTGGGGTCGGCCTTGACGTCAGCATCCAGCGCCTGCATGGCTTTCGGGATGGTAGCCATCTGCACGGCGGTCGGCTGGGTGAAACCCATGTCGGCCACGGCTTGCAGCAATTCCTTGGCCAGGCCCAGCTTCACGAAGCCGTTGGGCTCCGGCGCAATGGCATCCAGCGACGTTTCTGCTGCTGCAGGCGCATCAGAAAAATCAGAAAGTACGTTGATTTCCATATCGGAAATGATGTCGGTAGTTGCTTCGGCCAAAGAATCGCCGCGAGCCTCAAAAGAGTCAGTCATGTTTTTCTCACTAAACACTTGTCCGCGCTGCCCCGCTTGTGGTGGGCAGGCGAACAAGAAACTAGAACCTGCCGCGTAGCGGCAAGGCTTCGTTCATGGTTAATAAAACATCAACCATCAAACGAATATTTCGGTTCGGGCGACTCCCGGTCAACCGGTGCCTGAAGCGATGGCTCTGTTGGTAGAGCCCAAAAGTGTGAGGTAGATGTACAAATGCGGCGCACCCCTGTACGTCCGTCAAGCCCACGATTATGCCACGGCTAGCGGGTTTCTACCAGCCCCAACTGTCAAAAGACCAGCAAACGCTTGCGGGTGAACCGCATTTGCTCCTCATTTGATAGCTGTCACCTCTTTTATGGCAAGGGCTAAGGGCCAGATTCACTTCAAAAAGTGGGTCCGATAATATTCCAGCTCGTCAATCGATTCATGCACATCGGCCAGCGCGGTGTGGCTTTGCTGCTTTTTGAAAGCGCTGTACACCTCGGGCCGCCAGCGTTTGGCCAGTTCCTTGAAGGTGCTGACATCGATGTTGCGGTAATGCAAAAACACCTCAAGTTTGGGCATGTACTTGACCAGGAAGCGCCGGTCCTGGCTGATGGTGTTGCCGCACAACGGCGAGGTGCCCTTGGGCAGATACTTGGCCAGAAAGGCCAGCACCTGCTTTTCGGCATCCTCCTCGGTCACCGAACTGGCCTTGACCTTGTCGATCAAGCCGCTGCGGCCGTGTGTACCCTTGTTCCAGTTGTCCATCTGATCCAACAACTCGTCCGTCTGGTGGATCACCAACACCGGCCCCTCAATGCGCGGCGTAAGTTGCGGGCCGGTCACCACCACGGCGATTTCAATGATGCGCTCCTTGTCCGGGTCCAGCCCGGTCATCTCACAGTCGAGCCAGACCAGGTTCTGGTCGGATTTTTTAAGCAGGGGTTCTGTAACAAGCATCTTGCGATTCTCGCTGATCGCCTAAACTTCGACCCATGACCGACCATTCATTCACCTTCACCGCGCTGTTCTCGGCCGCTCTGGTGCTGGGGCTGCTCACCAAGTTCTACCTTGCGTCGCGGCAGATCCGCCATGTGGCGCGCCACCGCGATGTCGTGCCTGCGGCGTTTGCCGCCACCATCACGCTGACCTCGCACCAGAAGGCCGCCGACTACACCATCACCAAGGCCCGTTTCGGGCTGCTGGAGCTGGCTTGGGGCGCCGCTGTTTTGCTCGGCTGGACGCTGCTGGGTGGCATTGATGCGCTGAACCAGATGCTGGCCAGTTCCGGTCTCGGCGCGCATGGCAGCCTGGTGCCGCAACTGGCGCTGCTCGCGGTTTTCGGCCTGGTCAGTGGCCTGCTGGACCTGCCCTTCACGCTGTACAGCACCTTCCGCATCGAGGAGCGTTTCGGCTTCAACAAGATGACATTCAAACTGTGGCTGGGCGACCTGCTCAAGTCCACACTGGTCGGTGTGCTGGTCGGCCTGCCCATCGTGGCGCTGATCCTGTGGCTGATGGGCAGCACTGGCAGTGGGTGGTGGCTGTGGGCCTGGGGCGCCTGGACGGTGTTCAACCTGCTGATCCTGGTGCTCTACCCGACGGTGATCGCGCCCCTGTTCAACAAGTTCCAGCCGCTGGAGGATGAAACCCTCAAGGTCCGCGTGACCGCGCTGATGCAGCGCTGCGGCTTCGCAGCCAAGGGCCTGTTTGTCATGGACGGCAGCAAACGCTCGGCCCATGCCAACGCCTATTTCACCGGTTTCGGCGCTTCCAAACGCGTGGTGTTTTACGACACCCTGCTCAAGCAGCTCAACCCTGAGGAGGTCGATGCGGTGCTGGCTCACGAGCTCGGGCACTTCAAACACAAACACATCATCAAGCGCATCGTTTCCATGTTCGCCATGAGTCTGGCCGGCTTTGCGCTGCTCGGCTGGCTGTCCACGCAAGTGTGGTTCTACACAGGCCTGGGTGTGCGGCCTAATATGAGCGGTGGCAATGACGCACTGGCGCTGCTGCTGTTCCTGCTGGTGGTGCCAGTCTTCAGCTTCTTCATCTCGCCCATCTTTGCGCTGTTCTCGCGCAAGCACGAGTTTGAGGCCGACGCCTATGCGATCGCCCAGACCGACGGCAAGGATTTGCAGAGCGCATTGCTCAAGCTCTACCAGGACAACGCCAGCACGCTGACGCCCGACCCCTTGTTCGTGAAGTTCTACTACTCGCACCCGCCGGCCTCCGAGCGCCTGGCCCGCCTGGGTGTCAGCACCAGAGCTTCCGCATGAATCCGATTCACCAGAACCGCCGCGCGTTGAGCGCCACCGAGATCGTGACCCAGCTCAGCCAGCTCAATGGCGAGCAGGCGCTGGGCTGGCGGCTGATCAATGGCTCGCTCGAAAAAACCTACGGCTTCAAGAACTACTACGAGACCATCGCCTTTGTGAATGCCGTGGCCTTCATCGCCAACGCCGAAGACCACCATCCCGACCTGACGCTGAGTTACGGCAAATGCACGGTGCGTTTCAACACGCATGACGTCAAGGGTATTTCAGTCAGCGACTTTTTTTGCGCGTCCAAAGTCGACGCACTGCTGGCTTGACCACTGTTTCTTCCGCCGGGACCCTGCCCGGCCTGGTGGTCGCGGGATTTGGCCGGCATTGCCTGGTTGAAACGCCTGACGGCCAGCGCCTGATCTGCCACCCGCGCGGCAAAAAAAGCCAGGCCGTGGTCGGCGACCGCGTCCAGTGGCTGCCCTCGCAGGACGAAGGCACGGTTGAAAAGGTCGAGCAGCGCAGCAACCTGTTTTACCGGCAGGACGAGATGCGCACCAAGTCGTTTGCGGCCAACCTCGACCAGGTGCTGATCCTCATCGCGGCCGAGCCCGAGTTTTCGGAAAGTCAGCTCACGCGCGCGCTGATCGCCGCTGAAGCAGAACGCATTACACCCATCATCGCGCTGAACAAAAGCGATCTGGCCGAACCCTTCGGCCGCGCCTGGGTCAAGCTGGAACCTTACCGTGCGATGGGCTACCAGGTGTTGCCGCTCGCGATCAAGCCCAGAACCGATGCGCCGGTGGCCAACGACGCGCAGTACCAGCAGTTGCTGGCGCTGCTGCGCGGCAAAAAAACACTGGTGCTGGGCCCGTCGGGTGCCGGAAAAAGCAGCCTGACCAACCTGCTGGTGCCGAACGCGCAGGTGCTGACGGCTGAAATATCGCAGGCGCTTAACTCGGGCAAACACACGACCACCAGCACCACGCTGTACTGGATCGATGCGGAGCGCAGCAGCGCGCTGATCGACTCGCCGGGTTTCCAGGAGTTCGGCCTGCACCACATTGACCCCATGCACCTGGCCAACTACATGCCTGACCTCAAGGTGCATGCGCAGGACTGCAAGTTCTACAACTGCACACACCTGCACGAACCCGGCTGCGGCGTGATTTTCGAAGCCAAATCAACCTCCAGCCCAGGCAGAATAAGCGCAATCCGCTATCGTTTGTATAGCGAACTGTTTGCCGAGCTGTCGCAGCCCGCGCGTTACTAGGAGCCTGGGCGGCAGAAGGCGTCGAAGCGAAAAGTGGCCCCGGCGAGGACAGTTTTTGCCGGGTTTGCAGCCTCATAGCCGTAGCTATGGGGCAAAAAGCCGGTGGAAAATGGACCGTCGCGGCCGCTTTGCAGCCGACGTTCCTTCTGCCGCCCAGGCTCCTAGGAACTTGTTCTTAGCGCGCTTCAGCCCAGCAGACGCGCCAGCGTCAGCAGCGCCAGCAGCGCCATCCAGAGCACCACCGAGCGCCAGACCAGGCCGACAATGCTGCGCAGGTGAGCCACCTCGGGCTCACGCCCGGGTGTGCTTTCCGTCACCTCTGGCGCAGGCTGATCGGGGCCATTGACCTGGAAGCCCTGCGAGGCATCGGGCGCAAATGCCGCCTTCAGCGCCTCGCCGCCCAGGCGAACATTGACTGCGCCCGAGGTGGCCGCGAGGATCACGCCATCGTTGTGATTTTCCGGCCCGGCCGGCTGCCGCTGCGCATAGTTGCGCCAGCCGTCGATAGCATCTTCAAAACTGCCGACCACAGCGAAGCCCAGCGAGGTCAGGCGTGCCGGCACATAGTCGATCACCTGCCAGGCGCGCGCCGCCGCCCGTTGCAGCGCCGGACTCGCGCCCTCGCCAGCGGAACGGCTTTTGTGGGCCCAGTAACGTGACACGAACTCGCTCAGGCGGTACAACACGGCGCCGGCAGGACCCAGGCCCAGCGCGGCCAGCACCGAGAACCAGGCCAGCACGCCAAACACATGGCGATGCGCAGCCAGCACCGAGTACTCAATCACATGGCGGACGATTTCACTGCGCGGCAGTTCACTGGCATCGACCTGGCGCCACTGCGCCAGCAGTTCGCGGGCAGTCGCCTCGTCGCCGTCATCGAGCGCGTCACGGATGTCGGTGAAGTAGTGGCTGAACTGGCGAAAACCCAGCGTGACATACAGCACAGCCACGCCCCAGACAAAAGCCAGGGCCACATTGACGCTCCAGAGCAGCCAGTGGACGGTCAGGGTCAGCAGCGCCGGCGCCAGAACCGCCATGCACCAGGCGACCCAGCCGTGTACCGGCTTGCCGGCGTCCAGGCTGCGGCTGGCCCAGCGCGCCCAGCGGCGCAAACTGGCGTGAATGACGTTGCCGCGGGCCAGCGGGCGGGCCTGTTCAATGATGAGTGCGAACAAAACGGCAAAAAAACTCATGGCACTTCAATAAATCCATTTTTCGGGCGAATTGCGTCGTTGCGCGGTGCTCGCAATCCTCATGCACCCAAGTGCATTCCGGTTGCTGCGCTCCGTGCGCCTAGCACTTCATCCCGAAAATCTGAATTTCTGGAAGTGCCCTGCTGCCAAATCATAACGGGTGGCATGCACCAGCACATCATGCTGTGATCACGCACTCAGAAAGCGGTACAGATTGCGCAGCATGCCGGCGGTTGCACCCCAGATGTAGCGCTCTTTGCTGCCGCTGCTGTCCACCGGTCCGGTGTATGGCATGGACAGCCACTGCCGGATGGCGCCGTCGAACTCGAATTCATGGCGCTGGTGGTTCGCCGGGTTCATCAGGTAATGCAGCGGCACCTCGAAAATATCGGCCACTTCGGACGGATTGGGCTGCAGCGTGAAACCCGGCTGCACCAGCGCCACGACGGGGGTGATGATGAAGGCGGTGCCGGTGACGTAGGTCGGAAGAATGCCCAACACCTCGACGTGTTCACGCGTCAGGCCGATCTCTTCGTGGGCTTCGCGCAAGGCGGTGTCCACCGCGTCGTGGTCCGTGTCATCGGTCTTGCCGCCGGGGAATGCGACCTGGCCGGAGTGGGTAGACATGTTGCCGGCGCGTTCTGTCAGCAGCAGCGTGATCTCGTCACGCATGACCAAGGGGATCAGCACGGAAGCAAGTGCCGGCTCCCGGTTGGAAAACTTCTTCTCGACACTGTGCTCCGGCGTCCAGAGCGGCGGGTGCCGGAAACGCTGGCGCAGGGCCTGCGGCATCAGCGCCTGTACCGGCACCTCCGACAGGTGTGTATCCACCCCGATGACCGGGATGGTCCGCGGATCGAATTTCGGCAGCGGTTTGGTGAAAGTCATGCGAAGTCAAGCGTAGCAGGCATAAAAAAAACCGCTCCTGGGAGCGGCTTTTTCAGGGGCCTGGCCGCTTTTATGCAGCTTTGGCGCCCAGTTTTTCCTTGATACGTGCCGACTTGCCGCTGCGATCACGCAGGTAGTACAGCTTGGCGCGGCGCACATCACCGCAGCGTTTGACTTCGATCTTGGCGATCAGCGGGCTGTAGACCTGAAAGGTCCGCTCGACGCCTTCGCCGTTGGATATCTTGCGCACGATGAAGCTCGAGTTGAGTCCGCGGTTGCGCTTGGCAATCACAACGCCTTCAAAGGCCTGCACACGCTTGCGTGTACCTTCAACCACATTGACGCTGACAATCACGGTGTCGCCGGGGGCGTACACGGGAATGGTCTTGTTCAAGCGGGTAATTTCTTCCCGCTCAAGGGTTTCGATCAGATTCATGATTTATTCCAGCTAACTTTTTCGTTCATACACGCGCTGCACTAAAGACCGCAAATCCATGGACACTTCGAAATGGTCAAGATGGTTGCAGTGGCCGCCAGAGGACCGAAAAGCCTTTGATTATAGCGTTTATGCGTCCTGCTCCGGATTTTCGATCAAATCCGCCAGAAAAGCTTCGTCGCTGGCGCTCAAGCGCCCGGCCACGCGCGCCTGCTGCAACAGATCGGGGCGCTGGCGCTGCGTCAGTACCAGCCGCTGCTCGCGCCGCCAGCGCTCGATTTGGGCATGGTTGCCCGACAGCAATTTGTCCGGTACGGTTTGATCACGCCAGGTCTCGGGGCGGGTGAAATGCGGGCAGTCGAGCAAGCCGTCCAGCGCCGGATTGAAACTGTCGAGCTGGTGGCTGCCTTCGTCGTTGAGTACGCCGGGTTGCAGGCGCGCCACGGCGTCCAGCAGGGCCATGGCAGCGACTTCCCCGCCGGACAGAACGAAGTCGCCCAGGCTGATCTGCTGATCCACAAAACTGTCAATAAAACGCTGGTCCAGGCCCTCGTAGCGGCCACACACCAGGACAGCGCCAGCGCTGGCCGACCAGCCGGCTACGCCGGTGTGGTTCAGCACGCGGCCTATCGGCGAGAACAGTACCACCGGCGCGCGTGAGCCTTCAGACTCAGCGCGCTCATCGCGGATGGCCTCCAGGCAACGCGCCAGCGGTTCGGCCATCATCACCATGCCGGGGCCGCCACCAAAGGACCGGTCATCGACGCGGCGGTAGTTGCCTTCGGCAAATTCGCGCGCATTCCAGAGCTTGACCTCGACCAGGCCGGATTCGTAGGCACGGCGCGTCACGCCGCTGCTCAAAAACGGCGCGAAAAGCTCGGGGAACAGGGTGATGACGTCAAAACGCATGGCTGTATTTTGCGCTATGAAGCGACAAGCGACGCTGCCAAGGAAGTTTTAGACCAGCCGGGGCCGCGGAACCGGCTTCGCCGGGCCGCAGGCGCAGCGCCCTCTCGGGGGGCAGCGCAGTACGCGAAGCGACAAGCGTGGGGACTCTACCTCGGGGGCTCTAATAATCTGGCTGCCAGTCCACCGTGATGGTTTTGCCCGGCAAATCCACACCATCCACATACGCGGCCACAAAGGGAATCATGCGTTCCAGCGCCTGACCTTCTTCGGTGTATTCGACGCACAGCACCGAATGCGGACCGGTCGCCATCAGGTCGCGCACGTTGCCCAGTGCCACGCCTTCACGGTTGACGACATTCAGGCCCAGCAGGTCCACCCAGTAATACTCGTCCTTGCCAGCTTTCGGAAAGGCACTGCGCGGTACAAAAATCCGCGCCCCACGCAGGGCTTCGGCCGGCGTGCGGTCGTCAATGCCCTCGAACTTGGCGACGACGGAGTCTGAATGGGTTTTGGATTCGTTGACGTTCAGGATGACCGTGCCGGCAAAAGCGTCAAAGCCCGGCCGGTGTTTGGCTTCGGGCGACTGCAGAAACCATCGGACGGAAGAAAAAAGCGCCTCGGAAGAGGCGCTGTGCGGCAGGATTTTGACCCAGCCCTTGACACCCCAGGCGTCAAGAATGCGCCCGACTTCGATGGCGTCCTCAGGCAGACCCGAGGACTCTAGGCCCGGAAGCATCTGGCGACCGGGAAAATCAGGCGGCTTTGGGAGCAGAGGCAGCGCCCTGCTTGACCAGGCGTTCCACGGTAGGCGAGGCTTGTGCGCCCACGCCGAGCCAGTGGGTCAGGCGGTCCTGCTCGATGCGCAGGCCTTCTTCGCCACCTTTGGCGATGGGGTTGTAAAAACCAATACGCTCGATGAAACGGCCATCGCGGCGGACACGTTTGTCAGCCACAACGATATTGAAAAAAGGACGGTGTTTAGAACCGCCGCGCGAGAGTCGGATGACGACCATGATTTATCCTTCGGGTGGCGGGGTGAAAAAATCACCCCAAAATGTTCCTGCAGCGATTGAGACACACGACATGGCACCCGGCCAGCGAAATGCTGCAAAGCCGTAGATTATAACCCGCGCTCCGCAAGTTCCCTTTAATCGGCCTTCAGGCCTTCTTTTCCGAGCCCAGTCATGCCCCTGATACGACCCAGCCGCGAGGAGGACCTCCCCGCCATCGCCGCCATTTATGCGCACCATGTGCTTCATGGCACCGGCACCTTTGAAACCGAGCCACCCAGCGTAGCCGACATGGGCACGCGCCGCGCCGACGTGTTGTCCAAGGGCCTGCCCTACCTGGTCGCCGAGGAAGCCGGCACCGTTGTCGGTTTTGCCTACGGCAACTGGTTCAAGCCGCGGCCCGCCTACCGCTATTCGGTGGAAGACTCGATCTATCTCGCGCCCGACGCGGGCGGCAAGGGCGTCGGGCGCGTTCTGCTGTCGGAATTGCTGGCGCGCTGCGAAAGCGCAGGCATCCGCAAGATCATGGCCATCATCGGCGACTCTGCGAACGCCAGCTCGGTCGGACTGCATCGCGCCTTGGGCTTCACGCAGGTCGGAATTGTGGCGTCCTGCGGTTGGAAGTTCGGCGCCTGGCGTGATATCGTTATCATGCAAAAAACGCTGGGCGCTGGCGATACCTTGCCGCCCAGCGAATTCGCTGGCGCTTCGCCTCCCTCCTCCCCACCCTCACGGACTCCATGAAAGACAAAAACAAAACCCTGGCTGCCTGGCTGTCTTTAGCTGGCGGCCAGTTGGGCATTCACCGCCTCTACCTGTATGGCGTGGGCGATGTGCTGGCCTGGCTGCACCCGATCGCCGCCGCCCTGGGCTGGTGGGGCGTCGAAAGGGTACGGATGTACGGACAGGACGACCAGCTCGCGTGGGCGCTGATTCCCATCCTTGGATTCACCCTGGCCGGCACGGCGCTGACGGCGATTTATTACGGCCTGATGGCTCCTGAAAAATGGAATGCCCGGCACAACTCCGCCGCAGCGCCGGATGCTGCTCCCGGCAGAACCAACTGGCTGACCATCGGAGCCATGGTGTTTGCGCTGCTGTTCGGCACCATTGCCCTGATGTCCAGCATCGTCTTCAGCTTTCAGCGCTACTTTGAATACCAGGTCGAGGAAGCCAGAAAAATTTCGCAGCCCATGAAATAGTGCCTCCACGTTCGCTCGCTGCGCGTGGCTCTTTGCCCCCCTCGAGGGGGGCGATGCGCCTGCGGGCTGGCAGGATCCTATCTGCGGCCGATGCCTTCCAGGCTTTGCAGGTTCAAGCACCTGTGCGTTGTTTTTATTAGCCATATCGGCTTCCAACCCATACCAGATAAGCGCGTGTAGCTATAAAATCTATAGCATTTGGGATTCCCGCCCGCAGCAAACAGCGGCAAGCCTCAAGCGCGCGCAATCCAGCGCTGCTGGGCCGCGAGTTTTTCGACATCCCGCCAGCACGTGCACTGCCCGGCCATTTGCGGCCAGATGCGCAGCAGCAACTCGCATTCGGCCAGCGTATCGGCGGCGGCCTGGTGCCGGTTGGCGCACACGATACTAAAGTGCGCCAACCACTCGTCCAGCGCGCGGGCTCTGACCTTCTCGTGCGTCACCGCGCATAGCTGCTCAATGTCGACCCAGCGGTTGGGCAGCGCGGCGCCCAGGTGCTCCAGCACAAAGCGGCCGATCATGGCTTGGTCGAAAGGTGCATGGAAGGCCAGCAAGGGCGAACTGCCGACGAAGCGGGCGAAGGCACGCAGCCCGTCAGGCATAGGCTCGCCTTCGCGCTGGCGCTGCAGACCAATGCCGTGCAGCAGGATGTTGTCCCTGGCAGACGCCACCTCGGACTGGCGCAGCACCAACTCAAAGCTGTCGCCCGGCGTGATGCTCAGGCGCCGCGCGGGCCAGTCCACCTGGACGGCAATCGCGGCAATCGCCAGCAACTGGTCGCGCTGCGCATCCAGCCCGCTGGTCTCCACGTCCAGCACCACCCAGCGCGTCTCGTCCACGGAGGCTGGCGCATCGAACCAGCCGCGCAGCCGATCGCCCCAGCTCATCGCTCGTAGTCCAGTTTCAGGCGCTGCTGCAGCGAACGCGCGACGCGAAACGATTCGCGCAGAATGCGTCTGTCGATGTTGTTCAGGCGCGCAACTTCGAGGTGGTTCGGGTGTTGCGGCGGGGCCGTGCCCTCCAGCTGGATGCGCAGCCGCAGCGTCTGCAAAAACTCGAAACCGCTGACCCAGGCCTGGTATTCGGGGGCGGCCAGGCCAAGCCGCAGGCCGACGGCCTCCAGCCGCTCACGTGTGCTGGTGGCGGTGACACCGTGACTCAGCGAATAAATCCGCGCCACATCAACAAAAATCGCCGCGCCCTGCAGCTTGAGATCGATCAGGCCTGCGTCGTCGACGGCGATGCTGCCGGTCCAGTTCAGCGGCGCGCTGTGGATCAGCGCATTGAGCGCCAGTTGCTTGATGAAACGCGGTGCGCGCCGCGCCGCCTCGCTGACCTCGCGGCGCAGACCATCGGCCAAGCGGTCGTCGCCGGCCAGTGCGCGAAAATCGAAGTAGATGCTGGCATGAAGCAGGTCCTGCGGCGCGCCGTGTTCTATCCAGTGGGCAAAACGCTCGCGCCACTGGCGCAGCGTCAGGCAGCAGGTCGGCTCGCCAGCCATGATGCCGCCGCGGCACAGCGGATAGCCGCAGGCGTCGAGCGCCAGATTGACCTCGCGTGCAAAGCGCAACGCGGCGTCGCGCTGGGCCGGCGTGCTGTCGTCCGGCAGGATCAGCGCGTTGTCCTGGTCGGTGGCAATCGTCTGCTCGCTGCGCCCTTCCGAACCCAGCGCCAGCCAGCAGATGCGCGCCAAATCCATGCCGTGCTCGCCCGCCTTGATTTCAAGCAGGCGCGCGGTCAACACGTCATTGAGGTGACTGATCAGCGCGGTGAGCTGGCGCGCGTGAACGCCCTGGCCCAGCAAAGTGTGCGCAAAACGGCGGATGTCCTGCGCCACCAGTTTGAGCGTGTCCACGTCAGCGGCCGAGCGGATCGAGGTGCTGACCTGCTTCAGGCTCAGGCGTTGCATCGCGAACAGATCGCGCTCAGACACCATGCCAAGCACCGCGCCGCCGCGCGTCACCGGCACATGGCGGATACCGTGTTTACTCATCAGCAGCGCCGCGTCAAGCGCCGTGTGCTCGTGGCTGAGCGACAGCACTGGCTGAACCATCACCTCGGCAATGGGCGTGTCCAGCGGCAAGGCCGGCAGCGCGACCCGGCCCAAAATATCGTAGCGCGTGAGAATGCCGAGCGGCCGCTGCTGCGCGTCGGTCACCAGCATGGAGCCTATGCGCTGCTGGTGCATTTGCGCCAGCGCCTCGCGCAGCGGCGTGGTCGGCCGGCAGCTCACCGGCGCCTGGCGCGCCACATCGCCCAGCGGCGTTTCCAGCGACTGCTCGGCCAGCGCCTGCGACGCATAAGCCACTTGCAGCGCACGCCGCGAAAGCTCCAGAAACTTCAGAATGCGCCGGTTCAGAAAATCGGCGAACGCCGGGCTCTGCTCGGCCAGCGCCTGCATGGCCGGCAGCGGCAGGCCCAGCACAAAGGTGTCGGCCACGGCGCGGTAGCTGGCTGTGACGGCGCGCTGCGCGACGGCGGCACTGACCGGAAACAACTCGCCGGGTTCGTAGTGAAAAGCACCGCCCGACAGCTCGGCCAGGCCGCGCTCGCCGATGACCGCGCCCTGACGAATGAAAAATAATTGTTTCACCAGGCCGCTGTCGGGGGTGATCAGCAGCTCGCCGGGTGCGTAATAGTTTTCGCGGGAATGACTGAGGAAGAAATCCACGTCGCCGGCTTGCATTTGCGCAAACGGCGGATGCCGCATCAGCTCCTGGCGCAGGTTGGTCAGCAGGCTGCTGGACGGACTCAAGTCGGCGTTGAGCGAGGAAAGAGGCTGGGCGGCATCCGTCACGGTTGTCTCCTGATATTTTGAAAACCATTATCCGGGAAGGTCGTGTTGCGGTGCTGATTCAGCGCAAACACTGCGGCGATGACACACATGCTGTTCCGGCGGAACCGATCAACTGCGGTAGCTTGCAGCCTTGGTTGTGCTTCCAGCAAGCCGGGTCTCGCCCCGGCGGGCGACTTACTTTTCTTTGTCTCGCCAAAGAAACCTAAGGAAAAGAAAGGCGACCCGACTGTCTGGGTCCCTTCGCTGCGCTACGGGCAACCTGCGCTGCTCGATTACGGCGGGGGTCGGCAGAACTCGCTTCGCTCAAACAACTGCCGCCCTTGACACCGCCTCCATCTGCGCTGCTCGGCTCAGCCAAACGGGCTTTGGGGAAGGAATCGGATTCGGGGAGACGATGACGCGCGAAGCGCGTCATCGTCGGCGTACGCGGCGGTGATGTTTGCACGCGAGAGCAGCACACGCGGCCAAATGAGGTTCCCCTCCACCGCCCAGCGGGGCGGGGGAGGGGCTGGGGGAGGGAGTGGGGAGTTAGGCCCTACTGTCCTGAGCAGACCTGAGGCGCAGCATGACGCTTGATAGGATAAAAACTAAAAACTTGCCTGCAACCCCACCTTCAAACTGCGCCCCGGCAAAGGCGCCTTCGGAAAGGCCGTGCTCGTCAACACCGAGGTCGCGCTATAGGCCAGCTTGTCGGTGATGTTGTCGAGCCGGGCGTACCACAGCAACGAAGCCGGCCCGGCTTTCATGCGGTAAGACGAAGTGGCATTCCACAAGGTGTAAGCCTGCGTCACCCCCACCGGTGGGGCCGACACCCGTTTTTGTGCGGCCAGGTGGTCAAAGCCCACACTCGCACCCCACGGGCCGCTGGCCCACAGCAGCGACGCACCCACGCGCCAAGGCGCGATCCGCGGCAGCGACTGGCCGTTGCTCAGGTTGGTGGCACGCACTACATCGCCGCGCAGCGCCAGATCCACCGTCGAAGCGCCCTCCTGCAGGCGGATGTTGCCGCTGGCCTCGATACCGGTGAAGCGCGCCCGTACCTGCTGATAACGAAACTCGGCCAGCGGCCGGAACGCCGCGCCGGACGCTGTGAACCCCGCGTTACCGGGATCCTCGGTCGGGTTGACCTCGCCGTCTTCAGCGTTGCGCCTCACGCCCGTCGTTTGGTTGAGTGCAATGTAGTTCTTAAACCGGCTCACATAGGTGTTGACCTTGAAGCTGTGTCCGCCCGACTTCCAGGCAGCGCCCAGGTCCAGGTTGCTGGACTGCTCTTTGGCCAGATTGGCGTTGCCAACTTCATAGGCAGCAGTGGCGATGTGCGGGCCATCGGCAAACAGCTCGTAGTCCTTGGGCGCGCGTTCGGTGTAGGCCAGGTTGCTCGTCATTTGCCAGCCCGGTGCGGCATTCCACAGTGCGCCCAGCGCGTAACTGCCGGGTTTGAATTCTTTTTTGGCGGGTGTGAAGCGAGCAACTCTGGGGTTGCCCAATGACTCGACGTGGACCGACTCAAGCCGCCCGCCCAGACTCATCTTGCCCCAAGCCGTCCCCAGTTCTTCGTAAGCAAACAGGGCCGACTGGGAGGTTTTGCTAAAAGGCGCAAAAGCCTCTGTGCCCACAGCAGAAAAGCGGCTGGATTCGGTTTGCACCCCCAGCACGCCATCGATGTTGCCGATCTTGGCATGGCGCGCTTCCAGCCTGAAGTCACTGCCCTTGTTGGTAAAAACCGTACCGGGCCGTGGCCCTTCAAACTCGGTGTGCCGGTAATCGGTCTGGCTGTACTGCGCCTTGATGCTTTGCAGCGGCCCGTCCAGATTGCGGATTTCACCCTCCAGCGCATAACGGTCTGACTTCATGCCAATCGTCACCCTGTCTTCAGCCACCGTGCCGTAGCTGCTGCGGTAGTTGCTGGCCGATGCACCGAGGTAGCCGCTGTCAAAAAACACCGATCCACCCACTGCCCCGCCACTGACATCGCTGGCTGAATTGCAGATGCGCCTGGCGGTCGTGGTGACTGCGGTCTTGGTGCAGGCCAGGTCGCGCGGCACCCGCACATCGCTGGTCTGACGGTCAAAGGCATCGACATGCAGGCTGTAGCGCTGGTTGCCCGCTTCCAGCAGCACACCCTTGCCGCGCTCTGAATTACCGGTGGCGGCATTGATATCCACCTTGCCGCTGATACCGCCGTTTTCATCAAACTGGGCCTCGCGCGGAATGCGGTTGTCGATGACGTTGACCACGCCACCGACCGCGCTGCCGCCGTACAACAAGGCACCCGGCCCGCGCAATACTTCAATGCGCTCAATGCTCAAGGGGTCGCTGGTCACCGCGTGGTCATAACTGAGGCTGGAGGCGTCGAGCGAGCCCCCGCCGTTGGCCAGGATGCGGATGCGGTCGCCGTCCAGCCCGCGGATGATGGGCCGGCTGGCGTTCGGGCCGAAGTAAGTGCTGCTGACACCGGGCGTGCCGTCCAGCGTTTCACCGAGTGTGGTTTTGGAGCGCAGCAGCAGGCCGTCGCCCGAGTACCGGGTGGCGGGCGCTATCAAATCCGTGCTGCCCAGCGGGTTGCCAGTCACGGTGATCTCTTTGAGCGTTGGGGCGGGCGTCTGCGCCAGCACGCTTGTGCTGCCAAGGGCGAGCAGGGACAAGGTAGCCGTGCCGATGGCACTGCGGGGAAATGATTTTTTCATGGGGACTCGATGAATCTGGAACGGGAAACACCAAACGGCACCCGCAAAAGGTGCGTTCAGCGGCTTCAGTGGGGGGATTCAGCGCGTCAGGGGCGGACCGCGCGCTTCGAAAAGCGCAGCCCGCCGGGCGAGTGCTTCGCCCTGCAGAAAAAGAAAAACGAAAGCAGACAGCACCATCGGCAAGGCCGCCAGGGGCGGCACCAAAGCAGCATCAGCGTGGCAAAGCTGGTCATAGACACGGCAATCCGAGTCGTCGGCATGGGCAGAGAAAAGATCGGCCAGCCAGCTGTGCGCATGGCTGGAATCATCGGCCTGGGCGAGATGCGCCGGCGCAGCGTGGTGAGAGTCAATGGCGCCATGCACCAGCCCATGCATCAGGCCCAGCATGGGCGCGAGCAACAACACCAGGGCCAGATAGCCCCAAGCCGCTCGCAGTGCCATGCGCCGGATCAACATGCGTGTTTACTTCACCGTCACCGCATCGTTGATGCGGTAATACAGGCCATACGGATCGTCATGCAGCACCTGCAGCCGGCCCTCGACCACGACCGCCTCCATGCTGTATTCGACCGGGGTTTTGGTCTTGACCTCGACCATGCTCTCTGGCCCGCCAGGCAGACAGAAAGAGCAGCTCAGCGGCACCGACGACAGCAGGAAGTGGCGCTGCTTCTTGCCCGGCTCCAGCGGCATCATGAAACCCTGGATGCGCTGGGTCTTGCCGTTCATGCCGAGCTGGCCAGCGTTGAACACCGGCAGAATGCGGTTCTTCTCGTTTTTGGTTTTGACATCGGTCAGCACCGACCAGGCCAGCACGTCATCGCGCGGGGCCAATGGCGCAAACGGGCTGTTGGCGCCATGCACACCGGCACCCTGCCCGGCTGGCAAACCTGTGCCGGCTGCAGCCGCTGGCGCAGTGGGTTTGCTGCTGCCCGGTGGCAAGGGGGAACTGAGCTGCGCCTGCGCCGTCCCGAAGGCCAGCAGCAGGCCCATCAGCAGCGACTGGGGCTTGAAAGCGAGGGAAGCAGAGGTATTCATGGGTTCTCCGGAAACGGGGCTTTAGACAATATCTTCGGGCCTGTCATTGCGGGCCTGACCCGCAATCCATGCCACGCAAACCAAAGTCGCTGGTCCATGCTGCATGGATCACGGATCGAGTCCGGGATGACTGCACCAGTTCAATGCGCGTGTTTCATTCCGCAGTATTTTCCCACCGCCAGCCCTTTGCAGGAAGCCTGCAGGTCTTTCATGCAAATATCTTCCTTTTTGCCCGATTCCAGACACTTGGCGGCGGCCTCATGCGCGCTGGCCATGGCGCGGTGGCGCAACACGTCTTCCTTGGTTTGTTTGTCGCTGTGCTGCGCATGCGCTATCGAAAACGTAGCTGCCAGCGCAAGTGCAGCAAGGGCTGAGGCCATTTTTTTCATCAATTTCATGGGCATTCGGTTCACCTCGATTGTAAAAGTTCAAACACACTGACCCGGTAGGCCTCATAGGCCGGCAGCAGTGCTGACAGCAGCGCCACCCCCACCGCCAGGGCCGGCACACCCCACAGCCCCGCTGGCCACGCGAGTGTGCCGATCAGGACTGATTTTTCTAGCTGCAGCAGCCAACCCAGCAACGCCATCAGCCCCTGGCCCGCCAGCACGCCAATCACCGCGGCCAGCAGCGCCAGCCACAGCGCCTCGCACAGCAGCAGTGCCGCCACCTTGCGCGGCGGCGCGCCCAGCAAACGCAGCAGCGCCAGGTCGGCCCGACGCTCGCGCACTGCGCTCCACAGCGCGATGAAGACACTCAGGCCCGCTGTCAGCAGCAGCACACCCGCCAGCGCACGCAACACGTCGGTGCCGACGCCGATCAGCCTCAAGAGGCGCGTGATCTCCAGCGCCGGCGCGGCGGCCTGCATCTCGGTGGTGGTGTTCACAAAGCGCGGGAAGGTGACCGCCGCCAGCGGTGTGCGGTATTGAATCAGCGCCAGCGTGACTTCGCGCTCGGCCTCCAGCGCCTTGCGGTCTTCGTCGTCGAGCGCGCTGTCGCCCTCATGCATTTTTTCGTGCACCTGCCAGACCGACTCTTGCGCGGTCAGCACCAGCCGGTCCAGCACCGAGCCGCTGGCAGCCAGCACGCCGCTGACCACATAAGGCGCCTGGTCATGGCTGGCGCCACCGCTGCCCAGGCCGTGGCTGCCAACAAAACGCTCACCCACCTTCAGCCCGGTCTGCGCCGCCACCTGCGCGCCCAGCACCGCCTGCAGCGGCGCGGCCCAGACGCCGCCCTGCGCAAAGCTGGCCTGGTAATGTGCGATGTAGGCCGGCGTGGTACCCACGATGCGGAACCCGCTAACGCTGTCGCCCAGACTCAAGGGGATCAGTTTGGCCACCTGCGAGTGCTGTGCCAGCGCCTTGACCGCCGCCAGCGGCACATTGCCGGTGGGTACGTCCAGGTGAAACACGCCCGACAGAATCAGTTGCATCGGGCTGCCCTTGGCTCCCACCACCACGTCGATGCCGGCCAGGTCGCGCTCAAAAGCTCGCGTGATCTGGTGGCTAACCAGCAGCACAAAACTCAACGATGCCAGCCCCAGACTCAGCAGCAACAGGTTCAGGCCCGCCGCCAGCGGCCGTGCCCACAAAAACCGCCAGGCGATTGCTATTGTTTTCATAGCTGGTTACGCACAAAGAATAAGGGCTGGTAGCCGATTTGACCATCCAGATTGGCCGCCACCCGCGAATCGTGCGTGGCAATCACCAGCGTCGCGCCGTAACGCGTGGCAGTCGCCTGCAGCAACTGCACCGCCTGGCTCGCGGCCTCGTCATCCAGGCTGGCCGTCGGCTCGTCCGCCAGAATCACTTTCGGCTGCAACAGCACCGCCCGCGCCAGCGCGACCCGCTGGGCTTGCCCGCCAGAGAGTTGCCCTGGTTTGCGTGCTGCCAGTTCAGCCACACCCAGCGCCGTCAGCGCCTCGCGGATGCGGCCGTCGTCCTGCGCCTGCCCCGCCGCCCATTGCGCCATCGCCAGGTTGGCGTGCACCGTCAGTGCTTCGCTCAAATGCAGCTTTTGCGGCAGAAAACCAATCGTTCTGGCGCGCCAGGCGTCACCCGCGACCTTGCCCAGCGTGGCCATGGACTGGCCGGCAACGGTGATGTCGCCCGCCGTTGGCGCCAGCAGCCCGGCCGCCAGCGCCAGCCAGCTTGACTTGCCCGAGCCCGAGGCGCCGCGCAACAGAACCACCCCACCCTGCGGCACAGCCATGTCTTCAAACCGCAGCTCGGCGCCGCCCGGGTACTGGTAGGCCAGTTGCCGGGTGCTGATCATGCCGCCAGCCCTTTCACTGCGGTACCGGTGCTGCCGGTGGCGCAGTCGGCGCACACACCACGCACCGCAAAGTCCAGGCTCATGCCCCGGTAACCCAAGGCCTTGAGCGCATCCAGCGCAGATTGCGCCGCCCGCTCCAGGTCATTTGCGCTGGATTGCAAAGCGCTCTCCAGCGGGCTGTCGCGGTGGCAGCTCTGGCATTCAAAGTGCGGCATGGCGTGCACGCCCGCCGGCATCGCCTGGTAACGCCGCACCCGGCTGGCATCGACCCGGCACAGCAACAGGCCAACCTGTGTGAGCCGGTCAATCAGGCGGTAAAGCGTGACGCGGTCCAGAGGTGCCGTGTCTGCCGCCCTCGCCTTCTCCCCCGTCCTTGTCATTGGGGACTTGATTCGCAATCCAGGCTCTTCGTCTCCCTCGGTCAGTGCCGCCTGCAACTGCGCGTGGGTGTAACTCGTATCCGGATGCGCCAGCAGCCAACCCAGCACCCGCCGCGCAGCATGCGTGCGCCGCAGGCCGTGGGCGGACAGCAGTGCGGCTATGGGATCAACGGTGGTGTCGTTTTGGGGGGTAGCGGAGGTCATGTGGTCAGGATTTTGCGGCGATTGGCGCGACAAGCATCATAAACGCAATTATGTTGCATTACCCCAAAAGCAACCCTTTCCCGCCTGTAGCTGCTCCACAACGCGTCTCCGTAAAGTCAATTAGTCCTTGATTTATATTAGTTTTCAGGATAATTTGAGTTTTTCATAGAAACACCTGAAAAGATGAGCCCCATCCTGGAACTCCTCCCGAATCAGACGCGGCAATACATCGATGCTGAAACCGTCTTTCTGGAGTTGCGCCGTGCCCGGGCCGAAGCCGCTGAGGTGCGGGGCTCGATGTTCTGGCGTACGCAAAGCGGCACCGAGTACCTGATCCGCGAGTCATCCCGGGGCGCGCAAAAATCGCTGGGGCCACGCAGCGCAGAGAACGCGCAAATTTACCAGCGCTTCAAAACCCGGAAAGCCGAGGCCTCAAGCCGACTGGTTTCTTTAACCGCCGCCGCGCATAACCAGCAACGCCTGAACAAAGCACTGCGCGTTGGCCGCGTGCCCGGTATCGTCATCAAAACCCTCAACGCACTGGAGGCGGTTGGCCTGCAAGATCATTTTGTGACCATAGGCACACACACGCTGTATGCCTACGAAAGCGCATGCGGCGTGCGCTTCATGCCTGACGCCCTCGCCACGCAAGACATTGACCTGTTGTTTGACAGCCGCAAACGCATGTCATTTGTCTCTCAGATGCAGCGCATGGACAGCTCGTTTATTGGCGCCTTGCGCAAAGCCGACCCAACCTTCAGGGTGAAGCAAGACCAGAAGCAGACGGCAATCAACGATTCAGGCTTTGAGGTGGATGTCATCAGGCGCACCGCCAAAGACGGCGACCCGCACCCCTTCCGCATGAGCAATGACGAAAACGATTTGTGGGCAGTTCAGATTGAGGGCGCCGAAAAAATCCTGAGCGCCCAGCGCTTCAGCCAGGTGGTGGTTGCCGAGACAGGCCACATGGCCGTGATGAACACGATGGACCCGCTGACTTTCGTGGCCATCAAACGCATGATCTCAAACGCCCCGGGGCGCGACCCAAAAAAACGCGTCAAGGATGCGCTGCAGGCTGATTTGGTTGAAGAGCTGGTACGGACGCATATGCCGCAGTATCAGCGGCCAAGCCAGGAAAAGAAGTGAGTGAAGGGTGACGAGCTGTCGCCCGTTGAAATGTTTGGCTTAGATAAAATGCAAGATGGGAGACCTGACCCTGAGTCCTCTGACCCTGAGTCCTCTCTCCTCCAGTTTGCCCGAGCCGCCGGCCTTCATGCAAGCCTGTAGCCGGGATATCGGCCCCTATGCTGCCCCTGCGAGACACTTTGCCCGCCTTTAGCCCTGCGCATACCCGTTGTTCGCCAACTTCTCGATGTTGTGCACCAGGCAATACAGCATCCACTGCGTATTGACCTTGGGCTGCGTCCTGAGCGTGAAGCGGTTGAGCTGCTTGTTGTGCCGGATGTTGGCAAACACCGGCTCTACGGTGGGCCATGCGCTGGCTATAAAGCTTTCTGCCCCTGGGGCTGTCAATGGCCTGCTTCATGCGCTCGGTGAACTGGTGCGGTGAGGCCTGGTTGCGCGCAAAGAAAGAGACTTGTCGCACCGGCGTGCGCTCGGGGTGGCGCAGGCATCGGTTTCTGAGCTGACACGGCCCACAGCCACCTTTGGTTCAAGGGACAAAAATACAGCCTCAATGTCTGCCTTCACCGGCGCCAAACCAGCAAGCGGAGCGCCGCTGGCTGAGCGCCCGGTGCAAGGCATGGTTGGGCGCCTCGTCAGCTATGCGCGATGCACCGGACGGTAGTGCGACTGCTGCTGCGCTGCTCGATCCATACTCTGCACAACGCGGTGGGCAAAATACATGGGCACGAGATTCGAGACTCATGTTTTTCGCTCCGCGATTGCCGATTCGATTGACGGCCAGATGATGGCCTGTGCGACGATGACCTGTTGGCCGTTGAATGTCGCAGCTGGTGAACCATAGAGCTTGTAGCCAAGAGCGATGGCTTCGCTGACCCGGTGGCAGAACGTTGCATCATCAGGGCCTGTGAGTAGACGGTAAGTCGGCAGACCATCTGGTGGTGCCGCGGTGATTTTTTGCTCGGCGGACATATCGGTACTCATGTGTGAGACGCCCAACCGTTCAAGGTAACCTGCGCTGCGCGGCTTTATCGCGCAGCGTCCGGTTGACCGCCGGGTTAGCGCCCATTACCGCTGCTTGAGCGCCAAGACCGAAAGGCCGGACGCAATGAAGGTAACGCCAGCGCCAACATTGAGAGTGGCGACGACACGCGGACGGCGCCGCAACCAAGCGGAAAGGCGCGAGGCAAAGATGCCCATGAGCGAAAAACCCGCCGCAGTGAGCAGCGCAAACCACAAGCCGTAGCACAACATTTGGATAGTGACCGAACCGCGCTCAGGGCTTACGAACTGCGGAATGAAGGCAAGCACAAATAGGCTTGGCTTGGGGTTAAGCGCCGCCGAGAAAAAACCGGTAAGGAAAATGGTTCGCGCCGGCTGGCGGGCCACGGGAGCAAATGTGATGAGACTACGGGAACGAAGCACCTTGACCCCGAGCCAGACAAGATAGGCAGCGCCAACTACCTTAACGACCAAGAACGCGATGGCCGAAGTTTGAATGAGCAGCGTAAGGCCAAATGTGGCGGCCGCAACGTGAAAGAGGATGCCAACGCCCGACGACAAACCAGAAATGAAGGCGGCAAACCGGCCCTGACTAAGGCCGCGCCCAATGGCGAGAAGATTGTCAGGGCCTGGAGCAAGCACTAGCAAGACACATGCGGCGGTATAGGCCAGCCAGACTTCGAGAGGAAACATAGGCGACACTCCCATGCGCGCTAACGCCTGAATTAAGCCGAGCCGCGAAGCGGCTTCGGCTTGAATGAATTGTTGAACTAAACCGCTGACGCGGTGGTGGTCTGCGAAGACAGCCACCGCGTCAGCGGTTTAGTTCAACAAATTTATGCACATCGCGGACTCCAGTCAGGTCAATATAACAGACCCCAAACACCGCAGATCATAGACGCGAAGTTTTCCCGTTTCGCATCCTGCGAATGCAGGAAAGGCCAGGCAAGCCCCGAGCCGCTCAACCTTCAGGAAGCGCTGTATAAACAAAGCACCATGACCGACCCCACCCCGACCGTCGCATCCCCGGCATCCGGGCCCCGCCCCACCCATCTGCGCACCCACACCTGCCACGGTCTGGCCCTCGGGCCGCGCCTGCTGGTCCTGGGCGCCGTCCACGGCAATGAGGTCTGCGGCACCCAAGCCATCACGCAGCTGCTGCAAGAGATCGACCGCGGCCAGCTCGGCATCGAACGCGGCACGGTGACCTTCGTGCCCGTCACCAACCCGCTGGCCTACCGGCTCAATCAGCGCACCGGTGACCGCAACCTGAACCGCAACATGGCGCCCAGTGCGATTCCGCAGGATTTTGAAGACTGCATTGCCAATGTCTTGTGCCCGCTGCTTGATGCGCACGATGTGTTGCTGGACCTGCACTCCTTCCACACCGGTGGCGCACCTTTTGTGATGATCGGCCCGCAGAACAACAGCGGCACGCTGGAGCCTTTCAGCCACGCCGAAGCAGAAATGCAGCTAGCCCTGTGCACCGGTGCGCCGCGCATTGTTGAAGGCTGGCTGGACACCTATGCGCGGGGTGTGGCGCGGCGCGCAGCGGCGCCCGCCGCCGCCGGCACGGCCCGGGCGCAGACGCTGGTGACCAATCCGAACTATGGCGTGGGCAGCACCGAATACATGCGCTCGCGCGGCGGTTACGGCGTGACGCTGGAGTGCGGCCAACACGACGACCCGAAAGGGGTGCAGGTCGCGCGCCGCGCGATTTTGCAGACGCTGGCGCTGCTGAACATGATTTCAAGGCCGCTGGAAGCGACACCCACCGAGCGCGAGATCCTGCGCCTGGTTGATGTGACGGATCGCGAACATGCCGGTGACCAGTTCAGCCGCGAATGGCGCAGCTTTGACGCGGTGTATGCCGGCGAGCTGATTGGCATACGCCACAGCGGCACTGAGGTGAAAGCGCCGCACGACGGCTTTGTGGTTTTTCCCAACCCGCGCGCCGAGCCCGGGCAGGAGTGGTTTTACATGGCACAGCGCCGAAGCTGAGTCACGCCGCTCACTCGTAGCGCTTGCCCGCCGCCAACAGCTCGTCCGTTCCGATGACGGCATTGAGCCCGTCAAAATCCAGCATCTGCTTGTGCCACGGCGCTGTGGTCTGGTGCTGGTTCAGGCTGGCGTAGTAGCCCTGCAAGGTGTGCGCCACGGCGCGGGCTGTGCCGCCGGGGAAGATCACGATGCGAAAACCGCGCGCGCCCAGTTCAGCAGCGCTTTGCACCGGCGTCTTGCCGCCTTCCACCATGTTGGCCAGCAGCGGGACGCGCTGGCCAAAACGCGCGCAAGCCGCATCCATCTGTTCTGGCGTGCGCAGGGCTTCGATGAACAGGGCGTCCACGCCACATTCGACATAACGCTGGGCGCGGTCCAGCGCGGCGTCCAGGCCCTCAACTGCCAGCGCATCGGTGCGCGCCAGGATCAGCGTATGCTCGCTGCTACGGGCATCCAGTGCGGCCTTGAGCTTGCCCACCATCTCCTGCACCGGAATGACGGATTTACCGTCCAGATGCCCGCAGCGTTTGGGGAAACTCTGGTCTTCGAGCTGGACCATGGCCGCGCCGGCCCGCTCAAATCCCTTGATGGTGCGCATCACGTTGAGCGCATTGCCAAAGCCGGTATCGGCGTCCACGATGACCGGCAGGCTGACGCGCTCGGTGATGCGGGCCAGGGTGTCGGCCACTTCGCTGTAGGTGGTCAGCCCCACGTCAGAGCGGCCCAGTCGCGTGTAGGCAATCGACGCGCCCGACAGGTACAGCGCCTCAAACCCGGCCTGCGCGGCCACCAGCGCACTCAGCGCGTCGTACACACCGGGGGCCAGCAACACCCGGTCTTGCGCCAGGCGCTGCTTGAATGAAAAGGGGTTCACGCTGTGGTCTCCAGAATGGCTTGCGCCGTGTGGGCCGCGATGTAGCCGCCGGCAATCGCACTGAGCAGGCCGTTGCCCGACAGGTAACCCCAGACGGCATTGCCCGAGACACCGCGCGCGGCACCGCCTGCGGCCAGCAGGTTGGCAAAGACCTGGCCGTCCTCGCGTAACACGCGGCACTTCGCATCAATGTCCAGCCCGCCCTGGGTATGGAACAGCGCACCAGTGACACGCACCGCAAAATACGGCGCAGCCAGCCGCGCCAGGTCGGGTGACAAATCTGCTTCTGCGCAGCCGATCAAGGCCGCCAGCGCAGCGCGGTTGTCGGCGCGGTGTAATGCGCCGGCCTCTTCAGCCACACAAAAATCCGGAAAACTTCGCGCCAGCGCCAGCAGGCGCTCGTCAAAGACATTCCATGCCACGCCACCGGGTTGGGCCAGCACGGCCACCGCCGCCTCGGAATAACCCTGGGTCTCGTCGTGAAAGCGCAGCCCTTTGTTGTTGAGCTGCATGCCGCCTTCCACCATGACGGCCCAGCTCATCAATATGCCTTGCGGCACCACCCAGGAGCCATGGCCCTGGTAACCCCCCAGGTCGGCCAGGCGCGCGCCCAGCGCGCGGCCCCAACGGATGGCGCTGCCATCGTTGCCGGTATGGCCGGCAAAAATGGCGTCACGCATCTCGGGCAGCAGCTCGCGCACCAGCGCCGGGTTGCCGCCAAAACCGTTGCAGGCCAGCAGCAGGACCGCGCAAGCCAGGCGCTCCAGCGTGCCGTCGGGGCGCTGGTAACCCAGGCCGGTCAGGACACCGTCCTCGCCCACCCACAACTCGCAGACCAGGGCATTGGTCAGCACTGGCACGCTGGCAGCATCGGCGGCGCGCTGCAGCCGTGTCATCAGCCCGGCGCCGGTTTTTTCGGGCACCGCGTGCATGCGCAGCGCACTGTGTCCGGGGTACAAAAAACCCTGGAGTAATTCAAACTGCAGGCCGTGTTTTTCCTCCAGCAGGTCCAGCGCCGGGCCTATGGCCTGGGCATACGCCTGCACCAGCAGCGGCGCAGCCGTGCCCTTGGCCTTGGCCTGGATGTCAGCGGCAAACTGTGCCGCGTTATCGCTGATGCCGCGTGTTTTTTGCACCCGCGTGTCGGGCGCCGGAATAAAACCCGAGGACAGCGCGGTCGAACCAGCCGGCGCGGCATCGCGCTCCAGCACCACACAGTCAATGCCTGCACCGGCCAGCACCAGTGCGGCGACCAGGCCGCACGCGCCTGCGCCAACGATGGCGACTGGAATGTGCGGTGTGTCGCTGGGTGGGCAAGCGTGGACGATGACGGGGTTCATGCAGTGGCTCCGTCTGCGAGAGGGTGAGGAATCTTCGCGCGCACAACCCTCACCCCTGCCCTCTCCCGGAGGGCGAGGGAGCAAGGCAAGATCGCGTGCGGCATGCCATCAGGCGGTCGGCCGGAACAAATATTCGCCGCGCGGCTTGCCAATGACCTGGCCGTCCTGGTAAATCAGATTGCCGCGCAAAAAGGTTTCTTCCACCCGGGCTGACAGCTCCAGCCCCTCGAACGGTGTGTAACCCTGGGTGGAAGGTGAATTTTTGGCAGAGATGGTCCAGGTCTTGCCAGGGTCCACCAAGGCCAGGTCGGCATCAAAACCTTCGGCGATGTCGCCCTTGCGGTTCAGACCGTAGCGCTGGGCCGGGTTCCAGCTTGTGACTTTGGCCATGTGGTTGTAGCTCATGCCGCGGCGTGTGCCTTCGCTGATCAGCGACGGCAGCAGGTATTCAGTGCCGCCAAAACCGCTTTTGGCCATCCAGATATTGCCAAAGTAATGTTTGGGAATCTTCATCTCGTGGCGGCAGCAGGCATGGTCGGAGACCACCCAGTCAAGCTCACCAGCCAGCAGCGCCTCCCACAAAAACTCGACATCTTCACGCGGGCGGATCGGCGGGTTGACCTTGGCCAGCTCGGCGGCCTTGCTGTTGATGTCCAGCATCAGGTGGCCGATGGTGACCTCGCGCTTGAAGTCAATGTGCGGAAAAGTCTCGGCCATCATCATCGCGGCCTGCACGGCCTTGCGCGAGGACAGGTGCAGCAGGTTGATGTTGGTCAGCGCGGTTTCGTGCGCGAGGTAGCTGGCGATGAACACCGCCAGACCTTCGGAGTGCTGGGGCCGCGAGGCGCTGTAGGCAGCCAGGCCCTTGAGTGACTTGTCCTTTTCAACGATTTTTGTATAGGCCGTCATCACCTCGGCGGTTTCGCAGTGCAGCGACAGCGATATCTGTTTGGCGCGCTCGGGCATTTGCTCGCGCGCGGCCTGTACGCCGCGCATGACAAATTCAAAGTGTGCATAGTCGTAGCGGTCTTCCTCGCCAATCATCAGAAAGTCTTTCTGCGAGTTGGACGCGCCGTGCAGGCCATGCGAGCCATAAAACATGAATATCTTGAAGCTGGAGACACCGAACTTTTCGATCAGCTCGGGGATTTCCTTGATGTGTGTGCCGTCCATGGGCGCCAGGTGGAAACCGTAGTCCACATGAAAGCGCCCTTTCGCGAGCTTGAGCACCTCGGGATAAAACTTCTTGTAGGGCCCGCCCTTGTTCAGGTAGTACTGGCCGGTGCGGAAGTAGTTCAGGCTGGACGTCACTCCGCCCATGGCCGCCGCCTTGCTTTCGCTGATCGCATCTTCTTCCAGCGGTGAATAGATGCCGCTGTGCATGTGCGCATCAACCACACCCGGAAAGGCGAGCCGGCCGTGGCCGTCGTGTAGCTGTTTGGCCAGGGCCACGTCGATGGCGGGCGCCACTTTGGCAATCTTGCCGTCCCGGATGGCGATGTCGGAGGTATGCACCACGTTGCCGTGCGGACGCACCACCCGCACGTTCTTGATCAGCAGGTCGTAGATGGGTTTTCGTGGGGACGGGCTCATGCGGTTTTCCTTGAGGTGAGGGATTGTTGAAGTTGGGCAAGCAGCCCGCCGGCACCGGCCATGGCGAGAAGAAAGTCAGCAATGGGTTCGGCCGCGAGTACCTCGCCGTTTGCGCGCGTGATACGGCCGCTGCGCGCGTCGAAGGCAATACGCTCGCCCTCCTCCAGCACCCCGGCCTGCGGGCAGGTGAGCAGCAGCAGGCCGACATTGAAGGCGTTGCGAAAGTACAGGCCGCTGTACGAGGGCGCAATCACCGCTGCCACGCCCAGCGCCACCAGCACCGAAGCCGCCTGCTCACGCGAGGAGCCAATGCCGAAGTTGGGCCCTGCCACCAGCACATCACCCGCCCGCACACCCGCCGCAAAATCTGGCCGCAGCTGCTCCAGGCAATAACGGGCCATGGTGTCCACGCCATGTTTCATCGCATGACCCGGGGCCAGCGCATCGGTGTCCACGTCGGCGCCCAGCCGCCAGACGCCCGCGTCATGGCCGGCCAAGGGTCTGGACTGACTCATGCGAGCTCCTCGCGCGGGTCGGTGATTTTGCCGTGCAGCGCCGACGCCGCCACCGTGTAGGGCGAGCCCAGATAGACCTGTGCGGTCGCCGAGCCCATGCGGCCCTTGAAGTTGCGCGCCGTGCTCGATATCACGGTGGTGTGGTCACCCAGCGTGTCGCCAAAACCGGCGCAGGCGCCGCAGGCCGTGGGAAACAACTCGGCCCCGGCGTCCTGCAGGATCTGCAACACGCCTTCGTCGCGCGCTGCTTCCTGGTCGCGCAGGCTGGCCGGCGCCACCATCAGCCGCACGCCGCTGGCCACGCGGCGGCCACGCAACACCTGCGCGGCGGCGCGCAGGTCGTCGAGCTTGGCGCCGGTACAGGCGCCGATGTAGGCCACGTCAATGGCTGTGCCGGCAAACGCCGACACCGCTTGCGCATTGGCCGGGCTGTGCGGCGCGGCCACCACGGGCTCGAGTGCGGCTGCGTCGAAGCGATGGGTGATGCAGTCGGGGCTGTCCAGGGCCGCCGCATCGGTCTGCCATTGATTTATATCTGCTATTGATTTGATAGCTGCCTGCGCACGTTCCGCCTGGGCTGGAGCCACTTTTTTATCAATTTTTTCGGCCTGCGCCGCCTGCGCCGCCAGCCAGGCCAGCGTGGTCGCATCGGGCGCAATCAGCCCGGCTTGCGCGCCCAGCTCGGCGCTCATGTTGGACAGCGTCATGCGCTCGTTCATGGCCAACGCCTGCACTGCGGGGCCGCAAAATTCAACCGCCTGGTACTGGCCGCCGTTCATGCCGAAGCGGGCAATCATGTGCAGCATCATGTCTTTGGCGCAAACGCCGGGGGTCAGCCGGCCATCCCAGCACATGCGCACGGTGCGCGGCACACGCAGCCAGATCCCGCCGGTCACCATCACGCCCAGCATTTCGGTGCTGCCGATGCCGAACATGTAGGCGCCAAAAGCCCCGCCCGTGGGCGAGTGCGAGTCGCCGCCCACACAGAACATGCCGGGGCGGATGTGGCCCTGCTGCGCCACCACCACATGGCAAATGCCCTGGCTGTCGTACACATGGGGCAGGTGCTGCTCACGCGCCCAGTCACGCGCAATACGCACAATCTGGCGCGACTCGTCGTCACGCTCGGGCACGTAGTGGTCCATCACCAGCACCACGCGCGACTTGTCCCAGATCTGCGCGCCCAGCGCTTCCAGCATGGGCTTGAGCCGGCGCGGGCCGGACGAGTCGTGGAACATGGCCATGTCCACCTTGCAGGTGACAATCTCACCGGGCTGCACAGACGCCACACCCGCCGCACGCGCGATGAGTTTTTGCGCCAGGGTTTGGCCCGGGGCTGCGGGCGTGCTCATTCGGGCTTGGCCCCCGAGAACTTCACCACCTTGGCCCAGCGCGTGATCTCCGATTGCACGAAGCGGCCAAACTCCTCCGGACTGTTGCCAACCGGCACCGAGCCTTCGCTTTCCAGGCGCTTGCGCACATCGGGCGAGGCGATGGCCTGGCGTGCGGCATCACTGATGCGCCGGGTCAGCTCGGGGGCCAAGCGCGCGGGGCCGAACAGGCCAAACCAGGCGCTGGACTCATAACCGGGCAACACCTCGGCGATTGCGGGCACGTCGGGAAACTGCGGCAGGCGCTTCGCACTGGTCACGCCCAGCGCCTTGAGCTTGCCAGCGCGCACCTGCGCCTGCGCATTGCCGATTGCTGCAAACATCAGTTCGACCTGGCCGGCGATCACGTCCTGAATCGCTGGCGCCGTGCCGCGGTAGGGAATGTTCACGATGAAAACCCCGGCCTGCATCTTGAATAGATCACCCGCCAGATGCAGCGACGAGCCGACCGCGCCGATGGCGAGATTCAATTTTCCGGGTCGCGCCTTGGCCAGCGCAATCAGCTCGCGCACGTCTTTGGCCGGCACCGAGGGGTGGGCCACCAGCACTGAGGGCGATGTGGCCACACAGGTCAGCGGCGTGAAGTCACGGACCGGGTCAAACGGCAGTGAGGGGTACAGCGAGGCATTGATGGCATGGCTGGTGAAACTCATGAGCAGCGTGTTGCCATCGGGCGCGGCCCTGGCCACGGCTTCGGCTGCAATATTGCCGCCGGCGCCGGGCCGGTTTTCAACGATGACGGTACGGCCCAGCAGTCGGCCGAGCTCAGTGGCCAGCGTACGCGCCAACGTGTCGGTGGAGCCGCCGGCCGGCGCGCCAACCAGAATGCGTGTGGCTACGGTTTGCGCATGTGCGCCTGACGCCAGCAACGCGGCGGACGATAGCAAAATGTCACGACGTTTCATGTTCAGTCTCCAGAGCCCGCATCAGACAGGGTGTATCGGCCATCAAAGCCCCAGGTAGGCGCGGCGCAACTCGTCGCTGCACAGCAAGTCTGCCGGCTTACCCGAAAAACGGATGCTGCCGTTTTCCATGACATAGGCGCGGTCAGCAATTTCGAGTGACTGGCCGACGTTCTGCTCCACCAGCAGCACGGCCAGGCCGCCGTCACGCAGCCGCCGTATCAAAGCGAACAATTCGTCCACCAGCAATGGCGACAAACCCAGCGACGGTTCATCCAGGATCAGCAAGCGCGGTTCGGCCATCAGGCCTCGGCCAATCGCCAGCATCTGCTGCTCGCCGCCGCTCATGGTGCCTGCCAGTTGCTGCAGGCGCTCCCTGAGGCGTGGAAAGATGCCAAAGACTTTTTCCAGGTTGACGGCCCGGCGTTCCCGTGCCCGGGCAAAAGAGCCGAGCTCGAGGTTTTCCAGCACGCTGAGGTTGGGAAACACCTTGCGCCCCTCAGGCACCTGAATCAAGCCAGCCTTGACCACGTCGCGGTAATGCGCACGACTCAGGTCCTGGCCGTCAAAAAACACCGAGCCGGCCCAGGCCGGGTAAATGCCGCTGACCACATTGTTCAGGGTGGACTTGCCCGCGCCGTTGCTGCCCAGCAGCGCCACCATTTCGCCGGGCTGCACCGCCAGGTCCACACCGCGCAGCACTTCGACCTGGCCATAACCGCCATGCAGGCCACGAATCTCGAGCAAGGGCGTCATGGCAGTGCCTCGCTCTTGCCCGCCAGTGCAGCGGCACGCAGGCGCGCGGCCGTGCCATGGCCCAGATAGGCTTCAACCACCTTCTCGTCGGCGGTGACCTCGGCCGGCGAGCCCTGGGCGATCAGCTGGCCCTGCGCCAGCACCCACACATGCTGCGCCAGGTTCATTACCGCCTGCATCACATGTTCAATCATCAACACCGTCACGCCGCCTTGCATGATGCCGCGCACCACCGGAATCATCTCGGCGATCTCCTGCGGGTTCAGGCCTGCCAGCACCTCATCGAGCAGCAGCAGGCGCGGCCGTGTTGCCAGGGCGCGCGCCAGTTCCAGCCGCTTGCGGCCCGCCACCGTCAGGTCAGAGGCCGGCTTGTCCAGCTGCGCGCTCAGGCCGACACGGGCAGCCACTTCTTCGGCCTGCGCCAGCGCAGCGCGCCGGTCTTTCAAGTGCAGATGCACACCCACAGCAATGTTGTCGCGCACCGTCTGCGTGGCGAAAGGCTGCACGATCTGGAAGGTGCGTGTCATGCCCAGGCGCGCAGTGAGGTGTGGTGCCCGGCCAGTGATATCCTGCCCGTCAAACAGCACCTGGCCACTGTCGGGCATCAGGAAACCCGACATCAGCGCAAACAGCGTGGTTTTACCGGCGCCGTTGGGGCCGATCAGCGCCGTCAGGCTGCCTGCGGGCACAGCCAGGCTGACGTCCTGCACCGCCTTCAACCCACCAAAGGATTTTGAGAGGCCCTGGATGGCCAGCAGACAATCAGCCACGCCGGTCCCCGGTTTTCTGCTGGCGCCTGCGCCAGAGTGCTGTCGCCGTGGCGCCCAGGCCCGCGATGCCACGCGGCACAAACATCACGATCAGCACCAGCACCACGCCATAAATCACCATGTTGATGCCGGGCAACTGGCCAAACAGGTTGCGTGTGATGTCGGCCAGCAGATGCAGCACCAGCGCGCCCAGCAGCGGCCCCCACAAGGTGCCCATGCCGCCCACAATCGCGGCGACCAGTGCCTCCACCGACACGCCGGGGCCGTAGGCAATGCTGGGGTCGATGTACTGGAACACCTGCACATAAAAAGCGCCGCCCGCGCCCATGAAGCCGGCCGACAGCGCAATCGCGCCCAGCTTCACACCGAAGGGGTTGACACCGATGGCGCGCGCGGCGTCCTCGTTGTCGCGCACCGCCTGCAGGTAGGCGCCGAAGCGCGAGTTTTTCAGCCACCAGGTCACCAGCAAGGCAGCCGCCACAAAAGCCAGCACCAGGTAAAGATAACCCTTGCGTGAGCCAAACTGCATGTTGGCAAACGACTCCTGCAGCGGCAGCATCAGGCCCACCCCGGCGCCGGTGAAAGGCACCGAAAGCGCGAGGATGCGAAACACCTCGGCAAAAGCCAGCGTCACCAGTGCAAAGTAAGAGCCCTTGAGCCCGTAGCGAAAAGTCAGTGCGCCCACCAGCGCCCCAATGCCGGCACTGCCCGCCACCGCCAGGGCCAGGGCCAGCCAGGCGTTGAGGCCGCCATGCAACTGGGCCATCGCCTGGATATAGGCACCGGTCCCAAAAAACAGCGCATGACCAAAAGAAAACTGCCCGCCAAAACCGCCCAGAATGTTCCAGGCCTGGCCCAGCAAGGCCGCATACAGCGCCATCATGACAAAGTTCAGCACCACGCCAGAGTCCGTCAGCAGCGGAATGACCGCCACCAGCAGCACAAACGCGGCGATGCCCGCCAGGTCTTTGAGGCCGCCCTTCATGTCCGGGCCCCAAACAGGCCTTGCGGGCGAAACAGCAGCACCGCAATAAAGATGGCAAAAATGCCGATCTGCCCCAGCGACTCACCCAGGTACAAGCCGCCCAGCGACTCGACCACGCCGATCAGCAGGCCACCCAGCAAGGCACCGCCAAAGCTGCCCATGCCGCCCAGCACCACCACCGTGAAAGCCACCAGCACAAAGCCGCTGCCGACCTGCGGATTGACATAGTAGGCCGGCAACAAAAAACAGGCCGCCGCGCCCAGGCAGGCCAGGCCTATGCCAAAACTCATGGCGTACACATGGTCCACGTCGATGCCCATCAACTTGGCGCCGTGTTTTTCCTTGGCGACCGCGCGGATGGCGCGGCCCAGGTCGGTCTTGCCGACAATCCACAGCAACAGGGCAGAGACCACCAGCGCACCGGCAAACGCCACCAGCTTGGGCAAGGCAATCATGGCCGGGCCGATGGCGACAGTGGTCAGCGTGTAGGCCGTCTCGATGGTGCGTGTGTCGGACTTGAACAGCAGCAGGGCCGCATTCTCCAGCACGATGGAAATGCCCAGGGTCACCAGCAGGATGTTTTCGTCCTTGCCGTGGCTGGACCGGTTGATGATCAGGCGCTGCAGCGCATAACCCAGCGCAAACATGCCGGGCACCACCAGCGGCAGCGCCAGGTAAGGATCGATCCCCCAGTGCTGCTTGAGCAGGTACACCGCATACAGCGCCACCATCAATGCCGCCCCATGGGCAAAGTTGATGATGTGCAGCACGCCGTAGATCAGCGTCAGGCCCAGCGCAATCAGCGCATAAACCGCCCCGGTGGTGATGCCGTTGAGCAGCGAGGGGAAAAGGATTCCTGAATCGAACATCCGGTCAGCGGTCGCATCAAGCCTTGAGCGGGAAAATCGGCTCGGTCTCGCGGTAATCGCGCGGGACGATGACCTTGATGTCGTTCTTGACCACCTGCGTCATCAGCGGCTGCGCACCGGTGTTTTGGCCATTGACAAATTTGGTCGGGCCGTAGGGCATGAAGTGATCGGCGAAGGTCGATTTTTCCAGCGCATCGATGATGGCTGCCCGATCACCTGACTTGGCGCGCTCCAGGGCATCAGCCAACAGCATCATGGCGGTGTAGGTGTTGAAAATCTCGTAGCTGAAGAACAGACCCTTGGCCTCAACCCGTTTTTTGAGCGCCGTCGAACGTTTGTCTTTGGGGTTGAACCAGTGGTTGCAGTCAATGATGCCGTTGGCCGCATCCGGAAACTCCTTGACAAACTTGTAGCTGGAAGCGGCGCCGCCGAGTACGGAATAAATCGCCTTGGGTGTGACCTTTTGCTGCTGCATGGTGCGCACCAGCAAGGCGTACTCGTTGTAGTAGTTGGCCGGGATGACGATGTCCGGGTTGACCGCCTTCATGCGCAGCACAATGTTGTTGAAGTCGCGCGTTGGGTTCGCGTGTTTGATGACTTCCTTGACGTCGTAGCCGTAACCCGGCAGCTCGCGCGACAGCAGGGCAGCGGTGCCGCTGCCGAACAACGACTCTTCATGAACAATCATCACCGTCTTTGCCGGCTTGCCGGCTGCGGTATTGAGCGCATGCAGGTTGGCCACCGCCACTTCAGCACATTTTCGGTAGCCCGGGCCAAAGCGGAAGGTGTTCTTCAGGCCGCGCTCGACGATCTGGTCCGCCACGCCAATGTCCACAATATGCGGCAAGCCGTATTTGGCCGCCGTCTGGGTGGTCGCCAGGCAGATGGCCGAGGCGAAAGCCCCGACCACGGCCGAGACGCCCGCCTCGTTCATCTTCTCCACCTCAGCCGCACCGGCCTGCGGTTGCGACTGGGCGTCACCCAGCAAGGCCTCAAGTTTTGCCCCGCCCATGGCCTTGATGCCGCCCGCCTTGTTGATGTCTTCGATGGCCATGAGCGCGCCTTCGCGGCACTGCTGGCCAGAGTAGGCCAGTGCGCCCGTCACCGGGTGCAGCACACCGATCTTGATCGTTTTGGGCTGCGCACCCCCGACCAGTGGAAAAGCCAGCGCCGAAGCAGCGGCAGCAGATTGGGACATGAAGTGGCGACGTGTACGCATGGCTTTCTCCTGGTTGATGTAGCTAATGGGGGAATGGGAGTGATGACTTACTGAAACTGGGCCGACAACTCTTTGCTGACCCAGACCTTGGCATCGATGCTGCCAACACGCGAGAGCTGCATTTCATACTCGTACCTGTCCGGACGGTACAGGCCATGCAGCCATTGAATCGGGCGGTCCTGGTCGTCGTAGATCAGGCGGCGCACCGCCAGCAGAGCCGAGCCCACAGCAACATCCAGGTGCCGGGCCACCGCCACGTCGGCCAGCCGGGCCGAAATGGTCTGGTGCGCGCGGCCCACGGTCACGCCAGATTCTTCGAGCAGCACAAGAATCGGTTTTTTTGCAAGCTCGCGCCGCCCGAACTGGCGGCCGATGTCCGCCGGCACATAGGTGGTGATGTGGGACAGCGGGCCTTCGCGCGTGCTGCGCACCCTGACCGCTTTTTGCACCGCATCGCCAGGCTGGAGCTGCAAGGCATTGGCAACATTGGCAGAAGCGGTGACCATCTCCACTTCCAGCACGTTGACCGAGGTTTTGAGCCCCATGCTGACCAGGTTTTCAAGCAGCCCCGTGAGCTGGGCGCGTTGCCCCACCGTACTGCGCGGCGCTGCCGGGGATGCCACCGGGTCCAGGGCGCGGGTGCCACGCCCCGGCTCGCGCGAGATCAACCCCTCTTCAGCCAGCTGCGCCAGCGCACGGCGCACGGTGACACGCGCCACACCAAACTGCTGCATCAGGTTCAGTTCGCCGGGCAGCCCCGCAGAAAACCGGCCTTCATGCAACTGCTCACGCAACACCAGATAAATCTGGTGGTACTTGGTCATCGGCAAGGTGGCGGCCATGGGCGCATCGTAAGAACAGTCCTATTGTTCTGTCAATAGGACATTTGAAGAGGCAGCGACGGGTTTAGCGTGGGGCTCGGCCCCCCGGCGGACTCAAGCTTTGGCGTATTCCGAAAAGGTTTTACGGAACTTCGCCACCTTCGGGCCGGCGACTGCCATGCAATAACCCTGGTCCGGGTTTTTCTCGAAGAAGTCCTGGTGGTATTCCTCGGCGGCGGAGTAGTTGGACAGCGCCAGCACCTCGGTCACCACAGGTTTGCCAAACAGCTTGTCGCGGTTCAATGCGCTGACCATGTCTTCGGCAATCTGCTTCTGCTCGGGCGTTGTGTAGTAAATGCCGCTGCGGTATTGCGTGCCGCTGTCGTTGCCCTGGCGGTTGAGTGTGGTCGGATCGTGGATGACGTAGAAAATTTCCAGAATTGCGCGCAAGCTGATCTGCGCCGGGTCGTAGACCAGCTTGACAACCTCGTTGTGGCCGGTGGTTCCGGTGCACACTTGGTCATAGGTCGGCCGGTTGACGTGGCCGTTGCTATAACCCGACTCCACGTCAACAATGCCGCGCACCTGCACAAACACCGCTTCGGTGCACCAGAAGCAACCCCCGCCCAGCGTGAGGGTCTGCAAGGCTGGGCCGCCAGCTTCAGTTGTTGAGTTTTGTTCCATGCCTCGTCCTTTTTTATATACAGCAATCAAACAACCATCATCCTGGAAAATAGCCAGTCACTGGTCGCACCGGCCCAAAAACCTCAGACACGGCTGCGTACGGCGTTTTTAATGGTCAAATTGGCCTCTAGCCCATACCACGCGGGCGTAAGCAGCTATTAATTTAAGAGCGTTTTCAATGATTGCATTAGGTGAACTCAAGCCGGTCCTGACCGCACTGCTGCTGCCGCCCGCTTCGCTGCTGTTGCTGGCCGGGCTGGGGCTGCTGCTGGCGGCGCGGAAAAAGGCAGGCGGCCTGTTGCTGGCTTTTGTGGCGGCGGCCCTGCTCTGGCTGCTGAGCTGCCATGCAGTTGCTGTTTGGCTGGCGCAGAATCTGCTGCCGCAACAAACCGCCTTGTCGGTCGCGGCCCTGAAAAGCAGCGGCGCGCAGGCCATTGTGGTGCTGGGCGGTGGCGTGCACCCGGTGGCGCCCGAGTACGGCGAGCCACAGGCCTCAGCTGCAGCCACCCTGCGTTTGCGCTACGGCGCCTGGCTGGCGCGCCAAACGGGCTTGCCCGTGGCTTTTGCGGGTGGGCTGGGCTGGGGCGCAGCCGGCGAACAAGTGGCGTCCGAAGGCGAAGTGGCACGCCGCGCGGCGCAACAAGACTACGGCCTGGCCCTGCGCTGGGTCGACAACCAGTCACGCGACACGGCTGAAAATGGCCGCTTCCTCAGAACGCTGATGCAGAAAGACAAAGTCCAGCGGATTGCGCTGGTCACGCACGCCTGGCACATGCCGCGCGCTGTCGGCGCTTTTGAACGCGCAGGCTTTATCGTGGTGCGCGCGCCCATGGGTTTTATCCTGCCCAGCCGCAACGGCGTGCTGCAATGGACGCCTTCGGCAGACGGGTTGGGTACCTCCCAGCTCGTGCTCAAGGAATGGCTGGGTTTGCTGGTAAATCGCTTTACCTGAGCTTTACTTCAACCGCGCACGCGTCTTCAACCCTGCACTGCAGAGTGACGGCTTGACGGGCATCTAGCGAATCGCTACATTACTAACCAACCAGTCAGTAATTTATGTCCATCTCCAAATTCCTCTGCGAAAAAACCAGTGCGCTGTCCGTCAAACGGGAGCGCCGCAAGGACGCGCGCCCCGGCGAACTGCTGGACGCCGCGCTCGACCTGTTTGTTGAAAAAGGCTTTGCCGCCACCCGCGCCGAGGAAGTGGCGGCCCGCGCCGGCGTCTCCAAGGGCACGCTGTTTCTCTATTTTCAAAGCAAGGAAGAACTCTTCAAAGCCGTGGTGCGTGAAAACATCTCGGGCCGCTTCAAGGAATGGAACGAGGAGTTTGCATCCTTTGAAGGCACGGCCGCCGAGATGTTGACGTATTGCATGACCACCTGGTGGGAGCGGGTCGGCGCCACTCGCGCCTCAGGCCTCACCAAACTCATGATGAGCGAGGCCGGTAACTTCCCCGAGATCACCGCCTTCTACCAGCAGGAAGTGATCCAGCCCGGTCAGGCGCTGATTCGCCGCATCATGCAGCGCGGCATCGACTGCGGCGAGTTCCGGCCCATGAACCTCGACTACGCGATTTACAGCGTGATTGCGCCCATGATTTTCTTGATTCTGTCCAAACATTCAGCCGGCACCTGCGGCGACCCGGCCCTGCTCGGCAACGCTGAAAAATACATTGCCGCCCAGGTAGACATCATCTTGTATGGCCTGTCGGTCCAACCCGCCGGCAAACCCGCCAAAGGCAAGGCATGAAACGCTGGATCAAGTGGACCATCATCGGCCTGATTTTGTTGTTGCTGGCAGCAGCGGTGGTCAGCGCCCTGTCGGCGCGCCGGGCGCAGCAGCAGGCCCTGGCCGCAGCCGGGGCAGCCAAGACACAGACCGTGGTCGAGCTGGCCGCCAGCGATGTGCTGCAGGCAAAAACCCGCGAGCTCAGCCAGGGCCTGGCGCTGTCGGGCCCCCTCAAGGCCATCAACTCGGCCTTCGTCAAGGCGCGCGTGGCCGGTGAGTTGCAAGGCCTGACGGTGCGCGAAGGCGACTTCGTCAAGGCCGGCCGGGTGGTGGCGCGGGTGGACGCCAGCGAGTACCAGGCGCGCGTAATGCAGGCGCAGCAGCAGGCCGATTCGGCCAAGGCGCAGATCGACATCGTGCAGCGCCAGTTCGACAACAACCAGGCGCTGGTGAACCAGGGCTTCATCTCGAAAACCGCGCTGGACGCCTCGCAGGCCAACCTCAACGCCGGCAAGGCCAACCACAACGCCGCATTGGCCGCCGTGGCGGTGGCGAAAAAATCGCTGGACGACACGGTGCTGCGCGCGCCCCTGTCGGGCCAGGTTGCGCAGCGGCTGGCGCAGCCGGGCGAGCGTGTCGGCATCGACACCAAGGTGCTGGAGATCGTGGACCTGAGCCGGCTCGAACTCGAAGCCAGTCTCAGCGCGGCCGACGCACTGGCCGTGCGCCCCGGCCAGACCGCCACGCTGCGCATCGAGGGCAGCGCGCAAACCGTGACCGCCACCGTGGCCCGCATCAACCCGAGTGCGCAGGCTGGCAGCCGCAGCGTGCTGGTCTACCTGTCCATCGACAACACGGCCGCGAGTGCGGGCTTGCGGCAAGGGCTGTTTGCACAGGGCACGCTGGGCATGGCGCGCGCGGCGCTGCTGGCAGTGCCGGTCAGCGCAGTGCGCACCGACAAGCCCGCGCCCTATGTGCAGGTGGTCGAGAACAATCAGATTGCCCACAAGCCGGTTGAGCTGGGTGTACGCGGCAAGGACGCGGCCGACGGCGAGCCCATGGTGGCCGTTCAGGGCCTGGCTGAAAACGACGTTGTCATCAAAAGCGCCGTCGGCAGCCTGCGTGAAGGCACGGCCGTGAAGTTCACCCAGGCGCCGGCCTGGGCCGCACCAGCAGCACCGGCGGCTTCGTCGCCCAAAGCCTATTAATCGCGATGTGGTTCACCCGCGTCAGTCTGCAAAACCCAGTGTTCGCCACCATGGTCATGCTGGCCATCGTGGTGCTGGGCCTGTTTTCCTATCAGCGGCTGCAGGTTGACCAGTTCCCGAACATTGATTTTCCGGTGGTGGTGGTCACCACAGAGTACCCCGGCGCCTCGCCCGAGATTGTTGAAAGCGAAGTCACCAAGAAGATCGAGGAAGGCGTCAATGCGATTGCCGGCATCAACGCCCTGACCTCGCGCAGCTACGAAGGTATGGCGATCGTCATCATTGAGTTTCAGTTGCACATCGACGGACGCAAGGCCGCCGAAGACGTGCGCGAGAAGATTGCCTCGCTGCGCCCGCTGCTGCGCGATGAGGTGAAAGAACCCCGCGTGCTGCGCTTCGACCCGGCCAGTCGGGCCATCTGGTCGGTGGCGGTGTTAGCGGCCCCCACGCTTGCCACTGCGTGTGCTGCGCTGCCCCCTGAGGGGGCTATTTTTCCTAGGGGCGGCCCGTCGGAAAAATGTCCGCCATCAGCAGCCAGCAGCGGCGCAGCGCCCGCGCCTCCCACCGCCGTGGAACTCACCAACTGGGCCGACCAGGTGCTGAAAAAGCGGCTGGAAAATGTGCGCGGCGTGGGCGCGGTCAACCTGGTGGGCGGCAGCAAACGCGAGATCAACATTTACCTGAACCCGCAGGCCATGGAAGCGCTGGGCATCACGGCCGACCAGGTTGCCAATGCGGTGCGCAGCGAAAACCAGGACCTGCCGGTCGGCGCCATCCGTTCTCTCGCACAAGAGCGTGTGGTCAAGATCGACGCCCGCATGAAGCGGCCAGAAGACTTCGCCAACATCATCGTAGCGCGCAAGGCGTCCGCCACTGGCGCTGCCACGGCGGTGACGGTTGGGCAGGTCGCCAGCGTGCGTGACGGCTCGCAGGAGATCGACAACCTGGCGCTGTACAACGGCCAGCGCACCTTGCTGTTGACGGTGCAAAAGGCCCAGGACGAAAACACCATCGCGGTGGTCGATGGCCTGAACCAGTCCATCAAGGACATCCAGGCCCAACTGCCAGCGGGCATGCGCCTGGAGCTGGTTTCCGACGGTTCACGCCCGATCCGCGTCGCCGTCGAAAACGTCCGCCGCACGCTGATCGAAGGCGCGCTGCTGACGGTGCTGATCGTCTTCCTGTTCCTGAACTCCTGGCGCTCGACGGTGATCACCGGCCTGACCTTGCCGATCTCTATCATCGGCACGTTTTTGTTCATGAACCTGTTTGGCTTCACCATCAACATGATCACGCTGATGGCGCTGAGCCTGTGTGTGGGCCTGCTGATTGACGACGCGATTGTGGTGCGCGAGAACATCGTGCGCCATGTGCAAATGGGCAAGTTGCCCTACCAGGCCTCACTCGACGGCACGCAGGAGATCGGCTTGGCGGTGCTGGCCACCACCTTCTCCATCGTCGCGGTGTTTCTGCCCATCGGTTTCATGGGCGGCATCATCGGCAAGTTTTTCCATGAGTTCGGCATCACCATCGTGGCGGCGGTGCTGATCTCGATGTTTGTCAGCTTCACACTGGACCCCATGCTGTCGAGCATCTGGCACGACCCGAGCATCCTTCGACAAGCGCAGGACGGTCGGAAAAACTGGTACGACAAAACCATAGGCCGCGTCACCGGCTGGTTCGAGCGCGCCACCGACTCGCTGGCCGAGACCTACCAGCGCATCCTGCGCTGGTCGCTGCTACACAAGCTGGCCACCCTCGGGTTGGCCCTGGTCATCTTCATCACCAGCATCTTCATGGTGCCGCTGCTGGGCACGGAGTTTGTGCCCAAGGCCGACTTCTCGGAAACCTCGCTGACGTTTTACACACCGGTCGGTTCTTCGCTCGAAGCCACCGAGGCCAAAACCGCCCAGGTCGAATCCATCGTGCGCGAGTTCCCGGAGGTGAAGTACACGCTGGCCACCATCAACACCGGCAGCGCCCAGGGAAAAATGTACGCCAGCATGTATGTGCGCCTGGTCGACCGCAAGGCGCGCAGCCGCAGCGTCGATGAGCTCTCGGGCGTGCTGCGTGAGCGTCTCAAACAGGTGGCCGGCATCACCGTCACCCACGTCGGCCTGCTCGACTCCGTTGGCGGCAACAAGCAGGTGGAGTTTTCGCTGCAGGGCCCCGACCTGAAGGAGCTGGAACGGCTGACCCGGCTGGCGACCGAACGCATCAGGGCCATCCCCGGCCTGGTGGACCTGGACTCCAGCCTCAAGCCCGACAAGCCGACCATCGAGATTGATGTCAAACGTGATATCGCGTCCGACCTGGGCCTGAGCGTGTCGCAAATTGCCGGTGCGCTGCGCACTCTGGTGGCCGGGCAGACCGTGGGCAACTGGCGCGCGCCCGACGACCAGACCTACGACGTGAACGTGCGCCTGTCGCCCGACGCAAGGAACGCCCCGCAAGACCTGGAGCGCCTGCCCTTTTTGAGCAGCGCCATCGGCAGCAATGCCGACGGCTCGGCCCGCACGGTGCGCCTGGGCCAGCTCGCCACAGTGAAGGAGGCGACCGGGCCGAACCAGATCAACCGGCGCGACCTGACGCGTGAAGTGGCCATCAATGCCAATGTCTACAAGCGATCGGCCGGCGAGGTGTCCAATGACATCCGCACAGCGCTCGACGGCATCAGCTTCCCGCCCGGCTACCGCTACCAGTTCGGCGGGTCGACCAAAAACATGGCCGAGTCTTTTGGTTATGCGATCTCCGCCCTCGTGTTGGCCATTTTGTTCATCTACATGATCCTGGCCAGCCAGTTCAAGAGTTTCCTGCAGCCGCTGGCGCTGATGACCTCGCTGCCGCTGACGCTGATCGGCGTGGTGCTGGCGCTGCTGCTGTTTCGCTCGACGCTGTCGATGTTCTCCATCATCGGTGTCGTCATGCTGATGGGGCTGGTCACCAAAAATGCCATCCTGCTGGTGGACTTTGCGATCCGGATGAGGCAAGACCGGACGGAAACGGACGGCCGCCACATCCCGGGCATGGAACGCAGCGAGGCCCTGCTGGTCGCCGCCCGCGTGCGGCTGCGCCCCATCCTGATGACCACGCTGGCCATGATTTTCGGCATGGTGCCGCTGGCCTTTGCGCTGACCGAAGGCTCGGAGCAGCGCGCCCCCATGGGCCAGGCCGTGATCGGTGGCGTCATCACGTCGTCGCTGCTGACGCTGGTGGTGGTGCCGGTCACTTATTGCTACCTCGACGACCTGGCGCAATGGCTCAAACGCCGCCTCACTGGCCGGCGCGCCCTGCCCGAAGCCGCAGTGGCCCGCCCTTAAAATCACAGGTTTACCCGCAATTCCTCACCCCGATATTTCACAGGCCACACCATGAACTACGAACAAGCCCGCTTCAACATGATCGAGCAGCAAATCCGCCCCTGGGAAGTGCTGGACAGCCAGGTTCTTTCCCTGCTGGCGGTGGTCAAGCGCGAAGATTTTGTGCCGCCAGCCAAAAAGGCGCTGGGCTTTGCCGACATGGAAATTCCGCTAAGCTCCAAACCCGGCCAATGCATGCTGGCCCCCAAGGTCGAGGCGCGTATCTTGCAAGACCTGGCGGTGCAAAAACATGAAAAAGTCCTCGAGATCGGCGCCGGCTCCGGCTACATGGCGGCCCTGCTGGCGCACCGTGCGCAGCAGGTGATCACGCTCGAGATCGACGCCGATCTGGCGCAGCTCGCGCGCAACAACCTCAAGAAAGCCGGCGTCTACAACGCTGAAGTGCGCACCGGTGATGGTGCAGCCAAACTCGGCCAGGCCGTCTCCAGCAGCGACCCGCTGAGCGGCCCCTTCGACGTGATCGTGCTCAGCGGCTCGGTCGCCGAGGTGCCGCCCGCCCTGCTGGCCATGCTCAAAATTGGCGGCCGGCTCAGTGCCATCGTCGGCTTTGAGCCCATGATGCGCGCCACGCTGGTGACCCGCGTCGGTGAGGCCGCCTTCCGCACCACCCAGGGCTGGGACACGGTGGCGCCGCGCCTGCTCAACTTCCCCGAACCTTCCAAGTTCAACTTCTGATTTTTTCGCACAAAGCACCGCCCATGATTGCCCAGCTCTCTCCTGCCGACTTCAACGCCTGGCGCGACGGCCTGGACGCGGATGCTCCCGCACCGGTGGTGCTGGACGTGCGCGAGCCCTGGGAGCTGCAAACCGCTTCGGTGACCGAGGACGGCTTCACGCTGCTGCGCATTCCCATGCGCGAGGTTCCGGCCCGTGTCGAACAATTGAAGGAGCAGTTTGGCGCCGACCAGCCCGTGGCCTGCCTGTGCCACCACGGCATGCGCAGCCTGCAGGTCGCCAACTTCCTGGCGCAAAGCGGCTTCACCGACGTGGTGAACCTCCACGGCGGCATCGATGCCTGGTCCAAGCAACGCGACACCGCCGTGCCAATGTATTGAATTGCCGTCCCACACGCACTCCCCCTACATTTCATCAGGACACCCATGACGACGCTACTCAAAAAACCGGCCTTGCTGCCGCTGGCCCTTGCACTCGGCACAGTGCTGGCGGCGCTGGCGCCCGCCGCGCAAGCGCAGAACCTGGTGGAGCTGTACCGCTCGGCACGCGGCTACGACGCCGCCTACCAGTCGTCGCGCTCGCTGTACCAGGCGAATCTGGCCAAAGCCGACCAGGCCAAGGCCGGCGTCCTGCCCACTGCCGGGCTGTCGGCGGGCATGAACCGCACCAATTTTGAAAACAACAACCCGGTGACTGACCGCAGCTTCAACGCACAGACCGCCAGCTTCAATGCCTCGCAACCGCTGTACCGGCCCGGCAACTGGGCCACGTATGAACAGGGCAAGCAGCAGGTGGAGTTGTCCAAAGCCCAGCTGGAGGCCGCCGAGCAGGACCTGATTGTGCGCACCAGCCAGTCCTATTTTGATGTACTGGCCGCGCAGGACACGCTGGCCTTTGTGCGCGCGCAAAAGGCGGCGGTGGCGGAACAACTGGCATCAGCCAAACGCAACTTCGAAGTGGGTACCTCCACCATTACCGACTCGCGCGAGGCGCAGGCCAGGTTCGACCTGGTGATTGCCCAGGAGATCGCCGCCGAAAACGATTTGCGCGTGAAGAAAATTGCGCTGGACCAGCTGGTCGGCAAAACCGACGCGCAGCCCAAAGGCCTGCTGGTGCCGGTTGCCCTGCCGCCACTGGTGCCCAACGACGTGGCGGCGTGGGTACGCCAGTCCGAAGACTTTCACCCCACCATCAAACAGGCGCAAGCCAACCTCGAGGTCGCCAAACTTGAAATCAACAAGGCCGAGGCCGGCCACAAGCCGACGGTGGACCTGACCGCCAGCTACGGCGTGCAGCGCAACCCGCAAGGCAGCGCAATCAGCACCCTGAACTCACGCAGCAACAGCACCACCATCGGGCTGGCGCTGAACCTGCCGCTGTTTGCCGGTTTTGCCACGCAAAACCGGATTCGTGAAACCCTGTCTCTGGAAGAAAAGGCACGCACCGACCTGGAAGGCGCCAAACGCGGCGTTGCCCTGGGCACCCGCACCGCCTTCTTCGGCGTGTTGTCGGGCCAGGGCCAGGTCAAGGCACTGGAAGCCGCCGAGGCGTCCAGCCAGAGCGCACTGGACGCCAACAAGCTGGGCTACCAGGTCGGTGTGCGTATCAACATCGACGTGCTCAATGCACAAAGCCAGCTGTTCCAGACCAAGCGCGACCTGGCCGTGGCACGCTACAACGTGCTGGTGGGTGGCCTGAAGCTGCGCCAGGCCAATGGCACGCTGACGCCGGAAGATTTGCTGCTGGTCAATTCGCTGTTGGTGCAGTAATGTAGCGGGTGCGTTTTTTCATCCGCTGGTATGGCTTGAATCAAAATTCATCGCCCGACAGAACCGACCGATGAAAATGACCAGTTACCTTGTCGCCCATTCACGCGAAACTTTCCTGCAAAGCCTCTTGCGCCAAAGTGTTGATGCTTTTGCCTTTTGCCTGCGCCGCAATAGCGAGCTTTTCGTGCAACTGCGGTGAAATCCGCAAATTAAATTTGCCAGAAAAATGACGCTTTGGCTCAATCCCCTTCTCCGCACAAACCTCAAGAAACACCTGAAGCGAGCGCTTGAACTCCGCACGAAGTTCCTTCGGATTCTTCCCGTAAAAGTCCGCACCACCGTTAAGGCCGAGAATCTCCCCCCTGAACAAGTCAAGATCAGGGTCAAATTCAATCGTTGCGTGATAGTCGTCAACAGTCATTACGTTCATGGTTCGACTCCGTGTTGTTCCAGCCATTTGCGAATCGCGGCCACCGCGCCTTTGTCCGTGTTGGGTGATGGATGTGGACGGTGAAAGACCCGCACCTCATCAAACAAAAAGACAGAAACCCGGCTGCCTGCTCGTTCTTCAATTTCTGCGCCCAGTTCAATGAAGAGGCCCTCAACATCGCGCCACTGGACATTGCCGCTCGTCGGCCGCGAAAAGATCAATTCAACAATTCGCTGATGCCGTCGCTTCATTGTTAAATGGTACCATTTTCAGGTACCGAATGCAATTCGGACGTGCTGATGGCCCGGGAGCACGCCCGTTGAATGTATGGGCCGACTAATTCGCTATCCATTCAGTAGCTGGTCACGCCCGTACCCAAAGGGCCGGAGCCCGTTTTCATTCATGAACAGTGCGGGATGAGAACTCCTCAGGACGATGGATCGGCATTAGGCATCAAATCGGCCTCCAGCCTCCGCCCCTTAAGCGCCAATAGCTATCAAATAAGTAGCGAACTACAGCGCGTCAAAGCAAGCCAACCCTCGGCAAAACGTCGCTGATGGCCCGCCTCATCGGCGATTTTCAGCTCGGCGTCTACGCTGCACCGAGCTACCTGGCGCGTGCCGGCACACCCCTGCACCCGCGAGAGCTGGAGGACACGCATCACCGCATCGTGGGCCTCCTGTGGGCGCGCACCGGCAAAACCCTTGGGTACACCATGCACCTGGATGGCGAAAGCGCCCAGGTGCAAGGGCGTTACGCATTGTCAGTCGATGACGGCAACGCCTACCTGGCAGCCGGCCTGGCAGGGCTGGGCGTACTCTGGCTGCCGCAGTACATGGCCAGGGCGCACCTGGCCAGCGGTGAGCTGGTGCCGTTGTTCGAAGGCTGGCGCTTAGATCCGATGCCGCTGTACATTGCGTTTGCGCCTAGCCGGCATGTCAGTGCGAAGCTGCGAGTGTTTATTGAGTGGGTGGCTGGGTTGATGGTGGTGCATGCGCCTGGGAGTCCGGCCAGAGCGCGATGAACGCCCAACTATTAATCAAGCGACTTTTTTTGTCTGAGGGATACCATCATCAGAAACAATTAGGTCTTGGCTGAAAAACATGACCTCATTGCCTACATAGCGCCGTTGAGCCGTGTAGTTAAGCCCGTATGTTTTCGTGTTGACGAGTTGATACATGGCGCGGATTTCGTCTGCATTGTCATAAGACACGACCCAATGCCGCTTGAAGCCTTTAGCCTTGATAGTTTTCGCGATCGCAACGTGATCGTCGTGCTCATAATAGTTGCGGTACAGCCCCTTGCCTTTGACATAGTAAGGAGGGTCAAGATAGATAAGCGACTTTTCTGGCAGAAACTCTTTGCAGCGTTTCAGAAGAGCCAAAGAATCTTCGCCGTACACGGTGATGTCTTTCGACCGTTTAGCGATCTCCACAATCCGTGCAGCAATGACCTCCTTCTTGAAGCGAGCATCCAGCTTGTAGGCACCTTCCTGACTCTTCCCGCCAATGACGCCCGCTTTCAAAATGCCGGAACGGTTGGTTCTGTTCATGAACAACGTGGCAAACCCCTTCTCGACCAAGCTGGCTTGACAGTCTTCACGGAGTACCGAGCGCCACTTAAACCATTCCTCGATGGCGATGGGGGTTGATGCAAGCAGCTCAAGCAATTCTTCAGAATGCTGCGTCACAGAGACCCAAAACGCAAACACTGCGGGGTCTGCATCGTTGATATGAATGTGGCGTGCATGTCCCTGAAACAGCAGATCGAGGGCAACCCCTGCGCCGCCCGCGTAGGGCTCTAGGTAATGCCCACCCGCAACGCCATTGACTTCCATCACCTTGGCGATGAACGGCGCAAAAGGCGCTTTGCCACCGGGGTAGCGCAGTGGGCTGTAAAGCCTATTTGAGAACATGGGGCACCTTCTTCAACGTGACTTTCAAGGTGGTGAGTTTGGCATCGTCTACGGCATAACCGTTTTTCATGACACCGTAGATTGTGGCCTTGAATTGCTCCAAGAACTGGTTGACTAACACTGGATTGGTGTCGATCCAATGCTTCCATGCGCCGTAAGGCTTAGTTCCACAGCTCAGCACTTTCTGCACTTCATCGCCTTTGTAGAACTTCTTGAAAATGTCACGTGGCTTGAGTGCGCCCTCGTACGCTTTGATACGTTCACCGAGATCAACCTTGGAGCCCGTAATTTTCAGCTCATTGGTTGTGTCCCGTGCTGCATTGGTGAACACATCGCGGGTGAATTGCAACTCATTCTGCCAAAAACCATCTTTGGCAGGAAGGTTGTATAGGTGCTGAAAAATTAACTGATCAGGTGGAAATTCGCCGGGTAAAAGAACAATAGTTTTGTAGTTTTTTCCTTTAATGTGTGAATGCGCATCTGAGTCAAGACAAATCACACTCTTCTCAGTGAACTCGGGCACCTTGTTTTTTATTAGATTCACGTAATTGGTACACCCAAGCGTAACTTCTGACATTGCGATGGTGAATTTTTTAACCGGCTGCCTACTTATTAATGCATCGAAAAAGTTCTCTGCTTCTTTGTCTTCGAAATAAACATTGACGCTTGGCAGGGTTGTCGTTGGTCCTGCGCTGACAGTTCTCGTATGGATGTCGGCACTGATTTTCGCCCAAGACCAATCCTGTATGACCTGAACAGATCCGTATGTGTTGCTCAGATAGACGGTCTTGAATTTCTTGCTGTGTTCATGCTGACTCTGTTCGTATGCGTACTCGATCATGACTGGGGAGTGAGATGTCATAACCACCTGCAAATTGAGCTTCCTGCATTCACGTTCAAAAATCTTCAGCAGGTTGACTTGGGCGGTTGGAAACAAGCCAGCATCAGCCTCATCCATCAGCAGCAAACCGCCTTTGTAGTCGGCATATTCTGCTTTGAGCTTCTTGAACGACAGTAGCGCCATGATGATCTGACCCGCATTGTCCTCGCCCGCCGAGACCGACTCATGGTTGTAGTTGTCACCGTGGGCCACGGCAGAAGTGATTGTTCCATGCGTGCCAGTAGCTTGAGTCGAGCTGCGGTTGAGTAACTCGTTGGTCAGCGCAATGAACTCCTGCTCGTGGGCTTTCAAATAATCGAAGTCAATTGCTTTGTAGTCGCGATCGGCAATTGGGTACAAACGCTTCAAGCTCAAAAAAATCACAGGATGCGTGAAGTTCCTGCTTGTATTTCCCGTAGCCGTGCTGTTTTTCCTGATGACAGGGCGAGGCAATATTTTTTTGGTCTCGTCGTCCGTCCGTGTCATCAACTCCAAATTGGCTGTTGCGCCCTGATCGGTGTACCCCTCGTGTAGAAGAATGCTGGCGGATAAGGAACCTGGCACATCAAATTCTTCAGATATTCGGATGTGCTCTTTGTACTGCGACTTGAAGCCCTTACCGCTGATTTGCTTGAAGCCGCGGAGGTTTGATCCAGTGACGTAGTCTTTTTCAAAGCTGAAAATTTGCGCTGCGATCCCAAGGATTGAGGACTTGGATGTCCCGTTCTTCCCACAAATAACCGTGATGTAATCACCGAACTCAACTTCGACGTTATTCAATGCACGAAATTTTTCAATTGTTATTTTTTTGAGTTGGGTCTTTGCCATGCTGCATTCCTCACGTCTTATTGAAGTTTTCATTCAAGCAAAAATATCGTTCTTCAACGATCTGCTGTGGCTGAGGCCTATAACTGATCGATCAGGCAATGTCGCCCAGCCTCGTCCTGGCGGTCAAATACTTAGAGCAGCAACTTCTTACTCTTTGTTTTTCGATCACGTCCCGGCGTCTGCCCAGACGCCGACCCAGCGCCGCCTGAGTTTAGTGGAGATCGTGTAGTCACTATTGCGCTACCTTTGCGTGCATGTCGAGCCCCAACAGTTGAGCGCGTGCTAATTCAGCTTTTTCTCGAAAACAGTCACATCGGCTGCCTATCGACCATCCAAGACTGTCGATAGCTAGCCTAATTGCTCAGGCGCCGGCCACCAACTCAAACACCCCCAGCGCCCTCGCCTGCCCATTCAGCAGCACCTCCACCCGATGCAGCCCCGCATGATGCTTGCGCGTGGTCATCTCTGCAGTGGATACCGTCTTGCTCAGCCGCACCGTTTCTTTCGGCGCCAACTCCAGCACCTTGAGCTTGAACACCTTCGCACTGGTCTTGCCGCTGGCCTTGACGTAGTGGATGCAGAAGTCCACCAGCACTTCCTGCGCCTTCCCGCTGGTGTTGGAAACGTCGAAGGCGATGTTCACTTTTTCACCCATCACTACGCGCGTGGGCGTGATGCGTGCGTTCGACACGTCGACCTCGGCGCTTTTACCGAAGCCCAGTACAGACAACGCGCCGGCCTCGCCGCGCTTGACGGCTGAGCGTAACGCGTGCTGCACGATCCAGCGGCGCTCGTCGCTCGCGCCCTTGAGCCACTGCTTTGCTGTCTGCGCCAGCACGGCTGGGTGGTCTTTGCCGATGTCGTTGAGGTTGTTGGCGACCGAGCGGCGCACGTAGAGGGCTGGGTCGTCCTTGAGCAGCTCCAGCAGCGCCAGCACGGGCGCGGGATTTTTCTGGAAGGCCGACAGGCGGCTGGCCCAGGGCAGGCGCGGGCGGCTGCCTTCGGACACCAGGCGGCGCACATGCTCGCTCGGGTCCGTCGCCCACTGCCTGAAGCGCGCCAGTGTGGGGGCTTCGTGTTTGTGCAGAAAGGCTCGGATGCTGAACTCAGCCGTGAAGCGCTGGGTCAGCGCGTGTTGCGCGCGCATCGAGTCTTCAAAATGATCGAGTCCGAACTGCGCGACGAACAGGGTGTGCGGCAGGTAGAGGAAAGACGCCATGCTGAGGCCTTCGCCCCGGCCATGCGGCTGGTCCAGCGAGGCGAGCAGGATGTTGATGGCCTTAGCGTAGTCGGGCGGCAAATGCCGGTGCAGCGCCTGCGCAATGTGCTTGCCGCGCGGCATCAGGGCCAGCCCGTCATAACCGGTGAGTGCATCGGCGACAAACTTGCGCGCATCGAAGGCCGGTTGCACCGCCGTGATCATGCGCGCGATGGCCTTGGGCACATCGGCGCCGTATTGGTTGACCAGTGGTTCTGCCACGAACTCAGGCTTTCAGAAAATGCGCGAGTGCCTGCACCGTGTTGGCCGCCGCGCCGCGGTGCTGCGCCGCAAACGTCAGGCTGGCCGCTGCGGCCGCTTGCTGCGTGGTCGGCCGGGCCAGCAGGGCGCGGGCGCTGCGCACCGCCTCGTCCATGTCTGCCACGCGGCGCGCGGCGCCGGCCGCTTCCGCCAGTTCGGACACCTCGGCGAAGTTGAAGGTGTGCGGGCCCATGATCACGGGGCAGCTGCAGGCAGCGGCCTCAATCAGGTTCTGCCCGCCCAGCGGTGCAAAACTGCCGCCCAGCAAGGCCACGTCGCTCAGCGCGTAATAAAGCGCCATCTCGCCGAGTGAGTCGCCGAGCCAGACATCGGCGGTCTGCGGCTCGCCGCCCCAGGCCGAGCGGCGCGCGACGGAGAGCCCATGTTTTTCAACCAGCGCCTGCACCTCGTCAAAGCGCTGCGGATGGCGCGGCACGATGAGGACCTGAACGTGTGCGCCTGCTACGGTATTGATAGCTGGTTGCGCCCGTGTGGAAAGGGCCAGAGCCACTATTTGCTTGAGAAAATCGTCTTCCTCGCCTTCGCGCGAGCTGGCAAGCATCAGCACCGGCTGGCCCAGCGCCTGGCGCCACTGCCGGCCCTGCGCCTGCTGCGCTGCGTCCGGCGTGGCGTCGAACTTGAGGTTGCCAAACACGCCCTGCACCGTGGCCCCCAGCTCGCGCAGGCGCTCGGCATCGCTGTCGCTCTGGGCGTACACCGCCGCCAGGCCCGCATAGGCCGGGCGCGACAGCGGCGCGATGCGGGCGGCCTGCTGCAGCGATTTGCCCGACAGGCGCGCATTGACCAGCGCCAGCGGCACGCCGCGCGCCTGCGCGCTGGCCACGGTGTTGGGCCAGACCTCTGTTTCCATCAGCAGGCCCAGGCGCGGCTTGAAGTGCATGAAAAAACGCGCGACGGCGGCCTCGCTGTCCCAGGGCTGCCAGACCTGCACGTCGCCGCCCCGCAGCAGCCCGGCGCCCTCGGCGCGGCCAGTGGCCGTGCCATGGGTCAGCAGCACGCGCAGGCCCGGCCACCGGCCGCGCAGCGCGTCGATCAATATGCCGGCGGTGCGCGTTTCGCCCAGCGACACCGCATGCACCCAAACCAGTTCAGAACCCGCTTCGGCTGGCTGCGTGTAAAAGCCGAAGCGCTCGTCCACCGCTTCCAGGTAACCAGCCTCGGCCTGGCCCCGGCGCGACAGCTTGCGCCGCAGAAAAGGCTGGGCGGCCCACATCAGCAGCGAATAGAGCTTGCGGATGAAGCGCTCCATCACGTCGTCTCCCCAAGGGCATGTGCACGCGCTGGCTGACAGGTGAGCCAGGCATTCCACACCTGGCTGACCGACGGCGAAGCTTGTGCGAAGACGCTGAGCTGGCGAGCGCCCTCTTCCCCGGTGGAATCCGGCAGCGGCCCGGTGCGCCAGGCGGTGTCGAAGTTGTAGATCTGTACATGCGGCAAGTCGAGCGCCACGGCGATGTGGCTGAGCCCACTGTCCACGCCGATGACGCCGGCGCACTGCGCGAGCTGTTGCGTGAGCTCGTCCAGCGCAAGCCGGGGCAACACGACTGCATTTACGACCGCTTTTTCTTCGCCGGTGTTCAAGCCCTGAGCAATCGCCTGGCTAATCGCCAGTTCGTCGTCGCTGCCATGCGGCAGCGCGATCAGATAACCCTGGGCATTCAGTTGCCGCCCCAGCGCCAGCCAATGTTCAAGCGGCCAGAGCTTGTCGGGGCGCGAGCTGCCATGTACGAACGCTATTGTTTCAGGAGCAATCCGCGTCCACCCGACATGGGCTGGAGAGCGATTGAGCCCATAACCGGGACGCTCCGCCGGGGTGTAGCCCAGCGCACGCGCGCACAGCTCGCGCCCACGCACTACGGCGTGGCTGTGCGGCGCCAGGGCAATCGCCACATCCGCCACCCAGCGTGTTGGCGCCTCGTAGCCCGAGCCTTCGGTCTGGTTGGCCATGGCGTAACGCTTGCCGCCAGGCGCCAGCCGCGCCAGCCAGGCAACCAGCGCTGACTTGGTCAGCCCCTGCAGGTCAATCACCGCGTCGTAGTGCTGGCTTTGCAACTCGCGCCGGAAGGCGCGCCACGCGCTGCGCGTGGCCGCACTGAAGGGCGATTGGCGCCAGCGACGCAGCTCGCAGGGAATGACGCGCTGCAGCCCCGCACCCCGCAGCGGGGCCAGCAGCGGCGCAAAGGCCTTTTCCACCACCCAGTCGATCTGCGCCGCAGGATGTGCGGCCAGGATGTCCTGCACCACAGGCAGCGTGTGCACCACGTCGCCGAGCGACGAGAGTTTGACCAGAAGAATCTTCACTGAATGTCATTGCGGGCTTGACCCGCAATCCATCGTCGCGCAGCCGGGAGTTCGAAACATGGATCCCGGGTCGAGCCCGGGATGACAGCAAGCGGGCTCAATGTGCGGGAGCGGAAAAATTCGCATCCGGCTTGACACTGCGTAACAGCTTGAGCATGTCGGTCTCGATGCGTTTGAGCGCCGCCTCGGTGTGCCCTTCAAAACGCAGCACCAGCACCGGCGTGGTGTTGGACGCGCGGATCAGGCCGAAGCCGTCGGGCCAGTCAACGCGCACACCATCAATCGTGCTGATCTTTGCCGGCGCCGCAAAAGAGGCTATTTTGATGAGTTGCGCCACCACCATGTGCGGCTCGCCCTCCTTGCAGGCCACGTTGAGCTCGGGCGTGCTGAAACTGGTCGGCAGACCATTGAGCAACGCGCCCACATCGGCCACCTTGCTCAGGATCTCCAGCAGGCGTGCGCCGGCATAGGTGCCGTCGTCGAAGCCGAACCAGCGCTCCTTGAAAAAGATGTGGCCGCTCATCTCTCCGCCCAGCGGGGAGTTGACTTCTTTCATCTTCGCCTTGATCAGCGAGTGGCCGGTCTTGTACATCATGGGCACGCCACCGGCCGCTGTGATCTCGGGCGCCAGTCGCTGCGAACATTTCACGTCATAGACGATGGTGCCGCCCGGAACACGCGCAAGCACATCGCGCGCAAACAGCATCATCTGGCGATCCGGGTAGATGTTCTGGCCGTCACGCGTGACGATGCCCAGGCGGTCGCCGTCGCCGTCGAAGGCCAGGCCCAGCTCGGCGTCGCCGGCCTGCAGCGCGGTGATCAGGTCTTTCAGGTTCTCCGGCTTGCTCGGGTCCGGGTGGTGGTTGGGAAAGTCGCCATCCACCTCGCTGAACAGCTCGGTCACCTCGCAGCCAAGCGCGCGGAAGATGCCGGGGGCAGAAGCGCCGGCAATGCCGTTGCCGGAGTCGATCACGACCTTCATGGGCCGCGCCAGCTTAATGTCAGAGACGATGCGGTCGCGGTAAGGCGCGAGCACGTTGACGAGGGTGACTTTTCCGCTGCGCGCCGGTACAGCGCTGTCGTCGGCTTCCATGCGCTGGCGCAGGCCCTGGATCTCGTCGCCGTAAATGGCGCGGCCGGCCATCACCATTTTGAAGCCGTTGTAGTCCTTGGGGTTGTGGCTGCCAGTGATCTGGATGCCGGAATTCGCCAGCGTACTGGCCGCGAAATAAAGCATGGGCGTGGTGACCATACCGACATCGACCACATCGACGCCGCTGGCGACCAGGCCACGGACCAGCGCCGCGCTGAGCGCAGGCCCGCTGACCCGGCCATCGCGGCCCACGGCCACCGTGGCCTCGCCCTGCGCCAGCGCACTGGCGCCGAAAGCGCGGCCCAGTGCTTCGGCCATGGCTTCGTTGACGGTGGAAGGCACGACACCGCGGATGTCGTAAGCCTTGAAAATCGAGGGGTTCACCTGCATGGATGGGGCCTTCCTGGGGTTGCTGTAGCGCACTGATTGTAGGCGCGGGGGTGGGCGGGGAAGATGTCCGAAAACGGCTAGTCTGAACCGGCCTGCAACGTATGATTCAGCCATGACCACGGACAACGCCTTGCTCGCCGATGACGCCTGCTACCTCGCGCTGAAGACGCGGGACGCGCGTTTTGACGGCAGTTTTTTCACCGGCGTGACCTCCACCGGCATCTACTGCCGGCCGGTCTGCAGCGTGAAAACACCCAAGCGCGAAAACTGCCGCTTCTTCGGCCATGCAGCGCAGGCAGAAAACGCTGGCTTTCGGCCCTGCCTGCGCTGCCGGCCCGAACTGGCGCCGCATTCGGTGGTCTGGTCGATTCAGGACGCCAGCTACATCCTGGCGCACCAGGCCGCGCGCCTTCTCGATGAGCCCGAGGCTTGGGGAGATGCAACGCCTTCGGTCGAATTGCTGTCTGCAAAACTCGGTGTCAGCGACCGCCACGTCCGGCGCATTTTCGAGACCCAATTTGGCGTCTCGCCCATGCAGTACCTGCAAACGCGCCGCCTGCTGACGGCCAAGCAGTTGCTGGCCGACACCGCGCTGCCGATCACACAGGTTGCGCTGATCAGCGGTTATGCGAGCGTGCGCCGCTTCAACGCCGCCTTTGTCGGCCACTACGGCCTGAACCCGACGCAGTTGCGGCGCCAGGGCAACACACCGTCGGACCAAGGCATCACCGTCAAACTCGGCTACCGCCCGCCCTACGACGTAGCGGCCATGATCGGCTTCTTTAAAAAACGGCAGATCCATGCGATTGAATGTGTCGATGAGAGCGCGGCTGGCCCCCGCATGGGGCGCACTTTCCGCGTCGAGGCGGGCGGCAAGGTCCACGCCGGCTGGCTGATGGCGAGCTTTGACGAAAGCCGCTGCCATGTGGCGCTGCGCATCAGCGACTCCTTGCGCGAAGTGTTGCCGCTGGTGATACGCCGGGTGCGCGCCATGCTGGACCTGGACGCCGACCCCCAGGCCATCAACGCGGTGCTGCACGACAGTTTCCCCGGTGGCGACGGCCTGCGTGTTCCCGGCGCGATGGACGGCTACGAGCTGGCGGTGCGCGCCGTGCTGGGCCAGCAGATCACCGTGGCGGCAGCACGCACGCTGGCGCAGCGCATGGTCGACAAACTCGGCGAGCCGATTCAAACACCTTGGCCCGGCCTGACGCGCCTGTTTCCGTCGGCCGCCGTGCTGGCGCAGGCCAGCGGCGATGTGTTGGGCCAGCTTGGCATCGGCAGGCAGCGGCAGGCGGCGATTGTCGGTATTGCTAAAGCGGTGGCAGAAAAACGGGTGCAACTGCATGGCGGTGCGGATGTGAATGCCACTGTTGCCGCGCTGAAAGAGTTGCCCGGCATCGGCGACTGGACCGCGCAATACATCGCCATGCGCGCGCTGCGCTGGCCAGATGCCTTTCCGGCCGGCGACGTGGCGCTGCACAAGGCACTCGGTGTGCAGGGCCTGAAAAATCCAGCGAAGGAAGCCGAGCAGGCCTCGCTGGCCTGGAAGCCCTGGCGCAGTTACGCCGTGATACGCGCCTGGAGCGGTGCGATGGAGGCCGCAGCCACCCCGTCAAACGCTACTGAATTGATAGCTGTCCGAACCCGTCCGCAAAGGGCTGGAGCCCAAAAACCTTCTATAAAACCTTGACGACAGCCCGCAGGGCTGAGAAGCCGATACCTCTCAATGAGAGACACTTCCAGGAGATCACCATGAAATTCGTCAACCCCATCGTCCAGACGCGCCACGAGAGCCCGCTGGGCAGCATCATCATCGCGGCCACCGACAAGGGCCTGGCCGGACTTTGGTTCGACGGCCAGCGGCACCTCCCACAAGAACTGTTGGCCCCCACCTTTGTCGCTTCGCGGCGCACGACCACGTGGCCCAGCGACCCAAACCACCCGGTGCTGCAACAAGTCATCCGGCAACTCGGCGAATACTTCGCCGGCCAACGCACGCAATTTGATGTGCCGCTGGATCTGGCCTACGGCACGGCCTTTCAGCAATCGGTGTGGCAGGTTCTGCTGAAAATCCCGCAGGGCGGCACCGCCAGCTACAGCGAGATCAGCGCGCGCATCGGCAAGCCGGCCGCCGTGCGCGCCGTGGGCGCAGCGGTGGGCCGCAACCCGGTCAGCATCATCGTGCCCTGTCACCGCGTGATGGGTGCCGACGGGGCGTTGACCGGGTATGCCGGCGGCCTGGAGCGCAAAAGCGCCCTGCTCAAACTGGAGGGTGTGGCCCTTGAGGGTGCCCGGTGAGTGTTGCGCTACCCGCTCTGAAAAACAAGGCCTGGCTCAGCGATTTCGTGTTGCTGGCGGCCATCTGGGGCTCGTCCTTTCTGTTCATGCGTATCGCCGTGGTGGATTTCGGCCCGTTGCCGACCGCCGCCGTGCGCGTGGCGATTGCTGCGGCCTTTCTGCTGCCGCTGGTGCTGCTGCGCGGTCACGGCGCGGCGCTGATGAAGAACTGGCGCCGTGTGTTCCTGGTCGGGCTGTTCAACTCCGGCATTCCGTTTGCGTGTTTTGCTTTTGCCCTGCTGTCGATCACCACCGGGCTGTCGGCCATCCTCAACGCCAGCGTGCCGATGTTCGGCGCCATCGTCGCGTGGTTCTGGCTGAAGGACCACCCTACCGCCTCGCGCGTTCTCGGCCTGTTGATCGGTTTTGGCGGCGTGGCGATGCTGGCCTGGGACAAGGCCACCTTCAAGCCCGACGCCTCGGGCATCGCCCCCGGCTGGGCCGTGCTGGCCTGCCTGCTGGCCTGCGTCTGTTACGCGCTGTCGGCCAGTTATGCCAAGCGTTACCTCACCGGCCTGCCGCCGCTGGTCACCGCCGCTGGCAGCCAGATCGGCGCGACTCTCGGCCTGGCCCTGCCCGCAGCCTGGCTGTGGCCAGCGCGCCAGCCCGGCAGCGGCGCCTGGTTGGCGCTGCTGGTGGTCGGCGTCCTGTGCACCGGCATCGCCTACGTCCTCTATTTCCGGCTCATTGAAACTGCCGGCCCGGCGCGCGCGCTGGCCGTGACCTTTGTGGTGCCGGTATTCGCGGTGTTTTACGGCGTGGTTTTCCTCGGCGAGGCAGTCACGCTGTGGATGCTGCTGTGCGCGGTGGTGATCATCTTCGGCACCGCGCTGTCCACCGGATTGCTTAAACTCGGGCGATGACTTCCGCCCGCAAGATCAAGCTCAAGCTGCCGGCGCCCAAGCCGCGCAATCCGCTGGTCGCACCAGCGTTGCAGCGCAAGGCCGGTTCCCATCAGAAGTCCGCCGCCGCCCTGCGCCGTGCGGAGAAAATGGCGCTCAAGAAGCAGATCAACGAGCGTTGACAATTCAGACCGACCCGGCGACGACGTTGATGGTCAGCGCGACGATCAGCACATTGAAGGCGAAGGACAAAATGCCGTGGCCCAGGGTCAGCCGCCGCATCTCGCGCGAGCTGACCTGCACGTCCGACACCTGCGAGGTCATGCCGATCACAAACGAGTAATACAGGAAGTCGAAGTAGTCGGGGTCAGGCTGCTTCGGAAACACCAGCCCCGGACCGTCGGGCTCCTTGCGCTTTTCTTCCTGGTAATAACGGTGTGCATATCGAAACGCAAAAATCGTATGGATGAACAGCCACGACAGCGCCAGCGCCAGCATCGCCAGCGCCATGTGCAGCACACGCTCATTGCCACTCATTTCCTTGACCTGCTGCAGCATCAGCGTGACGCTGGCGACGCAGGCCAGCACCGCCAGCACCATCACCCCAAAGATCACCACGCTGGGCTCGTCCTGCGCCTGGGCGCGCTGGCGGGTGTTTTTGGAGTCGAACACCTCGGCCAGCCACCAGGCCAGCACCAGATACACCGCCGCGCCGACGCACCAGCCCAGCAGGGCGCGAAACGGCAAAGTGGTCGGCACCGGCAGCAAGGCCACACCCACCCCGGCGGCCAGGCCGTAGATCAGGCGCTGCGGGCCGGTGGTTTCGGAAAAATGTTTGCGCATGACGGCAATTGTGGGCCAGAACATCCTGGCGCTTTAAAAAAACAATTGCCCGAAAACTGAAAGCGAGGACTGCGCGGCTTCATAGGGAGCACGCGCGCACGCGACACGGAGAAAACCTCACGGCCCAGCGGCAGAGGCGCTGGCGCCCAGTTGGTTTTCCTCCCAGCCGGCTGGAGAATGTGTGCCCACATGCACCGCTGGCCGCTCGTGCAAGGCCATATGGCCGGCCTGCGGCACATCGTCGGGCGGCGCTTCGCAAGCCGGGCTGACGCCATAAATGCGGTCGCCCGCCTGATCGCGGCTTTCAATATACCCGCCGGCTTCCAGCGCATCCAGGGCCTGCTGAACCTCATGTGGCTGAAAGGTCGGGTGCCAGCTAGGCGTCAGCCGTGCCGCTGTCCACCAGCCGCCGCCGGTTTTGAGCATCAGCCACAGAGCACACACATCCGGCGTGAGGCCATTGCAAGGCGCCACCTGCAAGCCGTGCGGCCTACCGGACATCACGCGCGCTTGCCAGCACGGCAAGTGAAGACCAGTTCATACGCCGCCCGCCGGCGTCGTTTGCCTGCGCTTGAAGGGCATGGTGACTGCGATTTTTCGTGTCTGCCGAAAAGCCAGGACCCGGTCAGAGGGGTTGACATACCGCGAGGGCCAAAGGTCCTCGGGCTTTTTATCCAGCGCCCTGGCGACCAGCTGCTCCGCCGCAAGCCACGGGCTGGTGAGGACGCGCTGGATATGGCTGTATCCATTTTCCCGGGCAATTTTCCGCAGACTGGTACCGCGCTTGTGCAAGGCTGCCACCACATCCGCGGGATGCATATCCTCCTGTATGGATGTCGATTTTTTTGTGCCCATGGGCATGATTATGGAAAAAATGCGGTGCAAGTCAACCGTATTGCTCAAAATAAAGGAATTTTGGCGTTTCTTATGTATTTATTCTAGATTTTTTACCTGAAATTTGCTTTTTACTCTATCAGAATTCAGAATAGTGTTCATGGACACAAAAGAAACAGCGCCGACCCCGCCGGGGTTGATCGGAACCTACCCTGTCAGGCAACAGGCGGCCTTGTCTGTCGAAGAGCCCATTGCCTGGTACCTGCACCATGCTGCTGCGGCAACCGACCGGGCGGGCGTCAAGTCCGTGCGAAGCGAAGCCCGCGCGGCCTACATGCGCCGGTTCGGCGAGCGCTGCAAATTGGCGCGCGGCTCGAAAGAAATTGCGGAGGTAGCCGCCACGGTCGGCGTGCACCGCAACACGATCTGGAACATTGAGCGCGGCGACAGCCTGCCGGACGCCTTCGAACTGGAGGTGCTTGCCCGTGAATACAACACCACGTCCACCCATTTACTTGAAGGTGAGCCGCACGCCCATGCCCAACTCATCGCAAGAGTGGTCAGCGGCGTGCGGGCGGTTGAGGCGGACGGCTTTGTTCATGTCCCGCTGTTCGACATCAAAGGTTCAACCGGCAAAGCCGCGTTCGATGATGTCTCTTCGGTGCTTGCAATGCAGCCTTTCGACGCCGGATTCATCCGGCAGGGTTTGAACATTGAGCACAACGACATCGCGTTGTCGGCGATGGTGGGCGTTTCCATGGAGCCGTGGTTGCACGCCAGGGACACCTTGCTGACAGACCGTCGAGATACCCAGGTGCTGAACGAAGGCATCCACATCGTCGGGCTCGACGGCGCCTTGCTGGTCAAAAAGCTGCAACGCTTGCCGGGCAAGGTGTTGCGCGTGAGCAGCCACAACCCGGCTTACGAGCCCTTTGATATTCACGACATGGAAAGTAGCGGTCGGGACTTTGCGGTCATAGGCCGTGTGCGGTGGGCCGGGATTACGTTCAGCTAGTCTTACTGTGTCATAAGTTTAGTCTCGGACTTATCCAATGGCAATGCGGGCAATGACCCAGGGCGCTTGCGAGTGCGACGCTCAGCAGCAGGCGCAGCGTTGTGATCGAGCTTGGCACGTGACGCTGCGCGCGCTGG
>NZ_JAUYEY010000073.1 GCF_030689685.1 Polaromonas sp. | reverse complement strand
GCACCTGTGTTCAGGTTCTCTTTCGAGCACTCCCATATCTCTACAGGATTCCTGACATGTCAAGGGTAGGTAAGGTTTTTCGCGTTGCATCGAATTAATCCACATCATCCACCGCTTGTGCGGGTCCCCGTCAATTCCTTTGAGTTTTAATCTTGCGACCGTACTCCCCAGGCGGTCGACTTCACGCGTGAGCTGCGGTACTCAATGAGTCTCCTCACCGAACACCTAGTCGACATCGTTTAGGGCGTGGACTACCAGGGTATCTAATCCTGTTTGCTCCCCACGCTTTCGTGCATGAGCGTCAGTATCGACCCAGGGGGCTGCCTTCGCCATCGGTGTTCCTCCACATCTCTACGCATTTCACTGCTACACGTGGAATTCCACCCCCCTCTGCCACACTCGAGTCCTACAGTCACAAACGCAGTTCCCAGGTTAAGCCCGGGGATTTCACATCTGTCTTATAGAACCGCCTGCGCACGCTTTACGCCCAGTAATTCCGATTAACGCTCGCACCCTACGTATTACCGCGGCTGCTGGCACGTAGTTAGCCGGTGCTTATTCTTACGGTACCGTCATTAGCCCTCTTTATTAGAAATGGCCGTTTCGTTCCGTACAAAAGCAGTTTACAACCCGAAGGCCTTCTTCCTGCACGCGGCATTGCTGGATCAGGCTTTCGCCCATTGTCCAAAATTCCCCACTGCTGCCTCCCGTAGGAGTCTGGGCCGTGTCTCAGTCCCAGTGTGGCTGGTCGTTCTCTCAAACCAGCTACAGATCGTCGGCTTGGTGAGCTTTTACCTCACCAACAACCTAATCTGATATCAGCCGCTCCAATCGCGCGAGGTTCTTGCGAATCCCCCGCTTTCATCCGTAGATCGTATGCGGTATTAGCGTAAATTTCTCTACGTTATCCCCCACGACTGGGCACGTTCCGATATATTACTCACCCGTTCGCCACTCTCGAGTATTGCTACTCTACCGTTCGACTTGCATGTGTAAGGCATGCCGCCAGCGTTCAATCTGAGCCAGGATCAAACTCTTTAGTTTAATCACTGCAATAATTTTCAACTCCCCACATCCAACCGAAATTGGTTGCGGGAAGAAACTCATAAAAACGGAATTGATGAGAAATCTTGACGATTTCACATTTTCTATCTCTATGAGCGTTTAAGGTCAGAAGACCTGGCTGATTAACTTTCGTTAACTTTGCCTGGCAATCGCCTTCAAACGCCCATACTTATCGGCTGTAAATTTTTAATGATCCTGACTACTCTCGTCACCGCTTGGCGGCTTCGTTTTCGTCGTTAGCTGTGATCAGCTAAGCCTCGAATTATGACATGTTTTTTAACAACCTGTCAACCCGAAGGGTTACTTTTTGATCTGCTCACAAACCTCTTTTTCAGAGCAACTTTTTTAAAGTTTGTTTGCTTGCCGTAATCAGCAGAGCCTCAAATTATATACCGGTTTTTTTCATCCCGATCAACAAAAATTTTACTTTTTGCCGGCTTGTCAATCACTTGGCCGGTCTGACCCAATTTATGGACTGGAGTCGAGACTCGCAGCGTTTCAACTTGCTTTGAGGTTGCTGACTGTAATCAGTCGAGCCTTAGATTCTATACCGGTTTTTTCATTCCAGTCAAAACAAATTCAAAAAATCTGCTTTTTTTTGAGCCCCTTGCCTGCTAGCTGGTGGCCTCATTGAAGAGATCATTGATTAGCAGAACCGTCGACTATAGCACGGCTTTTTATGCCTTCCGGAAACGATCCCAAAGTTCTGCGCGGGCGCACCGTGCGCCGCGAGTCCTACCGGTCAAGTCACAAGGTCAATGGCAGGGCGCGCACTCGCTCCCCCGTCAGCACGAACAGGGCATTGGCCACTGCGGGCGCCAAAGGAGGTACACCAGGTTCACCGACGCCGCCGGGCGACCTGGTACTTTCAACAAGATACGTCTGTACCAGGGGCGCCTGCGCCAGACGCAACATCGGTGCATCGGGAAAGTTCTTCTGCTGCACCACGCCCGCATGGATATCCACCCGTCCGTACAGCGCGGCAGTCAATGCGAACACCACTGAACTTTCCATTTGCTGGGCAACGATGTCGGGGTTAACCACGGTGCCACAGTCGATGGCGCACACCACACGGTGTATCCGCGGCTGGCCGTTGATCAGCGACATCTCGGCCACCTGCGCGACGATGGAGCCGAACGATTCATGCAGGGCGATACCGCGCGCCTGTCCTGCGGGCAAGGCGCGGCCCCAGCCAGCCTTGTCGGCCGCCAGATCCAGCACCGCGAGATACTGCGGCGCATGCCGGAGCAAGCGGCGCCGCAGACTCAAGGGGTCCTGGCGAGTCTCAAACGCCAGCTCGTCGATAAAACTTTCTGAGAAGAAGGCATTGTGCGAATGCCCGACCGAACGCCAGAAACCCACAGGCACACCTTTCCGCGTGGCCACATGCGACATGTGCTGGCTGGGAAAGCCGTAGGGCAGGTCAAACAGGCCCTCGGCCGTGGTTTTGTCGGGGGTATCCACCGGCCCAGCGAATTGGGGAAGGCCACGCTCCATCCAGCGCGGGGTGATGGCGTCGCCGGCTGACCTGATGCGCAGGCTGTTGATATGGCCGTCGGCGTCGACAGACGCACGCAGCCGGGCCACCTGCATGGGACGATAGAAGTCGTGGGTGCTGTCCTCCTCACGCGACCAGATCAGCTGCACCGGCCGTCCGCCGCAGTCCATGGCCACCCGCACCGCCTGGGCGATGTAGTCCACTTCCAGGCGGCGGCCAAAACCGCCGCCCAGCAAGGTGACGGTCACGCTCACATCCTCCACCGCCACCCCGGCAACACGTGCGGCGATGGCGGCGCCCATCTGCGGCACCTGGGTCGGCACCCACAAAAACACCTTGCCGTCCCGGACCTGGGCCGTGCAATTCATCGGCTCAAGGGTGGCATGTGCCAGATAAGGGGCGCGGTACACGGCTTCGATACGTCGGGCAGCAGCCGTTTCGGCCTGGTCCGTGTCACCTTGCTCATGAAAAACAAAGCCCACATCTGTCTGGAGCGCCGCCTCCAGCTCGAGTTCGATTTGGCGCGAGTCCAGCGCCCCGGCCGGCCGCTGCTGCCAATCGACAGACATGGCCTGCGCCGCCTGCTGCGCTTGCCACCAGCTTTTGCCGACCACGGCAAAACCGGCCGTTGAGCCAGCGTAGGCCGGTAAACGCACGAAACGCTCGACACCCGGCATGGCTAGCGCGGCGGGAATGTCCATCGCACCCGGCGCGCCACCCAGCATGGGGCACAGGCGTATAGCGGCATACAACATACCGGGCAGGCGAACGTCGAGTCCGAAGAGGGCCGTTCCATCCATTTTGGCCGGGATGTCCCGGCGCGGGGCGCTGTGGCCAATGACCTTCCAGTCCTTGCGTTCTTTGAGCGTGACCTTGCCCGGTGGCGTCGCGGCAGCGAATCTGGCCAGCTCACCATAGTGGGCGGATTTGCCCGAGGGGTGCGAAATCACACCCTCCCTGACCGTGAACTCGGCCACCGGCAAGCGCCATTGCAGCGAAGCCGCACCCAGCAAGGACGCCCGCGCTGTGGCCGCAGCCATGCGGAGAACGATCCATGCGTCGGCCACACTGCTGGAACCGCCAGTCGCATTGATGCCCAGCTCGCGCGCCAGCTTGCGGACCATCCATTCCCCGGCCTCCACCTTGAAAGGCCGCTGTTCCACCTCCAGCGGATGAAAAGGCAGGCTGGCCACCAGCATCGCGACGTTGCCGTAGATCGAATCCGATCCGGCCTGCTCTATGTGTACGCGCGACAGGGGCAAGTCCAGCTCCTCGGCCGCCAGCATCGGCAAGGCCGTATGGACGCCCTGTCCCATCTCGCTGCGCGGCATGGCCAGCACCACCGAACCGTCAGTGAGGACCTTGATCCAGCCATTGAGCGCGATCTCGCCTTCGGCCGGCGGCCAGAGCCGTCCCGAGCCGGTGCGCGAGCGTGGCGGCAGCAAGCCCCAGCCCACGATCAGCGCGCCGGTCGCACCCGCAGCACTGAACAGCCAGGTGCGCCGTTTCATGCCCGCTTCTTCACGGCACCACCGACCGGGATGCCGGCCGCACGTTTGATCGCCACCCGGATCCGCTGGTAGGTGCCGCAGCGGCAAATATTGGTCATGGCCGCATCAATGTCGGCATCGGTCGGCTTCGGCGTTTTTTCGAGCAGTGCCGCTGCTGCCATCAGCATGCCGGACTGACAGTAGCCACATTGCGGCACCTGTTCGGCGATCCAGGCGCGTTGCAGGGCATGCGGCTTGCCGGGACTGCCCAGCGCCTCGATGGTCTGGATGCGCTTACCGGCCAGCGTGGACGCTGGCGCGACACAGGAGCGGACCGCCTGCCCGTCCACCCGCACGGTGCAGGCGCCGCAGGCCGCCACCCCGCAACCGAACTTGGTGCCCGTCATGTCGAGCAGGTCGCGCAAGATCCATAACAAGGGCATGGCCGGGTCGGCATCGACCTGAACAAGTCTTCCGTTGATCTGTAATTCCATGGACCATGGCTTCCGATGTGCTCAGCAGGTCGGGGATGGTGCACCGCTGATTCCGGTCCAACTATAGCGACGAGTCCGGGAACGCAATAGCCCGAAAACCAGCATGCGAAATCGCGCACCCGGATAATCCCTGACAACATGGCATTAATTACACTTCTTGACGCTCAACTCGCTTTTGGGCACGTCGCCCTGCTGGACCACGCAGATTTCTCCCTCGAAACCAACCAGCGCATCGGCCTGATTGGCCGCAACGGCACCGGCAAATCCTCCTTGCTCAAAATTCTGGCCGGGCTCGAAAAACCCGACGACGGCACCTTGCAACTGCAGCAAAACCTGCGCATTGCCTACGTGCCGCAAGAGCCCAGCCTGGACCCACACGCTACGGTTTTCATAGCTGCTAGCACAGGACTGGCAAGGGTCAGGCACATTGTTGAGCAATATCTGGCAGCCGACGAACACACCGACCTGGACGCCCTGCAGTCGGAAATCGAAGCCCTGGATGGCTGGAACTGGGAGCAGCGTGTCGAGGAAACCCTGCACCGCCTGCACCTGGACAAGGACGCCATCGTCGGTTCGCTCTCGGGCGGCACCAAAAAACGTGTGGCGTTGGCCCAGGCGTTGGTGGCCAAACCCGACGTGCTGCTGCTTGACGAGCCGACCAACCACCTGGACCTCGATTCGATTGCCTGGCTGGAGGAGTTGCTGGTCAATTTCAACGGCAGCATCATCACCATCACCCATGACCGGGCCTTTCTGGACCAGGTCGCCACCGCCATCGTCGAGCTGGACCGCGGCAAGTTGCTGACCTACCCCGGCAACTTTGCGCAGTACCTGATTCAAAAAGAAGAACAGATGGCGCAAGAGGCCGTTATCTTCGCCAAGGCCGACAAGCTGCTGGCCCAGGAAGAAGTGTGGATCCGCAAGGGCGTGGAAGCGCGTCGCACGCGCAGCGTGGCGCGCATTGGCCGGCTTGAAGTACTGCGAGACAGCCGGGCATCGCGGCGCGATGCGGTGGGCCGCGTCAATCTGGACGTCTCCAGCGGCGAGAAAAGCGGCAAGATCGTGGCAGAACTGACCGAAGTGAGCAAAAGCTTCGGCCATCCGGGGTCCGAGAAAATCATCGTCAACAAATTCAGCGGCACCCTGCTGCGCGGCGACAAGGTTGGCCTGCTGGGCCCGAACGGCGCAGGCAAAACCACGCTGCTCAAGCTGATCCTGGGCGAGCTGCAGCCCGACGTGACCACACCGCCCGGCAAGATCCGCCAGGGCGCCAACCTGCAGGTGGCCTACTTCGACCAGATGCGCGACAGCCTGGACCTGGACGCCACGCTGGAAGACTTCATCAGCCCCGGCAGCGAGTGGGTCGAGATCAACGGCCAGAAAAAACACGTCAAGAGTTACCTGACCGACTTTTTGTTTTCACCCGCACGCGCCAACTCGCCGGTGCGCACGCTGTCCGGCGGCGAGCGCAACCGCCTGCTGCTGGCGCGCCTGTTTGCGCGGCCCGCCAATGTGCTGGTGCTGGACGAGCCGACCAACGACCTGGACATCGACACGCTGGAGTTGCTGGAAGACCTGCTGCAAAACTACGAGGGCACGGTGTTTCTGGTCAGCCACGACAGGCGCTTCCTGGACAACGTGGTGACCAGCACGATTGCCTATGAAGGTACGCCCGAGAACCCGGGTTTTTGGCGCGAATACGAAGGTGGCGTGACGGACTGGATCACGCAGTCCAAACGTGCGGCGCAAATCACCAGCAGCGGCAAAACCGCCGGCACTCCCGCCAGCGCCAAAAATACAAGCAAAAACACCCCTCAGCCCATAAAGAACGGGCGTGAAGCGCTATCAAAAAAGAAACTGAGCTACAAGGAGCAGCGCGAGCTTGAGGGCCTGCCGGCGTTGATCCAGCAGCTCGAATCGCAGCAGAAAGCGATTGCCCAGGAGTTGTTGGACGGCACTTTGTACGCCAGCAACGCCAAACGTGCGGCTGAATTGAATGCCCGCAACAGCAAGCTGGAAGAAGAGCTGATGGACGCATTACAGCGCTGGGAAACCCTGTCTGCCTGAGGCGGCTGTCGGGCAAAGCGCCTACAAAATCTTGCGCTGAAGTCGGGCGATTCGTCGCCCGGTGATGCAGGTGCTTACGCTAAAGTGACTCCATCCATGAACCGATTTTCCACGCAGCCCTGTAGCGCACCTTATGAATACTCAACATGCTGGCCTTGGCGCTGGCTCTTTGTCTTGTTACTCGCTGCCTGGATAAGTGGCTGCGCTTCCTTGCCCAGCGAGGTGGACCGCCCGGTTACCTATGCCCTCACCACGCCGCAAGACACGGCGCTGGGGCGAACCATGCAGGCCAGCGCAGCCGCCGCACGCACGCGCAATGACTCCGGTTTTGCACTGGTTAACAGTGCAGAACTGGCATTTACCAGTCGCATGGCACTGATCGACGCCGCGCAAAAGACGCTGGACATCCAGTATTACGCGATCCACGCTGACGAAACCACCGAGCGCATGTTTGATGCCCTGCGCGCAGCGGGCGATCGCGGCGTGCGCATCCGCATCCTGCTCGATGACTTCAACACCTCGGGCAAAAACGCGCAGGTTCTGAAGCTGGCGTTTGAAAAAAATATCAGCATGCGCCTCTTTAACCCGCTGCCTGGGTCGCGCGGCTCCCTGTTCTTCCGCATTCTGGGCTCGCTCAAGAATGTGGATCGCATCCAGCGCCGTATGCACAACAAGATTTTTGTGGCGGACAACGCGGTCGCCATCACTGGAGGACGCAATTTGGGCGAGACCTATTTTGGCCAGGGCGAAGGAACCAACTTTGTAGACGCCGACGTGCTGGCTGGAGGCCGCATTGTGCGCGAACTCTCGCGCAGCTTTGACCAGTACTGGAACAATCCACTGGCTTACCCGGTGCAGTCGCTGATGACGGTCAAAGAACTTGAGGCCTTGAAGCCTGCTCCCAAGGTTGTCGGCGTAGCATCGCCGGTCAACGCCGAAACACCGGTTCCGGATGGCGTCCCTGCCGGCTCCGGCAGCCCTGCACCTGTGGCCCCGCCGCTGCCCGACACCACCAACCTGTCCAAGCTGCGCTGGACCTGGGCGCCGTCGGTGCTGCTGGTGGACAAGGCCTCCAAGATTGCGGCCGATGCAGACGCGGTGGAGCAGGCGCAGGACACCACGGTTGACGGCCTGCTGCAGCTGATGGGCGACGCGAAAACCAATTTACTGATCGTCTCGCCTTACTTTGTTCCAGGCGACCGGATGATGGCGCAGCTTGCTGCCATACGGCAAAAAGGCGTGCGCATCCGCGTGCTGACCAACTCGCTGGCATCCAACGACGCACCCGCAGCCCATGTGGGATATGCCCGCTACCGCAAGGGGCTGCTTGCCATGGGCATCGAAATTCATGAAATGCGCGCTGAGCACGAGGGCACCTTGTCCAGCTTCGGCGGGCTGGGCAGCACCGGCTCGGCCAGCGGCTCGCGCGCCAGCCTGCACTCCAAAATTGTGGTGCTGGACGACCTGCTGCTGGTCATAGGTTCGATGAATCTGGACCTGCGCTCGCAATTGCAAAACAGCGAAGTGGCGCTGGTGATCCGCAGCCGCAAGCTCGCCTTTGATACCACGCAGCTGATTGAACCAGCCATGGCCAAAGGCGCTTACAAGGTTGAGTTGGCAGACGGCCAGCTCATCTGGCGGGCACCTCAGGGCTCGCAGCTCAAGGACACCCGCGTCGAGCCCGATGCCAGTTTCGCGCTCAAGCTGATGCTCAAGCTGATCGGTCCTTTTGCGCCGGAAGAAATGCTTTGATCCGCACGCGGGCACGGGAAGCGTTTCAACTTACACCGGCCTGGGCAACCATCGCATCCGTCCCGCCCCGGCGGCTTCCTGGCGGAAAACACCTTGTTGGCAGCCGGGGCTGACATTGATCAAGCCATGCCTCTGAGCACCTCTCTGAAAAAAGCCGCGCCGGCCCTGATGCTGGCCGGTTTACTGCTGGCGCTTTACGCCTGGCAATTCGGGCTGCAGTCGCCCTACCGCTTTGAGCTCGAATGGGACGAGGAAGTGCAGTTGCATGACAAGCGCATCATCAACCTGCACATCAAACGCAGTTATGAACGCCACACCCTGCTGTCGCGATGGGACGGCGTTCACCGCGCGACCGAAGTCAGTTTTGACGCCGGCCCGCTTTTCGGCCCCTTCAATGCCCGCTTTGCGCCTGACGATTTGGCATTGATCGACCAGGACCAACAGGTCTGGTACTTCGCGACGGTTCGTTCCGCAGGCACTGGCCCGAATCGGTCAGGCGACAGATTGCCACCGTTTTTCACGCTCAACCCAGGCACCGGGCTGGCAGAGGCGGGGCGCGGGGAGAAACTTCCGGAAGTATTCACCCGGTGGAACGTGATGCCGGCTACGCCTGACGCTGCGGGACTGGTGAAGTTTCACAACACCCAAGTCGGGCTGGCCGAAAAAATGCGCTATTGGGCGACCCATCCGCGCTCCGACGGAGACGAGGTCCGGCTCGGGCCAAAAATCCAGGTCAGATAAAGTGCTATTTATTTCATAGCTACTTGTGCTCATGAATAAAGGGCTGGGGGCCAAAACAATTAAAAATTGCAGGGCAATAATCCAGTTGAATCCCTTCCATCAGGCTCCGGCGCGCAAGATGGCTAAGGCGCGCAGACTGTCCAGCAGCTTTCGCCAGAATGGCCCCAAAATACGCTCATGAACCCAGCGCCCACCCCGTTTGCCCTTCCCCACTTCTGGGCCGACCTGAAAAGCCCCGACTTTGCCCGCATCGACGCAGCCGCAACGATTGCGGTGTTGCCAGTGGCGGCGATTGAACAGCATGGACCGCATTTGCCGCTGAGTGTGGACACCGACCTGGTCAACGGCGTGATCGCGCATTGCCTGCCGCATTTGCAGGCTGCGCCGGTGCTGTTTCTGCCGACGCAAAGCATTGGCCGCAGCATCGAGCACATCGCCTTTCCTGGCACGCTGACACTGGGCGCGGCCACCTTGATCCAGAGCTGGGTGGACCTCGGGGAATGTGTGGCGCGCACCGGCATCAAGAAGCTGGTGCTGCTCAATGCCCATGGCGGCAATGTATCGACGCTGGACATCGTGGGCCGCGAGTTGCGGGCGCGTTTCGGTTTGACGGTGCTGATGGTCAACACCTTCAGCCTGCCGCTGCCGGCGGAGGTCAAACAATTGTTCGGCCCCGATGAAGAACGCTTCGGCGTGCATGGCGGCGATGTCGAGACCTCGATGATGCTGGCGCTGCACCCACACAAAGTGGACATGGCGCAGGCGCGGAATTTTCACTCCAGCAGCCAGGACCGCGCGCAAACCTACGCTATCCTAGGCAACGGCAGCAGCGCCAAACTGGCCTGGGCCGCGCAAGACCTGCATGCGACGGGCGCGGCCGGCAATGCGGCGGCGGCCACGGCCGAAAAAGGCCTGGCCGTGTTGCAGGCCAGTGGCCAGGCGCTGGCGCGGCTGCTGCAGGAGGTGGCCATGCTGAGGCCGCTGGTCTGACGCTCAAGGCCTGTCGGCAGCCCTGACAAAAACTGGGGTCATCGGCTGACACACCGCAGACGCCTGCGCGGTGAACAATCATGAAAATGTGCGCCACTGCGCCTCTGAACAAGGATTGACGATGCGAGCCCCCTCTCTTCCTCTTCCCCTTTACCGCCCCACCTCCCGTCTGGCCCTGCTGCCGCTGTGCGCCCTGCTGGCCATCGGCCTGGCCGCATGCGGGGACACCGCCAAGCTGCCGCCTGGAGCAGATACAGGGGCCACGCCGACGCTGCCCGAACCGGTCAAATCGTTGATCCCCACGGTGAACATCGCGCCGGCCCAGGGCTGGCCCGAAGGTGTGATGCCGCAGCCGATGGCCGGCACCACCGTCACCGCACTGGCCACTGGACTGGACCACCCGCGCTGGCTCTACACCCTGCCCAACGGCGACGTGCTGGTGGCGGAGAGCAACAAGCCGCCCCAGCCCAGTCCCGGCTTCAGCATCAAGGGATGGATCATGGGTGTGGTCATGAAACGTGCCGGTGCCGGCGTGCCAAGTGCCAACCGCATCACGCTGCTGCGCGACGTCGATGGCGACGGCAAGGCGGAAACCCGCACGGTGTTCATGCAGGGCCTGATGTCACCGTTTGGCATGGCACTGGTCGGCAAGGAGCTGTACATTGCCAATGCCGACGCGCTGGTCAAAGTGCCGTATGAAGAAGGCCAGACCACCATCAGCGCCACGCCGGTCAAGGTGGTGGATCTGCCGGCCGGCATCAACCACCACTGGACCAAAAACGTCATCGCCAGCCGCGACGGCAGCAAGCTCTACGTCACCGTGGGCTCGAACAGCAACATCGGCGAAAACGGCATGGGCATCGAGGTGGACCGCGCGGCGATTCTTGAGGTCGATCCGAAAACCAACACGCGCCGCCTGTTTGCGTCCGGCCTGCGCAACCCCAACGGCATGGGCTGGGCGGCCGACGGCACGCTCTGGACCGTGGTCAACGAGCGCGACGAAATCGGCAGCGATCTGGTGCCCGACTACCTGACCTCGGTCAAGGACGGCGCGTTTTACGGCTGGCCTTACAGCTACTATGGCCAGAACGTCGACGTGCGCGTCACGCCGCCGCAGCCGGACCTGGTGGCCAAGGCGCTGTCGCCCGACTACGCGCTGGGCGCGCACGTCGCGCCGCTGGGCATGGCGTTTGCTGAAGGCAACAGCCTGCCCGCGTCGCTGGCCAGCGGAGTTTTCGTTGGCGAACACGGCTCCTGGAACCGCAAGCCGCTGAGCGGCTACAAGGTGGTGTTTGTGCCCTTCACCGGCAGCAAGCCTTCGGGTAAACCGGTCGATGTGCTGACCGGTTTCGTCAGCCCGGACGGCAAGGCCTACGGCCGTCCCGTCGGTGTGGCGCTGGACAAACGCGGCGCGCTGCTGGTGGCCGACGATGTGGGCAATGTGATCTGGCGCGTGGCGGGCGCCCCTGCCCGCTGAAGCCGGGTTTACGCCACGCTGTGCGGGCTCAGCGAGACTGGCGGCTGCGGGCCGACCTGATGACCCGCCAGCGACCGAAGACCAAACAATTCAGTCCAAAGTGCCGTCAGCCCTTTTGCAGTGGGCGTAGCAAGCTATTGATTCAATAGCAATCTACGGCATCGCCGTCTCAGGCGTAGGTGATCCAGCTCGCGTGTTCGGGCGCGTCCAGGTGCGGCAGCGTGTTGTAGGTCACCAGCATGTGGCGCTTGGGGGTGAAGGCGAACTCGGTCAGCGAGCAGTTGCGTATGCGCAGGTTGAGCTCGATGGTAATTTCCGGCGCCGTGCCCAGCACATGGCCGACGGCGGTGGAGATCGGCCCGCCGCTGGACACCAGCAACACATTGCCGGTGTGCGTGCTGCGGATGTGGTCCAGCACGCCAGTGATGCCGGCGACGAAATCGGTGTAACTGGGCATGCCTTGGGGGCTGACGACACCGGCCATCCATTGCGCCAGCCCCTCCTTGAGCAGGCGGAAGTGGCTGCGGTACATCTCGGGTGAAGTTGGCTTTTCCAGCTTGTGCGGGTGGATGGCGCCTATGACGGCTTCGCTGTCGTATTCATTGAGGCCGGTCCAGGCCGCTGCCTCCATGGGTGTCTCCATCCCCTCGCAAATGCCCGCAAAGGTCTTGCGCTGGCGCTGCAAGGTGCCGGTGAAAGCCGCCTCGAAGCTGATGCCCTTGTACTTGAAGTATTCACCCAGGCGCACGCTCTGCCGGTAGCCCATCTCGCTGAGCACGTCGTAGTCGTCGGCGCCAAACGAGGCCTGGCCGTGGCGCACGAGATAAAGGGTTCCCATGGGTAAATTGTGGCCGGCGCCGCCGGTGCGTCCAGTCACGCGTGTGACCCACTGGCGCGAAGGCGTCAGCCCAGCTGCGGGGCTGCGGAACCGGCTTTGTCGGGCCGCAGGCGCAGCGCCCCCGAGGGGCTGGAGCCTGTGGCTCCAAGCCTGCCTGCGCAGGCTTGGACAGGCGACAGAGGCGAAGCGTGTCGCGAGCCGCGCCTGCAAGGCCTCGCGCACTACGCGAAGCGAGAAGCGTGGGGGCTGGCAGCCAGCACCTTGGCGACAGTGGCGCTGTCCACGTTGCCGCCGCACAGCGTGGTGCCGACGACCTGGCCGGTGAGTTGCGCGCGTTCCTGCATGGCGGCGGCAAAACTGGCCGCGCCCGCGCCTTCAGCCACGTTATGCGTGTCGGCGTAGAGGTCGCGCATGGCCTGCGCCACTTCCCCGTCAGTCACCTGCACGATGTGGTGGATGTGCGGCGCGATGATGTCCAGCGCCGACGCGTCGGCGATGCGGCAGGCCATGCCGTCGGCCAGTTGGGTGCTCACCGGTGCTTCGACCACGCGGCCGGCCGCCAGCGAGTCCGCGTAAGTGGTGGCATGGGCGCTGACCACGCCGACGATACGCAAGCTGCGGCCCAGCGCGCGTTTGGCGGCAATCGCCGAGCAAGCGCCTGAGCCCTGGCCGATCGGAACGTAGACCACGTCCAATTCCGGGACGGCCCGCATGAACTCCCACCAGTAGGTGCTGACGCCGCTGAGCAGGTCGGCATGGAAGCTGGGCACCATGTGGGCGCCGCGTTCGGCCGCCAGGCGCATCGCGTACTCGCGGCTTTCCTGGAAGTCCTCACCGTGTTCGATCAGCGTCACGCCGAGCGCGCGCATCGCGGCATTTTTTTCCAGCGAGTTACCCTGCGGCACGACGACGGTGCAGGCCACACCGTGCGCGCGAGCCGCCCAGCCTATGCTTTGGCCGTGGTTACCGCGGGTGGCGCTGACAACTTCTGCGGGCAGCGCACCGCGCTGCTTCAAGGCGTCGAAATAAGTCAGACCGCCGCGAATCTTGAAAGCGCCAACGGGTGTGTGGTTCTCGTGCTTGATCCAGCAGTCGGTGCCCAGGCGCTGGCTGGACAGACCCCAGCGGTATTGCGGCGTGGCCTGGAATTCGCGGTAGACCACGCGGGATGCAGCTTCGATCTCCGCCAGCGATGGCAGGGCGCTGAGGCTTGTTTCTTTCAGCACGGCGTTCATGCGGTCCTTTTTTCCGTCAGCAGGCGCAGCGCCAGCGCGACGAGGGCAAGCCAGGCGAGTTCCTGCGCAGTCAACATCTAGATCCCTTTGGATTCGAGCGTGACCCGCCCGCGCGGGGTATTCAGCGTGGCGATCAGATCGGGCGTACCGGGGCTCACACCCACACCAGCCAGGCCGATGGCGGCATACGCGGCCTGCAATTTTTCGGGTCGCGGGTGGCGCGCCTGCAGCGCCTCCAGCGTCACACCCGACGCCGGCATTGCGTTCAGCGGATGGGCGGCACGCGCCGGGTCCTCGCCGGCCTCGCCCCACTGGATCAGCGTGGGCAGCGTGCCGTAGAACAGGCGCTGGCCGTCGTCGCGCACGGTGATGCGCCAGCTCAGCAGGCCGCCGGCGGTCTGGCGCGAGGCCTGTACCACGGCGCCGCGGTCCAGCCCTTGGGCGGCCAGTGCCTTGACGGCCGTCAGCACGCCCGGCACGCTCGCGACAAAATGAATCACTTGCGGCCCCTCGCTGGCCACACGTGATTGCAGCAGCGGGTCGTCCATGTCGAACCAGCGGTGTTTGCCGGCCGGGCGCGTCGGTGTCACGCCGGGCTGGATCGCGATGATTTCAAAGTAGGCGCGCGGAAAGGCCGGGCCGGCAATGCTGAACAGGCGGTTGTGCGTGCCCATCAGCGGGTGTTCGCCGCCGGGGCCGGGCGTGATGCCCAGTGTTTCTTCGCACCATGCCACGCCCTGGTCCAGGCTGGCGGCCATGACGACGAGGTGATCGAGCTGGGCCGTGATCACAGCGTCACCGATCCATCAATGCAGGTGACCGACTCGCCGCCGACCCAGACGACTGCTGTGCCGGCCGTGGTTTCGCGCGAGAGATGGACCCGGCCGGCGCGTCCCAGACAGGTGCCTTGCGCCACGACGTAGTTGTCGGGCGCATGGCCTTCAGCCATCAGCCACTGCGCGAGGCTGGCGTTCAGGCTGCCGGTGACCGGGTCTTCGTGGATGCCTATCGGTGCGGCGAAAGCGCGGACTTCAAAATCAGCAGTCTCCGTGGGCGCGACGGGCGTGTTGCCGGCAAAGGCCTGAGCTTCGCGGTTTGCGCGCGCTATTAAAACAGGAGCAACCGACGCAGAATGGGCGCCGGCTACACCCACTTTCAGCCCATATTTTTTCAGCGCCAGGTGATCTGGTTCCAGTTGCAGCACGGTGTCGGCGCTATCCAGCAGCAGGCCCAGCCAGACCGGGCCGTTGTCGAGAACCTGGGCTGCAATGATGCGCTGCGGCTTCAAGCCCAGTGCGGCAGCCACCTGCGCCAGCACGACCGGGCTGGGCGCGGAACGCTTGAGCCGCGGCGCGGCGAAGGCCTGGCGCGCACCTTCCCGGCGGATGTTGATCAGGCCGACCTCGCACTGCTGCACGATGACATCCTTGCGTTGGGGCACACCGCCGGCCTGCAACCAGGCGTGGCAGGTGCCCAGCGTCGGGTGGCCGGCAAAAGGCAGCTCGCCGCCCGGCGTGAAGATGCGCACGCGGTAGTCGGCCGAGGGCTCGGTGGGCGGCAACACAAAAGTCGTTTCGGACAGATTGGTCCACTGCGCAAAACGCTGCATGGCCGCGTCGTCCAGGCCGCTGCCGTCCAGCACCACGGCCAGCGGGTTGCCGAAATAGGGCTGGGCGGTGAAGACGTCGACTTGTTTGAAGGCGCGCTGGGCCATGTTTTGATACCTGGGTGGGAAGAGGGTTTTTACAAAGAGATCAGGAGATCAAAGAGACAAGACAAAGAGTTTGTGATTTCTGGCCTCCTTGATCTCTTTGATCTCCTTGTTCAATACTTATTAGCTGAGCGGCAAATCCAGCACACCCTTGCTGGCTTGGCGCGCGCAGATGTTGCCATACCAGCGCTCGATGGCGGGCCGGCTTTGGCGTGCTTGCGGCAGGCCAAACCAGCGGTGGACTTCGCAGGCGATGGGAATGTCGGCGACGGTGAAACCTTCGCCGACCATGAAACTGCGCTGCGCCAGGTGCGCATCAAGCACTGCCATCAGGGCCTCGACGGCGGCATTCGACTCGGCAAGGGCGGCCGCATTGCGTTGCTCCGGCGGTGTGCGTACCAGTTGCCAGAAGCCGGCGCGGCTGGCCGGGTTCAGCGTGGTCTGCTGCCAGTCCATCCAGCGCTCGGCGTCGAAACGCTCGCGCAGGTCCGTGGGGTACATCTGGCCCAACGAGTGTTTGGCACACAGGTAACGCACGATGACATTCGACTCCCACAAGACGTAGTCCTCGTCCTCAATCACCGGCACCAGCGAGTTGGGGTTCAGCGCCATGTACGCAGGGGTCTTCACCACGCCGAACAAGCCACCGGCTTCTGTGCGCTGGATATCCAGCGCCAGTTCCTGCGCGGCCCACACCACCTTCTTGACGTTGATGGAGCTCATGCGCCCCCAGATTTTCAACATCTATTTCGCCCCGACCGTTTCAGCAACCCGCGCGGCCGCAGGCTGGTTCTCGCGGATCGCTGCGGCAAGCGCCGCAACCCCGGTGTTGATCTGGTCCACGCTGGCCGTCACAAAAGACAGGCGCAGGGTGCGTTGGTCGGCGTTGTTGGCATAGAAAGCAGCGCCCGGCACAAAGGCGACGTTTTTATCGACGGCTTTGGGCAGCAGCTCGACCGCGCTCATGCCGGCCGGCAGGCGGGCCCACAAAAACATACCGCCGTCGGGTGTGTTCCAGCTCACGCCTTCGGGCATCTCACGCTTCAGTGCCGCCAGCATGGCGTCACGCTGCGACTTGTAGAGCGCGCGAATCGTCGGCACATGCCGGTCCAGAAAGCCGTCCTTCATGACCTCGGCAATCATGCGCTGGTTGAAGCCGGGGCTGTGCAAATCGGCCGCCTGTTTGGCCTGCAGCAGCTTGGGGTACAGCGCTTTCGGCGCCACCAGAAAACCCAGGCGCAGGCCGGGCGCCAGCACTTTGGAAAACGAACCCAGGTAGAGGCAGCCTTCAGGATTGCGCGCCGACAGCGGCAGTGGCGGCGGTGCGTCGAACCACAGGTCGCCATAGGGGTTGTCCTCGACGATGGGCAGCCCCAGTTCGGCGGCGCGCGCCGAGAGCGCCGCGCGGCGTGCTTCGCTCATGGTTCGGCCGGTCGGGTTCTGGAAGTTGGGCAGCACATACAGAAAGCGCCCATCCCTGGCTTTCATCGCGAGGTCGTTGACGTCGACGCCGTCGTTATCGCTGGCCACGCTGATCACTTGCGGCTCCATCGGCGTGAAAGCCTGCAGCGCACCGAGGTAGGTCGGCGTCTCGACCAGGATGGGGCTGCCCTTGTCGATCAGGATCTTGGCCAGCAAATCCAGGCCCTGCTGCGATCCGGTGGTGATCAGCACCTGGGCCGGGTCGACCTGCCAGGGCAGCATGGCCGCCACCATCTCGCGCAGCGGGCCATAACCTTCGCTGGCCGCGTACTGTAGCGCCGCCTGGCCGTCTTCGCGCAAGACCTTGGCGCAGGCCTCAGCAAACGCGGTGACCGGAAAGGTCTTGGGCGAAGGCAGGCCGCCCGCAAAACTGATGATGCCGGGCTTTTCGGTGACCTTGAGGATCTCTCGGATCACCGAGGGGTTCATTTTTTCGGCGCGTGCGGCCAGGTTCCAGTGCATTGGGTTTGTCATGTCGGCCTTTGTCATGGTGTTGTCTCTGTCACTCCGTCTTGGTGACGATGAATAGTTTCTCACTTGGCACCGCCGTGTGGACAGGCATCTGTTTGCCGATGAACACGGTGGCGATCACGGCCAGGCCGAAGCCGACCGTCACCGCGTCCAGCGACTCCCCAAGCAGCGGCACGGCAAACAGCATGGACAAAAAGGGCTGGACCAGCTGGACCTGGCTGACCCGCACCGTGCCGCCCAGGGCCAGGCCGCGGTACCAGGCAAAAAAGCCCAGCCACATTGAAAACACGCCGAGGTAGGCAAAGCCGGCCCAGGCGCTGGGCTGGACGGGCGCTGTGGGCCAGCTCAGCAGCGCCAGCGGCAGGGTCATAGGCAGGGAAATCAGCAGCGCCCAGCAGATCACATGTTCGGCCTGCATGTGTTGCGACAGCCGCGCGCCGTAGCCGTAACCGATGGCGGCGCACAGCATCGCCGCCAGCAGCAGCCCGTCCGCAAAATGAATTGCGAGCCCGGCAGCGCCTGAACGCAGCACGGCAAATACCACCACCAGCGCGCTGCCCAGCGCTGCGCACCACCAGAACCCGGCCGACGGCCGCTGGCGGTGCAGCAGCGCGCCAACCGCCGCAGTGGCCAATGGCAACACGCCGACGATCACGCTGGCATGCATGGCTTCGACGTAACGCATGGCGATCGAGGTGAACAGCGGGAAGCCGAACACCACGCCGGCGGCGGTGATGGCCAGCGGCCCCCAGTCGCGGCGCTGCGGCAGCGGCGCGCGTGTGGCCAGCAGAAACAGCGCCGACAGCGCGGCCGCCACCACGGCGCGGCCCAGCGCGATGAACACGCCTGACATCTGCGGCGCCTCGGGCGGGCCGACCGCCAGCCGCGTCATCGGCAGGGTCACCGCAAAAATCACGATGCCCAGCAGGCCCAGCCACAGGCCCTTGGTGACTTGTTGCTGTGTCATAAGAACAGCATCCAGATGGCGGTGGCCACCAGCACCGCCGCCATGGCGCGGTTGAACCCGATGAGGCGCCGGCCTGTGCCGGCCGGGCCGGACAGCCACGCGCGCAGCAGCGAACCGGCCAGCGCATAGACCAGGTTGCTGACAAAGGCATAGGCCAGCATCACCGGCAGCACCACGGCAAAACGCAGGCCGGGGTCGCTGCGCCCGGCAATCCAGCCGCTGACAATCGCCAGCGCCAGCATCCAGGCCTTGATGTTGACGAACTGCAGTGCCGCGCCCTGCCAGAAGCCGACGTTCATGCGGTCTGCATCGGCCTCGCTGAGCTGGCCCAACTGCCGGGTGCGCGCGATTTTCGAGGCCAGCCACAGCAGATACACCACGCCGACGAGCTTGATCGCCAGGCCCAGCAGCGGCATCGCCAGCAGCAGCGCGCCCAACCCGAGCGCGCACAGGCTCAGCAACACGCCCCAGCCGACCGGCACCGCGCAGACAAAAGGCATGGCGCGGCGCAGGCCGTGGTTGGCCGCCAGCGCGGTCGACAGTGTGGTGTTGGGCCCCGGCGAAAAGCTCATGGCCGTCGCCAGCACCAGCAAAGCGGTAAATTCTTGCCAATTCATGACCCAGACTTTATAGTCCAAACCAACACACTATCGGTACAGTTAAGGGTACAAATTTTGAAACTGTATTGCCCTGCTTGTCAGCACACTCCGCGCAAAGGCCCCTGTCCATGCTGATGAAAACCGGTTCGCAGTCACTGACCGAGCAGCTAAGCACGCGTTTTGCCGAGCGCATCCGCAGCCGCCTGCTGGCACCCGGCGCGCGCCTGCCCTCGGTGCGGCAATGCGCGCAACAGCAGGGCGTCAGCGTCTCCACCGTGGTCGCGGCCTACGACCAGTTGCTGGCCCAGGGGCTGGTGGTGGCGCACAAGAACCGGGGCTTCTTCGTCCGCGATGCATCATTCAATGCGGCGTTGGCCCAGGCGCAACAAGCGCCGTCAGCTATTAAAAAAATAGCAGATTCAACGAACCCGGACGCGCCCTCCGCCTGGAACGCCGCCACCTGGATGTCCGCCCGGCAGGCGCCGGTTGATGCCTCGGCGCTGATCCGTGGCATGTTCCATCGGGTCAGCAACAAGCCGCAGCCGGGCATGGGCGTGTTTCCGCCGGAATGGCTGGACACCCGCTTCATGCCGGCGGCCGTGCGCAAGGTCACCAGCGGCAGCGCGCTGCGCGATTTTTCGCTCAGTTACGGCGAACCCATGGGCGACAGCGGCCTGCGCCGCGCGCTGTCGCAAAAACTCGGCGTGCTCAATGTGCATGCGGCGCCCGAGCAGATCATCACCAGCGTGGGGGCGACCCATGCGCTGGACATCGTGAGCCGTACCCTGCTGCGCGCCGGCGACTGCGTGATGGTCGAGGAACCCGGCTGGGCGGTCGAGTTTGCGCGGCTCGATGCGCTGGGCATGCGCATCTTGCCGGTGCCACGGCGCGCCGACGGGCCGGACCTGGAAGTGATGGCGCGTTACTGCGAGGCGCATGCGCCCAAGCTGTTTGTCAGCGTCAGCGTGTTTCACAACCCGACCGGTTACTGCCTGAGCCCCGGCAGCGCGCACCGCGTGCTGCAGCTAGCCAACCAGCACAACTTCCACATCGTCGAGGACGACACCTACTGCCACCTGGCGCCCGAACACGCGACGCGCCTGTGCGCGCTGGACGGCCTGCAGCGCACGATGTATGTCAGCGGCTTCGCCAAAATCCTGGCGCCGGGCTGGCGCGTCGGCTTTATGGCGGCGCCGCCGGATCTGGTGCAGCGCCTGCTCGACACCAAGCTGCTGGGCACGCTGACCACGCCAGCCCTGCTCGAAAAAGCGCTGGCCTGGTGCATCGACCAGGGCCAGTTGCGCCGCCATGCCGAACGCATACGCACCCGTCTCGATGCGGCGCGCGCGCGCAGCGTCAAGCTGGCGCTGGCGCACGGCTGCACCTTCGCGGCCGAACCGGCGGGGCTGTTCGGCTGGGTCGACACCGGCGTGGACACCGACGCGCTGGCCCAGCGCATGCTCGACGAGGGTTACCTGATCGCCCCCGGCGCGCTGTTCCACGCGGTGCGCACACCGACCACGCTGATGCGTATCAACTTCGCGACCACCCAGGAAGCGGCTTTCTGGAAGGTGTTCGCGCGTTTGCGCGACGCGATGTTGTGATGGCGCACGATTTCAAGCCTTTTTGGCCTCTAGCCCATGTGGGGCGGGCGTAGACAGCTATTAAATTAATAGCGCTCCGCGGTGCGGCAAGCGGGAGCGCAGCATGAGCGAAGAAGCCGTCCCTCCCGCACGCCGCAGCCGCCGACGCGGCAGCGGCGCCGTCACGCTGCATGACGTGGCGCGCATCGCTGGCGTTGCGCCCATTACCGCTTCGCGCGTGCGCCATGAAGAGGCCTTGAGCCCCGAGGCCATCGTGCGCCAGGCCGGGGCCGCGCATGCGCGTTACGGCTTCAACGACTTCAAGCTCAAGGGCGGTGTGTTGCGCGGCGAGGAAAAAATCGAGGCGATGCGCGCACTGCACGAGCGTTTTCCGAAAGCGCGTGTCACGCTGGACCCGAACGGCGGCTGGCTGCTGAAAGACGCGATCCGCCTGATGCGGGGCATGCGCGGCGTGGTGGCCTATGCCGAAGACCCCTGCGGCGCGGAAGAAGGATTTTCGGGCCGCGAAGTCATGGCCGAATTCCGCCGCGCCACCAGCCTGCCGACGGCCACCAACATGGTTGCCACCGACTGGCGGCAACTGGGCCACGCGTTGTCGCTGCAGTCGGTGGACATCCCGCTGGCCGACCCGCACTTCTGGACCCTGGCCGGCTCGGTGCGCTCACCTGCCGGCCATGTTTCAAGCGGCAGCGGCAGCCTTCTGAATCTCCAGCCGCAGAGCCTGTTGCCCCAAATGGCGGCTTTGTCGCTGGGCGCCGTGTTTCTCAGCCACGGTCAGTGCTGCTTTTTGCGGCTGGCCCAGCAACGCCACCAGGCTTTGCGGGCGCCCCCGCGCGCCGCTGGCCCGGTAGTCGGCCAACAGCGCGTCAGCCACGTCGGTCGCATCCAACCCACGCACTTGCGTCAGGTGCGCGAACAGCAGGTCCACCAGCTTTTCCAATGCGAACTCATGGGTCTTGCCGGTGGTTTGCCAGAGCCAGTCGCTGAAGGCCAGGAAGTTTTGAAATGCGGAGCCCAGCGCCAGCAACAGGTCCAGGCTGCGGGAAAAACGCCCGGAATTGGCCACCATCTCCCAGTAACGCGCAAACCGTTTGACACGCTGCATGGCGGCAAAATCAACGGTGCTGTTCTGCAAAATCGTGTACGGCGTCTGCGGGTCATACACCATGGCAAAGTCGGCGGTGTGCCGGGTGATCGGCGTGCCACGCAGGCGCTTGAGCACACCAAACTGAATCTCATGCGGGCCCAGGGCATACAGGCGGTCAAAGCCATCGGCAAAACTCTCCAGTGTTTCGCCGGGCAGGCCAAAGATCAGGTCGGCATGCACATGGGCCTGGCTCTGGCTCACCAGCCAGCGCAGATTCTCGGCGGTCTTGGCATTGTCCTGTTTGCGCGAGATGCGCTGCTGCACCTCGGGGTTAAAACTCTGGATGCCGACTTCAAACTGCAACGAGCCCGCCGGAAACTGCGCAATCAATTCTTTCAGCCGGTCCGGCAGGCTGTCGGGCACCACTTCAAAATGCACAAAGATGTCCGGCGCGGCAATCATGCGGTCCAGAAAAAACTGCAGGATGCGCACCGAGTTGTCGATTTTCAGATTAAAGGTGCGGTCCACAAACTTGAAGTTGCGCGCACCACGGCGGAACAAGGTCTCCATCTGGCCCATGAACAGGTCAAGATCAAACGCCCAGGCGGTTTTATCCAGCGCGCTCAGGCAAAACTCGCACTTGAACGGGCAGCCGCGCGACGCCTCGACATACAGCAGGCGCTGCGCCAGGTCTTCGTCGCTGTACTCGCTGTAAGGCAGAGCCAGCGCATCCAGCGCGGGTTGCTCGCCGGCAAAAACTTTCATCAGCGGCTGGGGGCCATCGAGCAAGGCGCGGCACAGCTTGGGAAAACTCACATCGCCCCAGCCGGTCACCACATGATCGGCCAGGCGGCATATCTCCTGCTGCTCGGTTTCATGGCTGACTTCCGGGCCGCCAAGCACGATCCGAATGTCGGGCCGCAAGGTCTTGAGCAGGCGCACCACCTGCGTGGTCTCCGCCACGTTCCAGATATAAATACCGAGGCCAATCACCTGGGGTTGCAGTGCCAGCAGCTCCTCGACGATTCGTGTGGCCGGCTGGCCAATGACAAACTCGCGCAGCTGTGTCTGTGCCCGCAACCCCGCGCCGCCGTGGGTATCCATGTTGGCCAGCAGGCAGCGCAAGCCCAGCGAGGCATGGATGTATTTGGCGTTGAGCGTGGCCAGCACAATGGCGGCAGTCTCGGCGGCTGGAGTGGGAACCATGCCGGTATTATCAAAGCATGTCCGCAGCCCTGCTTTTTCCTTCTGTTTATGGGCACCACACGCAGCTACATCACCCGGCTGATTTGGGGCAACGCCAACCTGTCAGTGCAGACCATGACGCGGCTGGCGGATGCCGTGGGTTGCCCCGTGCTGGTGCAGCTTGAAGAGCGGCAGGACACTCGACCTTTGACGTAGCCGGGCAATTGAGCAGGTTGACAACGCGTCATTTTGTGGCTACATTGCAGCTACGTATATCGACTAGATGCCATACACACACTGATACTGATACTGACGACAACACTGACACTGAACACTATGCAAACTGCAACTTATGGAAAGTCAGCCGAAATCCGCTCGCGGATTGAGCCTGACTTGAAGAAACAATCTACCGAAGTGCTCGCCGACCTGGGTCTTGACCTGAGCGGTGCCATACGGCTGTTTCTGCGACAAGTGGTGGAGGTTGGCGGTTTGCCTTTTGAGGTCCGCAAGCCCACGTCAGCAACCGTTGCAGCAATGACCGAGGCCCGTGAAATGGCGGCAGCACGTTACGGCTCTGCGAAAGAAGTTTTTGATGCTCTCGATAAAAAAACCGGCAAAGGCAAAGCGCGCGCCACTGCCAAGAAAGTCTGATTACACAAAACAGTTTGATAAAGACTGGGAGAAACTGTCTCACTCGGGCAAGCAGGATATGCAGCGCCTTAAAGAGGCCATGATGCTGGTGATCGCCAATGAAGGGCCACTACCCGCCGAATGGCTGGATCATGAGCTGGAAGGCGAATGGGCAGATCACCGGGAATGTCATGCAAAAGGTGATCTGCTGCTGATTTACAGGCTTGCGGTCGACAGCGTAATTTTTGTTCGCGCTGGCACCCACTCAGAACTGTTTGGGCGTTGACCTTGGGGACCCGCTTCTGCGGGTTTCTTTTTGGCAAAAGGAGTGGCACGGGGCGCGCCGTATCATCCAACCATGACACAAACCCTGTTTCGCAAGGACGCTTACCTCACCGAATGCAGCGCCACGGTCACCGCCATCAGCGAGCAGGGCATCGTGCTGGACCGCACGGTGTTTTACCCGATGGGCGGCGGCCAGGCGGGGGATGCGGGCCTGCTGATCCTGGCCGATGGACGTGAAATCAGCATCATCGATACCCGCAAGGGCAAAAACGACCAGGGGCAATTCACCGAGGCCATCTGCCACCTGCCAGACCCGCTGCTGCAACACGGCCTGCAGGTCGGCGACAGTATCACCGCCCGCATTGACTGGGCGCGCCGGCACCGGCTGATGCGTTTTCACACCACCACCCACTTGCTGTGCCATCTGGTGCCGCAGCTGGTCAACGGCTGCTCGATCACGCCCGACTACGCGCGGCTGGATTTCAACATGACGGACCCGCTGGACAAGGACGAACTGACGGCAGGCATTACGCGGCTGGTGGCTGCAGCACATCCATTGGTGGTGGGCAGCATCAGCGATGCCGAGCTCGATGCCAACCCGGCGCTGGTCAAAAGCATGAGTGTGCAGCCGCCGCGCGGCAGCGGCCACGTGCGCACCATCCGTATTGGTGGTGCAGGTACTGAACAGATGATTGACCTGCAGCCCTGCGGTGGCACCCATGTGGCCAACACGGCTGAAATTGGCGCGGTGATTGTCACCAAAATTGAAAAGAAAAGCGCCACCACGCGGCGGGTGGTGCTGGGCTTTGCGCCTTGAACCCACACGCCGCGCAGGAACTTTAGGCGCCCGCCCCGCTCACACCCTGACCATGCCCCTTCACCGTTTTTTATCTGCTCTGTTTTTGATAGCTGTCTACGCAATACCGACGTGGGCTACAGGCCAAATCAGCTTCACAAACAAGGCCACGGTGAGCGCCGTGGTGACCACCGACCAGGTACGCGCCGAATTGCTGGCCTGGGCACCCGACGGGGTTGAGCCCGGCAAGCAGGTCTGGGTCGGCCTGCAACTGGCCCATGCGCCCGAGTGGCACACCTACTGGAAGAATTCTGGCGACTCCGGCCTGCCCACCGTGCTGGAATGGACCCTGCCCGCAGGCATCAGCGCCGGTGACATCGCCTGGCCCACGCCGAAAAAAATACCGGTAGGCACACTGGCCAACTACGGTTATGAAAACACCGTGCTGCTGCCGGTTCCGCTGACGGTCTCCCCGGCCTTTGGCGCGTCACAACTGAACATCAAGCTCAAGGCGGCCTGGCTGATCTGCAAGCAGGAATGTATTCCGCAAGAAGGCGAGTTTGCGCTGCAGATTCCGGTGCGCAGTTCCACCGGTTCAAGCAGTGGCATTTTTTCGGCGGCTTTTGCCGCCAGCCCGAAGCCGCTGGCCGGTACCGGCAGCCAGATTGAAGTCGGACCGAAGTCCATCCAGGTCGCGCTGCGCGGTTTGCCCGCTGCGTTTCAGGGCAAAACACTGGAGTTTTATCCCGAAACCGGCAGCGTGATTGAGCCCGCTGCGCCTTGGCAGCAGGCCTGGCAAGGCGCGGTCTGGACGGCGCAGGTGCCGCTCTCTGGCCAGCGCAGCGAAAGCCCGCGCATGATGCCACTGGTGCTGGCCTATGAGAAGCAGGCCGTGCGCATCGAAGCGCCGGTCAAGGGCGACTGGCCCGCTGTCGCCGCAGCCGCTACCGTGTCGCCCGCACTGGAGGCCGCCCTCAAGGCCAATGCGGCCCTGGGCGCTGCGCCCACGGGCAGCAGCACAGCGCCGCTGGGCCTGTTTGCCGCCCTGCTGGGTGCGCTGCTGGGCGGGATGATCCTGAACCTGATGCCCTGCGTATTTCCCGTGCTGGCCATCAAGGTGATGAGTTTTGCGCAGCAAAAAAGTCAAGCCGCCCGCCTGAGCGGCGGGCTGGCTTACAGCGCCGGGGTGGTGCTGTCCTTCCTGGCGCTGGGCGCGCTGCTGCTGGGCTTGCGCTCGGCCGGCGAACAATTGGGCTGGGGCTTTCAATTGCAAAGCCCGGCGGTGGTGGCGGCGCTGGCGGTGCTGTTCACGCTGATCGGCCTGAATCTGGCGGGTCTGTTTGAATTTGGCAGCTTCCTGCCCAGCCGCGTGGCCAGCCTGCAGACCAAGAACCCGACGCTCAATTCCTTTCTGACAGGGGTGCTGGCCACCGCGATTGCCTCGCCCTGCACCGCGCCTTTCATGGGTGCGGCGCTCGGTTATGCCCTCGGCCTGCCGGCAATACAGGCGCTGGCAGTGTTCGGTGCGATCGGCATTGGCATGGCCTTGCCTTACCTCGTCGCCAGCGCGGTGCCCGCCGTGGCACGCGCGCTGCCGCGCCCCGGCGCGTGGATGCTGACCTTCCGGCGGCTGATGGCTTTCCCGATGTTTGGCACCGTCGCCTGGCTGGTCTGGGTGCTGGGCCAGCAAAGCGGCATCGACGGCGCGGGTGCGCTGCTGGGCTTGCTGGTGTTGATGGCGCTGGTGCTCTGGTCGCTGACCCTCAAGGGCCGCACCCGGACGCTGGCTGCTACGTTTTCAATAGCGCTTGGCGCAGTCGGTATATGGGCTATCGGCCAAAATGTTATCAAACCCCTGGAAGCCGCCGGCGTCGCAGCCACGGCCCCGTCCAGCCGCTGGCAAGCCTGGGAGCCGGGCCGGGTCGAGCAACTCACAGCGCAGGGGCAAAGCGTGTTTGTCGATTTCACCGCCGCCTGGTGCGTGACCTGCCAGTACAACAAAATAACCACGCTGGCCGACCCTGCGGTGCTGGCCGATATCGATGCGAAGAAGGTGGTGCTGCTGCGCGCCGACTGGACCCGGCGCGACCCGGCCATCACCGCAGCACTGGCGCAGCTGGGGCGCAGCGGCGTGCCGCTGTATGTGATTTACAAGCCCGGCCGGGCGCCCGTGGTGCTGTCGGAAATTTTGTCTGTTGATGATGTCCGGGCCGAGCTGGCCAAGCTGTAAGTACACTTTCAAGAAGTGGATGCCATGCAGAACCGTTTCATCAATCGCCGTGTTTTTTCCGGGTCCCTGGTGCTGGCGCCGTTGGCGCTGTCACTAACCAGTCCGGCTTTTGCCGCTGCCACCGTTGGCCAGGCCGCGCCGGATTTTTCTACCACCGACACCAGCGGCAAAACCCGCAAGCTCAGCGACTTCAAGGGCAAGCTGGTGGTGCTGGAATGGACCAATCCCGGCTGTCCGTTCGTGCAAAAACATTACCGCGGCAACATGCAAAGCCTGCAAAAAGAATTCACCGGCAAAGGCGTGGTCTGGCTCGCCGTCAATTCGACCGAAACCGGCAGCGGCGACTACCTGGTCCCGCTCAAACTCGCCAGCTGGATGACGGAAAAGCAGGCGCTGCCTTCAGCCACCCTGATGGACGAGTCGGGAAAAATCGGCCAGCTCTACGGCGCCAGAACCACCCCGCACATGTACATCGTCAGCCCACAGGGTCGTCTGGTTTATGCCGGAGCGATTGACAGTATTGCTTCGGCGCAGGTGGACGACATCAAAACCGCCACCAACTACGTGCGTCAGGGCCTGAACGAAGCGCTGGCGGGCAAACCGCTGAGCGTGGCGTCCAGCCGCGCTTATGGCTGCTCCATCAAATACAAAGCCTGAGGCAAGCCATGACCGCCATCGCGCCAGCCGAACGCATGCCCTACATATTGACCCACTGCCGCACGATTGCAGTGGTCGGCCTGTCGCCCAAACCGCACCGTGCCAGTTTTGATGTGGCGCGTTACATGCAGGCCAGTGGCTACCGCATCATTCCGGTGAATCCAAACGTCAGCGAGGTGCTGGGCGAGAAAGCCTATGCCAGTTTGCGTGAGGCAGCGCAGCACGAAAGCATTGACCTGGTGAACTGTTTTCGCAACAGCGAGGACATCCCGCCCATTGTTGATGACGCGATTGCAATCGGCGCCAAGGCAGCCTGGATGCAACTGGGCATCACCCACGCAGCAGCCGCAGCCAAAGCCGAAGCCGCCGGACTGCTGGTGGTGCAGGACCACTGCCTGAAGATTGACCACCGCGTGTTGCAATCGCGTGGCCTATTGCCGGCTGACGCGGCCTGAACCCCACACGCAGGCGCTTGCGTGCCCCGGGCGCTCCGGGATAATCGGCGCATGCCCTTCCCGCGCCGCCTCCCGCCTGCTCTCCTGCCTGGTCTGGCGGCCCTGCTGCTTGGCGGCTGTTCGGCCATGGGGCCGGCGCCCGTGCATCGGGGCGAAACCCAGGTTGCGCCGCTGACCGGCAGCGAGCTCGCACAGTCCGACGTCAACCGCATGGCCACACTGGGCATGCGTGACAACCTCGACAGCCTGTACCGGCTGCTGGACAAGTTGTACCGGCGCAACCCGGCCGAATGGCGCAAGACCAGCGGCGTGAGCCGCGAGGCGGCCATCGAGCGGGTGCGCAGTGCGATTGACAGCCGCACCCCCTGGCCCGAGCTGCAGGGCAAACGCGACATTGCCGCGCTGTCGCTGGCGCTGAGCGCTGATTTCAAGGGCGACCGCGTGGCCGCCTTCATCTACGCGAGTGCCGACATGCTAATCGTGGCGCACGGCGGCAAAACCACCTTCTACCTGGTCGATGGCCTGGACGCGCAATACGTCTACAACGCCGCCCGCAATGTCGAGTCGGCGGTCTGGTTGCTGGCCACACGGCGCAATGCGGCCGGCCAGCCGCTGCTGATGGCCGACGAGATGTCAGAGCGCGAGCGCAACCTCAGTTTTGAGCGCGAGTTCGGCAAGATCGTCGGCCGGCTGGATTTGCTGTCCGGGGTGTTGACCGAAAAGTATCGGCGCGCCGTGATCACCTATGTGCAGAACCTGGCTGGTGCCTCATTTTTGCAGTTTTTACCCGTCCGATAGAGCCCCTACGCTCCCCACTTCAGGTGTTCACTGCCCGCCCAGAGTCGTGAAGATTTCGTAGCGAGCGGGCCGAGGTGGCGCCGAGGAGCGGAGCCGTACATGGGTACGGTGAGCACCGCAGGCGCCAGATCGGCCCGCGCAGTAGAAAGATTCGCGGCTCTGAGACAATGGAAAGATGTTTGCTCCCCTCCAAAACGACAATTTCCTGCGCGCCTGCCTGCGCCAGGCCACCGACTACACCCCCGTCTGGCTGATGCGCCAGGCCGGGCGCTATTTGCCCGAGTACCGCGCCAGCCGCGCCAAAGCCGGCAGTTTCATGGGCCTGGCGACCTCACCAGACTACGCCACCGAAGTCACGCTGCAACCGCTTGAGCGTTACCCGCTGGACGCCGCCATCCTGTTTTCCGACATCCTGACCGTGCCCGACGCCATGGGGCTGGGCCTGTCGTTTGCGCTCGGTGAGGGCCCGCGTTTTGCGACACCGGTGCGTGACGAAGCGGCTGTGGCCAAGCTCGAAGTGCCGGACATGGACAAACTGCGTTATGTGTTTGACGCCGTCACCTCCATCCGCAAGGCGCTGAACGGACGGGTGCCGTTGATCGGCTTTTCCGGCAGCCCCTGGACCCTGGCCTGTTACATGGTCGAGGGCGCTGGCTCCGACGACTACCGCCTGGTCAAGACCATGCTGTACCAGCGCCCCGACCTGATGCACAAAATGCTGGCGATCAATGCCGATGCCGTCGCCGCCTACCTGAACGCCCAGATCGAGGCTGGCGCCCAGGCGGTGATGATTTTCGACAGCTGGGGCGGTGTGCTGGCCGACGCAGCCTTCCAGACTTTCAGCCTAGCCTATACACAGCGCGTGCTCAGCCAGCTCAAACGCACACACGACGGCGTCACGATCCCGCGCCTGGTCTTCACCAAGGGCGGTGGCCTGTGGCTGGAGCAGATGGCCGGACTCGACTGCGAGGTGCTGGGCCTGGACTGGACCGTCAACCTCGGTCAGGCGCGCGCGCGAGTGGGCCATCGCATGGCGTTGCAGGGCAACCTGGACCCGAACGTGCTGTTTGCCCCGCCGGCGCAGATCGAGAAAGAAGTGGCAGCCGTGCTGGACAGTTTCGGCCAGCCGCATGCGGACCTGTACAGCAGCGGGCCCACACATATCTTCAACCTCGGCCACGGCATCAGCCAGCACACCCCGCCAGAAAGCGTCGAAGTGCTGGTGCGCGCAGTACACGCGCACTCCCGCAGGATGCGCACCGGCACCCCGCATTAGGCGGGGTTTTGCATCGTCGATAACACAAAATCAGGCGTCGGAGGCAGGACTTATTCACAAAATTCGTGCTGCGGTGCCGCATGAAACGGTTTGTCGGGCTAGTTGCGCTATCAAACCCATAGCGGCGCTAAGTGGTTGATTTGTATAGCTTCTTTAAATTGCTTTTTTTACGGGCAATTCAAGAAAAGCCTTGATTTACAAGGGCTGGGCAGGGCCCAAGGCAATCTATCAACAAAGTTATCCACAGAAACTCTGGGTTACCTTCAAAGTAGTTCTAAATCAAGCACTTACGGCGTTTTTCGAAAATGTATCTCAGCACTTACGACTTTTTTACGTCCTTATAAGCTTCAGCGTCCATGACCAATTGGCTCAGCATTGTGGTTGCAACGCCGGCCCACAGCAGTGTGGCCGGAGCGCTGACCTATCTCAGCGCGTGGCCGCTGGCTCCCGGCACGCTGGTGCGTGTGCCTCTGGGTAAACGCGAGGTGCTGGGCGTGGTCTGGGAGGTGCTGCCAGACAGCGGTGATCTGCCGCCGGCCCAAGCCCGCGGCGTGCTGGGTGCGCTGGACGGGCTTGCGCCGCTGCCCGCGACCTGGCGCCGGCTGGTGGCTTTTACCGCCAGTTATTACCAGCGCTCGATTGGCGAGGTGGCGCTGGCCGCGCTGCCGCCGCAACTGCGCGCGCTAAGCACGGTGCAACTCGCGCGCCGGCTCAAACGACCTGTGGCGGCCGTACCCGATGCCCCGGATACTACTGATTTGATAGCACTGAGCACAGAACAGGAAAGGGCCATCGCCGAATTTGATGCCGATTCCCGGCCGGCGCTGCTGTTCGGCGCGACCGGCAGCGGAAAAACCGAGGTCTACCTGCGCGCCGCCGCCCGCGTGCTGGCGCAGGACGCCAGCGCCCAGGTGCTGGTGATGGTGCCCGAGATCAACCTCACGCCACAGTTGCAGGCACGTTTCGAGGCGCGTTTTGCGCACCTGGGCAAGGCCCAGGTGGTGGCCATGCACAGCGGCTTGAGCCCGGCGCAGCGCCTCAAAAGCTGGCTGGCGGCACATGCGGGTCAAGCCCGGCTGGTGCTGGGCACCCGCATGGCAATTTTTGCGTCCTTGCCGAATCTGCGCCTGATCGTCGTTGATGAAGAACACGACCCGAGCTACAAGCAGCAGGAAGGTGCGCGTTATTCGGCGCGTGATCTGGCGGTGTACCGCGCGATGCTGGAAAGCTCGGTCGACAACAGCGGCGGCATCACTGCGCCCTCTTCATCAGCAGGGGCCGCGGAGACGGCTTTGCCGGGCCGCAGGCGCAACGCCCCCTCGGGGGGCAGTGCAGTACCCGAAGCGACAAGCGTGGGGGCCTGTCGAGTCATGCTGGGCTCTGCCACCCCTTCGCTGGAAAGCTGGCAGGCCACCATCAACGGCAAGTACCAGCGCCTGAGAATGGACAAACGTATAGGCGCTGCGTCTTATTTACCCCCTCTCCCCCTGGGAGAGGGTGGGGGTGAGGGCTCCCCGCAAACGGCTGGCCAGTTGCCGGCCGTGCGGCTGGTGGACATGAACCACCAACCCAAACACGCCACGATAGCGCCGCCGCTGCTGGACGCCATCAGCCAGCGTATCGCACGCGGTGAGCAGTCGCTGATTTTTTTGAACCGGCGCGGCTACGCCCCGGTGCTGGCCTGCCACGACTGCGGCTGGAAAAGCGAGTGCCCGCATTGCAGCGCCTACCGCGTCTTCCACAAAATCGACCGCACGCTGCGCTGCCACCACTGCGGTTTTACCGAACGTGTGCCGCGTGCCTGCCCAAGCTGCGGCAACATCGATATCGCGCCTGTCGGCAAAGGCACGGAACGGCTGGAGGAACACATCACCGAGCTGCTGGCCGGTGTGCGCAGGCCGGGCGGCGAGCCCCTGCGCATCGCCCGCATTGACGCCGACACCACACGGCTCAAGGGTGCACTTGAAGCGCAACTGGCCAGCGTACATGCGGGCGAGGTCGATGTGCTGGTTGGCACCCAGATGATTGCCAAGGGCCACGATTTCCGCCACATCACCCTGGTGGCCGCGATCAACCCCGACAGCGCGCTTTTTTCCAGCGACTTCCGCGCACCCGAGCGCCTGTTTGGCCTGTTGATGCAGGCCGCAGGCCGGGCCGGGCGCGATGCCGAGCGCAGCGGCAGCAGCGAGATGTGGGTGCAGACTTTTCACCCGCAGCACCCCTTGTTTGGCGCTTTGAAAAAACACGACTACCCGGCCTTTGCAGCCCAGGAGCTGAAAGAACGCGAAGCCGCAGGCATGTCGCCCTTTGGCTTTTCCGCTTTGGTGCGCGCTGAGGCGCGGGAGCAGTCGGTGGCGCAGGGCTTTTTGAATGCCGCCGCCGCCGCAGCGCAGGCGCAGCAACTGCCTGGCGCAGAAGCCGTCACACCCTATCCGGCCGTGCCCATGACCATCCAGCGCGTGGCCAACATCGAACGCGCCCAGATGCTGGTCGAAAGCCCGTCACGCGCCGCCTTGCAGCGCTTCCTGGCCGCCTGGCAGCCGCTGCTGCACCAGACCCGGCAAGAGGGCGACTTCAAGAGCCTGATCCGCTGGGCAATTGATGTGGATCCATTAGCGATTTGAGGAATAGGTGCCACCTGATAGTGAGCTATCGCCGCCCCACCGGTTGATGAGCATCGACGATATAGAGCAATCTGATTTCAACGCTTGCAAAACGCCCCGACGGCCACCAGCACCAAAATAGCTCGCATTAAAAGTAACTAATATGTTACCATTCAATATGGCGATCAAAGTTGAAGAGTACCTGCGCGAGGATGACTCCAACCCGTACAAAAAGTGGTTTGACAGTTTGCCGTCGCTCGCCGCTGCGAAGGTGACTGTTGCCAAGCTCCGCATGGAACTTGGCAATACATCAAGCATCAAGTGGTTCGATGGAATGGGAGAGTACGTCATCGACTGGGGGCCAGGCTACCGGATCTACCTTGCCAAAGAGGGTCACACGTTGATCATTCTTTTTGGAGGCGGCACCAAGCGGGGCCAGCAACGTGACATCGACAAAGCCAAAGAACTGCTGGCCGAATACAAGGCACGCAAAAAGGCAATGGCGACCAAAGCAACGACCAAGCACAAGGGGTAAAACCAATGGCACTGACCAGGAATTTCAAAGCAACTGTCATCCAGCGGGTGCAGAGTGACTCGTCATTTGCGCAGGCGCTGCTGGACGAGGCTGCCACCTTGTTTCTCAACGGCGAGCCCGAGACAGCCCGGCTGATTCTGCGCGACCTGGTCAATGCCACCATCGGCTTTGAGCAACTCGCCACGTTGACCGCCAAGCCGAGCAAAAGCTTGCATCGGATGTTGTCGCCCAACGGCAACCCCAGCATGGACAATTTGGCGGCAATTTTTCGGGCAGTGCGCGAGAAGCTACAAGTAAGCCTTCAGGCGCATTCTGTGGCAGCGTGAAGTCGGTGGCAGATCAAATCTCAGCTTGCTCAGTCATCCTCACCGCTCTGGTATCGCGCCGTGCTTTTCCCACTTGGTGAATCCGCCGGGAAACGCAAACAAAAAATTTGTCTCCGGGAATGCGTACCTTGTCCACCTCCGACTACGTTCCCAAGTAGTCGAAACGGTCATTCAGCCACCAACGTCTGGTGGACAGAGTGACAATCAGACGAGATGCCGGGAAAGCAAACTCGACGCCACCCCATTTGGGCAGGATAGGTGACAAGGTTTAGGGCAACGACAATGACTTCAAATTTCTTACAAATTGACGGCAACGCGAGCCTGCGCGCGCTTCGCCGTCTGATGAACTGTCCGAGTGCAGAGGTGAGATTCGAGGATATCCTGTCAAATATCCTTGGCTGCAAGAATATCCGTCGATCTACATCGTTTGGCGTCACTACCGGCAAATGCGATATCTTGTAGTCATTTCTGCAAATAAGCTCATGTGGCCACCCCATTGCGCCTCGTGCATGGGAGTACCCGACACTTCGGTGACCATCACGACGCGCAAGGTCACTTCACGCAACGCGGCGCAGGCTTGTTGGCAAGTACCCTATTGCTCGCCCTGCAAGGTCCGAGATGACTCTGCTCCACCAAAGTTTGGTTGGTTCAAGAGCCTCTTCGACTCATTCACAAAGCGTGAGTACGCAATTGAGTACTTGTCGCTGCACCTGACAGCCCACAAATTTGCATTCCGTACCAAGGTCTACCTTGATGCATTCCTCAGGCAGAACGGTGCAAAAAAACCGCTCAGAGATTTGGCAAGAGTAACGCCTAACGCTTCGTCGCTTCGTCGCTTCGTCGCTTCGTTCAAATGCATTGTTGCTCCATTTCAACCACTCACCGACTGGCACGTTGCGCGTCGGCTTAACTCAAGCTTTTAGGCCTCATCATGAGAGTACCGGATATCGAACTAAACGATGATCTTGCCCCCGAAAAACGTACTCCATAGCTGATGGTCAAATTCAGACATTGGAGATTACGAAATGAGCAAGAGAAAAGACGGACAAGCCCGGGGCAAATACACCCTGGAATTCAAACTGGAGGCGGTGCGCCTGGTCA
>NZ_JAUYEY010000063.1 GCF_030689685.1 Polaromonas sp. | reverse complement strand
TTGGGATTGGATTGTGAGCTCCTTGATTACTTCATTTATGAAGTAGAAATGGAATTACTCCGACCTACTCACTACGCATCAGATAAAGGCCGAGCGCCCTTGCCTGAATTGCATTTGGCGCAGGCGGTAACGAGATTCGATATGTCATCGGTACCCCCCGCCGCTACTGGCAGTTTGTGATCGACTTCAAGCTCCGAATCACGGGCAGTTACGCCGCAGTACACACAGCGAAAATTATCATTGCTAAAAACCTTGAAGCGCAGTTTTGGCCCCAATGAGCCAATTCGGAGCTTTGTTTTCGTTTGTTTGGAGTTCCGGTTGATCGGCCAACCATAAACTGCAAATTCATGGCATTCGCAAAAATGTTTTGGCTCAATGACCATCCAAGTCCAGCGATGATCGTCTTTTGCTACGTTCTCTTTCTCTAGTATTTGATGCGCTTCAATGCGTGCGTCGTCATCTGGATAACTTCTTAAATCTGAACAAAACAAACCAAAAATACGAGCTGTAACTTCAGGACAAAAATTGGAAACACCGCGCAGCGATCCACTTTTTTTTGTGACCCAGGTGCCTACTGTTAAATCCATCGAAGAAAATACATCAGAGGTTTCCCATTGGGTGTTTAACCTTAACGCGACTTCGGGGGATAATTCTTGCGATGCGGCACCAAGCAATGCAGCATTGGTTTGACTAACGAAGTATCGAGGGCATTTGTCATTTGCCGCTATCGAGCAGTGATTCGAGACTCCTCGTTTTGTACTCTGACTTGAATACCAGTCTTCGTCGGGAAGTGTGAATTTGGAGGCTGTCATAGTGTAAATATTTTTCAAACTGAAAATAGATTTCAATTCGATGACTCACTCAGCCAACGCGCGAAACGCTGCCTGCACCGCCAGCACCAGCGATGCGTGAAGCGTGCCGAGCTTGGGTGTTTGACCGTGAGGCGTAGCAGGCGGCACGGAGAACCACTCGGTGGTGTAAGGCAGGTCTATGGCTTGCCTCAGGTCAAATTTGGTGTCGTAACTCAGCCCCGCTGCCTCAAAGGCGGCTGGATTGCGTTCGCGAAGTACAGCAAACTCGCCTCGGTGCAAGCTTGTGGTTTTCTGACTGGTGCCATAGGCTACTCGAACGTAAAAATGGGGTGCATCATCATCAAAAACAATCAGAATCAACGCGGGTCGCGGTTTGGGGTGTGGATTGACATCGTCCGGAAAGTGACACCAAACGATATCGCCAGCGGTGGGTTCTGCCCACCATAGAGGGGTCATGCGGGTTCTGTGTCGAACAGACTTGATCGCACCGAGCGCTTGCCGCCTTGCGGGATGCGCTTTTTGATTTGCCGTACCTGAGCGGCTGTTAACGAACCATCATCGGCTTCGTACTGAGGCAGCATTCTTACTGCGAGTTCGTGCAGAGCCCGGTGAATAGCCTGCGTTTCGTCCACGCCCAGCTGCTCGGCGAGGCGTTTGGCGGTGTCGCGAGTAATTCCGGTAGCACTATCGATCGTGCGGTAGCGGAAGGCGATCTGGTCAGATGGCGTGCGTGCAGTCATGGGGGGGGGCTTTGGTTAATAGATATCTTTAAGATATCTTATTGCGCTTGAGTGGTCAAGTCGAAATATCAAAAAACTTCAGCCCGTATACCCCAGCAACGGCACTTCCAGGTGTGCCTCCCGCGCGACGCGGATGCAGTCCTTCATGTGCTCCTCGCCGAGGTAACGAATCGCCGCATAACCGACAGCAGCCGAAACAATCTGGCCGGCAAAGGGCACGTATTTGGCGAGCTGTTTGGTGGTCAGGCGCATGCCGATTTTGGTGGCGGCCTTGATGACGAGGTCGCGGCTGATGAGTTTGCCTATCAGGACCGATCCGACCATGGTGACGGCCTTCTGCACCTGGTCGCGCTTTTTCGGCTCCAGCCTGTCGAGTTGCTGTGGGGTCAGGCCAAACTCCTTGTTGATCTCGGGGATCAGGCGGGAGAGCATGGCGGCATCCACCGCCCAATCAAGCCCCGGGACCGGGACGGCGCTGGCGGCGGCGGCCACCATGGCGCGTTTGTTCAGGAGTTTGCGGCTGCGGGCGACGGCGGCCAGCAGGGCTGCGTCGTCAGAGGCCATTTGAAGTGCGGTGGGCATGGCGCCACTTTAGCCCGAAATTCCGCACAGCGATGTAGGTGGGCGGCGCAAACCGCGCGCCCTCAGGCCGTGGCGGTTTCTATCTGATCGGTCAGTTCCAGCCAGCGTTCTTCGAGTGTGTCCAGCTCGCTGTCAATTGCTTTGAGGCGCTTGCCGGTCTGCGCCAGCTCAAGGGCGGCGGTCGTGCCAGCCAGTCCGGCCTGCAGCTTGTCGCGCTCGATGGTGAGGGTTTGCATCTGCTGGTCAATCTTTTCCAGCTCCTTGCGCAGCGGCTTGGTGCTGTCCGATTGTTGCTGGCGGCGCTGGGCATCACCTTTTTTGTCAGCTGGTTTCTTCGCGTCCAAAGTGGCTGAAGCCCCCGTCGGTTGTGCGCTGGCAGCGACTGATGTGCCAGCGTCTGCCGCTGCAGCGGGGGTGTTGCCGGCCTTCTTGGCTTCCTCGCGCTGGCGCTTGGCGTAGTCCAGCAGGTACTTCTGGTAATCGTCCAGGTCACCGTCAAACGGTGCCACACCGCCTTGCGACACCATCCAGAATTCGTCGCACACCGCACGCAGCAGCGCCCGGTCGTGGCTGACCAGCATGACCGTGCCTTCAAACTCGTTGAGCGCCATCGACAGCGCCTCGCGTGTGGCCAGGTCCAGGTGGTTGGTCGGCTCATCGAGCAGCAGCAGGTTGGGGCGCTGCCAGACGATCATGCACAGCACCAGCCGGGCTTTTTCGCCACCGCTCATGCTGCCGACCGATTGCTTGACCATGTCGCCACTGAAGTTGAAATTGCCCAGGAAGCTGCGCAGGTCCTGCTCGCGCGTCGGCTGATTGCCCATCTTGCCGGCGGCGGTGACTTCCTTGACCAGCCGGATCATGTGCTCCAGCGGGTTGTCGGCCGGGCGTAACACGTCGAGCTCCTGCTGGGCGAAGTAACCGATGTTCAGGCCTTTGCCTTCGGTCATCTCACCACTGATGGGGGTCAAGGCTCGCGCAATGGTTTTGACCAGGGTCGATTTGCCCTGGCCGTTGGCGCCCAGAATGCCGATGCGCTGGCCGGCCAGCACCGACTTGCTGACGTTTTGCACGATGGTGGTGGGTGGCGTGCCTTCAGGCGCGTCCTCCGGCGCCGGGTAGCCGAAGAAGGCGTTCTGCATCGACAACATCGGGTTGGGCAGGTTCGCGGGTTCCTTGAACTCGAAGGTGAAGTCGGCTTCGGCCAGCAACGGCGCGATTTTTTCCATGCGGTCCAGCGCCTTGACCCGGCTTTGCGCCTGTTTGGCCTTGCTGGCCTTGGCCTTGAAACGTGCAATGAATTTCTGCAGGTGGGCGATCTTGTCCTGCTGCTTGGAGTACGCGCCTTGCTGCAACGCCATCTGCTCGGCCCGCAGGTCCTCAAACTTGCTGTAGTTGCCGCCGTAACGCGTGAGTTTGGCGCGTTCGATGTGCACGGTGACATCGGTCACGGCGTCGAGGAACTCGCGGTCATGGCTGATGACCAGCATGGTGCCCTGGTAACGCTGCAGCCAGGCTTCCAGCCAGACCAGCGCGTCCAGATCCAGGTGATTGGTCGGCTCGTCCAGCAGCAGCAGGTCGGACGGGCACATCAGCGCGCGCGCCAGCTGCAGCCGCATGCGCCAGCCACCGGAAAAGCTGTTGACCGGATTCTCGAGCTCGCTGACCTTGAAACCCAGGCCGAGGATCAGGGCCTGGGCGCGTGCCTGCGCGTCGTGCGCGCCCGAGTCGTAGAGGTCCATATAGGCATGCGCCATGCGGTCGCCATCGCCGCTGGCCTCGGACGCATCCACCTCGGCCTGTGCGGCCAGCAGCACCACATCGCCCTCGACGACGTAGCTGGTGGCGCTTTGTTCGGTCTCGGGCATGTCCTGGGCGACCTGCGCCATGCGCCACTGGGCCGGGATGTAAAACTCGCCGCCGTCCTCGTGCAGGGTGCCGTTGAGCATGGCAAACAGCGAAGACTTGCCCGCGCCGTTGCGCCCCACCAGGCCGATTTTTTCACCGGGGTTCATGCTGACAGACGCGCTGTCGAGAATCACTTTGGCGCCGCGACGCAGCACCACGTTTTTAAGGGTAATCATTTAAAACAGACAAATTGTTCGGCATTCACAGCCGTGAAAGCCAGGACGCAGGTTTCAGGCCAGTTGCTGGCGCGTGAGAAGCAAGACCTGGTCAGGGCCTGCGCTGGTCTCAAACCACAGGGGTTCAAGCTCGGGAAAGGCGCGTTCAAAATTCCCGCGCTCGTTGCCGATTTCCAGCACCAATACCGCATTTTCGCTCATATGGGCGGCGGCGTTTAGAAAAAGGCTTCTGATGAAGTCCATGCCGTCCTCACCGCCGGCCAGTGCAAGGGCCGGTTCAGCCCTGAATTCGGCTGGCAGCGCGGCCATGGTGGCTGCATTGACATAGGGCGGATTGCACAGAATCAGATCATACGGACCGGGGCAAGCGGCCAGGCCGTCAGAGGCGATCAGGGTGATGCGCGATTGCAACGCATGGACGTCGATATTGATGCGCGCAACGGCCAGCGCGTCGCTGCTGATGTCGGCGGCATCCACCGCCACCTCAGGCCAGGCCATGGCGGCCAGAATGGCCAGGCTGCCATTTCCGGTGCACAAGTCCAGTACGCGGTGGGTGGCTTCGCTGAGCCAGGGGTCTATGCTTTCATCGACCAGCAGCTCGGCAATCAGCGAGCGCGGAATGATCACGCGTTCATCAACATAAAAAGGCACGCCCTGTAACCAGGCCTCGCGGGTCAGGTAGGCGGCAGGCCGGCGTGTGCTGATGCGTGCTTCCAGAAGTGTAGCTACCTGTGCAACATCGGCGGGGGCTACAGGCTGATTTTCCACTTCGTCAAGCTCGTCCAGCGGCAGACCCAGGCGCCACAGCACCAGCCAGGCGGCTTCGTCAAAGGCGGTGAGGGTGCCTTGGCCGAAGCCGTCGGCCTGGCTGAGTCCGGCGACTTCCATGCGGTCAGCCCAGTGTTCGACCAGGCCCAGAACCGTCACGGGCGCCGCATGGCTCACAGCGCCGCCAGGCGCGCCAGCACGCCTTTGTAGATGTTTTTGAGCGGGTCCAGCGAGCTGACCAGTACATGTTCATCAATCTTGTGGATAGACGCATTGATCGGGCCAAACTCGATCAATTGCGGACAAATGCTGGCGATAAAACGTCCGTCGCTGGTGCCGCCTGTGGTGGACAGTTCAGTCAACACGCCCGTTTCGGCCTTGATCGACTCGGTGATGGCCTGGACCAGTTCGCCGGGTGTGGTCAGAAAGGGCTGGCCGCCCAGTGTCCATTTCAGGGCGTAGTCCAGCTTGTGTTTCTGCAACACCGCTTCCAGCCGCGCTTTCAGGCTGTCAGCGGTTGATTCGGTCGAAAAGCGGAAGTTGAAATCCAGCACCAGCTCGCCCGGGATGATGTTGGACGCGCCAGTGCCACCGTGCACATTCGAGACCTGCCAGCTGGTGGCCGGGAAAAATTTGTTGCCTTTGTCCCATTCGGTGGCGACCAGCTCGGCCAGGGCCGGCGCCAAGTCATGAATCGGGTTTTTAGCCAGATGCGGGTAGGCAATGTGGCCCTGCAAACCCTTGACGGTCAGTTTGCCGCTCAGGGTACCGCGCCGGCCATTTTTGATCATGTCGCCGAGCTGGTCCACCGAGGTCGGCTCGCCGACGATGCAGTAGTCCAGCACCTCACCGCGCGCCTTCAACTGCTGCACGATGACGGCTGTGCCGTCCACCGACGGGCCTTCCTCGTCGCTGGTGATCAGGAAGGCGATGGACAAGTTGGGCTGCGGGTGGGTGGCCAGAAACTCCTCGACAGCGACCACCATGGCGGCAATTGAGGTTTTCATGTCGGCGGCGCCGCGCCCATACAACACACCAGCGCGATGGGTGGGCGAGAAGGGCGGGCTGGTCCACTGCTCCAGCGGGCCGGTCGGCACCACATCGGTGTGGCCGGCGAAGACGAGGGTCCGGGGCGCTATTAAATCAGGAGCTGCTTGGGCACGTCCCGTATGGGCTACAGGGCTAAAACCCTTAAATTTTGCCCACAGGTTGGTGACGCGAAAGTGGTCGGGCCCGCTGATGATGGTTTCGCAGTCAAAACCCAGGGCCAGCAGCCGGGCCGCGAGTATGGACTGGCAGCCCGCGTCGTCGGGGGTGACGGAAGCGCAGGAAATCAGTTGCTCGGCGAGGTGCAGCGTTCTCGACATGTCTAGTGCTTGACGTCCAGTGTGATTTCGGTGAACGAGGGCTCGTCATCCGGGTCGTCTTCCGGCTCCACCACCTTGGCCGCGTTGGCGAAGTCGTTCTCCAGGCGCCACATCAGGTTGGTTGGCGAGTCGGAATACAGCAGGCCTTCCTTGCGCGTCACGGAGCCGTCCACAATCAATCGGGCAATGTCCTGTTCAAAGGTTTGTGAGCCCTCGGCCATGGATTTTTCCATGGCTTCCTTGACGCCGGAAAAGTCGCCTTTTTCAATCAATTCAGAAATCAGCTTGGTGTTGAGCATGACCTCGACCGCCGGCGCCCGGCCGCCGGCCTGGGTGCGCAGCAGGCGCTGCGAGACGATGGCTTTCATGGCAGCGCCCAGGTCGCCCAGCAGGGTGTTGCGCACCTCGACCGGGTAAAAGCTCAGGATGCGGTTCAGCGCCTGGTAACTGTTGTTGGCGTGCATGGTGGCCAGGCACAGGTGGCCGGATTGCGCATAGGCAATCGCCGCAGACATGGTTTCGCGGTCGCGAATTTCGCCGATCAAAATCACATCGGGCGCCTGGCGCAGCGCGTTTTTCAGCGCCACCTGCAGCGACTGGGTGTCGCTGCCGACCTCGCGCTGGTTCACCACCGAGCGCTTGTTGGTGAACAAAAACTCCACCGGGTCTTCAATCGTCAAAATATGGCCGGGTGCAGTGGCGTTGCGGTGGTCCATCATGGCTGCCAGGGTGGTGCTTTTGCCGGCGCCGGTGGCGCCCACCATCAGCAGCAGGCCGCGTTTTTCCATGATCAGGCTGGCCAGTATGGGCGGTACCTTCAGGCTTTCCAGCGGCGGGATGTCCGTGGGTACAAAGCGGATCACAGCCGCATAGGTACTGCGCTGCCTGAAAGCGCTGATGCGGAAGTTGCCAACCCCAGCCACCGGAAAAGCCATGTTGAGCTCACCGAGTTCTTCCAGCTCCTCGATGCGCGCTGGCGGAAGCACCTCGGCCAGCAGGTTGCGCGGCGCGTCCGCGGGCAAAACCTGGTTGTTGATCGGAACGGCTTCGCCGTTGATCTTGATCAGCGCCGGTGAGTTGGCCGACAAGTAAACGTCGGAAGCCTTTTTCTCGGCCATCAACCGAAGAATTCTCTCCATTGTGCTCATGCTTGCGCCTTTCGCTGCCGGGGTAAGTGCTTCAGCCATCGCGGATCAATCGCGCAGCAAGTCGTTCAGGCTGGTCGTGGCACGAGTTTTGGCGTCCACTTTCTTGACGATGACCGCGCAATACAGGGAGTATTTGCCGCCGGCCTTGGGCAGGTTGCCCGAGACCACCACAGAACCCGCCGGTACGCGGCCATAAGTCACGGTGTCCGCTTCGCGGTCGTAAATCGGCGTGCTCTGGCCGATGTAGACACCCATGGAGATGACCGAGTTTTCCTCCACAATCACGCCCTCGACCACTTCGGAGCGGGCGCCTATGAAGCAGTTGTCTTCAATGATGGTGGGATTCGCCTGCAGCGGCTCCAGCACACCGCCCAGGCCGACACCGCCGGACAGGTGCACGTTTTTGCCGACCTGGGCGCAGCTGCCCACCGTGGCCCAGGCATCGACCATGCTGCCTTCATCCACATAAGCGCCGATGTTCACATAACTGGGCATCAGGATCGCACCCTTGGCGATGTAGCTGCCACGCCGTGCCACGGCGGGCGGCACCACGCGCACACCGCTGGCTTTCATCTCCTGCTCGCTCAGGTGTGAAAACTTCGTGGGCACCTTGTCAAAAAAGCCAAGGTCGCCGGCACGCATCAGCACGTTGTCTTTCAGGCGAAAGCTCAGCAACACGGCTTTCTTGATCCACTGGTGGGTGGTCCACTGACCCACACCCTGGCGCGTGGCGACACGCAGGCGGCCGCCATTGAGCTCGGAAATCGTGTGCTCCACCGCGTCCTGGATTTCTTTCGATGCGGCTTGCGGCGACAGATTCGCGCGGTCCTCCCAGGCGGCGTTGATGATGCTTTGCAGTTGGTCTTGGTTCATTTTGGAAGATCAGGTGGATTGGATAAATTGAACAATTCTCTGGGCGGCCTCAACACATTCAGCGGTTTCGGCCACCAGCGCCATGCGGATACGGCCAGCGCCCGGGTTGTGGCCCTGGGCGTCTCTGGCGAGGTAGCTGCCGGGCAACACCACCACATTGTAAAAGCCAAGCAACTCGCACGAAAACGCGGCGTCGTCGCCGTGGAAACGTTCGGGAATTCCGGCCCACAGGTAAAAGCCGGCGTCGGGCAAGGCCACGTCCATCACGGCGGCCAGCAGGGGCGTCACCTGGGCAAACTTGGCGCGGTACAGGGCGCGGTTATCCAGCACATGTTGCTCGTCGTTCCAGGCGGCGATGCTGGCGCTTTGTACCACCGGGCTCATTGCACTGCCGTGGTAGGTGCGGTAAAGCAAAAAAGGTTTGATCAGGGCCGCGTCGCCAGCCACAAAGCCGCTGCGCAGGCCCGGAACATTGCTGCGTTTGGACAGGCTGGTCAGCGCGATCAGGTTTTTGAAGTCCTGGCGGCCGAGTTGCGCGGCGGCTTGCAGCGAGCCCAGTGGCGGCTCGTCCCGGAAATAGATCTCGCTGTAACACTCGTCCGAGGCGATAACGAAGCCATACTGGTCGCTGAGCTCGAACAGCAACTTCCATTCATCCAGTCCCATCACCGCGCCGGTCGGGTTGCCGGGGGAGCAGACAAACAGCAGCTGTGTTTTTGCCCAGACCGCCTGCGGCACGGCGGCCCAGTCCACCGCAAAGTTGCGCGCCGGGTCGCTGGGCGCAAACCAGATTTTTGTGCCAGCGAGCAGCGCTGCACCCTCGTAAATTTGATAAAACGGATTCGGGCAAACCACGGTGGCGCCGTCCCGCGTGGGATCAATCACCGTCTGCGCCAACGCAAACAAAGCTTCGCGTGAGCCGTTGACTGGCAGGATTTGCGTCAGCGGATCCAGCGCCAGGCTGTAGCGGCGTTGTAGCCAGTCTGCCATCGCCTGGCGCAGTTTTGGCTCGCCAGCGGTGGCTGGGTAGCTGGCCAGCCCGGACAGGCTGGCATTGAGCGCGGTCTTGATCAGCTCGGGTGTGGCATGTTTGGGCTCGCCGATACCCAAGCTGATCGGGCGGAAGGCCGGGTTGGGGGTGATGCCGGCGTGTAGCTGGCGCAGCCGCTCGAAAGGGTAGGGCTGCAGGCGTTTCAACAGGGGATTCATCGCCCGGATTATCCGGTGTCGCGCGACAGGTTGGCCTGGCATTGCCAAGTCGTCCATCAATTGCTCCTGAAATGATAGCTGCTCACGCCTGCCACACAAGGGCTGGAAGCCGATTTGATGCATGACCCTCAGGCTACAGGCGGTTTTGCTTCCCGCCCGGCAGCAAGCCACACGCCAGCTTTGAACAAAGACACCCTTTTTTACAGCGGACTGCGCCCCGCGCTCGGGTAACATTGCGCTCTTGTGGGTTGCCTGCCGCGAGTGAGGTGTGTCAGAAAAGCGCCATACAAATCAACAGCTTAGCTTCGGAAGTTTCCCAGCACCAAGAAAAAAACAGGGTCCGCCGTGCGTCTCAATTCGATCAAGCTATCCGGGTTCAAGTCGTTTGCTGAACCCACCAATTTTGTCTTGCCGGGCCAACTGGTCGGTGTGGTCGGTCCCAACGGCTGCGGCAAGTCCAACATCATGGATGCCGTGCGCTGGGTGCTTGGTGAAAGCCGCGCCTCCGAGCTGCGCGGCGAGTCCATGCAGGACGTTATTTTCAACGGCACCAATTTGCGCAAACCGGCCAGCCGCTCCAGTGTTGAGCTGGTGTTCGACAACGCCGACCACCGCGCCGGCGGCCAGTGGGGCCAGTTTGCTGAAATCGCCGTCAAGCGCGTGCTGACGCGCGACGGCACCAGCAGTTACTACATCAACAACCAGCCGGTGCGCCGCCGCGACGTGCAGGACGTGTTCCTCGGTACCGGCCTGGGGCCACGTGCCTACGCCATCATCGGCCAGGGCACGATCAGCCGCATCATCGAATCCAAGCCCGAAGAGCTGCGCCTGTTCCTCGAGGAAGCCGCCGGCGTCTCCAAATACAAGGAGCGTCGGCGTGAAACCGCCAACCGCCTGAGCGACACGCGCGAGAACCTGACCCGCGTCGAGGACATCCTGCGCGAACTCAATGCCAACCTCGAAAAGCTCGAGAAGCAAGCCGAGGTCGCGCTGCGCTACAACACGCTGCACGCCGATGCCACACTCAAGCAACATCAGTTGTGGTTTTTGAAGCGTGCCGAAAGCGAGGCTGATCAGGCCAAGGTGAAAGCCGACGCGGAAAAATCGGTCAACGATCTCGAAAGCCGCATTGCTGATTTGCGCCACATCGAGGCCGACCTGGAGACCATTCGCCAGGCGCATTACGCCGCCGGCGACCAGGTCAACCAGGCCCAGGGCAAGCTGTACGAAGCCAGCGCCGAAGTCGGGCGCCTGGAGGCCGAAATCCGTTTTGTGGTCGAAGGCCGGCAGCGCGTCGAGCAGCGTCTGCAGCAGCTCAAGGAGCAGACCGCGCAATGGGCCGCCCGCAAGGATGACGCGGCGCTGGAAACCGAAAACCTCGCCGTCCAGGCGCTGCAGGCTGAAGAGCAGTCGGAATTGCTGGCCGCGCAAAGCGAAGACCAGGCCGGCCAGTTGCCGGCCCTTGAAGAAGCGCTGCGCGCCGCGCAGTCCAAAGCCAATGAGCAACGCAGCAGCGTCGGCCAGGTGCAGCAGCAGATCCAGGTGCTGGCCGCCGACCAGCGCAACATCGAGGAGCAGTCGCGTGCCCTGGGCCTGCGCCACGAGCGCCTGAGTGCCGACAAGAATGCGCTCAATGCGCCTGACGAAGCGCGCCTGGCCAAGCTCAACACCCAGTTCAGCGCGGCGCAGGAAAACCAGGAAGTGGTCGAGGCGCGTCTACACGAACTGACCGACAGCGTGCCGCAACTCGACGAAGACCGGCGCACCAAGCAACAGGGCGTGAACACCGAATCGGCGAAACAGGCCGAGCTGTCGGCGCGTTTGGAAGCGCTCAAGGCCCTGCAGGAAAAGGTCAAGACCGACGGCAAGCTCAAGCCCTGGCTGGCCAAACACGGCCTGGACGGGCTGCAGGGCCTGTGGAGCCGCATCCACATTGAGCAGGGCTGGGAAAACGCCCTCGAAGCCGCCCTGAGAGAGCGGCTCGGCGCGCTGGAGGTTTCGCGTCTCGACATGGTGCGCGGCTTTGCCGGCACCGATGGTCGCAGTGACAGTGAAGGGCCGCCGGCCAAACTCTCGTTTTATTCACCACCTTCAGCCGCAGCGCCGGCTCCGGCGTCTCGCACCAGCCTCAAACCGCTCGCCAATTTACTGCGCCTCAATGATGCCAGCCAGTCCGCGCTGCTGGGCGACTGGCTGCATGGCTGCCTGACCGCCGCCAGCCTGGACGAAGCCCTGGCCGCGCGCCAGCAATTGCAGGCTGGCGAGGTGATTTTTGTCCAGACCGGCCATGCCGTGACGCAGCACAGCGTGAGTTTCTACGCGCAGGACTCAGAACAGGCCGGCCTGCTCGCGCGCGCGCAGGAAATTGAAAACCTGGAGAAACAACTGCGCGGCCAGGCGCTGATCAGCGACGAGGCACGCAGTGCCCTGATCCGCGCCGAAGCGGCCTATGCCGATGCCGCTCAGCGTCAGGCGACGGCGCGCCGCGAAGCCGCCGAAGGCCAGAGCCGCACGCACGAGCTGCAGGTCGAGGTCTTGCGCCTGACGCAACTGGCAGAACAGACCCGCGCCCGCAGCGAACAGATCAACGCCGACCTCGGCGAGATCGATGCCCAAATGGCTGAGTTGCAGGAACGCAAGGTCACGGCCGAGGCGCGGTTTGAAGAACTCGACATGCAACTGGCCGACAGCCAGGAGCGCCACGCCCAGCTCGACGACCGCGTGATCGAGGCTGAGCGCAAACTGAACGAATCGCGCGAGCAGCAACGCGCGCTGGAGCGTCAATCACAGGAGGCGCAGTTTGCGCTGCGCAGCCTGGCTTCGCGCCGTGACGAACTCACGCGCTCCATAGACATCGCCGCGCAGCAGGCCGCGTCGATTTCCAGCGAAGAAGAACGCGCCAAAGAGGAGCTGTCGCGCCTGAGTGACGTCGCCGCCAAGGCTGGCCTGCAGGATGCGCTGGCCGTGAAGCTGGAGCGCGAGGCCGATCTGGGCGCCAAACGCAGCCAGTACGACGACCTGACCACCAAGCTGCGGGCAAGTGATGAAAGGCGACTCGCACTGGAGCGCGAGCTTGACCCGCTGCGCCAGCGCATCACCGAATTCCAGCTCAAGGAACAGGCCGCGCGTCTGGGCTTCGAGCAGTATGCGCAGTTGCTGACCGATGCACAGGCGGATCTGGCTGCGGTCGAGCAGTCGATTCAGACCGGCAATGTGCGCCTGACCGGGCTGCAGGGCGAGATTGACCGCATCAACCGCGAGATCCAGTCACTGGGCGCCGTGAACCTGGCCGCCCTCGACGAGCTGGCCAGCGCGCGCGAACGCAAACAGTTCCTCGACGCACAGTCGGCTGACCTGAACGAAGCCATGAACACGCTGGAAGACGCGATCAAGAAGATCGACGCAGAAACGCGTGAGCTGTTGTCATCGACCTTCGAGACGGTGAATCGCCATTTCGGCGAGATGTTCCCGCGCCTGTTTGGCGGCGGCAACGCCAAACTGATGATGACCGGCGAGGAAATTCTGGACACCGGCGTTCAGGTGCTGGCCCAGCCGCCGGGCAAGAAAAACCAGACCATCCATTTGCTGTCGGGTGGCGAAAAGGCGCTCACGGCAATTGCGCTGGTGTTTGCAATTTTCCAGCTCAACCCCGCGCCGTTCTGCCTGCTCGACGAGGTCGACGCGCCGCTGGACGACGCCAACACAGAGCGTTATGCCAAGCTGGTGACCAGCATGAGCAAGGAAACGCAGTTCCTGTTCATCAGCCACAACAAAATCGCCATGGAAATGGCCGAACAACTGATTGGCGTGACCATGCAGGAGCAGGGCGTCTCGCGCATCGTCGCCGTGGACATGGAAGCGGCGCTTGGTTTCGCGGAGGCCGCATGAGTACGGAGAAAGAATGAGCACACTCCAGATCAGTTTGGCGATCATTGGCGGCCTGCTATTGGCCATCGTGGTGGCCCACAGCGCCTGGTCGGCGCGTAAAAACCTGCCCATGCAACCCTCGCCCGACCCGGTGGTCCCGGCCATTGAACCCGCCGGTGGCGACCTGCCGCCCCATGGCCAGGAGACCCAGCCCGCGCGCCTGGAACCCGGCTTCGATACCGACTCCAGCCTTGATGCCCTGACGGCGCTGACCGTGCCCGAGAAAAAACCAGGCCTGGACGCGCTGATCGACGTGATCGCGCCCATCGTCATTGATTCGGTGGTGTCCGGCGAGGCGGCACTGGCCGCCATGCCCGGCTCGCGCCGCGCTGGCAGCAAACCGTTTGCGGTGGAGGGCCTGAGCCTGGCCAGCGGCGCCTGGGAAACCCCGGCCGCCGGCCAGCGTTACAGCGCCTTCCAGGCCGGCGTGCAACTGGCCAACCGAACTGGCGCGCTGAACCAGATCGAGTTTTCAGAATTTGTCATGAAGGCGCAGGCCTTTGCCGATGCGATTGACGGCCAGCCCGAGTTCCCCGACATGATGGACGAAGTGGCGCGCGCGCGCGAACTCGACAACTTTGCCAGCGCCCATGATGCGCAATTGGGCTTCACCCTGCGCGCCAAACACACGGCCTGGAGCCCCGGTTATGTGCAGCAAAACGCGGCCAAACTCGGTTTTGTGGCCGGTTCCATTCCGGGCCGCATGGTGCTGCCGGCCAGCCAGTCCGGCCAGCACGCGCCACCGGTTTTGGGCCTGTCTTTCGACACCCAGGCCGCCATGGCCGAAGACCCGGAACAGACTGCATTGCGCGAATTGACGCTGTCGCTGGACGTGCCGCAGGTGCTGCGCGCCGAGCAACCCTTTGTGCGCATGTGCGAAGCGGCGATTGCGCTCGCCGCCAGCATGGACGGCGTGATCATCGACGACCAGGGCCAACCGATCCGGCCAGAAGCCATGGAAGCCATTCACGCGGACCTGGAGCAGCTCTACAACACCCTGGAAGAGCGCGACATGCCGGCCGGCTCGGCGCTGGGCCGGCGGCTGTTTGCCTGAACCTGCTTTTTCTTCGCCATGGCCACCCCTGACCTGTTTGCGTCGCCCGGGCCGTCGCCTGCCGACCGTATCTCCGAGTTGCGCACCGAACTGCACCAACACGCCCACCGTTATTACGTGCTGGACGAGCCCAGCATTCCCGACGCCGACTACGACCGGCTGTTTCAGGAGTTGCAGGCGCTGGAGGCTGCGCATCCGGAGCTGAGCAGTCCGGATTCGCCAACCGTGCGTGTAGGCGGCAAGCCCCTGGACCAGTTCGCCAGCGTGCGCCATGCCGTGCCCATGCTCAGCATACGCACCGAGACCGACACCGAGGCGACCGGTGCGCACAACTTTGACAGCCGTGTGCGCAAGGAACTGGGTCTGGCCGAGTCCGATCCACCGGTGGAATACGTGGCCGAATTGAAATTCGATGGCCTGGCGATGAGCCTGCGTTATGAGAACGGTTTACTGGTGCAGGCGGCAACACGTGGCGACGGCGAAGTCGGCGAGGACGTGACGCAGAACATCCGCACCATCCGGCAGATCCCGTTGCGCCTGCTCCCTCACCCCAACCCTCTCCCGGGGGGAGAGGTGGCGGGACGGGTAGAGGCTAACGCGGGGGGAGAGGTGGCGGGACGGAGAGAGGCTAACGCGGAAGAGGTCACACCGACTTCCTCCCTCTCCCCCTGGGAGAGGGCAGGGGTGAGGGCTCCCCCAGCAGTTCTCGAAGTGCGTGGCGAGGTTTACATGCGGCGTGACGACTTCGAATCACTCAACGAAAAGCAGCGCGAAAAGATCGCCCAAGGCGCCAAAAACGAAAAAACCTTCGTTAATCCGCGCAACGCCGCCGCTGGTGCAGTGCGGCAGCTGGACCCGGGTATTGCCGCCCAACGCCCCTTGAGCTTTTTTACTTATGGTGTCGGCGAAGTCACGCCACAAGAGGAGGGCGGTCCGCAGTTCGAGACCCACTTCCAGTTGCTGCTGACCCTCAAATCATGGGGTTTTCCGGTCGCAGCCTATACCCAGACTGCGCAAGGTGCTCCTGAATTAATAGCGTTTCACGAAAAGATAGCACGGGAGCGCGACCAGTTGCCCTACGACATCGACGGCGTGGTCTATAAGGTCAACAGCCTGGCCCTGCAGAAAAAACTCGGATTTGTCACGCGCGAGCCGCGCTGGGCCGTGGCGCACAAATACCCGGCGCAGGAGCAAATCACCACCGTGCTGGCCATCGATGTGCAGGTCGGCCGCACCGGCAAACTCACACCAGTGGCCAAGCTGGCGCCGGTGTTTGTCGGCGGCGTGACCGTGACCAATGCCACGCTGCACAACGAGGACGAGGCCAGGCGCAAGGATGTGCGGGTTGGCGACACGGTGATCGTCCGGCGTGCCGGCGACGTGATTCCCGAAGTGGTCAGCGTGCTGGCCGACAAACGCGTGACAGACGCGCCGCAGTTCACCATGCCGCGTAGCTGCCCGGTCTGCGGCTCGGACGCAGTGCGGGAGGAGGGCGAAGCCGACTACCGCTGCACCGGTGGCCTGTTCTGCGGCGCCCAGCGCAAGGAGGCCATCCTGCACTACGCACACCGCCGCGCCGTTGAGGTCGACGGCCTGGGTGACAAACTGGTCGAGCAAATGGTCGATGCCAACATCATCCGCACACTGCCAGACCTCTACAAGCTGGGGCTGACGGCGCTGGCCGGGCTGGAGCGCATGGCCGACAAGTCAGCGCAAAACCTGCTGCAGGCGCTGGAAAAATCCAAATCCACCACTTTGCCGCGTTTCCTGTTCGGCCTGGGCATACGCCACGTGGGCGAGGCCACCGCCAAGGAGCTGGCGCGCCACTTCGGCAAGCTCGATGCGATCATGGACGCCAGCGAAGAGCAACTGCTCGAAGTCAGTGATGTGGGCCCCATCGTGGCCACCAGCCTGCGTACTTTCTTCGATCAGCCGCACAACCGTGAAGTGGTCGAGCAGTTGCGCGCCTGTGGCGTGTCGTGGGTCGAAGGCAAGCCGGCCGCACGCGCGCCCCAACCGCTGTCGGGCAAGACTTTTGTCATCACCGGCACCCTGCCGACGCTGAGCCGCGACGAGGCCAAAGACAAGGTGGAAGCCGCCGGCGGCAAGGTGGCCGGCTCGGTCAGCAGGAAAACCGATTATGTTGTGGCGGGCACCGAGGCCGGCAGCAAGCTGACCAAGGCGCAGGAGCTGGGCATCGCCGTGATTGATGAAACCGGTTTGCTGCTGTTGCTCGAAGCGCCTGCGGGCTAACAGCGTTCAGGCGGGGGTACGCCAGCCTCGGGCATCTTCTCCGGCCGCCGCCACAGCCACACCAGTACACAGGCCATGACGGCAATCACCGCCAGCGCCATCCAGCGTTTTGGCAAAGTCAGCAGCATGAACACCGCACTGGCGCCCATGGTCAGGGTGGTCAGCCATTTGGCGCGCCGGCGCACCACGCCGCCGCGCCGCCATTCGCTCAGCATCGGTCCGAAGCTGGGGTGGCCCTCCAGCCAGGCCAGCAGCCTGGGTGAACTGCGGGCGGCGGCCCAGGCCGACAGCAAGATGAAGGGCACGGTCGGCAACACCGGCAGGAACAGGCCGACAATGCCCAGCAACAGGCTGGTGACCGCCAGAGCGATCAGCAGCCAGCGTACCGGCGCGGTGAGCGCCGCAGGCGGTGCGGCGGCTGGGAGCGCGGGCGCGAGATCGGGTTGGTCGGCCATGCCTTATTTTGCCGTGTGGCGAGTCCGGGTTCTGTAAGCTTGCGGTTTTGGCATTCCTCTCGGGCTGGCGCTGAACGTTGTGGTGATTGATAAGTCCACCTTGCTGGATTGCCGAGACGGTAAACTGCGGCCATGAATCGTCAAACAGCACTCAGGCTTCTCACAGAGCACAAGTCCCGTTTGGTCAGCCAATTCGGTGTGACCAAGCTCGCTTTGTTTGGCTCAACAGCCCGAAATTCAGCCACAGATCAAAGTGATGTCGATGTTCTTGTCGCATTCGATGGTCCAGCAACTTCGGCTCGCTATTTCGGCGTGCAGTTCTACCTCGAAGACCTGTTGGCCTGCCCTGTTGATCTGGTCACGGAGAAAGCGCTTCGAGCCGAGTTTCGACCCTTTGTGGAGCGGGATGCTGTTCATGTCTGAGGCCACGCCAGACCGGGAATGGCGCTTTTGTATCAACGATATGCTCGGTTTCTGCGCCCGCGTGCAAACTTTTACGGCTGGACTCGATCAGGCCGGCTTTGTAGCCGATGCCTTGCGCTTTGATGCCACGGTTCGCAACCTTGAGTTGATTGGCGAGGCGGCCACCCATATCCCCGAATCTGTTCGTACTTCATTGCCGAATATTCCGTGGCGCATGATCATCGCAACGCGCAATCGACTCATTCACGGTTACCTGGGTATCGACAATGACACACTCTGGAGTATTGTCGAAACTGACGTTCCGGCATTGCTTGTCAATCTACAGGCGCTGAAAGCGGAATGGGTGGTATGACCATCCGCGAAATTCTCAAAATGGGCGATCCGCGCCTGCTGCGCATCGCCCCGCCCGCGACCGAATTCGACACCGACGAAATACATATGCTGGTGTCCGACATGTTCGACACCATGCGCTCGGTCAACGGCGCCGGCTTGGCCGCGCCGCAGATCGGCGTGGACCTGCAACTGGTGATTTTCGGCACCGATGCCGTCAATCCGCGTTACCCGGACGCGCCGCTGGTGCCGCGTACCGTGCTGCTCAACCCGGTGATCACGCCGCTGTCGGACGATGAGGAGGACGGCTGGGAAGGCTGCCTGTCGGTGCCCGGCCTGCGCGGGCTGGTGCCGCGTTATTCACGCATCCGTTACACCGGCTTCGACCCCTATGGCGACCCGATAGACCGCACGGTGGACGGCTTTCACGCCCGGGTGGTGCAACACGAATGTGACCACCTGATCGGCAAGCTTTATCCGATGCGTATCCGCGACTTCACGCAGTTCGGTTTTACCGAGGTGCTGTTCCCGGGACTGGACGCGTCCGAAGACGATTGAAACTTCAGCCGCCCTGCGACGCCGGGAGGTCGGCCGGCAGGCGTGCCTTGCCGCCGGGACCCAACACCGAGCGCCACCAGTCGGCGGAGCCTTCCGGCGGCAGCGGCGCGGTGTTCACGGCATGGGCGTCCAGGTAGTCCAGCGTGACGCGGCGCCGATACTGCGCGACCTCCTCACCAGCCAGCTCGATCAGCGGCCGGGCAGCCCCCTGGCTTTGGATCAGCAGCTGTTTCGGCCCGGCGCCGGCCTTGAGCAGCGCTGAGCGCACGGCGATGGCGCGGCGGTCGCCCATTAGCCAGAAGAACCGGTGGCTGCCGGTGCCGTAGCTGTGGCCGGAGACCAGCACGACCTGATCGGGCCGGGTGGCCAGCCAGGCCGCATGGGTGACCAGCAGGTCCCCATACATCTCGGGCACCAGCCAGTTGTCGGGTTCAAAAAAGACCTGGCGGGCCAGCGGCCGCCCGTCATCGTCGCATTCACCGGAGACAAGCAGTTGCTGCTCGCGGGTTAAAAGGGTTTGTGTCTGGGCATGCACGGCAGTCTCCTTGAGCTTGGATGTTCGTTGCCGGACTGCGCGCATCGTTTTAAGCGTCAGTCCCGGATTCGTTCATTGTCTGCCTCGGACAGCCAGGTACAAGAGCCGAACAGCTTGTTCCATGTAACTTTAAGAAAACGTCTTAACTTATTGATATTTATAAGTAAAAATCGATAAACAAGTGCCCGATGACTTGACATGGCAAGAACAACAACCCGGTTTCCGGGCTGCGCTGTCAGGCCGCCAGCGCTTCCAGGATTTCGGTCTCGATGGCGATCTGCGCCTTGTTTTGCTGCAGCTCCGGACCGTCGATCAGGAAGGTGTCTTCCACGCGTTCGCCCAGGGTGGTGACTTTGGCGAGCTGCAGGTTGATGCGGTGGTGCGCCAGTACGCGGGCAATCGAGTACAGCAGGCCGACCCGGTCGCTGGCCGAGACGCTGAGCAGCCAGCGCTGGCCCTTGTCGTCGGGCCGCAGGTCAACCCGCGGTGCAATCGGGAAACTCTTGACTCGGCGCGACACCCGGCCTTTGCCGGGTGGCGGCAGCGGCTTGTTTTCTTCAATCGTGCGGTCCAGGTCGGCCTCGACCATGGCCACCAGTTCGCGGTAGTGCTCGGCCAGGGTCGGGCTCACCACCTGGAAGGTGTCCAGCGCATAACCAGGCGAGCCTTTGTGGGGTTTTGCCGTGTGCACCTTGGCGTCCAGGATGCTCAGGCCCGCTTCCTCGAAATAGCCGCAGATGCGGGCAAACAGGTCGGGCGCGTCGGGCGTGTAGACCAGCACCTGCATGCCTTCGCCGGCGGCCGAGCGGCGCGCCCGCACTACGCATGTGGCCGTGCCGACGTGGCGCGACAGGTGGCGCGCATGCCAGGCGATGTCGCCGGCCTCGTGGCGCATGAAGTAACTGACGTCCAGCGTGTCCCACAGTGCCTTGTGCGCCTCAAACGGCTCGGCATGCAGGGCCAGCATGGCGAGCGCCTCGCGTTTACGGGACTCGACCTCGGCGTCCGCATCGGGCGCGCGGCCGCCCAGCACGCGCAAGGTGTAGCGGTAGAGGTCTTCGAGCAGCTTGCCTTTCCAGGCGTTCCACACCTTGGGACTGGTGCCTCGGATGTCGGCCACCGTCAGCAGGTAGAGCGCCGTCAGATAACGCTCATTGCCGACACGTTTGGCAAAGGCTGCAATGACTTCCGGGTCGCTCAGGTCTTCCTTCTGGGCGATGCGACTCATGGTCAGGTGTTCGCCGACCAGGAATTCAATCAGTTTCGCGTCTTCGGCAGGGATGCCGTGCTGGCGGCAGAACACCCGCACGTCCAGGCAGCCAAGCTCGGAATGGTCGCCGCCTCGGCCTTTGGCGATGTCATGGAACAGCGCGGCGATGTACAGAATCCATGGCTTGTCCCAGCCGGCAGCAAGTTGCGAGCAGGACGGGTACTCGTGCGCGTGTTCCGCCATGAAGAAGCGCCGCACATTGCGCAGCACCATCAAAATGTGCTGGTCCACCGTGTAAACGTGAAACAGATCGTGCTGCATCTGACCGACGATCTTGCGGAACACCCACAGGTAGCGGCCCAGCACCGAGGTCTGGTTCATCAGGCGCATGGCGTGGGTGATGCCCGAGGGCTGCTGCAGGATCTGCCGGAAGGTATCACGGTTGACCGGGTCGCTGCGAAAGCCGGCGTTCATGATGCTGCGCGTGTTGTACAGCGCGCGCAAGGTGCGGGCCGACAGGCCCTGGATGCCGGGCGTGGTCTGGAACAGCAAAAAGGTTTCCAGGATGGCGTGCGGCTCGCGCTGGTACAGGTCGTCGCTGGCCACCTCGATCATGCCGCCCTTGTCGAAAAAGCGTTCGTTGATGACCAGCATCGGCGCGTTGTGCGGGTTGATCCGCTCCTCGATGTTGAGCAGCAGAATCTGGTTGAGCTGGGTCACCGCCTTGGCCGCCCAGTAATAACGCTTCATCAGCGCTTCGCTGGCCCGCACCATGGGCCGTTTCGCCGACGGGCCGCCCCTAGGCGAAACAGCCCCCTCGGGGGGCAGCGAGGACACGCCAGTGCCGAGCGTGGGGGCACTGTGATAACCGAAGGATTCGGCGACAGCGGTCTGCAGGTCGAACACCAGCCGATCTTCGCGCCGACCAGAAATCAAGTGCAGGCGCGCGCGGATCAGGCTCAGCAGGGCCTCATTGGCCTTGATCTGGCGCACTTCGAAGGCGGTTGCCATGCCGTTGCGGGCCAGTTCGTCCCATGTCTTGCCCAGGCCGGCGGCACTGGCCACCCACAGCACCAGTTGCAGGTCGCGCAGGCCGCCTGGGGACTCCTTGCAATTGGGCTCCAGCGCGTAGGGCGTGTTTTCGAACTTGTTGTGGCGCTGGCGCATCTCCAGCGTTTTGGCCACAAAAAAGGCCTGCGGGCTCATCGCGGTGTCGAGCTGGGCGACCAGGGCCGCAAAAATCTTGGTGGAGCCGGCCACCAGGCGCGCCTCCAGCAGCGAGGTTTGCACTGTCACGTCTTTGGCGGCTTCCTCGACGCAGCCTGAAACCGTGCGCACGCTGGAGCCGATCTCCAGGCCGCTGTCCCAGCAGGCGCCTATAAAACTTTCGATCCTGCTTTTGAGCGCCGGGTTGCCGTCCACCTGCGAGTCGTCGCGCAGCAGCAGCAGCACATCAACATCCGAATTGGGGAACAGCTCGCCACGGCCGAAACCGCCGACAGCTACCAGTGCGCAACCGGGCGGGAAGTCGGCGCCTTGCCAGAGTTGGCGCAGGGTCGCGTCGGTGTGCCGTGCCAGCCGGCGCAGCAGGCTGTGGATGCCGCGTGTGGCGGAGCCGCTGCCGGCCAGCGAGGCCAGCAGCGCGTTTTTGCCGGCGCGGTATTGCTCGCGCAAAGCGGCCGCTTCGGTCAGTGCAGGCGAGGAAGGCAGCGCGGACAGCATCTGCGGGCGGCGGGATGCGGCGATGCGCCGGCTCAGACCGCCAGGTCGGCCGTGGCGGGCGCGGAGGCGGCGTGGTACGCCGCGACAAAGTCCGGCGTGGCCGGGCTGCCAGCCGACAGGGTCAGCACCTCGTAGCCGGTCGGGGTCACCAGCACCGTGTGTTCCCACTGGGCCGACAGCGAATGGTCGCGCGTGACGATGGTCCAGCCGTCTTTTTCGGCACCGTCCTTGATGTCGCGTTTGCCGGCGTTGATCATGGGCTCGATGGTGAAGGTCATGCCGGGCTTGAGCGCTTCGAGCGTGCCCGGGCGGCCGTAATGCAGCACCTGGGGCTCTTCATGAAAACGCTGGCCGATGCCGTGGCCGCAGAACTCGCGCACCACTGAAAAGCCCTGCTTCTCGGCAAAGGTCTGGATCGCAAAACCGATGTCGCCCAGCCGCACGCCCGGCTTGACGCGCATGATGCCCTGCCACATGGCTTCGAAGGTGACCCGGCACAGGCGTTTGGCGGCGATGGAGACCTCGCCGATCATGTACATGCGGCTGTTGTCGCCGTACCAGCCTTCTTTGGTGATCACGGTGACATCGATGTTCATGATGTCGCCCTTTTTGAGCGGCTTGTCGTTCGGGATGCCATGGCAGACCACGTGGTTCAGTGAGGTGCATAGTGAGGCGGGGTAGGGCGGGTAGCCCGGCGGCTGGTAGCCCAGGGTGGCCGAGACCGTGCCCTGCACCTTGACCATGTAGTCGTTGGCCAGCTTGTCGATCTCGCGCGTGGTGACGCCAGCTTTGATGAAAGGGGTGAGGTAGTCCAGCACCTCGGACGCCAGTTTGCACGCAACGCGCATGCCTTCAATGCCCGCTGCATCTTTGTACGTAATACTCATGCTGCGATTATCCCACTTGGACATTGCGGGGGCAGGGCGCGCCGGCATCGCTGATAAAATTCAGGGTTAACGAGCACCCCCGGCAAGCGCCAGCCCGCTCTGCCGACAACCACAAGGCCACCGCCACCGTGACCCTGCACCTGACGACTTTCGAGGGCGATGCCCACGGCATCAGCGCCCTGAGCGACTTCCGCGTCCAGCAACTGCTTCCCCGCCTGCAAGCCATAGAACCCAAAATCAGCGGCATCAGCGCCCGTTTTGTGCACCTGGTGGCCACCGAGGCCCCGCTGGGCGAGGCGCTCAAGGCGCGCCTGGCCGCGCTGCTCAGGTATGGCAAACCCGCTGCGGCGGCCGGCGCGGACAGCCTGCGGTTCATCGTTTCGCCGCGTTTCGGCACGGTCTCGCCCTGGGCCTCCAAGGCCACCGACATCGCCCACAACTGCGGACTGGCGGTTAAACGCATTGAGCGCATCACTGAGTACAACGTGAGCCTCGCCTCCGGGTTCTTCAGCAAGGGCGCACTCGATGCGGCCCAGCGCGGTCAGGTTGCGGCGCTGCTGCACGACCGCATGACAGAAAGTGTGATGGACGACCGGGCGCAGGCCGCCGGCCTGTTCACCGAGTTGCAGGGGGCGGCCCTGCAGACGATTGACGTGCTGGCTGGCGGCAAGGCGGCGCTGGAAGCCGCCAACAGCGAGTTCGGCCTGGCGCTGGCGCTTGACGAGATCGATTACCTGGTGAACGCCTTCACCCAGCTCAAGCGCAACCCGACCGACGTCGAGCTGATGATGTTCGCCCAGGCCAACAGTGAACACTGCCGCCACAAGATTTTCAATGCCGACTTCACCATCGACGGCGTGGCCCAGGACAAAAGCCTGTTCGGCATGATCCGCAATACTGAAAAGCTGCACCCGCAGCACACGGTGGTGGCCTACTCCGACAATGCCTCCGTCATGGAAGGCCTGCCAGTCCAGAAGTTTTATGCCAAATCGGCCTCCAGCCCATACGCAGCGGGCGCAAGCAGCTATCAAAGTTATAGCGCCTCGGAGGACGTGCTGACACATGTACTGATGAAGGTCGAGACCCACAACCACCCGACGGCGATCTCGCCTTTCCCCGGCGCCTCTACCGGCGCCGGCGGCGAGATTCGTGACGAGGGCGCGACCGGGCGTGGCTCCAAACCCAAGGCCGGTCTGACCGGCTTCACCGTGTCGCGCCTGTGGGGCGGCGCTTTCGGCAAACCCGAACATATCGCCAGCCCGCTGCAGATCATGACCGAGGGCCCGCTGGGCGGCGCCGCCTTCAACAACGAGTTCGGCCGGCCCAATCTGTCCGGTTACTTTCGCGAATACGAACAAACCGTGGGCGGCCAGCGCTGGGGTTACCACAAGCCCATCATGATCGCCGGCGGCGTCGGCACCATCGACGCACGCCTGACCCAAAAAATCCTGTTCCCGGCCGGCACGCTGCTGATCCAGCTCGGCGGCCCCGGCATGCGCATCGGCATGGGCGGCAGCGCGGCCAGCTCCATGGCCTCGGGCGCCAACGCGGCCCAGCTCGACTTCGATTCGGTGCAGCGCGGCAACCCCGAGATCGAACGGCGTGCGCAGGAAGTCATCAACCAGTGCGCCCAGCTTGGCAGCGTCAACCCGATTCTGGCGATCCACGATGTCGGCGCCGGCGGCCTGTCCAACGCCTTCCCCGAGCTGGTCAACGACGCCGGGCGCGGCGCGCGTTTCGACTTGCGCGCCGTGCCGCTGGAAGAGAGTGGGCTTTCGCCGAAGGAAATCTGGAGCAACGAAAGCCAGGAACGCTACGTGATGGCGATTGCGCCGGAGTCGCTGGCGCAATTCACCGCGTTTTGTGAGCGCGAGCGTTGTCCGTTTGCGGTGATTGGCGTGGCGACTGAAAAGCCGCAGCTTGTAGTGTCAGATGCCGGGGAGCCCCTCACCCCAACCCTCTCCCCAGAGGGGCGAGGGAGCAACGCGGTATTCCTCCCTCTCCCCCTGGGAGAGGGCAGAGGTGAGGGCCTCCCCGCTTCCATCCCCGTAAATATGCCGATGAACGTGCTGCTGGGCAAACCGCCCAAGATGCACCGCGACGTCAAGTCGGTACAGAACCAAATCAAACCGATCAACCTGACCGGCGTGGACCTGCAAAAAAGCGCGATTGCCGTGCTGAGCCACCCGACCGTCGCGTCCAAACGTTTCCTGATCACGATTGGCGACCGCACCGTCGGTGGCCTGACGCACCGGGACCAGATGGTCGGCCCCTGGCAGGTGCCGGTGGCCGACTGCGCCGTAACCCTGGCCGATTACGCCGGTTTTGCCGGCGAAGCCATGAGCATGGGTGAACGCACGCCGCTGGCGGCCGTGGGCTCGGGTGGAGCCGCCGCCTCCGGCCGCATGGCGGTGGCCGAGGCCATCACCAATTTGCTGGCCGCACCCATCGAGCTGCCGCGTGTCAAGCTGTCCGCCAACTGGATGGCGGCTTGCGGTGAACCCGGCCAGGACGCTGCGCTGTACGCAACCGTGAAAGCCGTCGGCATGGAACTGTGCCCGGCGCTCGGCGTGTCGATCCCGGTCGGCAAGGATTCGCTGTCCATGCGCACAGTCTGGTCCGAAAACGGCGCCAGCAAAAAGGTCACTTCGCCGGTGTCGCTGATCGTCAGCGCCTTTGCGACGCTGCCCGACGTACGCGGCACCTTGACCCCGCAGCTCGACGCGCTTGAAGCCGACAGCACGCTGATCCTGATCGACCTGGGCAAGGGTCAAAACCGCATGGGCGGCTCCATCCTGGCGCAGACGCTGGAACTCGAAGACGGCGAGGTGCCGGACCTCGACGAGCCGCAAGACCTGGTGAACCTGGTCAACGCCATCAACGACTTGCGCCGCCAGGGTCGGCTGCTGGCCTACCACGACCGCAGCGACGGCGGGCTGTTCGCCAGCGTCTGCGAAATGGCGTTTGCCGGCCATGTGGGTGTCTCCCTCAACATCGACATGTTGCTGCTCGAAGGCGACGGCATCTCAGACAGCCGCATGGACAGCGGCGACAGCAAGAACTGGGCGTCGCAGGTCGGCGCGCGCCGCGAAGAACTGACCTTGAAGGCGCTGTTCAACGAGGAAATCGGCGCGGTGATCCAGGTGCGTACCAAGATGCGCAACGAAGTCATGTTGACCCTGCGCGAGCATGGCCTGTCCAGGTTCAGCCACTTCATCGGCAAGACCCGGCCCCCACACGCTTCGCTGGAGGTCGGGAAGGGCGAGGTCCAGGTCTGGCGCGACACCAAAGCCGTTTTCAGCGCCAAGCTGCAGGACTTGCACCAGGTCTGGGACAGCGTGAGCTGGAAGATCAACCAGCAGCGCGACAACCCGGCCTGCGCCGATGCCGAACATGCGGCCGCTGGCGACCCGCTGGACCCCGGTTTGCATGTGTATTCGCCGCCGCCCCTCACCCCAACCCTCTCCCCAGAGGGGCGAGGGAGCCATTCAGTCTTGCCCCCTCTCCCCCTGGGAGAGGGCAGGGGTGAGGGCTCCCCGGCACTGATGTTGTCGCGCCCGAAAGTGGCCATCCTGCGCGAGCAGGGCGTCAACTCGCATATCGAGATGGCCTACGCCTTCACCCAGGCCGGTTTCGAGGCCTTTGATGTGCACATGACCGACCTGCAGACCGGCCGCGCGCAATTGGCGGATTTCAGTGGCGTGGTCGCCTGCGGCGGCTTCAGCTACGGCGACACGCTGGGCGCCGGCATTGGCTGGGCCCGCTCCATCACCTTCAACCCGGCCCTGTCGGCGCAGTTCCAGGCCTTCTTTGGCCGCACCGATACCTTCGGCTTGGGCGTGTGCAACGGCTGCCAGATGTTTGCCGAGTTGGCCGACATCATTCCGGGCGCCGAAGCCTGGCCGCGTTTCACCACCAATTGCAGCGAGAGATTCGAGGCGCGCCTGAGTCAGGTAGAGGTTCTGGATTCCCCCAGCCTGTTCTTTACGGGCATGGTCGGCCACCGGCTGCCGATTGCCGTGGCGCATGGCGAGGGTTATGCCAACTTTGCGCACCGGGGCGATGCGGCCAAAGCGATTGCCACCATGCGATTCACCGACAACCACGGACAGGCGACGGAGCAATACCCGGCCAACCCCAATGGCAGCGCCGGCGGCTTGACGGCGGTAACCACCGCCGATGGCCGCTTCACAGCCATGATGCCGCACCCTGAGCGCGTATTCCGCAACATCCAGATGAGCTGGACGCCGCTGGACAAGTCCGGGCCGAGTCCATGGATGCAGCTCTGGCGCAACGCGCGCCGCTGGGTGGGGTGAGGGCTGGGATGGGTTAGCATGCTATTCATTCCAGTCAATTTCTAACGGGACGGTCAACGATGAAGCGATATTTACTGAGCGTGCTTGTGGGTCTGGGCACTGTCTTCATCGGTGTCGGGGCAAACGCCCAAACCTACCCGGTCAAACCTGTGCGCCTGGTCGTACCGTTCCCGGCCGGCGGCGCCACCGACATCCTGGCGCGCACCATCAGCCAGAAGGCGTCGGAAAAACTGGGCCAGCAAATCGTCATCGACAACCGGCCCGGCGCGGGTGGCACCATCGGCTCCGACCATGTGGCCAAGTCCGCGCCGGACGGCTACACCTTGCTGATCGCCACCGGCAGTACGCATTCGATCGGCCCCATCATCAATCCGAAAATCCCGTACAACGTCGAGCGGGATTTTTTGCCGATAGTGTATGTCGCGCAGACCAGCAGCGTGCTGGTGGTGCCGGCCAGCCTGCCGGTCAAGAACCTGGCCGAGTTCATTGCCCTGGCCAAGTCCAAGCCCGGTCAGCTCAATTACGGCTCCAGCGGCAACGGCACCAACAGCCACCTTAGCAGTGAGTTGTTCAAGGCGCAGGCGGGCGTGTTCATCACCCACATTCCCTACCGCGGCACCGGCCTGGTCTTCAATGACATGATGTCCGGCCAGGTCCACATGCTGATGGACAACTATGTGACCTCCCAGAGCAACATCAAGGAGGGCAAGCTGCGCGTGCTGGGTGTGACCACGCCGCAGCGCGTACCTTTCCTGCCCGACGTGCCAACGCTGTCCGAGCAGGGCCTCAAGGGTTTCGACGTGAGCAACTGGTTTGGCATCTATGCGCCCAAGGGCGCGGGTGCCGACATCGTCAACCGCGTCAATGCCGCCTTCAATCAGGCGCTGCAGGAGCCAGAGATGCAAAAGCGGCTTGCCACCTTGGGCGCCACACCTACTGGCGGCACACCCGAGCAGATGGGCAAGATGGTGGCAGCCGACACCGCCAGGTGGGCCAAGCTGATTCGCGACCGCAAGATCGTCGTCGAATAATCAGTGCTGCCGCGATCAAACCGGCAGCTCACATGCCGACGGGGTAGCCGTCCTTGCGATGGTCCGACGCCGCGATGTAGCCGTTTTGCGTGGTCATCGCCATCTGCGCACAGCCGAACTCGGTGTTGAAGCGCGGCGCCACCGTGATCTGATGGCCGCGCGCGCGCAGCCCGGCTACGGCTTCCGGCGAAAAATTCCATTCCACCGCCACCGAGCTGTTGTCGTCCATCACGCGCCAGCGCGGCGCATCGCTGGCGGCCTGGGGGTTCTGGCCGTAGTCGGCAATGCGGCTGGTGACCTGCAGATGGCCCTGTGCCTGCATCGAGCCACCCATCAGCCCAAAGCTCATGAGGGGCACACCGTCGCGGGTCAAAAAGCCGGGAATGATGGTGTGGAAGGGCCGCTTGCCCGGTGCCACCTGGTTGGGGTGGCCAGGCTGGAGGGTAAAGCCCCAACCCCGGTTGTGCAGGGCGATGCCGGTGTGGGGCACCACCACGCCGGAACCGAAACCCTTGAAGTTGGACTGGATGAAAGACACCATCATGCCGCGCTCGTCGGCGGCGGTCAGATAAACCGTGCCGCCGCTGTGCGGTGAGCCGGCACGGGCTGGCGCGGCGCGGTCGGGGTTGATGAGTTTGGCGCGCGCAGCCAGGTAGGAGCTGCTCAGCAAATCGGCAGCCGATACGGCGAGCATGGCATTGGGGTCGGCGACGAACTCCTGCAGGTCGGCAAATGCCAGCTTCATGGCTTCGATCTGCAGGTGCTGCGACAGTGCCGAGTCCACGCCGGCCGCCTTCAGGTCGAAGTGCTGCAGCATGCCGAGTGCCATGAGGGCGCCTATGCCCTGGCCGTTGGGTCCGATCTCGTGCAGCTTGAGATCGCGGTAAGACACCGAGATCGGTTCCACCCACTCGGCCTGATGCGCTGCCAAATCATCCTCATCCATCAGGCCACCGGTGTTGCGCGCGTGGTCGGCGATGGCCTTGCCCAGCTCGCCGCGGTAGAAGTCATCGCCTTTGCTGGCGGCAATGCGTTCCAGGGTGCGGGCCTGACCGGGACAAATGAACTGCTCACCCGGCAGGGGCGCACGTCCGTCGGGGGCGAAGGCCTCCCGGTAGCCGGGCTGCGGCAAGAGCTCCGCCACCTGGGCCTGCCACTGCCGGTGCACGGTGGGCGACACCATGTAGCCGTGGCGGGCGTAACGCAGCGCCGGCTCGAACAGCTCGGCAAACGGCACGCTGCCGAAGCGGTCGAACAGCGCGCGCCAGGCTGAGACCGTGCCGGGTACGGTGACCGAGTCCCAGCCGCGTTGTGGCATGGCTGTATAACGAGAAAAATGCTCTGGCGTCCAGCGCCGCGGCGCCCGCCCGGAGGCATTGAGGCCGTGCATGCGCCGGCCGTCCCAGATGATGGCAAAGGCATCGCCGCCTAAGCCGTTCATGCAGGGCTCCACCACCGTCAGCGTGATGGCCGTGGCCAGTGCGGCATCGACCGCATTGCCGCCGCGCGCCAGCATCAGCAGCCCGGCGGCCGACGCCAGTGGTTGGGAGGTGCTGACCACGTTGCGCGCGAGCAGCGGCATGCGCTGGGAGGTGTAGGGGAAATCCCAGAAAGCGGAGGTATCAGATGTCATGAGGGGCAGATGGAAGGAAAGTGGCTGGGCCACGAAGAAAAAAGAGCCGGCGCCCTGGCCCGGCTGGCCTATGTTCAGACACTGGGAACGTGTGTTTCTGAAGGCAGGGCGCTTCAGCGTTGAGGGCCGGCAACCGCCGCGCCTTCGATCTTATGCCGCGCCAGTGCTTCGGCCACAAAACCCGAGGCCTTCATTTCTTCCACAAAAGCCGTCACATAACGCGCGCCGGCCTCGCGGCCCTTGGGCAGGCCCATGGCCTGCTGGATCACCATGAAGCGGCCATCCAGCAGACGCAGGCCCGGCAGGCGCCTGGCGTCTGCCTGAAGCTGCTGCTTCACGCCGGCGGCCACCTCGATGTTTTGCGCGAGAAAGGTGTCGGTGACTGCGGGTGAGGTCGGCGCTTTCACGAGTTTGGCGTTTTTCAATTCGCGCGTGAGGTAGAGGTCGTAGGCGCTGCCATTGCCGACGACGATGCGGTTGCCGGGACGGTCCACCTCGGCGTTGCTTTTGATCGGCGAGCTGTTTTTGACCAGGTAGGCGCCTTCAATGATGACGTAGGGCGGGGTCTGCGCCATGCCGGCGCCGCGCACCGGGTCAATGGCGACGAAACCAATGTCCACCTGCGCCGCGGTCACCGCTTCGACCACCTTGCCGGCAGCCTGGAAGGTGACCAGTTCGACCGGCACGCCGAGGCGCCGCCCCAGTTCGCGTGCCAGGTCCACGGACACGCCGCGTGCTTCGCCGGTGGCCGCATCTTTGGTCGCCAGGATGGGATTGCCGAAGTTGATGGCGGCGCGCAGCTTGCCGGTGGGGGCCAGCTCGGCGACGGGGGGCGGCGAAGACGTGGCGCAGGCTGCGAGCGTGGCGACCAGTCCCAGGCAGAGGAGGGGGTGGATCAGGAAACGCATCAGAAGTCGAATTTCTGGCCAGGCTCGCCGACCAGCATTCGGGCGGTGCCGGGGGCCGTGCCCAGGGCGGTCTGGAATTCAGCCGGCGTGCCGCGCAATACGGGGGTGGTGCCGTAGTGGATAGGCAGTGCAAATTTCGGTTTGATCATGTCGCGCACTGCCATGGCGGCGTCCTTGGGGTTCATCACGAAGTGGCCGCCGATGGGGATCAGCACCAGGTCGGGACGGTACATGTCGCCGAACACGCCGGTATCACCCATGTGCCAGATCTTGAAGCCGTTTTCCATCTCGAGGATGAAGCCGACCGGCTCGCCGCCGACATGCACCTCATCTTTGCCGGTGGCCGGGTTTTTATAGGCCAGCTCAGACGAATGTTCGGCACGCACGGCAGTGATTTTCACGCCCGTGGGCCCGAAGGGCATGATGGTGCCGCCCTTGCCGAAACGCGGCGCCAGTTCCGCCGGCAGGATGCCCAGGGTGCTGACGGTCTGGTTCATACCGGCGGGACCGTACATTGGGGCTTTGTGCATCAGCGCCAGCGCGGGCGCATCGGCAAAGTGGTCGAAGTGCGCATGGGTGACCAGGATCAGGTCTACCTTGCCCAGAGCGTCAAGCGTCTTGAAGTTGGCGGGTGTTTTGGGGTTGGAGACGAGCCAGGGGTCGATCATGATGACCTTGCCGGTTGGTGTGGTGATGCGGGTGGCAGCTTGACCCAGCCACAACACCTCGGTTTTTCCATTCTGGGCAAACGCCACCGTCGCGCTGCACAAAGCGGCTGTAGCGAGCAGACCGCGCAACAGGCGGGCGGTGAGGGCCAAGGGCTGGGACATGGTGAACTCCTGGTTTGGTTGGTATGCCATCTATTGGAGCGGTTGACTGTATATCCGTCAACCGGGGAAGTGCAGGAGAGCATTGGAAAGGCTTCACCGATTCCCGCCTTTCGCGTCGGCGGCGTCCTACATGCCGTGCACTGCCGGCCTCCTAGCGTGAGCGTTGGTAATTTTGCCGCCGTCCCACTCCTCAAAAATCCATGCCCAAAACACCCAAACCCAATGTGGCCGCAAAAGCTGCCGCCCGAAACACCGACAGCGGCCCCTCCGGGCAGGCGGACCATGACCACAACGATCTGCCGTCCCGCAAAATGGCCGAGGTTCAGGCGCTGGCGCAAGCCATGCCTCACAACGTGAACAAGCCGATGGAACACGGCTTTGACAACGCCATCCATCCGCAGCGCGGCGCCACCGTCGACTCGCCGTCGCGGCTGGCCACTGGCAGCACCCTGTCGGAAAAAAACGGCACCGAAAAAACAGGCAGCACCGCCCTGGAGGGCCTGAACGCCACCATCGAACCGCTGGACCGCGTGCGCGTGGATGCGGGCGGCCAGGTGCTCACCACCAACCAGGGTGTAGCCATCGCCGACAACCAGAATTCACTGAAGTTTGGGCTGCGCGGACCGGCCTTGCTGGAGGACTTCGTCCTTCGCGAAAAACTCACGCATTTTGACCATGAGCGCATTCCTGAACGCATCGTCCATGCGCGCGGCTCCGGCGCGCACGGCTATTTCGAGTGTTACGAGCCGCTGCCCCAATACACCAAGGCCGCGCCTTTCAAGGAAGCCGGCAAGATCACGCCGGTGTTTGTGCGTTTCTCGACGGTGGCGGGCGAGCGCGGCTCCAAGGACACGGCGCGCGATGTGCGCGGCTTCGCAGTGAAGTTCTACACCGACGAGGGCAATTGGGACCTGGTGGGCAACAACATGCCGGTTTTTTTCATCCAGGATGCGATGAAGTTTCCGGATCTGGTGCACGCCGTCAAGCCTGAACCGCACAATGGGATGCCGCAGGCCGGCAGCGCCCACGACACCTTCTGGGACTTTATTTCGCTGATGCCGGAATCCACCCACATGATGATGTGGGCCATGTCGGACCGGGCCATCCCGCGCAGCTACGCCACCATGCAGGGCTTTGGCGTGCACAGCTACCGGCTGGTCAACGAGGCGGGCGAGTCGGTGTTCGTCAAGTTCCATTGGGAACCCAAATACGGCACGCACTCCCTTGTCTGGGACGAAGCGGTGAAAATTTCCGGCGCTGACCCTGACTTCCATCGCCGCGACCTGTGGGAGCGCATCGAGTCCGGCGCCTTTCCCGAGTGGGAGCTGGGCTTGCAGATATTCAACGAGGAGCAGGCTGAGAACTTCAGGTTCGACATTCTGGACGCGACCAAGATCATCCCGGAAGAACTGGTTCCGGTGCAGAAGGTCGGCCGCATGGTGCTTAACCGCAACCCCGACAATTTCTTCGCGGAAACCGAGCAGGTGGCGTTTTGCACCGCGCATGTGGTGCCCGGCATCGATTTCTCCAACGATCCGCTGCTGGCCGGCCGCATCCACTCTTATGTGGACACGCAGATATCCCGGCTGGGTGGGCCCAATTTCCATGAAATTCCGATCAACGCGCCGATTGCACCCGTGCACAACAACCAGCGCGACGGCATGCATCGACAGGCCATCCACCGCGGCCGCGTTTCCTATGAACCGAATTCCCTGGGAGGCGGCTGTCCCTTCCAGGCCGGGGCGGCGCAGGGCTTTGTGACCGTTGCTGCGGGCCTGCAAGCCAAGGAAGAACAAGCCAAGGTACGCGGCAAACCTGAAAAGTTTGCTGATCATTACACCCAGGCTGCGCTGTTTTACGAGAGTCAGACACCTGTTGAGCAAGCGCACATCGCCGCGGCTTTCCGCTTCGAACTCAGCAAGGTGACGGTACCGGCGATCCGTGAGCGCATGGTGGCATCGCTGCGCAATGCGTCCGAAGCCCTCGCGCGCAAGGTGGCTGACGGCCTGGGCATGGACCCGATGCCGGCACCGCTGCCACGCGCGCTGGCCAAGCCGGAGCGGGCCGAAGTCTCCAAATCGCCTACGCTGTCGCTGCTGGCAAGGCCCGGCGATGGTTCGCTCAAGGGTCGCAAGGTCGCGATCCTGGTCGCGCCGGGCATAGTTGGTACATCTGTCGCGGCCGTTCAGGAGGCCTTGCTGGCGAAGGGTGCGGTCCCGCGCCTGGTCGCGCCGCGCATCGGACCGTTGGCAACGGACGAAGGCGCCATGCTGGATGCCGACGCTTCGCTGGAAAACGAGCCCGGCTTCCTCTTCGATGCCCTGGTGCTGCCGGACGGTGAGGCAGCCGTGGCCGCCTTGGGCCAGGATGGGCACACCATGGAATTCATCAAGGACCAGTACCGCCACTGCAAGACCATCCTGGTGCTGGGCGCGTCTAAAGCCTTGATCGACAAGGCTGGCGTGCCTGCGGAACTGCCCGATGGCCAGCCCGATCCGGGCCTGTTGTTCGCGGCCGGTGACGCAGGGCAGGCGCTGGTCGCTTTCATCAAGGCCGTTGGCGGCCCCCGCCACGCTGCACGCGAAACCGATCCACCTCGGGTGTGATTCTGCAAGCGCATGAAAAAAGCGGCCTTCGGGCCGCTTTTTTGTGAGAAAACTTGTCTAGGCGGGGTTTATTCCACCTTGGCTTTGTCGCGCAGGCCTTGCTGGAAGGCAGCGAGTTTTTGCTGCTGCATCTGCTGGGCGATTTGAGGCTTGAGTTCTTCAAACGGCGGCAATTTGGCGGTGCGGATGTCATCGACACGGATGACGTGGTAGCCGAACTGGGTTTTCACCGGTACGTCGGTGAGTTGACCCTTGTTGAGCTTGGCCATGGCCTCGGCAAACTCGGGCACATAGCTGCTCGGGTTGGCCCAGTCCAGATCGCCGCCGTTGGCACCGGAGCCGGGGTCTTTGGACTGCTTCTTGGCGATGTCTTCAAACTTGCCGCCCTTTTTCAAGCTGGTAACGATGGCCTTGGCTTCGTCTTCCTTTTCAACCAGGATGTGGCGCGCCTTGTATTCCTTGCCGCCGTTGGTTGCCACAAATTTGTCGTACTCGCCCTTGAGATCGGCGTCGGTCACCGGGTTTTTCTTCTGGTAGTCGGCAAACAGCTCGCGGATCAGGATGGCCTGTCGCGCCAGTTCCATCTGGGTCTTGAAGTCGTCGGTGGTCGACAGGCCAAGTTTTTCGGCTTCCTGCATGAAGACTTCGCGGGCAATCACTTCCTCGCGAATCTGGCCCTGCATCTCGGGTGTGACCGGGCGGCCAGAACGCGACAGTTGCAGTGCCAGCGCATCCACGCGGGCTTTGGGCACGGCCTTGCCGTTGACGATGGCGACGTTCTGCGCGAGGGCGCTGCCCGCACCGACAGTCATCAGGGCGCTCAGGGCGCCAGCAAATAAAAGGTGTTTTTTCATGAGTTTCCTAGGGTAATCGGGTTGGTTGTCGCATCCCGCTCGGCGGAAGGCGAAAAATCAGGTGTTTCGATGATCTCGATGGCCAGTGCGTGCAGGCCCTCATCAATGAAATTTTGCAGTGCATCATACACAAGCCGGTGGCGTGCCACGCGGCTCTTGCCTGCGAAGGCGGGGCAGGCAATACGCACGCGGAAATGGCTGCCAAACCCTTGCGCATTTGCACCGGAATGGCCCACATGGGCAGCACTTTCGTCGATCACTTCCAGATGGATGGGACTCAGGCGGGCGCGCAATTTTTCCTCGATACGAACGGCGTGGACGGGTTGCGGCGCGACGGTCAGCGGCATCATCACGCCTTGACGTGTTTGTTCAGGAACACCGCCTGTGCCATGACGAAGAGGAGCATCAGCCCCAGGCCGCCAAACAGTTTGAAGTTCACCCAGGTTGCGGTTGAAAAGCTAAAGGCCACCCAGAGATTGAGCAAGCCCATGAGCGCGAAAAAAGCTATCCAGCTGTAGTTGACCTTGCGCCACACGTCATTGGGCAGGCTCAACTGCGAGCCCATCAGTTTCTGGATGCCATTTTTCTTGAACACCAGTTGGCCGACCAGCAGCGCGCCGCCCATGACCCAGTACAGCACGGTGGGTTTCCATTTGATGAAAGCCTCGCTGTGGAAATAAATAGTCGCGCCGCCCAGCAGCGTCACCAGCCCGAGGCTGATCCACAGCATGGCGTCTATCTTGCGGCCGCGTGCGACCAGCCAGAGGATCTGGGCCAGCGTCGCCAGGATCACCACCACGGTGGCCAGCAACACAGGTGCCTCGGCGGTGCCGACCACGCCGCCGGACACCATGAAGCCCAGCCACTCGGTGGCGGTGCGCGCAGCCCATTCCGTGTTGCCTTCGGCGTACTTGAACATACCGAAGAACAGGATGATGGGAAGGAAGTCGAAGAGAATTTTCATAAGGTGATTATCGGTGGCAAAAACTGGAGCAAACCTCGCCTCGTTGCGTGCTGCTTTTCAAGCAGGGGCCGCAGAACCGGCTTTGCCGGGCCGCAGGCGCAGCGGCCCCCTCGGGGGGGGGCAGGGAGCTACACGAAGTGAGGGACCGTGGGGGCCTTAAATTCAAGAGAAGCCGAGTTCATGCAATAACGCAGGCCGGTATGGGTAGGGCCGTCGGGAAAAACATGGCCCAGATGCGCGCCACACTGGCTGCACACGGTTTCGGTACGAGTCATGCCATGGCTGCGGTCGACAATGTCGGTAATAGCTCCTGGCGCGGCCTCGGAAAAACTGGGCCAGCCGCATCCGGCATCGAACTTGGTGCTGGCGTTGAACAGCTCGTTGCCACAACACATGCAGTGGTAGCTGCCGTCGGCCCATACCGACTCATATTTGCCGGTGAAGGGGCGCTCGGTGGCAGCGTGTCGCGTGACTTCAAAGGCACCGCGCTCTGCGCCCTTTTCGGCCAGCAAGGCTTTCCACTCGGCGTCTGTTTTCTGGATTGTCACGGTCATGGCGCTACCTTTTAAGATTGCCTTTAATCTTGCTTACGAACTGCAGCTGATTTCAATGGATGTCGCCCAGTCAGGAGGGAAACCGGCGAATGTTTCCTGGCCCGGATGTTCTTCAAATGGAGCCTGCAGCAGCTTCAGCAAGGTATCGACTCCGGAAAAGTCCTGAAGTTTCGCAGCCCGAATGGCTTGTTCACCCAGGTGGTTGCGGAACACGTATTTTGGGTTGGTTTTAAGCATCAAATCAGCCCGTAGCCCATGATCCACGGGCTCTAGCCGCTCTGAATATTGTAGCGCCCAGGCATCGAAGTCCGTGCGATCCAGAAACAGGTCACGCACTGGCTCATTGCCAGCGCCGGGCGCAAAACCGCCCAGGCGACGCCAAAAAATGCTGTAGTCCACTTTGTCGGCGGCCAGCAGTTGGAAGATGCCCTCGATCAGCGCCTTGTCTTCCGGCAGCGCGTCGGGCAGGCCCAGCTTGGCGCGCATGCGGCCCTCCAACGCCTGCGGAAACACTGTTTTATAGGACTCCAGGGCGGCAAGCGCCTGCGCCTGCGCGTCCATCAGCGGCAGCAGCGCTTGGCCGAGGCAGAACAGGTTCCAGTAAGCGATGTTGGGTTGCTTGTTGTAGGCGTAGCGGCCCTGGGTGTCGGAGTGGTTGCAGATGTGGCCGGGGTCGAAGGCATCGAGAAACTGGAAAGGGCCATAGTCAATGGTCAAACCCAGGATGCTCATGTTGTCGGTGTTCATCACCCCGTGGCAAAAGCCGACGGCCTGCCAGGCGGCCACCATGGTCGCCGTGCGTTCGCTGACCGCCTGCAGCAAGGCCGCATAGGGCTGGGCGGCGACGCGGCACGCGGGGTAGAAGTTGTCGATGACAAAATCCGCCAGGATTTTGAGCTGATCGTGCTGATCGTTGTAGCTGAAATGCTCGAAGTGCCCAAAACGGATAAAACTGGGTGCGGTGCGGGTGACCACGGCTGCGGTTTCAATCTCTTCACGCCGGACCTTGGCGCTTGATCCCGTTACACACAGCGCGCGCGTTGTGGGGATGCCCAGGCCATGCATGGCCTCAGAACACAGGTATTCGCGGATGGAGCTGCGGAGCACCGCGCGGCCGTCACCCATGCGGGAGTAGGGCGTCAGGCCCGCGCCCTTGAGCTGGATTTCCCGGGGTCCGGCGCCGGTTTGCAGTTCCCCGAGTAGGATGGCACGGCCGTCACCGAGTTGCCCGGCCCACTGGCCGAACTGGTGGCCGCTATACACGCTGGCTAACGGCTGCAAACCCTGTGCCACTTTGTTGCCGGTGAACAGCTCCAGCGATTCCTGCGATGAGAACCACGGCTCCAGCAGCCCCAGTTCGCGCGCGAGCGCCTCGTTACGACCGATCCAGTAGGGGGTTTGCAGTGGCGTGGGCTGGAGCGCGGTGAAAAAATCCGGTCCCAGCGCCGCGAAACGGTTGTTCCATGCCGGGCCAGGGATGGCCGCAGGGGGGGCGTTGATGACTGCGTTCATCCGGACATTGTCCTATGCGGCCAACAGCCCCGTGCCTGCGGGGTTAAAGGCCGATTCGGGTCAAACCGGCCGATGCGGGGTTTGACCTTGCGCCAAGTCCGAATGGAGGAAGTCACGGGTATGGCGCGGGCAGCTTGGGCGTTACCATGCAGCCACGACGTTGTCGCAGGACAGCGATTTTTTACAGGACAAAAAGGAAATATGACCATGTTGGGTTTGATGCAAAACCAGCCGCTGCTGATTTCATCGCTGATCGATTTTGCGGAGCGCCACCACGGCGATGCGGAGGTTGTGTCGCGCCGTGTGGAGGGTGATATCCACCGCTACACCTACCGTGACGTGGCACGCCGCTCGCGCCAGGTGGCCAAGGCGCTGGATGCGCTGAAGCTGCAGTTCAGTGACCGCATTGCCACCCTGGCCTGGAACGGCTACCGGCACCTTGAGCTGTATTTCGGCGTCAGCGGCTCCGGCCGCGTGCTGCACACCCTGAATCCGCGCCTGCATCCCGACCTGGTGTCCTGGATTGCCAACCACGCCGAAGACCAGGTGCTGTTTTTTGACATGTCTTTTTTGCCGCTGGTCCAGGCCTTTCATGCGAAGTGCACAACCATCAAACACTACATCGCACTGTGTGATGCCGACAAGCTGCCGGCTGACAGTGGCATCCCGAACCTGAGCAGTTACGAAGCCTGGCTGACCCCACATTCTGCCGACTATAGCTGGCCCAGTTTCGATGAGAACTCGGCGTCGAGCATGTGTTACACCAGTGGCACCACCGGCAATCCGAAAGCGGCGCTCTACAGCCACCGCTCGACCATCCTGCATGCCTATGCGGCGGCGCTGCCGGACGTGATGTGCCTGAGCGCACGCGACTCCATCCTTCCCGTGGTTCCGATGTTCCACGTCAACGCCTGGGGCATTCCGTACTCGGCCGCGCTCACCGGCGCCAAGCTGGTGTTTCCCGGTCCGGGCCTGGACGGCAAGTCGGTGTACGAGCTGATCGAGAACGAAAAGGTGACCTACGCCGCCGGTGTGCCCACGGTCTGGCAGATGATGCTGGGACATATGAAGCCGGTTGGCCTGAAATTTTCCACCCTCAAGCGCACCGTGATTGGTGGCTCGGCCTGTCCGCCGGCCATGATCCATGCTTTCCAGGAAGACTACGGCGTTGAAGTGCTGCACGCCTGGGGCATGACCGAAATGTCACCGCTCGGAACGCTCTGCACCCTGAAGAACAAACACCTGGGCATGTCGAAAGACGAGCAGATGAAGATCCGGCTCAAGCAGGGGCGGGCCATCTATGGCGTGGACATGAAAATCGTCGGCGAGGACGGCAAGGAGCTGGTCTGGGACGGCAAGGCGTATGGCGACCTGCATGTCAAAGGTCCGTGGATCGTTGGCGAGTACTTCAAGGGCGAGGGCGGCAACCCGCTGATCGACGGCTGGTTTCCGACCGGCGATGTGGCCACCATCGACCCCGATGGCTATATGCAGATCACCGACCGCAGCAAGGATGTGATCAAGTCCGGCGGCGAGTGGATCAGCTCCATCGACATTGAGAACATCGCCGTGGCACATCCCGCCGTAGCCATGGCAGCCTGCATCGGCGTGCGCCACCCGAAGTGGGACGAGCGTCCCATCATCGCCGTGGTGAAAAAGCCCGGCGCCGAGGTCACGCGAGAGGAGCTGATCAAGTTCTACGAAGGTAAAACCGCCAAATGGCAGATTCCGGACGATGTGGTGTTTGTGGATGCGATTCCGCTGGGCGCCACCGGAAAAATGCTCAAGACGCGGCTGCGCGAACAGCTCAAGGATTACACCTTGCCCGGCGTGTAGGTCACAGCGACATTCCGCTTGGCGGAATGTCGAATCCACCGGTTTGCTCCTGCCTTGTCGCCTGCGCGATAGCCGGGCGTTTTTTTACGGGCAATCCCCTACGCTGCAGCGCACAAAAACTTGTACTCTGCCTTTATCAGTTAACTAGGAGACATTGATGAAATTGACCATGAAAATTGTTGCAGCATCGGCCATCATGATGGCCGCTGGCATGTCCTTTGCCCAAAAGGGCGAAACCGTCAAATTGGTCAGAATTGACCCCCTGACCGGGCTGCTTGGGCCGGTGGGCGTCAGCCAGGCCAAGGGCTACCAGTTTTTCGCTGAAAAATTCAGTGGCGCGGGCAACCCGGCCGGCGTGAAGTTTGAGTTCTCCACCATCGACAACAAACTCAGCCCGGCGGAAAGCCTCAACGCGCTCAAGGCTGCGATTGACCAGGGTGCGCGTTACATCATCCAGGGCAATGGTTCCTCGGTGGCCCTGGCCTTGAGCGACGCCGTCGCCAAACACAATGAGCGCAACCCCGGCAAGGAGGTCATATACCTCAACGACTCGGCCGTGGATCCCGACCTGACCAACAGCAAGTGCAATTATTGGCACTTCCGCTTTGACGCAGACACGTCGATGAAGATGGAGGCCATGTCCAGCTTCATCGCCACGCAGCCTGACATCAAGAAAGTCTATTTCCTGAACCAAAACTACTCGCACGGTCATCAGGTCGTGAAATTCGGCAAGGAAGCCCTGGCCCGCAAGCGCCCGGACATTCAGGTCGTGGGCGAAGACCTGCATCCGCTGGCGCAAACGCGTGACTTTGCACCGTACATCGCCAAGATCAAGGCTTCTGGCGCCGACACCGTGATTACCGGCAACTGGGGGTCCGACCTGTCGCTGCTGATCAAGGCCGCCAACGAGAACGGCTACAACGGTAAGTTCTTCACCTACTACGCTGGCGTCACAGGCACGCCAACGGCCCTGGGTCAGAACGGTGCTGGACGCGTCTATCAGATTGCCTACAACCACTACAACATGGGTGGGCAGATGGAAAAATGGATGAAGGAGTTCAACGCCAAGTACAACGATGACTTCTACACCGGCTCGACCATCCGTATCTTCGAGATGCTGGGTGCCGCCATGGCCAAGGCCAAATCCACCGACCCGGTGAAGGTGGCGGCCGCCATGGAAGGTCTGAAGGTCAAGAGCTTCAACGGCGAAGTCGAAATGCGCAAGTCGGACCATCAACTGCAGCAGCCGCTGTACATGTCGGTATGGCAAAAGGCAGATGCCAAGAACCCCTACAGCCCCGAAAAAACCGGCATGACCCTGGCGATGCTCAAGGAATATCCAAACTACGTGTCGAGCACGCCGACCAGCTGCCAGATGAAGCGTCCGTAATCTCTGACGCCTGAAGACTGCAGACAGAGCCCGAGCGGGTCGCCGTATCGGGCTCTTTTACTTTTACCGACGAGGAAGGTCACGCTGAATGGAGTTTTTCATCATCTCGATGCTGAACGGGCTGAGCTACGGGCTCTTGCTGTTCATGCTCAGTTCGGGACTCACGCTGATTTTCAGCATGATGGGGGTCCTGAATTTCGCCCACGCCAGCTTTTACATGCTGGGCGCGTATGTGGGCTACACCGTGGCCCAATTCGTTGGATTCTGGCCGGCTTTGCTGATCGCCCCTCTGGTCGTCGGCGGACTGGGCGCGTTGTTTGAGCGCCAGTGTTTGCGCAAGGTGCACAAGTTTGGTCATGTCCCTGAACTTCTGATCACCTTCGGGCTGTCTTACGTGATCGTGGAACTTGTTCAACTGATTTGGGGCCGCATCGCGGTGGAATTCCGTCCACCAGAGCTCCTCCAGGGACCGGCTTTCACACTGATCAATGATTCGGTCAAGGGCTTGAGCCTCTTCTGGGGCGCCGCACCCACCGCGCTGTGCAGCACGGCAGACGCGGCGGTGCGCATTGTCTGCTCTCCGTTCCCTGCCACCCGTGGCTTCATGATGTTGGTGGCCGTGATCATGTTGGCTTCGGTCTGGCTGCTGCTGACCCGTACCCGCATCGGCCTGGTGATCCAGGCCGCGCTGACTCACCCGGAGGCTGTAGAGTCCTTGGGCCACAACGTGCCACGCGTGTTCATGCTGGTGTTCGGCGCCGGTTCGGCCTTGGCAGGCCTCGCCGGGGTGATCGGTGGCAGCACCTTCCTGACGGAGCCGGCCATGGCCGCCACCGTGGGTTCCGTCATCTTCGTCGTGGTGGTGGTGGGCGGCATGGGCTCGCTGTCTGGGGCGTTTGTGGCCTCCCTGCTGATCGGCGTCATTCAGACTTTTGCCGTGGCCTTCGACTATTCGTTGGCAACCCTGGCCGAGCAGATCGGTTTGCCGCTCAGCGCTGCTGTGGCCAACAACTCCTATATCAAACTCACGTTGTCGCAGGTGGCGCCTATCCTTCCCTATTTGTTTTTGGTGCTCATCCTGATCTTCAGGCCGCGCGGCCTGCTCGGCAAGCGGGAGAGCTGACCCATGAAAACCCACTATCAATTCGCGCCGCTCAACATCGGGCGCTGGCTAACCTGGGGCCTGTTCGCACTGCTTCTTGTGGTCGCGCCAATGGTGTTTGGCAGCGGCCTGAGCTTGACCGTGTTGTCCCAGATGGGCATTGCCATCATTGCCTGCCTGTCCTACAACATTCTGTTGGGGCAGGGCGGCATGCTGAGCTTCGGGCATGCGGTCTATACCGGCCTGGGCTCCTTCCTCGCCATCCACGCGCTTAACAGTGTCGGCAACGGCTCGCTGCCTCTACCGGTGTCCCTCGTGCCGCTGGTGGGCGGCCTGGCTGGTGTCGGCTTTGCAGTGTTGTTCGGGTATGTCACCACGCGCAAATCGGGCACCACCTTTGCCATGATCACGTTGGGGCTGGGTGAACTGGTCTTCGCACTGTCGCTGATGATTCCGGAATTTTTTGGCGGTGAGGGCGGCGTATCGGGCAACCGGGTCACCGGCAAAGCCGTGATGGGTGTCAATTTCGGCCCGCAGATTCAGGTTTATTACCTGATCGCCTGCTACACCTTTGTTGCTGTCGGCCTGATGTTTGCCTTTACCCGCACACCGTTGGGCCGCATGCTCAACGCCGTACGGGACAACCCCGAGCGGGTCGAGTTTGTGGGGTATGACACCCAAAAAGTGCGGTACATGGCATTCATCATTGCCGGTTTTTTTGCCGGCATCTCCGGTGGCTTGGCAGCGCTGAATTTCGAGATTGTCACGGCCGAGGTTGTGGGTGCCGCCCGCTCGGGCGGGTATTTGTTGTTCACCTTCCTGGGCGGTGCCACCTTTTTCTTCGGTCCCATCATAGGCGGCATCCTGATGGTGCTGGCAACGGTGTTGCTGTCCGAGTTCACCAATGCCTGGCTGCTCTACCTGGGTCTGGTGTTCCTGTTCATGGTGATGTATGCGCCCGGCGGCATCGCGAGCCTGATCATGATGAACCTGCGCGTGGCAGCCTTCGGCAAACTCCGTCAACTGTGGGTCAGCTACCTGGCCCTGACGGTCACCGTGCTGGTCTTGCTGGTGGGCGCTGGCGCGATGATAGAGATGGTCTACCACATGCAACTCAACACCACGCTGGGCTCGCAGCTCAAGTTTCTGGGCGTCACGCTCGACGTTAAAAACTTCAATAGCTGGTTCGGTTCGGCGTTTGTGATGCTGACCGGACTGGGCCTGTTTGAAGTCACGCGTCGGCAGTTCCTGGTCCAGTGGGGCGGTATCCAGGAGTACATTGAAAAAGAAATCAAGCGCAGGGAGGCCCTATGAGCCCCCACGCTTGTCACTGCGTGAGCCTTCGGCGTTGCGCTGCCCCTCTCACAGGAGGAAGGGGCCACATTTTCCTTGGAACGGCCCGGTGGAAAACAATATGACTTATGCACTTGAATTGAGAGATCTGCGCAAGAGCTTCGGCAAGACCGAGATCATCCGCGGCGTCAACCTGGCCGTCAATGCGGGCGAGCGTATCGGCATCATTGGTCCGAACGGCGCCGGTAAATCCACGCTGTTCAACCTGATCAGCGGGCGCTTTGAGCCCAGCAGCGGTGACGTGCTGCTCGGTGGCCAGCGCATCAACGGTAAAAAACCGTTCGAGATCAACCGGCTGGGCTTGTCGCGCAGCTTCCAGATCACCAACATCTTTCCCAAGCTCAGTGTTTTCGAAAACCTGCGCTGCGGTGTGCTCTGGAGTCTGGGCTACAAATACACCTTCCTGAAGTTTCTTGCCGACCTGGACGACGCGAATGACCGCGCCGACGCGCTCATGAAAATGATCAAGCTCGACAAAAAGCGTGACGTGCTGGCCATGAACCTGACTTATGCGGAGCAACGCGCGCTGGAGATCGGCATCACCATCGCCGGAGGCGCCGGCGTCATCCTGCTCGACGAGCCCACGGCAGGCATGAGCCGAAGCGAAACCAGCCGTTTCATCAACCTGATCAAGGAAGTGACTGTGGGCAAGACCCTGCTGACGGTGGAACACGACATGGGCGTGGTGTTCGGCCTGGCCGACCGCATCGCCGTCGTGGTGTACGGCGAGGTCTTGGCCTTCGACACGCCGGACGCGGTGCGCGCCAACCCGCGCGTGCAAGAGGCCTACCTGGGCTCGCATGTCGCTGATGCCCAGACAGAAAATCATTGATATGACCCCCACGCTCCTCACTTTGTGTACTTCGCTGCCCCCGGAAGGGGCTAAAGGCCCGCTAGGGGCGGCCCGCCGGAGCCTTTCATGCTGAAAATCGAAAATCTTCACGCCTACTACGGCAAGAGCCATGTGTTGCATGGCGTTCATTTCGACGTCCAGCCCGGTGAAATCGTGGCCCTGCTGGGGCGCAACGGTTCGGGCCGGTCCACCACCGCCAAGGCCATCATGGGCCTGGTCGATTGCCAGGGCGACATTCAGTGGAAAGGCAAGCAAATCGCTGGCCTCAAGGCCTACGAGGTTGCACACCTGGGCATCGGTTATGTACCCGAGAACCGTGACATTTTTCCAACCTTGACTGTGCACCAGAACCTGATGCTCGGGCAAAAAGGCAAGGCCAAAGGCAGCCGCTGGTCGTTTGAGGACATGTACCAGATGTTTCCGCGCCTCAGGGAAAGGCAGCATAACGAGGCCGGTGTGCTGTCCGGTGGCGAGCAGCAGATGCTGACCCTGTGCCGCGCGCTGATGGGCGATCCCGACCTGATCATCATCGACGAGCCCACCGAAGGGCTGGCGCCCAAAATTGTCGAACTGGTGGGGCAGTACCTGCAGACGCTCAAGGCCAAAGGCATCTCCGTGCTGCTGATTGAGCAGAAACTGACGATTGCCATGGCAATTTCCGACCGCGCGCTGGTCATGGGCCACGGCAGCATCGTGTTCCAGGGCACGCCCGACAGCCTGCGCGCCGATGCCTATATCCGCAAGGAATGGCTGGAAGTCTGAGAGACTGTGAGTCTTTCTACTGCGCGGCCCGATCTGGCTCCTGCGGTGCGCACCGTACCCTTGTACGGCTCCGCTCCTCGAAACCACTCTCGGCCCTGCTCGCTACGAAATCTTCACAGCCTCTGGGCAGGGACCGCAAGCCTGGTTTTGTCGCGGCAGGGACAATGCAGGCGACCCCCAGGGTTGCACTGCAACATAAGCTCTCTACAATAAGAAAAGAACGGTCGTACTATTTTTGTCAGTCCGGCCCCGTCAGGGCTTCAGCGATCAGTGGCTGAAAATCACGCAACAAAGGAAACACACATGACAGCGAAATACGAAGTCCACGGCAGTGTGGCGGTCATCACGCTCGAGAACCCACCCGTCAACGGCCTGGGTTACACCACCCGTGTAGGCATCACGGACGGCCTGCAGAAGGCCCATGCCGATTCCACCATCAAATCGATTGTGCTGACCGGTGCCGGCAAAGCCTTTTCCGGTGGGGCGGACATCAAAGAATTCGGCTCCCCCAAAGCACTGGCAGAACCCAATTTGCTCAGCGTCATTCTGGCGCTGGAAAACTCGTCCAAGCCTGTGGTGGCAGCGGTGCATTCGGTATGTATGGGCGGCGGCCTGGAGCTGGCATTGGGTTGCCATTACCGCATCGCCGCCCCTGGCTGCAATGTGGCCTTGCCTGAAGTCAAACTCGGGCTGATCCCCGGAGCCGGCGGCACGCAGCGCCTGCCGCGCGCATTGGGCGTGGAGCCCGCACTCAACATGATTGTCAGCGGGGATCCCGTCAAGAGCGAACTGCTGGCCCAGATCCCCGGCCAGAAACTGTTTGACAAGATGGCAGCCTCTGCGGAGTCGCTGGCCGAGGAAGCGGTGGCCTATGCGCAAGCGGTGTCCGACACCCGGCCTCTGCCACTGGTCCGCAACCTGCCATGCAGGCACCCGAACGGCGATGCTTACTTTCAGTTTGCGCGCAACATGGTCAAGGGGATGGCGAAAAACTTCCCGGCACCGGGCAAGTGTGTGGACGCCATCGAATCTGCGACCAAGAAAAAATTCGACGACGGCATGGCCTTTGAGCGCGAGATATTCACTGCCCTGATGTTCACGCCCGAAAGCCGCGCCCTGCGTCACATCTTCATGGCCGAGCGTGCCGCTTCCAAAGTTCCGGATGTGCCGCAAGACACGCCGCAGCGCAACATTCAGTCCATCGCCGTCATCGGCGCTGGCACCATGGGCGGCGGCATTGCCATGAACTTCCTGAGCGCCGGTATTCCCGTCAAGATGCTGGAGATGAAGCAGGAAGCCCTGGACAAGGGCATTGCCATCATTCGCAAGAACTACGAAGCCCAGGTCAAGAAGGGCAAGCTCAAGCAGGACAAATACGATCAGCGCATGAGCCTCTTGAGCACCACGCTGAGCTACGACGACCTGAAAGATGCCGACATGGTGATTGAGGCCGTCTTCGAGGAAATGGGCGTCAAGGAGAAAGTCTTCAAGGAACTGGACCGGGTGATGAAACCCGGCGCCATTCTGGCTTCCAACACCTCCACACTGGACATGAACAAGATCGCGGCCTTCACCAAGCGTCCGCAGGACGTGGTGGGCATGCATTTTTTCAGCCCCGCCAACATCATGAAACTGCTGGAAGTGGTGCGCGGCGAAAAAACCGCCAAGGACGTGCTCGCCACCGTGATGGCTGCAGCCAAAAAGATCAAGAAAACCGCCGTTGTGTCTGGCGTGTGTGATGGCTTTATCGGCAACCGCATGATCGAGCAGTACGGACGGCAAGGCGGCTTTCTGCTGGACGAAGGCTGCACCCCCGCGCAGGTGGACAAGGCCATGGAGAAATTCGGCATGGCCATGGGCCCGTTCCGCATGGGCGACCTGGCCGGCAACGACATTGGCTGGGCCATCCGCAAGCGCCGCTACCAGGAAAAGCCGGGCATGAAATACAGCAAAACTGCAGATTTGCTGTGCGAGAAGGGCCGTTTCGGCCAGAAAACCGGCGCTGGCTGGTACGACTATGTGCCTGGCAAGCGCGATGCGATCCCGAACGCCGAGGTGGTCAAGATGATAGAAGACCACCGCGCCTCGCTGGGCATCACGCCGCGCAAGATTTCGGACGAAGAAATTGTCCAGCGCCTGGTGTATGCACTGGTCAACGAAGCGGCACACATTCTGGAAGAGGGCATTGCGTCCAAAGCCAGCGACATCGACATGGTTTACCTGATGGGTTACGGTTTCCCGATCTACCGTGGCGGCCCCATGAACTACGCCGACCAGGTCGGCCTGTTCAATGTGGTGCAAAGCATGCAGCGCTTTGCCCAGAACCCGCTGGACGACGCGGCATTCTGGAAGCCCGCACCGCTGCTGGCCAAGCTGGCCGCCGAAGGCAAGACCTTCAACTAACCCCCCATTTTCCGGAGATTCACATGACCTCAGCCGTAATCGTTTCCACCGCCCGCACCCCCCTGGCCAAAAGCTGGAAGGGCTCTTTCAACATGACCCATGGCGCCACCCTGGGCGGCCACGCCGTCGAACACGCGATCAAACGCGCCGGTATCGAAGCCGGTGAGGTGGATGATGTGATCATGGGCTGCGCCAACCCCGAAGGTGCTACCGGCGCCAACATCGCGCGCCAGGCCGCCTTGCGCGCTGGCTGCCCAGTCACGGTGTCGGGCGTCACTGTCAACCGCTTCTGTTCGTCAGGCCTACAGACCATTGCCCTGGCCGCACAGCGCGTCATCGCTGGTGAAGCCGACATCTATGTGGCCGGTGGCGTTGAAAGCATCTCGTGCGTGCAGCAGGAGATGAACACCCACATGCTGGCCGATTCCTGGCTGGTCAAGAACAAGCCCGAGATTTACTGGAACATGCTACAGACGGCCGAGCAGGTGGCCAAGCGCTACGGAATCGGTCGTGAGCAGATGGACGAATACGGCGCAGCCAGCCAGCAGAAGGCCACCGCCGCGCTGGCGGCTGGTTTGTTTGATGCCGAGATTGCACCGATTACCGTCACCATGGGTGTGGCTGATGCCGTGATGGGCCTGACCACCAAACAGGTGACGGTCAGCAAGGACGAAGGCATTCGCGAAGGCACCACCAAGGAAGGCATCAGCGGCATCAAGCCGGCCATTCCCGGTGGTGTGATCTCGGCCGGCAATGCGAGTCAGTTCTCCGACGGCGGCGGCGCAGTGGTGGTGATGAACGAAACCGTGGCCGAGAAAAAAGGCCTGAAACCGCTGGGCCGTTTCCTCGGTTTTGCAGTGGCGGGATGTGAGCCGGACGAAATGGGCATTGGCCCGGTGTACGCCATCCCCAAGGTGCTGGCGCGACTGGGCCTCAAAGTCAGCGACATCGACCTGTGGGAACTCAACGAAGCGTTTGCGGTGCAGGTGATTTATTGCCGCGACAAGCTGGGCATCCCGATGGACAAACTCAACGTCAACGGCGGCGCGATTGCGGTCGGCCACCCCTACGGCGTCAGCGGCCAGCGGCTGACCGGCCACGCATTGATCGAAGGCAAGCGCCGTGGCGCCAAACGGGTTTGCGTGACCATGTGTATTGGCGGCGGCATGGGCGCTGCGGGTATATTTGAGGTTCTGTAACTCAACAAAGCAAACCCTTGAAGACTGTAGAACTGTTAAGCACACTTGTTCAACAGTCTGTTGACTTTGTTCTGGTTGGCGGAATGGCTGTGCAGCTTCACGGTTATATGCGCATGACTTATGACGTTGATCTTGTATTGGCCATGAATGACGGCAATCTAACAAGGTTCATCGATGTCGCTAAAGAGCTTGGTCTGGCTCCAGTTATTCCTGTACCTATTGACTCGCTCAAGAATGCCGCCCTGATTGACAAATGGCACCGAGAAAAAGGAATGCTCGCTTTCGCGCTGCGCGAGCCAGGTCTTGCGGGGAGCGTGATTGATGTTTTAGTCAGACCTGATGTCAGTTACGAACGGCTGATCGCTGATGCGGTGAACGGTGAGTTGTTCGGAAGACAAGTGAAAGTAGCTTGCATTGATCACTTGCTTGAAATGAAGCGCATTGCCAATCGCCCCAAAGATCAGCTTGATATTGCCGCGCTGGAAAAAATCAAGCGTGGAGAGGACCCTAATGCCTGACTTACAAACACCTTTCGCTCTGCCTCAGTCAATTCCGCAAAACGTGATGCTGGCAGTATTAAACCGCTGCGACGAAACACGGGAATTCATGATTGAAATGTGGCGAGCCAATCCAAATCTCGCCAAGCAAGGCGGTGCCAAGGTTGCCATGCTGTTGTCCCGACCCATGAATACTTCGGGAACGCAAGATGAGATTGCGCCAAACAGTTGATTTTCTGCTTTACGACTGGCTAGCTGCCGAGAGGTTGAACCAGCGCTCGCGCTTTATCGGCACCATGTCACGTTGAACTAAACCGCTACGCGGTGGCTGGTCCGCACAGGCCACCACCGCGTAGCGGTTTAGTTCAACTGGTTGTTCGTCACGGACACACAGCACCAGGTCGCCGCTTTGCGGCGCATGCTGCGTGCCGGACAGCGCCGACGTTAGGCATCGCAAACCACTCTCGCAGACTCTTGCGCATTTACTGGAAGGAAGTGGACATGACCGAAGGACTCGAAGGTGGCTGCCTCTGCGGAAAGGTTCGGTTCCGAACCACTCAAGCGCCACTGCGTACGTTCGCTTGCCACTGCACCTTTTGCCAGCGAGTGACAGGGTCTTCTTACTACGCCGAGTCGATGTTCCCAATGAATGCCGTGGTACTTAACGCCGGGGCGTTGAGCAGCTATGAGCACATCTCGGACGGAAGCAAGAAGAAGGTCTTCGTTCACTTCTGCCCCAACTGTGGCACTACTATCTCGCTCACCTTTGAGCGCTGGCCTGAGATTCGAGGAATCTCGCGCGGCTGCTACGACGATCCGAACGCGGTCGAAGTTTCCAGCCACATCTGGACTCAGTCTGCACAAACGGGGACGGCTCTGCCTAAGGGCGTCGAGTGCTTTGCCGAAGCTCGAGTAACTCTCGAAGGACAGGCGGAACCATCCACACGGCATACGGCGCCTGTCATGGCACGTGCGAAAAGCGATGCCTAACGAATAAGGTCAGATCGTGATCGCGAAGCGAGCCACGATCTGACCTTATTCGTTATGCCCCACTTGAGTAGGGCACCTCGCCTGGTAGCGAGTAAACTGTCCGAATAGGAGGTCGTCATGGACACATCTCTCATTAGTCGAAACCCAGAAATAATGAGTGGAGCGCTTTGCTTCACGGGTACCCGTGTTCTCGTCAAGAACCTCTTTGACTACCTTGAGGGTGCATCTTCTCTCGAGGACTTTCTCGAAGATTTCCCCTCAATTTCCCGTGAAAAGGCGGTGGCTGTACTTGAGGCGGCAAGAGAGCGTCTGTCTGCCGATGCGCTTACTGCTTGACGAGTCGATACCCGTAAAGTTGCGTCGCTCGTTGCCAAACCACGACGTTCGAACGGTCGTCGAGATGGGTTGGTCTGGGGTAAAGAACGGCAAACTGCTTGCGCTCGCAGCTGACGAATTCGACGCATTTGTTACCGTAGACAAAAATTTACCGTACCAGCAGAACCTGACTACGCTTCCCGTTGCTGTGATCGTGTTGGATGCAATGTCAAATGAACTGTCCGCCCTACTGCCTTTGTTGCCATCGCTTGAGCAAGCGCTCCTACCGCTGAAGCCTCGAACGTATTCGCTGGTGACCCGTGTGGCATAACAGGTTGCTCGTCGCGGACATGCAGCAGCAGGATGCCCCTTCGCGGCGCTTGCCGCATGCCGGACAGCGCCAACGTTGAAGCGTCAAAAGTTGCATGTCTCAGCGAGACTGCGCCCACTGTGTAAGGCTCACTCATGAATCACATCCTTTCAGGCAAGCGCATCCTTGTCACGCAGGCGACCTCCTTCATGGGCCCGGCTCTTTGCGAGGTACTTGCGCAACACGGTGCGATTGTCATTGCCAATACCGATCCACTCGCCGAAGTCGGGGCAGCAGAGGCCATGGTCAAGGCGGCGGGCGTGGTAGACGTGTTGGTGGCCAATCTTGCCATCGCGGCGCCAAGCTCACTGGTAACAGAGGCGTCCGAGTCCGAGTGGCGAGACACTTTTGCAGCGCTGGTCGATCCCTTGCCGAGGCTGTTCCGCGCGGCACTGCCGCAAATGATTGAGCGCCGGGCAGGAAAGATTCTGCTCATCGGCAGTGCCTCGGCGTTGCGCGGCTTGAAGCGTACTTCCACCTATGCAGCGGCACGCGGCGCGCAGCTTGCCTATGTCCAGTCCGTGGGCATCGAAGTGGCGCCCCACAACGTTCAGGTCAATGCCATCGCGCAGAACTTCGTAGAGAACCCCACGTACTTCCCTGCCGAAGTTCAGGCCAATCCTCGTTTTCAAGAAAGACTCAAGCGAGAGGTGCCGTTAGGGCGGCTGGTAAGCGCCCAAGAAGACGCGGCGTTTGCCGCCTATCTTTGCAGCGAGGCTGCCAATTGTTTCGTTGGCCAGGTGTTTCCTGTGTGTGGCGGGTGGGTGGCGCGGTAGCGCGAATGATGGCTAACCGGCTTTACTTGAGGCGTTACGAGCAACCGCCTGCCATAGTCACCATGCCTGGCCGCCGCGCCCTGATGGCACAGGCCTTCGCAGGCACTGCGGCGCTGTGCATGATCAGGTCTCCGGCATTTGCCGCGCTGAAACACCCTGATCCCAAATGGCATACGGCCGCTGTTCAAATGCGACAACTGGCTGAGGCCTGGGGCGACCAAAGCTATGGCGCTGTATTGGTTGCAGGTGGTGTTGTTGTCGGTGAGGGGCCCAGTCGTGTGCTTAAAGACAAGAACCCAGACGCACATGCCGAGCGTGTAGCCATCCTCGACGCGCAGCGCCGCCTTGGCCGCGAGAATCTTGCGGGCAGTGTCCTCTACTCGACAAGTCGTCCGTGTCCGGCCTGCGAGGCCGCAGCGTCACGTGCGGGAGTAAGTCGCATGTACTTCGGCCATGCCCTGGAGGACGCAGGTTCACCGCTGGGGCGCACTCCTTGAAGCCTGCCCCCGCCCTGACAGCGCGCCCACCCCAGGCCACCAGGGCCGCATGAATCCGGGGCACTGATATCACAGGCCAATGTCAGCCTGCCGCAAGTCTGTCATCCATAATTATGAATTCAGATTTAGAGCCAACCGGAGACAACACGTGTTCAAAGCCCTGCAACTCAACAAGACCGACGCCGGCTTTTCAGCGGCCGTGGTGTCACTTGACGAAGCCGATTTGCCGGCGGGCGATGTGCTGGCGCAAATCGACTATTCAACGCTGAACTTCAAGGACGGGCTGGCCATTACCAACAAGGGGCCGGTGGTGCGTAGCTGGCCCATGGTGGCGGGCATTGACGGTGCCGGCACGGTGCTCGAGTCCACACACCCGGCGTGGCATGCTGGCGACCCATTCATTCACAACGGCTGGGGCCTGGGCGAAACCCGCTGGGGCCTGTTGGCCGGGCGGGCGCGCCTGCAGGGCGACTGGCTGGTCCGGCTGCCGGCGGCTTTTACCACCCGCCAGGCGATGGCCATTGGCACTGCGGGTTACACCGCCATGCTGTGTGTGCTGGCGCTGGAACGGCATGGCTTGAAGCCTGGCGATGGCGAGGTATTGGTGACCGGCGCGACTGGCGGGGTGGGCAGTGTGGCGGTCGCGCTGCTGGGCAAGTTGGGCTACCGCGTGGTGGCTGCAACCGGCAAGGCCGACGAAGAAAGTTACTTGAAACAGCTCGGCGCCAGCGTGGTGATGGACCGGGCCGAGCTGTCGGCGCCCGGCAAGCCCTTGCAGAAAGAGCGTTGGGCGGCGGTGGTGGATGCGGTCGGCTCGCACACGCTGGTCAATGCCTGCGCGCAGACGCGTTACGGCGGCGTGGTGGCCGCTTGCGGGCTGGCGCAAGGCGCGGATTTTCCGGCAACTGTGATGCCCTTCATCCTGCGCGGTGTGACGCTGGCCGGTATTGACAGCGTGATGGCGCCGCTGGCGCGCCGCCAGGCCGCCTGGGAGCGGCTCGCCACTGATCTGGACCCGGCCAAGCTCGAAGCCATCGTCGAAGAAGTGCCCTTGGGGCAGGCCGCAGAAAAGGCGGCGGACTTGATGGCCGGCAAGGTGCGCGGCCGCATCGTGGTCAAAATCTGAGTTGCAAAGCAAAAACAATCCCGGAGACAGACCCATGACCCCTTACGCCGACTTTTACCGCCGCTCTATTGATGAGCCCGATGCCTTCTGGACCGAGCAGGCCCGACTGATTGATTGGCAGCAGCCCTTCACGCGCGTCTGCAACTTTGACAAGCCGCCGTTTGTGCACTGGTTCGAGGGCGGCAAGACCAACCTCTGTCACAACGCGGTGGACCGGCACCTGAAGGACAGGCCCGACCAGGCCGCGCTGATTTACGTCTCGACCGAAACCGGCACCGAGAAAACTTATTCATTTGCCGAGCTGCACCGCGAGGTACAGCGCATGGCAGCAAGCCTGCAGGCGCTGGGCGTGCAAAAGGGCGACCGCGTGCTGATCTACATGCCCATGGTGGCCGAGGCGGCGTTTGCGATGCTGGCCTGCGCGCGCCTGGGTGCGATCCACTGCGTGGTCTTCGGTGGTTTTGCCAGTGGCTCGCTGGCCTCGCGCATCGATGATGCGACGCCCAAGGTGATTGTCAGCGCCGATGCCGGTTCGCGCGGCGGCAAGATCGTGCCCTACAAGCCGCTGCTCGACGAGGCCATTCGCATCTCCAGCCACAAGCCGCAGGCGGTGCTGCTGACGGATCGCGGGTTGGCGCCCATGCCAATCGTCGCTGGGCGCGACCAGCTATGGACGGATCTTCGTGCTGCCCACATCGATGCGCAGGTGCCCTGCGAATGGCTGGATTCGACCGACATCAGCTACACCATCTACACCAGCGGCACCACCGGCAAACCCAAGGGCGTGCAGCGCGACACTGGTGGTTACGCGGTGGCGCTGGCGGCCAGCATGAAACACATCTTCGACGGTCGCGCCGGCGAGACTTATTTTTCGACCAGCGACATTGGCTGGGTGGTGGGCCACAGCTACATTGTTTACGGCCCGCTGATTGCCGGCATGGCAACGCTGATGTACGAGGGCCTGCCGACCCAGGGTCTGGACCAGCAGCCCGACGGCGGCATCTGGTGGCGGCTGGTCGAAAAGTACAAGGTGACGGCGATGTTCAGCGCGCCGACGGCGGTGCGGGTGTTGAAGAAGCAGGACCCGGCGCTGCTAAAGAAATATGACCTGTCCAGCCTGCGCGCTTTGTTCCTGGCGGGCGAACCGCTGGACGAGCCGACCGCGCGCTGGATCAGCGAAGGCTTGAGAGTGCCCATCATCGACAACTACTGGCAGACCGAGACCGGCTGGCCGTTGCTCACGGTGGCCAACGGCGTGGAAAAAACACACAGCAAATTTGGCAGCCCGGGCATCCCGATGTACGGCTACCGCGTCAAGCTGTTGCACGAATCAACCGGTGAGGAACTGACGCAACCCAATGAAAAAGGCGTGGTGGTGCTCGAAGGCCCGACACCTCCGGGCTTCATGCAAACCATCTGGAAAGACGACGCGCGCTTCGTCAACACCTACTGGATCGCGATGCCCGGCAAGATGAAAGACGGGAAACAGCAACCTGACCGGTTGCTGTACAGCACCTTCGACTGGGGCATTCGCGACGAAGACGGGTATTACTTCATCCTCGGCCGCACCGACGACGTGATCAACGTGGCCGGCCACCGGCTCGGCACGCGCGAGATCGAGGAGAGCATCTCCGGCCACGCTGGTGTGGCCGAGGTGGCCGTGGTCGGCGTGGCCGACTCACTCAAGGGCCAGGTGGCCATGGCCTTTGTCGTGCCGAAAGACGGCAGTGTGCTGGCCGACAGCACCGCCGCGCTCAAGCTCGAAGGCGAGATCATGAAACGTGTGGACGGTGATCTGGGCGCGCTGGCGCGGCCCTCTCGTGTGCGTTTTGTGTCGCTGCTGCCCAAGACCCGCAGCGGCAAGCTGCTGCGGCGCGCGATTCAGGCGGTGTGTGAAGGCCGCGACGCCGGCGACCTGACCACCCTGGATGACCCGGCTGCGTTGCAGCAGATCCGGGACCGGGTACAGGCTGGCTGAATCCAGGTGGGTCAGACTTTTACAAGTAAAAATGCCCGTCAGCCCATATCTGGTGGGCATAGACAGCTATCAAAACAGGAGCATCTTCGGGGCGCAGGGCAGGCGCGAAAGCGCAGAGCACCAGCGCTTCAGCGGGAAGGCCGGCCTGATTGCGGGTGATGCCTGGGGTACTTGCTGGGGTACTTGCTGGGGTAGGGCTTGCTGGCCTGCAGGTGTGCGGCAACCTGAGCAGTGCATTGTTCAACCCGGTGGCCGCACCGGATGCCGGATGGACAAATACGTCGGTCAGGGTGTACTCAAAAGGCCCATGGGCTTCTTGCCAGTACCAGCCTGGATGCTGGACCTGCACCGGCGCTACTCGGCGCGCGGCAATGGTCGGCCGCCACCCGGGCGAGCCAAAAGTCAGGTCCAGCCAGATGTCGAGCCGGTCCAGACGGATGCGCGCAGCGCGGGGTGCGACCCGTGCTGGCGTTTTCGGGGCCGTTTCCGCAGGGCGGTGTGCTGGTCTGGGGTGGGGCGCATGTGGCGCCCGGACTGTGGCTCAGGTATGCGCGCTTTGGGCGCATCATCGTCCAGCGCAACCTGGCCAGTTGGGAGCGCCTGTTTGCGCTGATGAATCTCGGCAATGCGCCCTTGAGGGCTGCCATGGGTAAGGCGGGACTGCGCCAGGCTGAACACGTGCACGGCGCAGTTGCAACACGGGCCGCGCTGGAGGCCTACCTGGTCTGACCTTGCGCAGCGGGCCTATTTCTGGAAAACGGCCGCGCCGGTAATCAGACCCGAACCCAGGTCTTTGGCATAGGTCAGGCCAGCCAGGCCGGCCTTGGTGCCAATGAGCGCGCCCCTGATGTCAGATCCGCTGAAAGTGGCGGATGTCGTTGTCACCGTGATGGTCTCAGTGATTGGGGTGCCAGGCGCGAACGATGTGGTGAAGGATGCATTGACCACATAATTCACCGAAGAGAAGTTGACCGTCAAACTTGCGGCGGTAAGTGTGCCGGCAACGCCGCCCTTGATGGGCGCGGTGTTCCCGGCGAGGGTATAGGTGGCACTGGCACTGGCGGACCTCAAGGCAGCTATCTCTGTAGACGAGGTGGGGCGACCCGCAATGTAATGCACGTGGTTGAGCATCACCGTGCCCAGATATTCCCGCTGGCCCGCCACCCAGGTTCCCCATCCGATGAAATTGGCGTCACTGACATTGCCGATGGACTTGAAGTCGGACACCGGCCCCGGCGTGCCGGTTTCAGACCATTTGGAGAAACCGCCCGCCACATTGTTGTCCTGATCTTGCCCCCGAAAAACGTACTCCATAGCTGATGGTCAAATTCAGACATTGGAGATTACGAAATGAGCAAGAGAAAAGACGGACAAGCCCGGGGCAAATACACCCTGGAATTCAAACTGGAGGCGGTGCGCCTGGTCA
>NZ_JAUYEY010000060.1 GCF_030689685.1 Polaromonas sp. | reverse complement strand
AAGGAACGTCGGCTGCAAAGCGGCCGCGACGGTCCATTTTTCACCGGCTTTTTGCCCCATAGCTACGGCTATGGCGCTGCAAACCCGGCAAAAACTGTCCTCGCCGGGGCCACTTTTCGCTTCGACGCCTTCTGCCGCCCAGGCTCCTAGATTTGCCAGCCGGCACCAAGAGCGGGCAAGCAATTTTTCGACGGGCCGCCCCTGGAAAAATGAGCCCCTCTTCCCCGTGACAGGGGCAGCGCACCGCCGTAGGCACGCGAAGCGACCAGCGTGGGGGGCATCGTCACATCTGGATGCGCACGGTCTGACGTTCGACAGCGCTTTCGGTGGCCTGCAACATCGCAGCTGACGCAAAGCCGAACACGCGTGCAACCAGCAACGCAGGAAACTGTGCCTGAGCGTTGTTGTAGTCGAGCACGCAGTCGTTATAGGCCTGGCGCGCGAAAGCCACCTTGTTTTCGGCACTGGTGAGATCTCCGCTGAGCTCGCGGATGGTTTCGTCAGCCTTGAGCTCCGGGTAGGCCTCGGTCAGCGCGAACAGCCGGTCCAGGCTGCCGACGAGCGCCTGCTCAGCCACCGCCAGCGCCATCACTTCCGGCGCATGGGTCGGCCGGCTGCGCGCCGCGTCACTGGCAGAGCGCGCCTGATTGCGCGCGGCAATCACGGCCTCCAGCGTTTCGCGCTCGTGCAACAGGTATTTTTTGGCAGCCTCCACGAGGTTGGGAATCAGGTCGTATCGGCGCTTGAGCTGCACGTCGATCTGGCCAAACGCATTGGCAATCAGGTTCTTCAGGCGCACCAGCCGGTTGTAGGCGCCGACGGCCCAGAACAGCAACAAGGCAAACACGGCGATCAGAATCAGGGACTGGGTGGACATGGCAACTTCTCTCTTAAGGCAGCGACAGTGCTGCGGCCGTCAGGGGGCATCGCGACTGTAGCCGACAAGCGCGGGCGCTGTACAGCGGGAGCGAGCACGCCACCGCTTGTTCCTGTACCAGATTTCCGAATTTTCAATAAAAAACGCCTTGCACCCTTTATCCAAGGGCGCAAGGCGCTACGTTTTTTATAGCATTCAAAAGTCGCAATTACTTGCTGGCTGCACCTTCACTGCTGGCTTCGGGCAGGGCTTCGAGTTCCGCCGCTTCTGCCTCGGCGATGGCACGGCGCTCGGCGTCGTCCATCTGGTCCTTGGCTTTGCGCGCCTCGTGATAAGCCATGCCGGTGCCGGCGGGAATCAGGCGTCCGACGATCACGTTTTCTTTCAGGCCGCGCAGCTCGTCGCGCTTGCCCATGATGGCAGCCTCGGTGAGCACGCGGGTGGTTTCCTGGAAAGAAGCCGCAGAGATGAACGAGTCAGTCGACAGCGATGCCTTGGTGATACCGAGCAACAAGTTGCTGAAAGTCGCCGCAATCTTGCCTTCTGCACGCAGCGCATCGTTGGCATCCAGAATGACCGAGCGCTCAACCTGCTCACCGGCGATGTAGCTGGACTCACCGACGTTTTCAACCACCACACGGCGCAACATCTGGCGAACAATCACTTCAATGTGCTTGTCGTTGATCTTCACACCCTGCAGGCGATAAACGTCCTGCACCTCGTCGACGATGTAACGGGCCAACTCCTCCATGCCCAGCAGGCGCAGGATGTCTTGCGGATCGGCCGGGCCGTCCACGATCGACTCGCCCTTGTTCACGACCTGGCCTTCGTGCACCAAGATGTTTTTCTCCTTCGGAACCAGGTCTTCCCAGACCTTGCCTTCAGGATCCGTGATCTGCAAGCGGATCTTGCCTTTGGTCTCTTTACCAAAGGACACGGTGCCGGTCATCTCTGCCAGCGTGCCCTTGTCTTTCGGCGTGCGGGCTTCAAACAGCTCGGCCACACGCGGCAAACCGCCGGTGATGTCGCGGGTCTTCTGGCCTTCGACCGGAATACGCGCCAACACCTCGCCGGGGCCCACGTCCTGACCATCGCGCACCTGAACCAGCGCGCCGATCTGGAAGCCGATGGTCACCGAGTGATCGGTGCCGGGGATCTTGACTTCGTTTCCGGTCGCGTCGATCAGCTTGACCTGCGGCCTGACCACTTTGGTTGCGCCGCGGCGTTTCGGATCGATCACCACCAGGGTGGACAGACCGGTCACTTCGTCGAGCTGCTTGGCCACTGTGACGCCTTCTTCCACATTCTCGAAGAGCACCTTGCCGGCGAACTCGGTAATGATGGGGCGGGTCAGCGGGTCCCAGTTAGCCAGAATCGCACCAGCCTTGATTTGCTGGTCGGCCTTGACGTTCAGTATGCCGCCGTAGGGCACCTTGTGGCGCTCGCGCTCACGGCCATGTTCGTCATGAATGACGATCTCGCCGGAACGGGCAATCACCACCAGATCACCTTTGCTGTTGGTCACATAACGCATGGGTGCGTTGAAACCGATCACGCCGTTAGACTTGGCTTCGACGCTGGATGCGATGGCCGCCCGCGATGCCGCACCACCGATGTGGAAGGTGCGCATGGTTAGCTGCGTGCCTGGCTCGCCGATCGACTGCGCGGCGATGATGCCAACTGCTTCGCCGATGTTGATCAGGCCACCACGGCCCAGATCGCGACCGTAACACTTGGCGCACAGGCCGAAGCGGGTTTCGCAGGTCAGTGCCGTACGCACTTTGACTTCGTCCACGCCGGCCTCTTCCAGCTCGTCGATCAGGTCCTCGTCCAGCATCACGCCGGCCTTGGCCAGGACAGCGCGGTTTTCGGGGTGCAAGACATCTTCAACTGCGGTGCGGCCGAGGATACGGTCACGCAGCGATTCAATCACCTCACCGCCTTCAACAATAGCGCGCATCACCGAACCGTCTTGCGTCCCGCAATCCTCCTCGGTCACCACCAGATCCTGCACCACGTCGCACAGGCGGCGGGTCAGGTAACCGGAGTTGGCGGTTTTCAGCGCCGTGTCGGCCAGACCTTTACGCGCACCGTGGGTGGAGATGAAATACTCCAGCACGTTCAGGCCTTCGCGGAAGTTGGCGGTGATCGGCGTTTCGATGATGGAGCCATCCGGCTTGGCCATCAGACCGCGCATGCCGGCGACCTGGCGAATCTGCGCGGCGGAGCCACGAGCACCGGAGTCGGCCATCATGTAGATGGAGTTGAAGGACTCCTGCTCGACTTCCTTTCCATGGCGGTCCATGACTTTCTCTTTGGAAAGCTGGGCCATCATGACCTTGGACACTTCGTCGCCGGACTTGCCCCAGATGTCCACCACCTTGTTGTAGCGCTCGCCAGAGGTCACGAGACCCGAGACATACTGCTGCTCGATCTCTTTGACTTCCTTTTGGGCACGGGCAATGATGCTCGGCTTTTCCTTGGGGATCAGCATGTCGTCGATACAGATCGAAATACCAGCCTTGGTTGCAAGGCGGAAGCCTGCTTGCAAGAGCTTGTCGGCGAACACCACGGTTTCTTTCAATCCGCACTTGCGGAAAGAAACGTTGATCAGCTTGGAGATTTCCTTTTTCTTCAACGCCTTGTTGATGTTGGCAAACGGCAGGCCTTTGGGCAGGATTTCGGACAGCAAGGCCCGGCCACCCGTGGTTTCCCACAGCTTGGTCGAGGCCGTGAAGTCGCCACTCACTTTGTCCTTGGTGTACTCGGTCAGGCGCACGCTGATGCGGGCGTTCAGGTCGAGTTCGCCCGCATCAAAGGCGCGGCGAACCTCGCCAGTGTCGGAAAACACCAGGCCTTCGCCCTTGCCGTTGGTACGGTCGCGCGTCGTGTAGTACAGGCCCAGCACCACGTCCTGCGACGGAACAATGGAAGGCTCGCCGCTGGCGGGAAACAGAATGTTGTTTGACGCCAGCATCAAGGTGCGGGCTTCCATCTGCGCTTCCACCGACAGCGGCACGTGGACAGCCATCTGGTCGCCGTCAAAGTCGGCATTAAAGGCCGAGCAAACGAGAGGGTGTAGCTGGATAGCCTTGCCTTCGATCAGGATGGGCTCGAAGGCCTGGATGCCTAGGCGGTGCAAGGTAGGTGCACGGTTGAGCATGACCGGGTGCTCTTTGATCACCTCTTCCAGGATGTCCCAGACGACTGGCGTACCGGATTCAACTTCTTTCTTCGCCGCCTTGATCGTGGTGGCAATGCCCATGGCTTCCAGGCGCGAGAAGATGAACGGTTTGAACAGTTCCAGCGCCATCAGCTTGGGCAAACCGCACTGATGCAACTTGAGCGTCGGACCGACGGTAATCACGGAACGACCCGAGTAGTCGACGCGTTTGCCCAGCAAGTTCTGGCGGAAACGGCCTGACTTGCCTTTGATCATGTCGGCCAGCGACTTCAGTGCGCGCTTGTTGGCGCCCGTCATGGCTTTGCCACGGCGGCCGTTGTCGAGCAGCGAGTCCACAGCTTCCTGCAGCATGCGCTTTTCGTTGCGGGCAATGATTTCAGGCGCTTTCAGTTCCAGCAAACGGCGCAGACGGCTGTTGCGGTTGATCACGCGGCGATACAGGTCGTTCAGGTCGGAGGTGGCGAAGCGGCCACCGTCGAGTGGCACCAGCGGACGCAGATCAGGCGGCAGCACCGGCAGCACATCGAGCACCATCCAGTGCGGCTTGATGCCAGACTTCTTGAACGCTTCCATCAATTTCAAACGCTTGGCGTTTTTCTTGATCTTGATTTCGGAACCGGTCAGGTCGTTGCGCAGCTTGTTGATTTCGTCGTCCAGGTCCAGGCCTTGAAGCAGATCCTTGATGCCCTCGGCGCCCATCTTGGCGGTGTACTCGTCACCGTATTCCTTGCGCTTGGCGTCGTAGTCGTCTTCGGACATGATGCTGAATTTCTTCAGCGGGGTCATGCCGGGATCGGTAACGACATATGCTTCGAAATACAGCACGCGTTCGATATCGCGCAAGGTCATGTCGAGCACCAGGCCCAGACGTGACGGCAACGATTTCAGGAACCAGATGTGTGCGCAGGGCGCCGCCAGGTCGATGTGACCCATGCGCTCGCGGCGGACCTTGGTCTGTGTGACTTCAACGCCGCACTTCTCGCAGATGACACCGCGGTGCTTGAGGCGCTTGTACTTGCCGCACAGGCATTCGTAGTCCTTGATGGGGCCAAAAATCTTGGCGCAAAAAAGACCGTCGCGCTCTGGTTTGAAGGTGCGGTAGTTGATGGTTTCAGGCTTTTTGACTTCACCGAAAGACCATGAGCGGATCTTCTCGGGCGAGGCCATGCCGATCTTGATAGCATCGAAATGCTCATCCGGCGTGAATTGCTTGAACAGGTCGAGTAATGATTTCATGTGTAAATCCTTTTCTTGTCCGCTGTTTAGCTGCGTTCGAGTTCGATGTCGATACCGAGCGAACGAATCTCTTTGACCAGCACGTTGAACGACTCGGGCATACCTGCCGTGATCGCGTGCTCGCCCTTGACGATGCTTTCGTAAACCTTGGTGCGGCCCACCACGTCGTCGGACTTGACGGTGAGCATTTCCTGCAGGGTGTAGGCAGCGCCGTAGGCTTCCAGCGCCCAGACCTCCATCTCGCCGAAGCGCTGTCCACCGAATTGCGCCTTGCCGCCCAGAGGCTGCTGCGTCACCAGAGAGTACGGGCCGGTCGAACGTGCGTGCATCTTGTCATCCACCAGATGGTGAAGTTTCAGAAAGTGCATATAGCCCACCGTCGTGGTGCGCTCAAAGGCGTCACCGGTGCGGCCGTCATATAGCTGCGCCTGGGTGCGTGTGGCGGTCAGGCCCTTGGTTTTGGCGATGTCGTCCGGATAGGCGAGCTGCAGCATCTGCATGATCTCGGCTTCCGACGCACCGTCAAACACCGGCGTCGCAAACGGAACACCCGTGGTCAAGTTGCTGGCCATCTCAAGGATGTCGGAATCCGGCAGTTTGGCCAGGTCTTCAGCGCGACCGGACTTGTTGTAGATCGTCTCCATGAACTTGCGCAGCTCCTGCACCTTGGCCTCGGCCTGCAACATGTCGCCGATGCGGTGGCCCAGGCCTTTGGCAGCCCAGCCCAAATGCACTTCCAACACCTGGCCGACGTTCATGCGGGAAGGCACGCCCAGCGGGTTCAGCACGATGTCGCAAGGCGTACCGTCGGCCATGTGCGGCATGTCTTCGATCGGCACGATCTTGGAAACCACACCCTTGTTGCCGTGGCGGCCGGCCATCTTGTCGCCAGGCTGCAGGCGGCGCTTGACCGCCAGGTAAACCTTGACCATCTTCAACACGCCGGCAGGCAATTCGTCGCCTTGTGTCAGCTTCTTGCGCTTTTCCTCGAAAGACAAATCGAAACTGTGGCGCGTCTGCTCCATCGAGTTCTTGATGCTTTCGAGCTGCGAAGCAACCTCGTCATCCGCAGGACGGATGTCGAACCAGTGGTACTTCTCGACATCGGCCAGGTAGGCCTTGTCGATCTTGGTGCCCTTGGCCAGCTTTTTCGGGCCGCCATTGGCAACCTTGCCATTGAGCAGTTTTTCGATACGGTCGAAGGCATCGGCTTCCACAATGCGTAGCTGGTCGTTCAGGTCCAGACGGAAGCGCTTGAGTTCGTCGTCGATGATCTGCTGGGCGCGCTTGTCGCGAACAATGCCTTCACGGGTGAACACCTGCACGTCGATCACTGTGCCCTGCGAGCCCTGGCTCACACGCAGCGACGTGTCTTTCACATCGCTGGCTTTTTCGCCGAAGATGGCGCGCAGCAGTTTTTCTTCTGGTGTCAGCGTGGTCTCGCCTTTTGGCGTGACCTTGCCGACCAGCGTGTCGCCCGGCTGGACTTCAGCGCCGACATAAATGATGCCGGACTCGTCAAGGCGGTTGAGCTGCTGCTCGGACAGATTGGGAATGTCGCGCGTGATCTCTTCCGAGCCCAGCTTGGTGTCGCGTGCCATCACCACGAGTTCTTCGATGTGAATCGAGGTGTAGCGGTCTTCCGCCACCACACGCTCGGAGATCAGGATCGAATCCTCGAAGTTGTAGCCGTTCCACGGCATGAAGGCGATCAGCACGTTCTGGCCGATGGCGATTTCGCCGAGGTCGGTGGATGCACCGTCGGCAATCACGTCGCCCTTGGCCAGCTTGTCGCCAATCTTGACGATGGGGCGCTGGTGGATGTTGGTGTTCTGGTTGGACCGCTGGTACTTGATCAGGTTGTAGATGTCCACACCCACTTCGCCGGCCAGGGCTTCTGCATCATTGACACGCACCACGATGCGGGTGGCATCGACATAGTCAACAATACCGCCGCGAGTGGCAGTCACCACGGTGCCGGAGTCGATCGCGGCGACGCGCTCGATACCCGTGCCGACCAGTGGCTTTTCAGGGCGCAGCACAGGCACAGCCTGGCGCGACATGTTGGCACCCATCAGCGCGCGGTTGGCGTCATCGTGCTCCAGGAAAGGAACCAACGAGGCAGCCACTGAGACGATCTGCGCAGGCGACACATCCATGTACTGGACGCGTTCTGCGCCCACCAGCACGGACTCGCCGTTTTCGCGGGCGGAAACCAGGTCGCCGGTCAGTTTGCCGCCATCGTCCAGCGCCGCATTCGCCTGGGCGATCACGTACTTGCCTTCTTCGATCGCGGACAGGTAGTCGATTTGTGTCGTGATCTTGCTGTCGATCACGCGGCGGTACGGCGTTTCAATAAAACCGTATTCGTTGAGGCGGGCATACAGGGCCAGCGAGTTGATCAGGCCGATGTTTGGACCTTCCGGCGTTTCAATCGGGCAGACGCGGCCGTAATGAGTCACGTGCACGTCACGCACTTCAAAACCGGCACGTTCGCGCGTCAAGCCACCGGGGCCAAGGGCCGATACACGGCGCTTGTGGGTGATCTCGGCCAGCGGGTTGGTCTGATCCATGAACTGCGATAGCTGCGAAGCACCGAAGAACTCTTTCAACGCCGCCGAAATCGGCTTGCTGTTGATCAGGTCATGCGGCATCAAGGGCTCTTGCTCGGCTTGGCCCAGGCGCTCTTTCACGGCTTTTTCGATACGTGCGAGACCGGTGCGGTACTGGTTTTCAGCCAGTTCACCGACACAACGCACGCGGCGGTTGCCCAGGTGATCGATGTCATCGACTTCGCCGTTGCCGTTGCGCAGATCCACCAGAATCTTGACGACAGCGAGGATGTCCTCGTTGGTCATGACCATGGGGCCGGTCGAAGTGTCGCGGCCCACGCGGGCGTTGAACTTCATGCGGCCGACCTTGGACAAGTCGTAGGTGTCCGGGTTGTAGAACAGGCGCTGGAACAGGGCCTGAACAGCATCTTCGGTAGGTGGCTCGCCGGGGCGCATCATGCGGTAGATGGCGACACGGGCAGCAAATTCGTCGGCTGTTTCATCAGCGCGCAGGGTCTGGGAAATGTAGGCGCCCTGATCCAGCTCGTTGGTGTACAACACCTGCAAGTCCTGCACGTTGGCCAGTCGAAGTTTCTTCAACAACGCTTCGGTCAACTCGTCGTTGGCCTTGGCGATGATCTCGCCGGTCTCGGCATCCACGATGTTCTTGGCAACCACACGGCCGATCAGGAAATCCTCGGGGACGCTGATGGTGGACGTGCCGCTCTGCTCAAGTTCGCGCGTGTGGCGCACGGTGATGCGCTTGTCCTTCGCAACAACAACCTTGCCGTTTTTGTCGGTAATGTCGAAACGGGCCACCTCGCCGCGCATGCGCTCGGCGACGAATTCCATCTGCGCACCGCTGTCCATGATGCGGAAATTGTCGAACACGAAGAAGTTCGCCAGGATGGACTCGGGGTTCAGCCCGATGGCCTTGAGCAGGATGGTGACCGGCATCTTGCGGCGGCGATCAACGCGGAAATACAGGATGTCCTTGGGGTCGAATTCGAAGTCCAGCCACGAGCCGCGGTAAGGGATGATGCGAGCCGAGAACAAGAGCTTGCCCGAACTGTGGGTCTTGCCCTTGTCATGTTCGAAAAACACGCCCGGCGAGCGATGTAGCTGGGACACGATGACACGCTCGGTACCGTTGATGACGAAGGAACCCTTGTCGGTCATGAGCGGAACTTCGCCCATGTAGACTTCCTGCTCCTTGACTTCCTTGACCACCTTGGACTGCGAGGTCGAGGATTCGCGGTCATAAATGATCAGCTGGACCTTGGCACGCACGGCCGACGCAAAGGTCAGGCCGCGGGTCTGGCACTCGCGCACGTCAAAGGCGGGCTTGGCCAGGTTGTACTCGATGAATTTCATCTCGACAAACCCGTTGTGCGAGACGATAGGGAAGGCGTTTTCAAATGCAGCCTGCAGGCCTTCGATGGTGCGCTTTTGCGGCGCACGGTCGGCTTGCAGAAACGCCGTGTAGGCGTCTTTTTGCATCTGCAGCAGGTAAGGAACATTCAGCACACTTTCGCGGCTGCCGAAACTTTTGCGAATTCGCTTGCGTTCGGTATAGGAATAGGCCATGAGTTCTCCGCTTTGATGGGACACAAACCGGTACGGGCAACCGGCTTGTTAAGCTCTGGCGACTGTCTTGAATGAATACACCACGTAATCAAACAGACTTGGTGGTTGGCCACTACCAACCATGGCGGACGGCAACGCATTGCACGTTGCCCGAACCAAGGCGTTTCCTGCAGTCGGGGTCAGGAAGCACTGGCAAAAAGATTTTCATCAAATCTGCTTGCCAGTGTTTCCAAAGAGCTTAAAAGGTTGCTTGCGCGGTGCTTTTAACGATGCTCCTTGAAAGCACGAAAGGCTGGAAGCCGAAACCGGCTTCCAGCCTTATCAAACCACAAGGATTATTTGAGTTCGACTTTCGCGCCAGCGTCTTCGAGCTTCTTCTTGGCTGCTTCTGCATCAGCTTTTGGAAGGCCTTCCTTGACGTTCTTGGGAGCGCCGTCAACCAGGTCCTTGGCTTCCTTGAGGCCGAGGCCGGTGATCTCACGCACCGCTTTGATGACTTGCACCTTCTGGGCGCCGGCTTCGAGCAGAACGACGTTGAAGTCAGTCTTCTCTTCAGCCACTGCAGCGGCTGCGCCGCCGCCGGCGGCAGGTGCAGACATCGCTGCAGCGCTCACGCCAAATTTCTCTTCGATGGCTTTCACCAGGTCGTTGAGTTCGAGGACCGTCATGCTGTCGAGCGCGGTCAAAAATGCGTCTTTATCGAATGCCATTTTGATTTCCTAAAAAGTTGGTACAGGTTATGCCGCTGCAGCTTCTGCTGCGGGCTCTGCGGCTACGATCCCATCGTTGCCGTCGCCTTTTTTCTCCGCCAGTGCGGCCAGCACACGTGCCGTACGCGAAATGGGCGATTGCATCAGGCCCAACAGCTGGGCGAGCAGCACTTCTTTCGAAGGAATGTTCGCGAGCTGCTTGACGCCGTTCACGTCCAGGACTTTTCCTGCCATGGCGCCTGCGCGAATCACCAACTTGTCGTTGGTCTTCGCGAAGTCGGCAACCACCTTGGCGGCAGCGACAGCGTCTGTGGAAAAGCCATAGATCAACGGACCGGTCATCTGGTCGGACAGGACATCAAACGCGCTGCCTGCCACGGCACGGCGAGCCAGGGTGTTTTTCAACACGCTCAGGGTCACGCCTTTGTCGCGGGCTTGGCTGCGAAGCTTGGTCATGTCAGCGACCGTGATGCCACGGTACTCCGCCATCACGAGCGTTTGAGCTTTAGCGGCGAGGCCGGTCACTTCATCAATGACGGCTTGTTTCTCACTGCGGTTGAGACTCAAGGTCTACTCCTTAATAATGTGTTTTTCAGATCGCGCCTTCGCGCCTTCCGATCAACACGCCTATGTTCAGCGACCAACTGTTTCAGATTTTTTTCAAAACCATTCAGCAGCGGGACCGCCATCTGCGTTGGCTGTCTTGCGACGATTAAGCGACGGACTTGCGCCTGTCACACCAACGGTCCTGGATGACCTGCCGGAGCCGAAACCCCGGCAGCCCACCACTTCGACCCACCCCTTCGGACAGGTCAAATTTCTGCGCTTACGCCGCGATGGTTTGCGTGTCGACGCGAACGCCCACACCCATCGTGGACGAAACCGCCACTTTCCTCAGATACACACCCTTGCTCGACGCAGGCTTGGCCTTGGTCAGCGCATCGATCAATGCAGCCAGGTTGCCCTGGAGCTTGTCGGTGTCAAAAGAGCGGCGACCGATGGTGCCATGCACGATACCGGCCTTGTCGACACGGAACTGCACTTGGCCAGCCTTGGCGTTTTTCACGGCCGTGGCTACATCCGGCGTCACCGTTCCGACTTTCGGATTCGGCATGAGGCCGCGCGGGCCGAGGATCTGGCCCAGGGTACCAACGACACGCATGGCGTCGGGCGACGCGATCACGACATCGAAATCCATCTTGCCGGCCTTGATGTCGGCTGCCAGATCGTCCATGCCGACGATGTCGGCGCCGGCAGCCTTGGCTTCTTCAGCCTTGGCGCCCTGTGCGAACACGGCCACACGTTTGGTCTTGCCGGTGCCGTTGGGCAGCACAACGGCGCCACGGACCACCTGGTCGGATTTCTTGGCATCGATACCGAGTTGCACGGCCACGTCGATGGATTCATCGAACTTGGCAACGGCAAATTCCTTAACCAGACCCAGCGCATCGGCCACTGCATACAGCTTGTTGCTGTCGATTTTGTCGCCGATGGTTTTTTGGCGTTTAGTCAGCTTGCTCATACAACACCCTCCACCGTCACGCCCATGGAGCGGGCCGTACCAGCAATCGTACGAACTGCAGCGTCGAGGTCAGCAGCCGTCATGTCTTTCATTTTGGTCCTGGCAATTTCTTCAAGCTGTGCGCGGGATATCTTGCCGACCTTCACCGTGTGGGGCGTGGCAGAACCCTTGTCGAGCTTGATGGCCTTTTTGATCAGGACGCCTGCGGGAGGCGTCTTGATGACAAAGGTAAAGCTCTTGTCGGCAAATGCCGTGATCACCACAGGCAGAGGCAGACCCGGTTCGACACCCTGGGTCTGGGCATTGAATGCCTTGCAGAACTCCATGATGTTCAGGCCGCGCTGACCCAAAGCCGGGCCGATCGGGGGGGATGGATTGGCCTTACCAGCTGGCACTTGCAGCTTGATGAAGCCGACGATTTTTTTCGCCATACTTTTCTCCTTGCGGGTCATAACGCCTGGGCGCTGTAAAAACAGGCACGGGCTCCCCGGGGGTTACACAACTCAATCAGGCCCCTGAGAGCCCTCCGCGCCGAGTTGCAAGGCGCGAATTTTTTACCTGCCGGAACTCAGGTCTTCTCTATCTGGCTGAATTCCAGCTCCACGGGTGTCGCACGTCCGAAGATCGTGACCGACACACGCACTTTGTTCTTGTCGTAATTGACCTCTTCGACCGTGCCGTTGAAGTCGGTAAACGGGCCGTCCTTGACGCGGATATATTCACCAGTTTCAAATTCGACCTTGTGCCGCGGCTTCTCGGTGCCGACCTGCATCTGGTTCACGATTTTCTGGACGTCTTCTTCGGAAATCGGTGCCGGGCGGTTTTTTGCACCACCGACAAAACCGGTGACCTTGTTGGTGTGTTTCACCAGGTGCCAGGTTTCGTCGTCCATGACCATCTCGACCAACACATAACCGGGGAAGAAACGACGCTCAGTGGTTTTTTTCTGCCCATTCTTGATTTCGACCACTTCTTCAGTCGGCACCAGGAAACGGCCAAACTTGGCCTGCATGCCGGCGCGGTTGATGCGTTCGACAATATTGCGTTCAACGGCTTTTTCCATGCCGGAATAGGCATGCACCACATACCACTGCATGCCGGGAGTCGGTTGCAGGGATGCGCCAGCCGCCACTTCGCTGATCACGTCACCGTTTACATCGCTCATTATTTTCTCCACCCCAAAATCAGGTCGTAAAACACCCACTCAAGCGTTTTATCCGTGAGCCACAAAAAGAGCGCCATCACCACCACAAATGCAAAAACGTAGGCCGTCATCTGCATGGCTTCCTTGCGGGCGGGCCACACCACCTTCTTGACTTCGCGCCAGGAGTCACGCCCGAAGGCGACGAACTGCTTGCCGGGTTCCGCGGTCATAAACACGACCACGGCCGCCACCAGCCCCACCATCAAACCACCCCATTGGGCGATCTGGCCCTGCTTGGCCAGCAGGTAAAAGCCCGCGAGCGAAGCCACGACCAGGGCAATGGCCAGCGCCAGCTTGGCTTTGTCAGCAATGGTGCTGACGGTTTCGACTTGAGAAGTGGCCATAAGCGCCTGATTCCTGTTCAATCTTCATGCGTCTTTTCAGACGCTTAAGCCCACCCGAGGTCCTGGGACTCCCGGCGGGCTTCGCTTTACTGTCTTTTCTAACCACCGGCGGCATCGACACCTGTCAAAGCCGAGTGGCAGGGGCAGTAGGAATCGAACCTACAACCTTCGGTTTTGGAGACCGACGCTCTGCCAATTGAGCTATACCCCTCCGTCAAACCTCGCAAAAATGTCAGCGCTTACCGTCAGCGCTTACGCAAGAATCTTTGCCACGACACCAGCGCCGACGGTCTTGCCGCCCTCGCGGATGGCGAAACGCAGACCTTCTTCCATCGCGATCGGGTTGATCAGCTTGACGGTGATTGACACGTTATCGCCTGGCATGACCATCTC
>NZ_JAUYEY010000021.1 GCF_030689685.1 Polaromonas sp. | reverse complement strand
AAGCGAAAAGTGGCCCCGGCGAGGACAGTTTTTGCCGGGTTTGCAGCCTCATAGCCGTAGCTATGGGGCAAAAAGCCGGTGAAAAATGGACCGTCGCGGCCGCTTTGCAGCCGACGTTCCTTCTGCCGCCCAGGCTCCTAGAGTTTGGCGAGACGGCTGAGCGCCATGTTCAGGGTCTCGTCTTTTTTGGCAAAACAGAAGCGCACCACGCGCTGGTCGAAACCGTTACCGTAAAACGCAGACAGCGGAATGGCGGCGACGCCGATCTCAATGGTCAGCCATTTGCAGAAGTCGGCTTCACCGAGGTCGCTGACCTCCGAGATGTCCACGCACTGGAAGTAGCTGCCTTCGCTGGGTAGCAGTTTGAACCGGGTGTTCGCCAGGCCGGCGCGGAACAGGTCGCGTTTGCGCTGGTAAAACGCCGGCAGCTCCAGGTAGGGGCTGGCGTCCGCCATGTAGGTGGCCAGTCCGTATTGCACCGGCGTGTTGACGGTGAAGACGTTGAACTGGTGCACCTTGCGAAATTCGGCCGTCAGCGCTGCGGGCGCTGCCACATAACCGACCTTCCAGCCGGTGACGTGATAAGTTTTGCCGAAGCTGCTGACGATGAAGGCGCGCGCCGCCAGGCCGGGGAAACGCGCGGCGCTTTCATGCACGCGGCCTTGAGCCGCGTCGAAGACCATGTGTTCGTAGACCTCGTCGCTGATCAGCAGCACCTCGGTTGGCGCCAGGATATCCTGCAGGCGCAACATGTCCTCGCGGCTCCAGACGGTGGCGCTGGGGTTGTGCGGCGAGTTGATGAGGATGGCGCGGGTTTTTGAAGTGATGGCACTGGCAATCCGGTCAAAGTCGGGCCTGAAGGTGCCGGGTATCAGGGGGACCCGCAGCGCCACACCACCGGCGAGCTCGATGTTGGGCACGTAGCTGTCGTAGCAGGGCTCGAGCACGATGACTTCATCACCGGGGTGTACCACGGCCAGGATGGCGGTGATGATGGCCTGGGTGGCGCCGGCCGTGATGGTGATTTCGCGGCCGGCGTCATAGCTGCGGCCGTGCAGCTTTTGCAGCTTGGCGGCAACGGCTTCGCGCAGCACCGGCACACCGGTCATGGGTGGGTACTGGTTCAGGCCGCGCGTCATGGCGTCGGTAACTGCGCCCACCAACAGGGGGTCGCAGTTAAAGTCGGGGAAGCCCTGGCCCAAGTTGACGGCGCCTTTTTCGGACGCCAGGGTCGACATCACGGTGAAGATGGTCGTGCCAACCGCAGGCAGCTTGGATTGCAGGGCCGGGGTGTATTCGCTCGCAGTCGTGGTGCTCATGGGTTTCAGGGGTCGATGGCGTTGTGGCGGCGGCTCATGGCGCGGGTGATCTCGGTGCGGTCGAGCTTGTCGCTCAACAGCTCGACAAACTTGTAGACAAAGTTGCGCAGGTAAACGCTGCGTTTGAAGGCCACGCGGGCGACGTTGACGCCGAACAGCGCGCCAGCTGGTCGCGCCAGCAGATCGCTGTTGGTGCCGTCGTCCTTGAGCGCCATTTCAGCCACGATGCCTATGCCCAGGCCCAGGCGTACATAGGTCTTGATCACGTCCGAGTCAATCGCTTCGAGCGCAATCCGCGGCTGCAGACGCCTGGCCGCGAAAGCCTGGTCCACCTTGGTGCGGCCGGTGAAAGACGGGTGGTAGGTGATCAGCGGTTGTTCGGCCAGGTCTTCCAGCGTGATGTGTTCCTGCCTGGCCAGCGGATGGTCCAGCGGCATCACCAGCATGTGCTGCCATTCGTAGCAAGGCAGGGTGACGAGTTCTTCGTACTGCGTCAGCGATTCGGTGGCAATACCGACTTCGGCCACCTCGTCGATCAACATGCGCGCGACCTGGTCGGGCGAGCCCTGGTGCAGGCTGACGTTGACCTTGGGAAAGGCTTCGCGCAGTTTCGCCACGGGCACTGGCAACACATAACGCGCCTGGGTGTGGGTGGTGGCAATTGACAGGGTGCCATTGTCCTGTGCCGAGAACTGCTCACCGATGCGGCGCAGGTTACCGACCTCGCGCAGGATCACCTCGATGCTTTTGATGACGTGTTCACCCGGCTCGGTCACGCGTTTGAGCCGTTTGCCGTGGCGCGCAAAAATCTCTACACCCAACTCTTCTTCCAGTTCAATGATGGCCTTGGATACTCCGGGCTGCGAGGTGTGCAGGGACCGCGCGGTTTCGGTGAGGTTGAGGTTGCGCCGGACGGCTTCCTGGACAAAGCGAAATTGGTGAAGATTCATATGTTATTTTTACTGATTATTTATTTTATTATGCCTGTATGTGGCTAACGAAATGGGGTGGGATTGATAATTCAAGCTGCCCTGCGTGCGGCGTCTCGGCCATCATGAAAGGGCGATGCTGGCCATCAAATCGATCAACTGCGGGTGTTCGCCGGCTGCTGGCAGCAGCTCCACCACCAGCGCGGGGTGCTGGGTGCGCAGCTGTACCACCAGGCGCGGCAAATCCTCGCGCGCATGTTTGCCGACACCCAAAAATAGCGGAAACACCCTGAGTTGTCGGGCGCCAGCAGCTATCAAATTCGTAGCGGCTTGCGCCAGGTCGGGGGTGCTCAATTCGAGATAAGCACAGCAGACCAGCAGCTTGCTGTCGCGGGCCCGGATGGCCTCAGCCACCGCTTCGATGGGCGCATGCCACAGCGGGTCACGCGAGCCGTGCGCGAACAAAATGATGCCGCGCCTGTCCATCAGCGTCTCAGAACCAGCCAGCCAAAGGCCCCGAGCGATATCGCCATGTAGAGCAAGCCTGGGGCGGCCGCCGCCAGCCAGGGCCGCCAGTTCTGCAAGTTGCCAATATAGCCAAACACGTTGTTGAGCAGGAAGAAGCTGATGCCGATCATCACGCCGCCGAACACATAACCGGCGATGCCGCCGCTGCGAAAGTGCAGGTAGGCAAAGGGCAAGGCCAGCACCACCATCACCAGGCAACTGAGCGGGTAGAAGACCTTTTTCCAGAACTCGATCTCGTAACGCTGGGCCGTCTGACCATTGGCGTTCAAGTGACGGATGTAGGTGAACAGGTCAATCGTGCTCATGCGTTCGGGCTTGAGCACGGCGACCGAGACCATCTCGGCGCTGATTTCGGTCGGCCAGCGAAACCGTTCGATCTTGTTGATGGTGATCTTGGCGGAGTCGCGGCCGGTGTCGGTGGGTGTGGCCTGTCCTGCCTTGACGGTGAAGTCGGTGCGGGTGCCGCCTTCGAGTTGCCACGACTGATCAGCCGCAAACCTGGCAAGCGGTGACTGGGTGATGGACACCAGCAGCCCTTTGTTGTCGAACTCGAAAACGCGCACGGCCTGCATCTCGTTGTTGGACGACAGCGCGCCGACATTGACCACATAGCTGTTGTAGGGCTGCTTTTCCTTGAGCCAGGCGCCGGTCTGGCCGATGGTGATGCGGCCTTGGTAACGCGCCTTGAGCAATTGAGCGCTTCGGTCGGCGGCAGGAGCCAGGTAGTCACCAATGGCAAAACACAGGAGGGTAAAAAACGCGCCCAGCGCCAGCAGCAGGCGCAGGGCGCGCCAGGGCTCCAGGCCGCTGGTGCGCAAGATGGTGTATTCCGAGCTTTGCGCCAGCCGCGCCATCACAAAGATGGTGCCAATCAAAACCGAGATCGGCACCAGCTCGTACAGGTGGCTGGGAATCAGCAGCGCCACATAGAGCAGCGCGTGCCGGATCTGGTAGGTGTTCTCATCCGAGCTGATCGCGCCTGCGGCGTTTTTGCCGAGGTATTGCAACTCGTCCACCAGGTCAAAAAAGAAGAACAGCGCGAGAAAGCCAGCGGCCACAAAGGCAATGGAGCCCAGCACCTCGCCATAAATCAAACGGCGAATGGTTTTCACACAGTCCCCTTTTTGCTTTCCTGCCGGTTGGCCTGGCGTTTGCGTTGCCGGCTGGCCGCACCCTTGAAAGTCCAGTTCAGGTGGCGCTTGGACAGCCAGGCCAGTGCCAGCAGCAAGGCGCCGCCGTGCAAGGCAAGAACGAAGGGGCCGAAATTGGCGACACCGACGGTGATCCAGCTTTGGCCCAGGTTCAGCAGGTTGTGATAGACCACAAAGGTAAACAACACAAAGATCAGGTTGCCGCTGCGTCCCGCGCGCGGGTTGACGCTGGCCAGCGCCAGCGCAATGACGACAAAGTTGATGGCCGCCAGCGCCATGCCCAGCCGCCAGGCCAGCTCACCCTGGTTGCCACGGGTGGGCGTGCGCAACAGCTCTCGGGTGGACTTGGATTTTTCGGGCAGGTTGGCGCCATTGATCAGCGCGCTGTCACCAGCCTTGCTGCCGTACTCCTCGAATTCGGTGATTTTCAGGGCCGACTTGCCTATCGTGCTTTCCAGCCGCTGGCCATTGTCGAGCAACAAAAATTGGGAATTGCCTATGGTTTCAATGCGGCCGGCGCGCGCCGTGGTGACCGAGTTTTTGCCTTTCTCAGTGGATGCAATAAACACGTTGTTGCTGGTCTTGCCCCCGGTGGTGTCACGGTCAATGAAGAAAACCCGGTTGCCGCTGGACGACTCCTGGAACTGGCCGGGCGAGACGCGCTCCAGGTCGCCGCGCTGCTCGTAGCGGTTTTTCATGTCCTGGGCCTGCTGGTTGGACCAGGGCCAGACAAACACCGACATCAGGGTGATCACCAGCAGCACTGGCCAGGCAAACCGGAACAGCGGCCCCAGGAAAAAGCCCAGGCCGCGGCCGCTGACAAACCAGACCACCATTTCACTGTCGCGGTACATGCGCGACAGCGTGCTGACCATGGCGACAAACAGCGACAGCGTCAGGATGATGGGCAGGCGCCCAAGCGCCGTGTAACCCATGACCATCATCACGTCCTGCGGATTGACGCTGCCGCGCGAGGCCTGGCCCAGCGTCCGGATCAGGATGATGGTGATCACAATGGTCATCAAAACCACAAGGGTCGCCCCGAAACTGCGCGCCAACTCTTTGCGGATCGAAGATTGGAATAACATTGCCTGAATCTGTGCCTTTTTTGCCTGACAACCAACGCTTGCTAACGGCGCTTGCCGCGCCAATCCCCAATTATGGACTTTGAACTCAAAACCCTGACCCCGGCGCGCATTTGCGCTGAAAAATGCGACGCGCTGATCGTGCTGGTCAGCGGAGACGCCGCTTCCGGCAGCGACGCTGTGTCCACCTTGGCGGCAGGGGCGGTCAAATCCGGGGACTTCGAGAGCAAAGCCGGCAAGCTGCTCAGCGCTTACCGCTTGCAGGGTATCGGTGCCACCCGCGTCTTGCTGGCCGGTGCCGGCGATGGCAGCGCAAAAAGCATACGCACAGCCGTTCATGCAGCCATGGTGGCCCTGAAGGCCACCAATGTCCGGCGCGTGCTGCTGAGCCTGGTGGGCTTGCCCAAGGCGGACCATGAATCCGTTCGTGCAGCGGTGCTGGCCTGTGCCGATGCCTGCTATGTCTACAGCACCACCAAATCGAAACCGGTTGAACAAAAGCTACAACGGGTGGTGTTGGTCGTGTCCACCCTGGCCTCAAGCCGCGCCGGTTTTGACAAGGGCGTGGGCTTGTCCAAAGGCTTGGCATTGACCCGAGAGTGGGCGAACCGTCCCGCCAACCATGCCACCCCGACCTTGCTTGGGCAAGCCGCCAAAGAGCTCGGCAAGCTGCCGGGCATCAAGGTCGAGGTGCTGGGGCCCAGGGACGTGGCCAAACTCGGCATGGGCTCGTTCATGGCCGTGGCCCGGGGTTCAGAAGAGCCGTTGCGCTTCATCGTATTGCGTTACGACGGCGGCACAAAAACCGAGGCACCGGTGGTACTGATCGGCAAGGGCATCACTTTTGATACCGGTGGCATTTCGATCAAACCGGCCGCCGAAATGGACGAGATGAAGTACGACATGGGTGGGGCCGCCAGCGTGCTCGGAACCTTCCGGACCCTGGCGGAGCTGCAACCGGCGCTCAATGTCATCGGGCTGATCCCGGCCTGCGAGAACATGCCGGACGGCCGTGCCATCAAGCCCGGTGACGTGGTCACCAGCATGAGCGGGCAGACCATAGAGATCCTCAACACCGACGCCGAGGGCCGGCTTGTGCTGTGCGACGCGCTGACCTATGCCGAGCGCTTCAAGCCCCGCGCCGTGGTGGACATTGCCACCCTGACCGGCGCCTGCGTGATCGCGCTGGGCGGCGTGCGCAGTGGCCTGTTTGCTAGCGACGACGCGCTGGCCCAGTCGCTGGCCGCAGCCGGCGACAGCTCGCTGGACCTGTGCTGGCGCATGCCGCTGGACGACGAGTATGCCGATGGCCTGAAGACCCATTATGCCGACGTGGCCAACGTGGCCGGCCGTGCCGCCGGCGCCATCACGGCGGCCAAGTTCCTCCAGCGCTTTGCCGGCAAGTTTCCGTGGGCGCATCTGGACATTGCCGGCACGGCCTGGAAAAGCGGCGTCGCCAAAGGCTCGACCGGCCGGCCGGTGCCGCTGCTGGTGGATTTTCTGCTCGGCCAGGTCCAGCTTGCCCGACCAGCGCCCAAAAAGCGGGCCAGTTCACGCGCATGACCGAAGTCGCCTTCCATTTCAACGTGCCGGACAAGCTGCAGTACAGTTGCCGCCTGTTGCGCAAAGCCTGGGGCAGCGGCGCGCGTGTGGTGGTGACGGGCGAAGCCGAAACATTGCGCCGGCTGGACCAGCTACTCTGGACCTTTGCCGCGCTGGAATTCGTGCCGCATTGTCAGCTAGGCGCACCGGCAGCGACAGTGGCCGCCACGCCCGTGCTGCTGGCCGACGCACTTGATGCCTGTCCGCACCACGAGGTGCTGGTGAACCTCGGGCAGGAGGTGCCCGTCGGGTTTGAACGCTTCGAACGCTTTATTGAACTGGTTACGCTGGCCGATGACGACAGGGCAGCGGCGCGCAATCGCTGGAAACATTACACCGACTGCGGCTACGCGATGAAGCGCCATGATCTTGCTCAAGAGGCCAGGCCATGAACCGCTCCGCTCCACCGCAGCGTTTTGTGCCTACGCTGACAGAAGTTGTTCAGCCCGCGCGGCCTGAAGACCTTGCTGCGGATACCCCGGCCACCCGTGCGCCTGACATGAAGAATTTTCAGGAACAGATGGTCCACCGCGTGATGCAACGCGTTGACCTGACGCTGGACCGGCTGCTGCGCGAGACCGTGGGGCGGCTGGTGCTGGAGCATACCCAGGCGCTGGCCCCCAGTCTGCGCGATGAGATAGAGATCGTGGTGCGCCAGTCGGTCAACCAGGCGTTCGAGCAGGAGTTGGCCAGCCAGTTGCTGGACCGACCCTGAACGTACCAAAAGACGTGTCTGAGTCACGACCTTCGCGCCACGACCTTTATTAGAATCTCTAATACTTGGACACTTTCAGTTCTTTCGTTGTTGCGGCGGCAACACCCTAGGGCTCCTTGCTATGGTGTAGGCGCGAAAATTGCGGTATGTTCTGTGCCGTTGAGCAAAAAAACTGTTCTCAACCTTTAACGGTAATTTCCTAATTGGAGTGTATTTATGCAAATGAAATGGACTGCGGTCGCTTTGGCCGCCATGTTGGTTGTTGCCTGCGGCAAGAAAGAAGAAGCCAAGCCAGCCGCCACTGCACCTGCTGCCCCGGTCGCTGCGGCGCCTGCTGCTGGTGATACGCTCATTGTCAAAATCGGTCACGTTGCTCCGACATCCGGTGCACAGGCCCACTACGGCAAGGACAACGAAAATGGCGTGCGCATGGCCATTGAAGACCTGAACAAGCAGGGTGTCATGATCGGTGGCAAAAAAGCCACTTTTCAAATCGTCGCCGAAGATGATGCCGCTGATCCAAAACAGGGCACCGCAGCCGCACAAAAATTGTGCGACTCCAAGGTCGCTGGCGTGGTTGGCCACCTCAACTCAGGCACCACCATTCCCGCCTCCAAGGTCTACAACGACTGCGGTATCCCCCACGTCACCGGTGCTGCCACCAACCCTGATCTGACCAAGCCCGGATACAACACCACTTACCGCATCATTGCCAATGACTTGGCACTGGGAGCCGGACTGGCGTTTTATGCCGCCGACAAGCTCAAGCTGAAAAAGGTCGCCATCATTGATGACCGTACCGCCTACGGCCAGGGCGTTGCCGACATCTTCAAGAAGACGGCCAAAGAAAAGGGCATGACCGTGGTGGATGAGCAGTTCACTACTGACAAAGCCACTGACTTCATGGCCATCCTGACCGCCATCAAGGCCAAGGCTCCCGATGCCGTGTTCTACGGTGGCATGGACCCGCAAGCCGGACCCATGCTGCGCCAGATGGAGCAGCTTGGCATGACCAAGGTCAAGTACTTCGGCGGCGACGGCATCTGCACCTCCGAAATCGCCAAGCTGGCTGCCGGCGCCAAGACGCTCGACAACGTGATCTGCGCCGAAGGCGGCGCTTCGCTGGCCAAAATGCCAGGCGGCGCCGAGTGGAAAAAGCGCTACGACGAGAAGTACCCGAACCAGTTCCAGGTCTACAGCCCGTACACCTACGACGCGACCTTCGTGCTGGTGGACGCCATGAAACGCGCCAACTCCATCGACCCCAAGGTGTACATTCCTGAGCTGATCAAAACCAGCTTCAAAGGCGTGACCACCACCATCGAGTTCCTGCCCAACGGCGAGTTGAAAAATCCGTCCATCACCTTGTACAACTACAAGGATGGCAAGAAAGTCGCTCTGGAGTAAATTCTGTAGCGCAGTAAAAAGCCACCGTGAGGTGGCTTTTTACTGGCCGAATGTCAGTTCGGCGACTTGACTGGCGTCGTCCCCGGCGGCTCGCGGCTCTCAAGCATGACCATGACCTGTTGCGCCATGAACTGAAGGGTTTGCAGTTGTTTTGCATCAAGCTGCCTCGGCACGGTGTCTACCACGCAGATGGCGCCCATGGCGTGCCCGGCCTGGGTCAGGAGCGGCGCACCGGCATAAAACCGTATGTGTGGGGTGCCGGTGACCAGCGGATGACTGGCAAACCGATCATCTTTCGCCGTATCCTCAATCACCATGACGTCATGGGGTGTTAGCAGGGCATGGGAGCAAAAGCTGTTCTCCCGCGGCAACTCTTGCACCTGTATGCCGACACGAGATTTGAACCACTGTCGTTCATGATCACTTAAGGAGATGAGCGCCATGGGGGTACCGCATACGTCGGCAGCCAGTCGGGTGATGTCGTCATAGGCCCGCTCTTCAGGGCTGTCCACGACGTGCAGTCGGTCAAGCGCAGCCTGCCGGAGCGTCTCCCTTTCATCTCTTTCGGTCATAGAACATCCTTCGTTGTGATTGAGGCACTCTACCGGGCTGTAACTATGAGAACGGGCGTTCAAGGTGCCGTTTGTTTGTAAGACACGGTCGATTCAGAAACAAAAAAACCCAGACGGGCTGGGTTTTCAGGAGTTTTTACCACCGTGTTGGAAACTCACGGCAACAGAGACTTTTTGGCGGAAGAGGCGGGATTCGAACCCGCGGTGGGTATAACCCCACGCACGCTTTCCAGGCGTGTGACTTAAACCGCTCATCCACCCTTCCGCGAAGCATTCAATTGTAGCAGCGCGGGCAGGGCTGTTGAGCCGCTGGCCGCATCTTTTCAATGAAGCGCGTTGTGAAACCTGCGCTTTTCCAGCTGGGCCTTGGTGACGAATTTCAAGGCGTTGGCGTGCGTGGACTCGAGTACCACTGGCGGCGCGAAGCCGGCCTCGAGGGCTTCGCGCCATCGGTTGGCGCACAGGCACCAGCGATCGCCCGGTTGGAGTCCGGCGAAGCGGTATTCCGGGCGCGCTGTGGCCAGGTCGTTGCCACGCTCCGCTGAAAACGCCAGGAACTCGGGGGTGACGCGCACGCAGACCAGGTGTGAGCCGAGGTCGGACTCGTCCGTGTTGCAGCAGCCGTCGCGGAAATAGCCGGTCAACGGGTCGTAGGAGCAGGGGAGCAGCTCGGTGCCCAGTACATTTTTGGCGGTCACGTTGGCGTTAGCTGTTGCGGGTTCACGCTTTTGCAGTCGATTGCACCATTTTCATGGCCGAGGTGATCAGGGCCGCGACTTCGGTCATGTTGCTGGGCACGATCAGCGTGGTGCTGGCGTTGGCTGCGACGCGTGAATAGGCTTCCACGGCTTTTTCGGCCACTTTGAGTTGCACAGCCAGCTCTCCGCCTGGCTGCCTGATGGCCGCGGCGACGCGCTCAATCGCCTGAGCCGTTGCGTCCGCGACGGTGGTAATGGCCGTCGCCTCGCCTTGCGCGTTGTTGATCGCAGCCAGTTTTTCACCTTCGGAGCGGGCGATGAAGGCTTCGCGTTCGCCGGTGGCAATATTGATTTGTTCCTGGCGACGGCCTTCCGAGGCGGCAATCAGTGCGCGTTTTTCGCGCTCCGCCGTAATTTGCGATTGCATGGCGAGCAGAATTTCTTTTGGCGGCGTCAAGTCCTTGATCTCGTAGCGCAACACCTTCACGCCCCAGTTCAGGGCCGCCTCGTCAATTGCCTGGACCACCTGCGCATTGATGATGCCGCGCTCTTCAAAGGTTTTGTCGAGCTCGAGCTTGCCGATCACGCTGCGCAGCGAGGTTTGCGCCAACTGGCTGATCGCCACGATGTAGTTCGACGAGCCGTAGCTGGCGCGCATCGGGTCGGTCACCTGAAAATACAAAATGCCGTCCACCTGCAACTGGGTGTTGTCGCGCGTGATACAGATCTGGCTGGGCACGTCCAGCGGGATTTCCTTCAGGCTGTGCTTGTAAGCCACCTTGTCGATAAAGGGAACCAAAAAATTCAGCCCCGGGGCCAGTGTGCCGTTGTATTTGCCCAGCCGCTCCACGATCCAGGCATTTTGCTGGGGCACGACCTTGACTGACCGCGTGATGAAGATAGCAGCGATGACGACGATGAGAATCGCGATTTCCATGATGACTTTTCCTTTTATTGACGTTTGGTTAAACCTTGTCGACCAGCAGGCGGCTGCCGACCAGTTCGGAGACGCGGTGTGCGCCCGCAGAGGGGATCACACCAGAGCGGTGAATCGCGGTCCAGCTACTGCCGCGGTATTTTACGTTGGCTGTGCCGTCTGGATTCCAGGCCTCGATCTGGACGATTTCACCCACATCCAGGTTGACACTGCGGTCGGCACGGGCTGAAGGGTCGGTCGGCTTGCGTTTTTTGACCTGGTACCAGACCACCACGGCGCCACCGCCCACCAGGGCCGCCACCAGCAGTTGCAGCACGGTGCCCGCCCCGGCGTGGGCCGCCAGCGCCGCCGCCGCCATGCCCACCGCGAGCATCAAGAGGTAGAAGGTGCCCGTGACCAGCTCAAGGGCCACGAAGACCCCTGCGATCAGCCACCAAATCGTTGATTCCGCCATGCTTTGTTCCTTGCGTTTCGTAAAAGACACATTCTGGGGCAGAAGAACGAATTGGCAAGCTTATTCGGGCCTGCGTAGACCCAAGCCGGCTCATCTGTCAAAAAATGTCCTTACACTTCGCCCCTGATTCGCTTTTTTTAGCAGTTTCCGGCAAAGGCCTTTTTGATGAAATTCCGCTTTCCCATCGTCATCATCGACGAAGATTTCCGATCTGAAAATACCTCTGGTCTGGGCATACGCGCGCTGGCGCAGGCGATAGAGACGGAAGGCTTTGAAGTGCTGGGCGTTACCAGCTACGGCGACCTGTCGCAGTTTGCGCAGCAGCAAAGCCGCGCCAGCGCCTTTATTCTGTCGATTGACGACGAAGAGTTCACGCCGGGCCCGGATCTGGACCCGGCGGTGCTGAATTTGCGCCATTTCATTGAAGAAGTGCGGCGCAAAAACCTGGATGTGCCGATTTATGTGTACGGCGAGACCAAAACCTCGCGCCACATCCCCAACGACATCCTGCGCGAACTGCATGGCTTTATCCACATGTTTGAAGACACGCCGGAGTTTGTGGCGCGCCACATCATCCGCGAAGCCAAGAGTTACCTGGAAGGTGTACAGCCGCCGTTTTTCAAGGCCTTGCTCGATTACGCCGAAGACGGCTCCTACTCGTGGCACTGCCCGGGGCATTCGGGCGGCGTGGCCTTCTTGAAGAGCCCGGTCGGGCAGATGTTTCACCAGTTTTTTGGCGAAAACATGCTGCGCGCCGACGTGTGTAACGCAGTGGAAGAGCTGGGCCAGCTGCTGGACCATGACGGGCCGGTGGGTGCGTCCGAGCGCAATGCGGCGCGCATCTTCAATGCCGATCACTGCTTTTTTGTCACCAACGGCACTTCAACGTCCAACAAGATGGTCTGGCACCACACGGTAGCGCCGGGCGATGTGGTGGTGGTGTACCGCAACTGCCACAAGTCCATCCTGCACGCCATCATCATGACCGGGGCGATTCCGGTGTTTTTGAAGCCGACGCGCAACCACTTTGGCATCATCGGCCCGATCCCGAAAGAAGAGTTTGAGCAGGCCTCCATCCAGGCCAAGATCAAGGCCAACCCCCTGCTCAAGGGCGTGGATGCGAAAAAGGTCAGGCCGCGCGTGCTGACCATCACGCAATCGACCTATGACGGCGTGCTCTACAACACAGAAACCATCAAGGGCATGCTCGATGGTTATGTCGAGAATCTGCATTTTGACGAAGCCTGGTTGCCGCATGCCGCCTTTCACCCGTTTTACGGCAGCTACCACGCCATGGGTAAAAAGCGTGTGCGCCCCAAACAGGCCATGGTGTATTCAACGCAGTCCATCCACAAGCTGCTGGCCGGCATCAGCCAGGCCAGTCAGGTGCTGGTGCAGGACTCGCAGACCGTCAAGCTCGACCGCCACCTCTTCAACGAGGCCTATCTGATGCACACCAGCACCAGCCCGCAGTACAGCATCATTGCCAGTTGCGATGTGGCCGCCGCGATGATGGAGCCACCCGGCGGTACCGCGCTGGTCGAGGAAAGCATCGCCGAGGCGCTGGATTTCCGCCGGGCCATGCGCAAGGTGGACGATGAGTACGGCGACGACTGGTGGTTCAAAGTCTGGGGACCCGACAAGCTGGTCGATGAGGGCATTGGCCGCTCGGAAGACTGGATCATCAAGGGCGAGTCCAAAAACGCGAAAGCCGGCGTCAACTGGCACGGCTTCGGCAAGATGGCGACCGGTTTCAACATGCTGGACCCGATCAAATCGACCGTGGTCACACCCGGCATGGACCTGAATGGCAAGTTTGCCAAGACCGGCATCCCGGCCAGCATCGTGACCAAATTCCTGGCCGAACACGGCGTGGTGGTAGAGAAAACCGGCCTGTACAGCTTTTTCATCATGTTCACCATCGGCATCACCAAGGGCCGCTGGAACAGCATGCTGACTGCCCTGCAGCAGTTCAAAGACGACTACGCCAAGAACCAGCCGATGTGGCGCATCCTGCCCGAGTTTTGCCAGAAGTTTCCGCGCTACGAAAAAATGGGCTTGGCCGATTTGTGCCAGCACATTCACCAGCTCTACGCCAAATACGACATTGCCCGGCTGACCACCGACATGTACCTGAGCGACCTGACGCCAGCCATGAAGCCCAGCGACGCTTACGCCCATATCGCGCTGCGCAAAACCGAGCGCGTTGAAATTGACCACCTGGAAGGCCGCATCACCGTCGGGCTGGTAACGCCTTACCCGCCCGGCATACCGCTGCTGATTCCGGGCGAAGTGTTCAACAAGAAAATTGTCGATTACCTGAAGTTCTCGCGCGAGTTCAACGCGCAGTGCCCGGGTTTTGAGACCGACATCCACGGTCTGGTTGAAGTGCAAGACGAGAGCGGCAAAAAACACTACTACGCCGACTGTGTGAAAGAGTGACAGTATCCGGCGGCCAGCTTGCCGTGCCTGGCCACGATGTGGATGGCATAGAGCGGGCAACTGCGGCGGCGGTGGCGCCGGAAAGCGTCGAAGAGTTGGACGGTTGGTTGCTGGCTTTCGATCGCGGCAGCGTGAACCGTGCCAAAAGTGCTGTGCCCCTGCAGCACACCCCCTGTGATAAATCCGTGGTGGGCAAGATCGAGGCACGTTACGCTGCGCACGCCCTTGCACCGCTTTTTCGCCTGCCGACGCTCGATTGCTTTGAGGGGCTGCGCTGCGAACTGAGGCTGCGAGGCTACAGCGCCGAGCGGCCCACGCTGGTGCAACTGGGCGCGGTGAGCGCCATGCGTGAGAGTTCCATCGACTTGCCGGCCGACATCGCCACAACGCCAGATGCCGCCTGGGCGGCGCTGTTTCTCGGCGAGGGCTTTGACCCGGTAGATGGCGCCAGCCGGGTCGCCCGGCTGAGCAGCGCGCACGGCTCACTGTATGCCAGTGTGCGCCTGACCGGCGCCACCGTGGCCGCAGGCGCTGCAGCCTTCTCAAATGGCTGGGTCAGCGTGCATGGCATGCGTACCGCGCCAGCATTCAGGGGCCGCGGGTTGGCCGGCAGGGTGCTGGCAGGGCTGGTCGACGCAGCCCTGTCGCGCGGATTCGAGCGCAGTTTTTTGCAGGTGGAGGCCGGCAACGTGGCGGCACTTGCGCTGTACCAGCGGGCGGGTTTTACGACGGCCTGGTGTTATGAGTACTGGCGTCCCGCCTGAGGTGTCAGTGACAAGGTGGAAGTCGCTACGTTTTTGATAGCTGCTTGCGCCCGTCAACCAAGGGCCAGAGACTGATTTGACTGTTAGCGCGCGGCTGCCAGAGCTGTACGGCAGCTTGATGCCCCATTTTTACAAGCCTTTTCAGACCCTGGCCCAACAGGGGCGGGCGTGAGCAGCTACCAAAAGCATAGCGAATCGGCGACACGCCGGGCGCTGGCAACGCTCAACCGGCTTCAGTTGGCTCACCCAGCCCGCCCACCACGTGGCTGAAGCCGCCATCCACATACATGATTTCTGCGCTGACGCCGGCCGCCATATCGCTGAGCAGGAAGGCGGCGACGTTGCCAACGTCTTCAATCGTCACGTTGCGGCGTATCGGCGACGCCTCGGCGACGCCGCGCAAGATCTTGCCGAAATCCTTGATGCCGCTGGCGGCCAGGGTTTTGATGGGGCCGGCGCTGATGCCGTTGACCCGCAGGCCTGTGCCTTTTTTGCCCAGCGACTCGGCCAGATAACGCACCGACGACTCCAGGCTGGCCTTGGCCAGGCCCATGGTGTTGTAGTGGGGCACAGTGCGCACGCCGCCCAGATAAGTCAGGGTCAGCAGGGCCGAATTTGGGTTGAGAAAGGGCAGGGCCGCCTTGGCCATGGCCGGAAAGCTGTAGGCGCTGATGTCGTGCGCAATTCTGAAGCTTTCGCGCGAGAGGCCGTCCAGAAAATCACCGGCAATCGCCTCACGCGGTGCAAAACCTATGCTGTGCACAAAGCCGTCAAAGGTCGGCCAGGTGGCGGACAGGTCGGCAAACAGCTTGTCGATTTGCGCGTCGTCACCCACGTCGCAGTCAAAAATCAGTGTGGAGCCAAAGTCGGCGGCAAATTCGGTGATGCGCTCCTTGAAACGCTCGCCAACGTAGCTGAAAGCCAGCTCGGCGCCCTGGGCGTGGCAGGCCTTGGCAATGCCATAGGCGATGGAGCGGTTGGACAACACGCCCGTGATCAGTAATTTTTTGCCGGTCAAAAAGCCCATGAGAGTTTCCAGTGAGAGTTGATGCAGAATTGTCGCATGAGGATTTTCATGCAATCGCTGTGCCTGATGGGCCTTTTCCTCGGTGCCGGCCCGACTTGGGCAGCCCATGGTTATGCCTTGTGGGACGACCTCAAGTACCCTGCCGGCTTCACCGCCTTCGACTACGCCGACCCTGCCGCGCCCAAGGGCGGCGAGCTGCGGCTGGTCAGCAACCAGCGCCTGTCCACCTTCGACAAGTACAACCCCTTCACCATCAAGGGCTCGGCGCCGGCCTACCTGTCTGCCCTGATGTTCGACTCGCTGCTGACCGGCTCCATGGACGAAACCGCCTCGGGCTACGGCCTGCTGGCCGAGGACGTGACGGTGGCCCCAGATCGCCTGAGCGTGACTTTCAGGATTCGCCGCGAAGCACGTTTCCACAACGGCATGCCGGTGGAAGCAGCCGATGTCAAACACAGCTACGACACCCTGATCGGCCCGTACGTGAGCCCCGCTTACAAGTCGCTGCTGGAAGACGTGGCCGGCTGCGACGTCATTGATGCGCAGACCGTGCGTTTCCGTTTCAAAAAACCGAACCGCGAACTGCCGCTGACGGTCGGCGGCCTGCCGGTGTTCAGCCGTGCCTGGGGCGTGGAAAACGACAAGGCCAAGCGTTTTGACGAGGTGGTGATGGACATTCCCATCGGCAGCGGGCCCTACAAGATAGGCCCGGTGCGTTTCGGCAAAGACATCAGCTATGTGCGCGATGCGGCCTACTGGGGCCGTGAGCTGCCGGTGCGCCGTGGCAGCAACAACTTTGACCGCATCACCGTCAAGATCTACAAGGACAACACCGCGCGGCTGGAAGCGCTGAAGGCCGCTGAGTTCGACATGATGACGTTTTATTCGGCCGGCGACTGGGCCCGTCGCGTCAACGGGCGACGTTTTGACAGTGGCGAACTGGTGCGGCAAGCGTTTGACCACAAGCAGCCGGCGGGCTTCCAGAGTTATGTGCTCAACAGCCGTCGCCCGCACCTGTCCGACCGGCGCGTGCGGGAGGCGCTGGGTCTGGCCCTGGACTACGAGTGGATGAACCGCCAGATGTTTTACAACGGCTACCCGCGTGTGCGTGACCTGTTTGGCAACACCGATTGCGCTGCGACCGGCACGCCGTCGCCGCAAGAGCTGGCACTGCTGGAACGCTGGCGCGGCAAGGTGCCCGAAGCCGTGTTCGGCCCCATGTACGAACCGCCGAAAACCGAAGGGCAGGGCCAGTCGCTGCGCGCCAACCTGCGGCGCGCGCAGACACTGCTCAAGGATGCCGGCTGGGCGTTCAAGGACGGCGCGCTGCGCAACACCAAAGGCGAGGCCATGGTGCTCGAATACCTGGACAGCCGCGAAGGTGGCGTGCGCACCATCGCGCCCTGGATGCGCAACCTGGAAAAGCTTGGAGTGGTGCTGCGTTTTTCACCGGTGGACTTCGCGCTGTACCAGCAGCGTCTGGACAAGTTCGAGTTCGACGTGACGACCATCAATTTCCCCGGCTCGCACGACCCGGGCCAGCAACTGGCCGATGTTTTTGGCAGCAAGGCGGCCGATACCGAAAACTCCGGCAATTTCATGGGCGTCAAAAGCCCTGTAGTGGACGCGCTGGTCGCGGCCGCTGTCGGCGCCACCAGCAAGGCCGAACTGGTGCCGGCCTGCCGCGCGTTGGACCGCGTGATCATGCACAGCCACTACCTGATTCCCCAGTGGACACTGACCTCGCACCGCATGGCCTACAACGCCTGGCGGCTGGCCTTCAAGTCGCCGATGCCGCCCTACGCGGGTGGCGAGGCCTGGGTCATGGGCTACTGGTGGGCCCGCGTGCCGCCGAAAGAAGGGCGTTAAGCCATGTTCGCCTACATTCTTAAACGCCTGTTGCTGATGATTCCGACCTTGCTGGGTGTGCTGCTGATCACCTTCGCCGTGATCCAGTTCGTGCCCGGCGGGCCGGTCGAACAGTACATGGCCGAAACCAAGGGCCTCAGCGGCGTGGAGTCAGGCGGCTCCAGTTACCGCGGGAACCAGGGCGTGGACCCGAAGCGTATCGAGCAGATCAAGGCGCTGTACGGCTTCGACAAGCCGGCGCATGAACGGCTGCTGCAGATGCTCGGGCAATTTGCGCGCTTTGACCTGGGCAAAAGCTTTTTTCAGAACAAGGATGTCTGGAGCCTGATCGTGGAGAAGCTGCCGGTATCCATCAGCCTGGGCCTGTGGACCTTCTTCATCAGTTACGGCGTGGCGGTACCGCTGGGCGTGGCCAAGGCGGTGCGGGCGGGCTCGCGCTTCGATCTGGTCACCACCTTGCTGATCCTGGTCGGTTATGCGATTCCGGGTTTTGTGCTCGGCGTGGCGCTGCTGGTGATCTTCGGTGGGCAACTGCAGTGGTTTCCGCTGCGCGGGCTGACCTCGCCGAACTGGGATGAACTGAGCTGGGCGGCGAAGGTGGTGGACTATCTCTGGCATATCGCGCTGCCGGTCACCGCCATGGTGTTTGGCAGTTTTGCGGTCACCGCCATGCTCACCAAAAACGCCTTCCTCGAAGAAATCCGCAAGCAGTACGTGCTGACGGCGCGGGCCAAGGGCCTGGACGAAAACAAGGTGATGTGGAAGCACGTGTTCCGCAACGCGCTGATCCCCATCATCACCGGGTTTCCAGGGGCCTTCATCGGCGCCTTTTTCACCGGTTCGCTGTTGATCGAAACCCTGTTTTCGCTCGACGGGCTGGGCCTGCTGAGCTACGAAAGCGTGATCCGGCGCGACTACCCGGTGGTGCTGGGCACGCTCTACCTGTTCACCTTGATCGGGCTGGTGACCAAGCTGATCAGTGACCTTTGTTATGTCTGGGTTGACCCGAGGGTGAAGTTTGATTAAAGACCCACACAGCGAACAATTTTCCGAGGGGCCGCCCCTAGGAAAATTAGCCCCCTCGGGGGGCAGCGAAGTACACGCAGTGACAAGTGTGGGGGCTTCACCTTCACGGCGCGCGTGGCGTCGGTTCCGACGGAATCCGCTCGGGTTCTGGAGCCTGGTGCTGTTCTCCATCATGGTGGTGCTCAGCCTGTTCGCCGAGGTGCTGTCCAACGACCGGCCGCTGGTCATGCGCTACGAGGGCACGACTTATTTCCCCATCGTCAAGGACTACTCCGAGCAGACCTTTGGCGGCGACTTTCCGACGCCGGCGGACTATCTGGACCCCTTCATCCGCGAGCGCATCACCAGCGGCGGCAACTGGGCGATTTACGCCCTCAATCCCTATGGTCCCAAAACGCTGAACTACTTTGCCAAATCGCCCAGCCCAGCGGCGCCCACGGCCGACAACTGGCTGGGCACCGACGACCGCGGACGCGACCTGCTGGCGCAACTGCTGTACGGCTTTCGCGTCAGCGTACTGTTTGGCCTGGCGCTGACGGCTATCGGCACTGTGCTGGGCATCCTGGCCGGGGCGGTGCAGGGTTACTTCGCGGGCAAGACCGACCTGGCCTTCCAGCGTTTCATCGAGATCTGGAGCGCCATGCCCGAGCTCTACCTGCTGATCATATTCAGCGCCATCTTCACGCCCAGCGTGGCGCTGCTGCTGATTTTGCTGAGCCTGTTCGGCTGGATGGGTTTGTCAGACTATGTGCGCGCCGAGTTTCTGCGGAATCGGCAGATGGACTATGTGCGCGCCGCGCGTGCGCTCGGCGTCGGCAACAGCCGCATCATGTGGCGGCATATCCTGCCCAACAGCATGACGCCGGTGGTGACCTTTCTGCCGTTTCGCATGAGTGCCGCCATTCTGGCGCTGACCTCGCTGGACTTCCTCGGGCTGGGTGTGCCGCCCGGCACGCCCTCGCTGGGCGAGTTGCTGAGCCAGGGCAAGAACAACATCGACGCCTGGTGGATTTCGCTGTCCACCTTTGCGGTGCTGGTGACGACGCTGCTGCTGTTGACCTTCATGGGGGATGCACTGCGTGATGCGCTGGATCCACGCAAGGCCGACCGATGACACATCCGCTGCTGCAAGTCCGGGACCTGCGCGTCGCTTTCGGCGGCAAGGAAGTTGTCCACGGCGTCAACTTCAGCATCGCACCGGGCGAAAAACTGGCGCTGGTCGGTGAATCGGGCTCCGGCAAGACGGTGACGGCGCTTGCCCTGCTGCGTTTGGTGCAAAACGCCGAGATCACCGGTTCTGCAAGCCTTTTTGGCCCTGGGCCCCAACAACTGGGCCCCCACGCTTCGCTGCCCCCCGAGGGGGCTCTTGCGCCTAGGGGTGGCCCGTCGGCGCTCGGTCAGCGTGACCTGCTATCAATTTCAGAGCGCGCGCTGCGCGGTATTCGCGGCGATGAGGTCGCGATGATCTTCCAGGAGCCGATGACGGCCCTGAATCCGCTGTTCTCCGTGGGCGACCAGATCGCCGAAGTGCTGGAACTCAAGCAGGCCCTGAGCAAACGCCAGGCTTGGGACGCCGCCATTGAAGCGCTGGCCGCCACTGGCATTCCCGAACCCGCGCGCCGGGCGCAGTCCTTTCCGCACCAGTTGTCGGGCGGGCAACGCCAGCGCGCCATGATCGCGATGGCGCTGGCCTGTCGGCCACGCCTGCTGCTGGCCGACGAACCGACGACAGCGCTCGACGTCACCCTGCGCATCCAGATCCTGGAGCTGCTGTCGGACCTGCAGCGCCAGACCGGCATGGCGGTGTTGATGATCACGCATGACCTGAACCTGGTGCGCAAATTTGCCGACCGGGTGGCGGTGATGGAAGATGGCCATCTGGTGGAAGAGGGCGCGGTAGCGTGCGTGTTCACCGACCCGCAACATGCCTATACCCGCAAGTTGATCGACAGCCGGCCGGCACGCGATGTGGTCGCGCAGACCGCTGCAGCCAGTGGGTCGCCAGTGATGCGCGCCAACGGATTGCGTGTCGGCTACGCCGTGCCGATTCCTGGCGTGCGCGGCTGGTTTCGCAAGGGTGAGTTCGTCGCCGTCAAGGGCGCCAATTTCAGCGTGCCGCCCGGCCGCACCTTGGGCATTGTGGGCGAATCAGGTTCCGGCAAGTCCACCTTGGCGCTGGCCGCCTTGGGGCTGATACCGTACAGCGGCGAGCTGCAGGCCATGGGTCGGCGCTGGGGCCCGGACGCCGCTGGCAACCAGGCGATCCGCCGGCGGGTGCAGGTGGTGTTTCAGGACCCGTTTTCCTCGCTGTCGCCGCGCATGACGGTTGAAGAGATCGTCGGCGAGGGCCTGCTGGTGCATGAGCCCGGCCTGTCGGCGGCGGACCGGCGCGAACGGGTGATCGCGGCGCTGGCCGATGTCGGCATGGGCGAGGCGCAGAGTTTCGTCGCCGGGCCGTCCCAAGACGAAAAGCACCTCCTTGGGGGGCAGCAAGCTACACGTAGTGAGGGCGCGCGGGGGCAGTATTTTCCCGGTCTGCTGCAGCGTTACCCGCATGAATTTTCAGGCGGGCAGCGCCAGCGGCTGGCGATTGCCCGCGCGCTGATTGTGCAGCCGCAGTTGCTGGTGCTCGACGAGCCAACCAGCGCGCTCGACGTGACGATCCAGAAGCAGGTGCTGCAACTGCTGCAAAAGTTGCAGCGCGAGCGCGGCCTGAGCTATTTGCTGATCACCCACGACGTGGATGTGATCCGCGCCATGGCGCATGAGGTGATGGTCATGAAGAACGGCGAAGTGCTGGAAACGGGACCAGTGGACCAGGTTCTGGACCGGCCGGCGCATCCCTACACCCGCATCTTGGTGGCAGCACAGGATTGATAGCAAAAATCAGTTTTGGCGAATTTGCGCGTCCAAAGCAGATAAAGCAAATTAATCATTTCTCTTGCCCGATCCGCCACCACAGTGGCCGTCACTGGCTACGGGCATGCAAACTGCTTGCACAGGCAGGCGCATCGGGGTAGAATATGCACTTCACGACCAACTGGGCGGGTTTTCACCGCCCATTTTTTTTGGGCGTTTGTTTTTGCAAACTGATTTTTTTGAGAAGCCGGCAAAGCGACATCAGCACTGAATGGCCTTACACGAAACGATTGAGCAGACCGTCACGGGACTGGGTTACGAGCTGGTGGACATCGAGCGTACCAGCGGTGGTTTGCTGCGTGTGACGATTGACCAGCCGCAGGTGGAAGGCGTGCCCCAACAGTTCATCAATGCGGAAGACTGCGAGAAGGTCACGCGCCAATTGCAGTTTGTGCTCGAAGTTGAAGGCGCGGCCTATTCCCGGCTTGAGGTGAGCTCGCCGGGCATAGACCGGCCGCTGCGCAGTGAAAAGGATTTTGTGCGGTTTGCCGGCGAGCTGGTAGACATCACGCTGAAGGCGGCGATCGGTTCTGCGGCTGCGGCCGGATCAGGCATCGCGGCCAGCCGCAAGAAATTTCGCGGCACGCTTGAGCGTGCGGCATCGGGTTGGCAGATTGTTTGGAGCGAAGAGCCCGCCGTCAAACCCGGCGTGAAGGTGAGCAAGAACAGGGTTCCCGCGCCGCTGCAGGCAATGGGTTTCACACTCGATGAGATTGCACAGGCGCGGTTGGCGCCTGTGGTTGACTTCAAGGGGCGCCGGCCGAAAAGCCCGCCCGCAACAGAGATATAAAAAGGAAAGGCAGGCTTGTGAAATGAATCGCGAACTGTTGATGTTAGTTGATGCCATCTCGCGTGAGAAAAATGTTGAACGTGACGTCGTCTTCGGCGCGGTCGAGCTCGCGCTCGCCTCCGCGACCAAGAAGGTGTATGCGGGCGAAGTGGACATCCGCGTTGCGGTTGACCGCGACAGTGGCAACTACGAAACTTTCCGCCGCTGGCTGGTCGTTCCCGACGAAGCCGGCCTGCAAAATCCCGAAGCCGAAGAGCTGGTCAGCGATGCGCGCGACGAGATCGCCGACATCGAAGAGGGCGACTTCATCGAAAAACCGGTCGAAAGCCTGCCCATTGGCCGCATTGGCGCGCAAGCGGCCAAGCAGGTCATCCTGCAGAAAATCCGCGATGCCGAGCGCGAAATGCTGCTCAACGACTTCATGTCGCGCGGCGACAAGATTTTTGTCGGCACCGTCAAGCGCATGGACAAGGGCGACATCATTGTCGAGTCCGGCCGTGTTGAAGGCCGCCTGCGCCGCAGCGACATGATCCCCAAAGAAAACCTGCGCTCCGGCGACCGCGTCCGCGCCATGATCATGGAAGTCGACACCACCTTGCGGGGCGCGCCCATCATCCTGTCGCGCACCTCGCCCGAATACATGATCGAGCTGTTCCGCCAGGAAGTGCCCGAGATTGAACAAGGCCTGCTGGAGATCAAATCCTGCGCCCGCGACCCGGGCTCGCGCGCCAAGATTGCCGTGTTGTCGCACGACAAGCGTGTCGATCCGATTGGCACCTGCGTCGGTGTGCGTGGCACCCGCGTCAACGGCGTGACCAACGAGCTGGCTGGCGAACGTGTCGACATCGTGCTGTGGAGCGAAGACCCTGCCCAGTTTGTGATTGGTGCGCTGGCCCCGGCCAATGTGTCGTCCATCGTGGTCGATGAAGAGCGCCACGCCATGGACGTGGTGGTCGATGAGGAAAACCTCGCGATCTCCATCGGCCGTGGTGGCCAGAACGTGCGCCTGGCCGCCGAGCTGACTGGCTGGAAGATCAACATCATGACGGCCGACGAGTCGGCTGAAAAGCAGTCGCTGGAAACCGATACCAGCCGCAAGCTGTTCATGGAAAAACTCGATGTGGACGAGGAAATCGCTGACATCCTGATCTCCGAAGGCTTCACCAGCCTTGAAGAAGTGGCTTATGTGCCGCTGCAGGAGATGCTGGAGATCGAGTCCTTCGACGAGGACACTGTCAACGAGCTGCGTACACGCGCCAAAGATGCCCTCCTGACCATGGAAATCGCCAAGGAAGAAAACGCCGAGGGTGTCTCGCAGAATCTGCGCGACGTGAACGGCTTGAGCCCTGAGCTGATTGCCAAGCTGACTGAGGCGGGTGTCAACACCCGTGACGACCTGGCCGATCTGGCGGTCGATGAATTAACCGAGATCACCGGCCAGTCCGAGGACGAAGCCAAAGCCCTGATCATGACCGCCCGCGCCCATTGGTTCACCGATGAAGCTGCCGAGCCTGCCGCTGCCGCTGAGCCTGCAAGTGCAGACCTCGCGCCCAAAGAGCAATGATCATGGAGGCCAGCAGGAAAAAAACATATGTCCAGTACCACTACCGTCGCTGAATTCGCAGCTGAACTGAATAAACCCACCGCCACACTGATCGAGCAATTGACCAGTGCCGGTGTTGCCAAGGCGCAAGCCGATGACCACCTGTCCGAGTCCGACAAGCAAAAGCTGCTGAGTTATTTGCAGGCGAGCCACGGCACCGCCAGCGCCGAGCGCAAAAAAATCACCCTGGTCAAGAAGTCCACCAGCGAGATCAAGCAGGCGGACGCCACTGGCCGTGCCCGCACCATTCAGGTCGAGGTTCGCAAGAAGCGTACTTTCGTCAAGCGTGATGAGAGCTCAGAGCAGCCTGCTGACGACACAGTCGCCATGCCGGAAGCGCCTCAGTTGCCGCAGATCGATGAGGCTGAACTTGTTCGCCGCGAGGAGGAAGCCAGCCGCCATGCGGAGCTCCTGCGCCGTCAGGAAGAAGAGCTGTCAGAAAAACGCCGCTTGCGCGAAGAGCAGGACGCCAGGGACCAGGCCCGCGAGCAGCAGGAGCGCGAGGCCGCAGAACTGGCAGCACAGGCCAGCGCCCAAGCTGCCAGCAAGCTGGCCAAGCCCGCAGGCAAAGCCGCTGCCAAAGCAGCGACCGCCGAGGTGCCCGCTGCCGACGATGCGGCAGCGACGGAAAAAGCGGCTGCCAAGGCGGCTCAAGCCAGCGCCGTGCAGGCAGCAGCCAAAGCCAAAGCCACCGCTGAATTCCAGGCCGATGCCGTCAAGGCGCAGGACTTGCAGGACCGCCGCAAAAAAGCCGAGGCCGAGGCCGCCGGCATTCGCGCCATGATGAACGCGCCCAAACGCGTCCTGGTGCCCCATGTCGACCCCAAGGCTGCCATCAAAGGTACGCTGCACAAGCCGGCCGTGGTGCCGGGCGCCGTCAAACCGGTGGCCGCAGGTGCGCCCGCAGCCGCTGGTGCCGCAGGCAAAAAGGAAGTCAAGTCGGAGAATCTGTCTTCGACCTGGAAAGACGACGCAGCCAAGAAAAAAAGCGAAATCAAGACCCGTGGCGCACCTGTGGTGCCGGGCCGTGGCAACTTCCGGGGTGGCCCGCGCGGCCGCCGCACACCGGACCGCGATTCGCGTTCCGAGTCCAACTTTGTGGCACCGATTGAATTCAAAGTCATTGAAGTGCATGTGCCAGAGACCATCACGGTGGCCGAGCTCGCCCACAAAATGAGCGTCAAGTCGTCCGAGGTGATCAAGCACCTGATGAAGCTGGGCCAGATGGTCACCATCAACCAGCCGCTGGACCAGGACACCGCGATGATCGTCGTGGAAGAGATGGGCCACAAGGCGGTCACCGCGTCGCTGGACGATCCGGAGGCTTTTGCCGACGAAGACGTGCAGGGCCAGCAGGCCGAGCTGCTGCCGCGCGCGCCGGTTGTCACCGTCATGGGCCACGTCGACCACGGCAAGACCTCGCTGCTCGATTACATCCGCACCGCTAAAGTGGCCTCCGGCGAAGCCGGCGGCATCACCCAGCACATCGGCGCCTACCACGTGGAAACCCCACGCGGCATGGTGTCCTTCCTGGACACGCCGGGCCACGAAGCCTTCACCGCCATGCGTGCCCGCGGCGCCCAGGCGACCGACATTGTGATCCTGGTGGTGGCGGCCGACGACGGCGTGATGCCGCAGACACGGGAAGCCATCAAACATGCGAAAGCGGCAGGCGTGCCCATCGTGGTGGCGATCAACAAGATTGACAAGCCCTGCATCAACATGGAACGGGTCAAGGGCGAACTGGTCACTGAGGAAGTGATTCCCGAAGAGTTCGGTGGCGATGTGCCTTTTGTTGGCGTGTCTGCCCACACAGGCGCCGGCATCGACGCGCTGCTGGAGCAAGTGCTGCTGCAGGCCGAGGTGCTGGAGCTGCGTGCGCCGGTCAATGCGCTGGCCAAGGGCCTGGTGATTGAAGCCCGCCTCGACAAGGGCCGCGGCCCGGTCGCCACCGTACTGGTGCAGGCCGGCACGCTGAAAGCTGGCGACGTGGTGCTGGCCGGTTCGACCTTTGGCCGCGTGCGCGCCATGCTCGACGAAAACGGCAAGCCGATCAAGACCGCAGGCCCGTCGATTCCGGTGGAAATCCAGGGCCTGACGGAAGTGCCGCAGGCCGGTGACGCGTTCATGGTCATGCTCGACGAGCGCCGGGCCCGCGAAATCTCCACCTACCGTGCCGGCAAGTTCCGCAACACCAAGCTGGCCAAACAGCAGGCGTCCAAGCTGGAGAACATGTTCTCTGACATCGGCGCCGGCGAGGTCAAGATGTTGCCCATCATCATCAAGGCGGATGTGCAGGGTTCGCAGGAAGCGCTGGCCCAGTCGCTGCTCAAGCTCTCGACCGAAGAGGTCAAGGTGCAACTGGTGTACTCCGGTGTCGGTGGCATTTCCGAGTCCGACGTCAACCTGGCAATCGCGTCCAAGGCGGTGGTGATAGGTTTCAACACCCGCGCCGATGCCCAGGCCCGCAAGCAGGCTGAAAACAACGGTGTTGAGATTCGTTACTACAACATCATTTACGACGCTGTGGACGAGCTACGCGCCGCGATGTCGGGCATGTTGACGCCGGACAAGAAGGAAGAAGTCATCGGTACCGCCGAGATTCGCCAGGTGTTCAAGGTCAGCAAGATCGGCTCGATTGCCGGCTGTATGGTCACTGCCGGTGTGGTCCGCCGCTCCGCGCGCCTGCGCCTGCTGCGCGAAAACGTGGTCATCTTCACCGGTGAACTCGACTCGCTCAAGCGTTTCAAGGACGATGCCAAGGAAGTCAAGGAAGGCTTTGAGTGCGGCTTGAACGTCAAGGGTTACAACGACATCCAGGTTGGCGACATGTTGGAGTTCTTTGAAATCCGCGAAGTGGCCAGGACGCTGGAGGTCTGATCGCCGCAAGGCCGGCTGCCTGCCGAAAGGGCAGCCAGCCGACCGGCAGGCTCATTGAGTTATGCGTAAAAAATCATCCACCCCGAACCGCGGTTTTCGCGTTGCCGATCAGATCCAGCGTGATCTGACGGAGCTGATCGCGCGCGAGCTGAAGGACCCGCGGGTGGGCATGGTCACGATCCAGGCGGTCGAGGTCACGGCCGATTACGCGCATGCCAAGGTGTTTTTCAGCGTGTTGATCGGCGACCCGACCGAGTGCGAAACCGCGCTGAACCAGGCGGCAGGTTTCCTGCGCAACGGCCTGTTCAAAAAGCTGATGATCCACACGGTGCCTACGCTGCATTTTCAGTTCGACCGCACCACCGAGCGTGCGGCCGACATGAACGCCTTGATTGCCAAGGCGGTTTCCTCCCGCGCTCAGGACGACTGAAACGTACCGTTCCCCTTCGACAGGCTCAGGGTGAACGGTACTTTCCGCGAACGGTTGTTTCCGTTCGCGTTGAGCTTGTCGAAACGTTTATGCCGCAAACACCCCTTCACCGCCAGAAAATACAGCGACGTCCCGTACATGGCGTGTTGCTGCTCGACAAGCCGCTGGGCCAGTCGAGCAACCAGGCGCTGCAAAAGGCCAAGTGGCTGCTGCGCGCCGACAAGGCCGGCCACACCGGCACGCTGGACCCGCTGGCCACCGGCGTGTTGCCCCTGTGTTTCGGCGCGGCCACCAAGTTCAGCCAGATCCAGCTTGACGCCGACAAAACCTACGAAGCCGTGCTGCTGTTGGGCCAGAAAACCAGCACCGCCGATGCCGAAGGCGAGGTGATAGCAACGCGCCCGGTCCCCGTCATTACCCCCGCGCTGCTGGAAGAGCTGACCCAGCGGTTTCTGGGTGCGCAGACCCAGGTGCCGCCCATGTATTCGGCGCTCAAGAAAGACGGCAAGGCGCTGTACGAATATGCGCGCAAGGGGCAGGAGGTCGAGCGGGACGCCCGCCACATCACCATTTATACGCTAAATATGGCTCCAGCCCATGATCCACGGGCGCAAGCAGCTATCAAAATCATAGTATCCTGCAGCAAGGGCACCTACATCCGCACACTCGGTGAAGACATCGGAGAGGCCATTGGCTGCGGTGCCCACCTTGGCGCGCTGCGGCGGCTGGAAACCGGTGGATTTACCGACAGCCAGTGCGTGAGCCTGCCGGCACTGGAAGCCATGAGCGAGGCCGAGCGCGAAGCCTGCCTGCTGCCGGTGCAGTCGCTGGTTGCCAGTTATCCCCTTGTCACATTGGGCGTCGATGATGCTGGGCGTTTTCTCAGCGGCCTGCGCCGCCGCGGCAATGCCGGCCAGTGGGGGCCTGATGCCGAGCTGGTGCAGGTGTTCGCCACGGATCCTGCGGCGTTTTTGGGCTCGGCCCATGTCACCGCCGATGAACTGATTCCGAGCCGCCTGCTCAGCCCGATTGAAATCCAGGACATGCTGGCTGCCCGCCGCCCCGTCTCACCCGTTTCCTCCAGCCCTGCGGCCAGCGCCGCGATGGCTTAGCCCCACCGATTTGAAGTTTTTAGAAAGCCAACCATGAGTCACAAACAAATCCGCAACATCGCCATCATCGCCCACGTTGACCACGGCAAGACCACCATGGTCGACCAGCTGCTGCGCCAGTCCGGCACCTTTGCCGAGCACGAAAAAATAGTCGACACCGTGATGGACAACAACGCCATCGAAAAAGAGCGGGGCATCACGATTCTGGCCAAGAACTGCGCCGTGACCTGGGAAGGCACGCACATCAACATCGTGGACACCCCCGGCCACGCCGACTTCGGCGGTGAAGTCGAGCGTGCGCTGTCGATGGTTGATGGTGTGGTGCTGCTGATTGACGCGCAGGAAGGCCCCATGCCCCAGACGCGCTTTGTGACCAAGAAGGCGCTGGCCCTGGGCCTCAAACCCATTCTGGTGGTCAACAAGGTGGACAAGCCCGGTGCGCGCCCTGATTACGTGGTCAACGCCGCTTTCGACCTGTTCGACAAGCTGGGCGCGACCGATGAACAGCTCGATTTTCCCGTGGTTTACGCCTCGGGCATCAACGGCTGGTCTTCACTCGTTGAGGGCCCGCCGAATGAACAGTGGGGCCCCGACATGTCGGCCCTGTTCAATACCATCCTCGATCATGTGCCGCACCAGCAGGGCGACCCTGAAGCGCCGCTGCAACTGCAAATTTCTGCGCTCGACTTTTCGACTTTTGTCGGGCGCATTGGTGTCGGGCGCATCAGCCAGGGCACAGTCAGGCCCATGATGGACGTGATGGTCATGGAAGGCCCGGATGGCAAAGCTGTCAAAGGCCGCATCAACCAGGTGCTGACCTTCCAGGGCCTGGAACGTGTGCAGACCACCGACGCAGGCCCCGGAGAAATCGTGTTGATCAACGGCCTGACTGACATCGGCATTGGCGTGACCATCACCGACCCGGTCAATCCGATGCCGCTGCCCATGCTCAAGGTCGATGAGCCGACACTGACCATGAACTTCTGCGTCAACACCAGCCCGCTGGCAGGCCGTGAAGGCAAGTACGTCACCAGCCGCCAGATCTGGGACCGCCTGCAAAAAGAACTGCAACACAACGTGGCCTTGCGCGTCAAGGAAACCGGCGAAGAAGGCATCTTTGAAGTCATGGGCCGCGGCGAGTTACACCTGACCATTCTGCTGGAGAACATGCGCCGCGAAGGTTTTGAGCTGGCTGTGTCCAAGCCGCGCGTCGTGATGAAGGAAGTCAATGGCGAGAAGCACGAGCCGATCGAGCTGGTTACCGCCGATATTGAAGAACAGCACCAGGGTGGCGTGATGCAGGCTTTGGGTGAGCGCAAGGGCGACCTGGTCAACATGGAGTCCGATGGCCGTGGCCGCGTGCGCCTGGAGTACCGCATTCCGGCGCGTGGCCTGATTGGTTTTACCAACGAATTTTTGAACCTGACGCGCGGCTCCGGCCTGATCTCCAACATCTTCGACAGCTACGAGGCGCACAAGGGCGACATCGGCGGCCGCAAGCAAGGCGTGCTGATTTCCATGGATGCAGGTGAAATTTTCACCTACGCCCTGGGCAAGCTGGACGACCGTGGCCGCATGTTTGTGCGCGCCAATGACCCTGTGTATGAAGGCATGATTGTCGGCATTCACAGCCGTGACAATGACTTGGTGGTCAATGCCACGCGTACCAAGCAACTGACCAACTTCCGTGTGTCCGGCAAGGAAGACGCGATCAAGATCACGCCGCCTATCGAGCTGACGCTGGAATACGGCGTTGAATTTATCGAGGAGGACGAGCTGGTCGAGATCACGCCCAAGTCGGTGCGTCTGCGCAAGCGCCACCTGACGGAAAGCGAGCGCAAGCGCGCTGGAAGGTAGGCCCCCACGGTGAGTAAAGCCCCCACGGTCGCTCACTGCGAGCCTGCGGCAACTCCCTGCCCCTTGCACAGGAAAAAAGGGGCCGCTGCGCCTGCGGTCTGGCAAAGCCAGTCCCGCGGCCCCTGCTGGACTGGATCGGGCGGGGCGGCGACTGAGCTGAACGTTTGATCAGACCGCTACGCGCTCTTGCTCCAGCGGCCTTTAATTGTGTAGAACATGATCGCCTGAACTTCTTTCATCATGAAACTCACGCATTCCAAAGCCGTACTGCTCATGATCGCGATCACGCTGATGTGGTCCATCGCCGGCGTGGTCACGCGTCACCTCGAATCGGCACGCAGCTTTGAGGTGACTTTCTGGCGCAGCTTTTTTACCTTGCTGTCGTTGCTGGTGATCCTGCCGATGTTTCAGGGGCGCCAGGTGTTTACCAAAATCCGCCACGCAGGCCGCTTCCTGTGGATCTCCGGCGTTTGCTGGAGCATCATGTTCACCGCCTTCATGCTGGCGCTGACCATGACCACCGTGGCCAACGTGCTGGTGACGATGGCGCTCGGGCCTTTCCTGACGGCGCTGATCGCACGGGTTTTTATCGGCCACCGTATCGCGCCGCGTACCTGGTTGGCGATTGCCGTGGCGGGGGTGGGCATCGCCTGGATGTATGGCAGCCAGATCAACTTGGGTGGCGGCTTGGGGCAGTTCGCCGGCACGCTGGTGGCGTTGCTGGTGCCCATGGCTGCGGCCGTGAACTGGACGGTGGTGCAGCGCAGCCAGGCGCATGGCGAAAAAATCGACCTGGTGCCGGCCGTGCTGGTGGGCGCGGCGATTTCCTCGCTGATGACCTTGCCGCTGGCTTTTCCGTTTGCCGCCACCGGGCGGGACCTGGGCTTGCTGGCATTGCTCGGGCTGGTGCAGCTCGCCATTCCCTGTGTGCTCTCGGTCATCTGCGCCCGCGTGCTGAAAGCGCCCGAGATGGCGTTGCTGGCGCTGTTGGAAATTATTTTTGGCATCCTGCTGGCCTGGCTGGGTGCCGGCGAGGTGCCAGCCACCAGTGTGCTCAGCGGTGGCTTGCTGGTCATAGCCGCACTGGTGCTTAACGAAGTGATGGGATGGAGACAAAGAGCATGAACCAGACATATCGGCTAAAAACGACGGGGGACGTGCTGACCGAGGTACGCGGCCAGGTCGCCTTCATCACCCTGAACCGGCCCAAGGCGCTCAATGCGCTGTCGCTGTCCATGGTGCGTGAGCTGGCTGCAGCGCTGACGGCCTGGCAGGGCGACCCGGCCATTCTGGCGGTGGCGATACGCGGAACCAACAAGGTCGGCCGACCCGGCACGCCCGAGGCGCTGTTTGGCGGTTTTTCGGCCGGCGGCGACATTCGCTTTTTCCATCAGATGGCGCTGGCGGGTGACACGTCGCTCGAGGATTTTTTCACCGAGGAATACAAGCTTAACCACCTGATCCACCACTACCCCAAGCCCTACATCGCTTTCATGGACGGTGTGGTCATGGGCGGCGGCATGGGTTTGAGCCAGGGTGCGCGGGTGCGTATTGTCACCGAGCGCAGCAAGCTCGCCATGCCGGAAACCAACATCGGCCTGTTCCCCGATGTCGGCGGTGGTTACTTCCTGAGCCGTTGCCCCGGCAGCATCGGCGAGTACCTGGCGCTGACCGGCGTGGTGATAACCGGCGATGAGGCGCTGGCTTATGGGCTGGCCGACCTCAAACTGCCGGCCGCCGATTTGCCGGCCGTGTGGCAGACACTGGGTGATCAGGTTTTTGTTTCAACGGCCGCTGTGGACGCATGGATTGCTACTGATTTAATAGCAAATTATGCCCGTCCGGAAAGGGCTGGAGGCCAGTTTGATCAATATTTTTCGCTCACACGGGTGAAACACATGGTGGATGCGCTGGAGGCCGCGCCCGACGAAGCGGCCCGAAAAATAGGCGCCCTGTTGCGCAAGCGCTCGCCGCTGATGCTCCATGTCACGCTGGAGCAGATCCGCCGCGCCAGGACCCTGAGCCTGGCCGACGACCTGCGCATGGAGCGCGACATCGTGCATCACTGCTTCCATCTGAACTCCGGTGCCGCCAGTGAAACCGTCGAAGGCATACGCGCGCTGGCCATCGACAAAGACTACGCGCCGAAGTGGAACCCGGCGCGTATCGAGGACGTCAAGCCGGCGATGACCCAGGCGTTTTTTGCCAGTCCCTGGACCGCCGAGACGCACCCGCTGCGCGACCTTTAAAACCGCAGATCAGCGCTGCTGGTGCACCAGCTCGGCTAGCTGCATCAGCTCGTCGCGCGACACCGCGCCGCTCAAGGCATAACCAAAGCCCTGGTCCATCCAGTAAAACGAGGGCACCGGTCCGTCGGCGCTGTAGCGAAAAGCGGTTTCGCTGCTGCCCGCTGAGGCTCCAGCATTGGCATCTAGCGCGCCCAAGTACAGCGTGACACGCCCGCCCGCCGGATTCTGGAACATGAATTGCGCACGGGCCCCAGCTTCACCGGGCAACAAGCGGCCGCCGACCAGCTCATACCCTTGCGTCGCCAGCACCGGCACCTTCAGGGGTTTGCCCAGGCGTTTGGACAACCACTGCACCAGATGCTCCTGCTGAGCGGCTGGCACCTCTACCGGATGGCGCACTTCCGGGGAATAAACCGCGTGCGCAAGCGAGGCCTGGCGCACAAAGGCCTGGGCCGAAAGCGCCGGGGCCCCCGCCATCTGCCGGCCGGCCTGCGTGTCAAGTTGGCCATGCGACAACCAACCCACGCCAAAAGCCAGCATCAGCGCGGCCGCCATGCCACCCCAGCGCCACCACTGGTTCAATTGCTGACGCCCCTGTTGCACGCGAGTAGCAGCGGCCAGCAGGGTGTCGGGCACCGCTTCGTCGAGCAGCGGGTTGTAGTGGGCGCGCAGAGCATCGCGCTGGGCCTGCCAGGCCTGGTGGGTGTCCTGCGCGGCCGGGTCACTGGTCAGCCGTGCCAGCACCTCGGCCTGTTGGTCTGCCGGCAACTGGCCATCGATCAGCGCGTTGATCTTGTCCTGCATGAAGGGGCCTTGTTTGTCCATGGTAGTTATTTGAGGCGCCTGAGCGGCGGCGCAGTGTGGCTCTGACTGGCGGGCGCGACGGCAGGCCCGTCCATCAATTCGCGCAAGCGAACACGCGCACGCGACAAGCGCGACATCACCGTGCCCACTGGGACGCCAGTGATGGTCGCTACCTCAGCGTACGACAGATCTTCCAGGCTGACCAGCAGCAGCACGGCACGCTGGTCGTCCGGCAGCCGCAGCAGGCAGCGCTGCAGGTCCAGCGATTGCGCCGTGCCGTTGTCTTCGGCCACCAGTGCGTCAGCAACATCGTCAAGGTCAACCAGGGTACCAGCCGCTGCCCGCCGGACCGCGCTGCGCACCTGGTTCACAAAAATATTGTGCATAAGCGTGAACAGCCAGGCGCGCAAATCGCTGCCAACGGTCCACAAGCGCCATTTGCTGCAGGCACGCTCCAGCGTGTCCTGCACCAGGTCGTCGGCCAGCCAGGCATCGCCAGTCAGCGCGCGTGCATAACGCCGCAGGCTCGGGATGTGGTCTACCAGCGGGAAATCAGTCATCCATGGTTTTCCGCTTCATGCCATTCAGACCGCTCAGGGTTTGACGACGTGCCAGACGTTTTGCACACCGTCGCCGGTTTTGTCGCCGGCCTTGGTGTCCTTGATCCAGTAGTAAAGCGGCTTGCCTTTCATGGCCCATTGTTTCGTGCCGTCGTCGCGCGTGATGACGCTGTAGTCGCCTGCCGGCTTATCCATCTCCGAGGCCATCAGGGGCGGCCAGTTGGCTGCGCAGGGGCCGTTGCAGACCGACTTGCCACTGCCCGCAGTGTCACGGTCGAATACATACAGCGTCATGCCGCTGGGGCCAACCAGCACGCCATCGGCGACTTTGGCGGGTGCGGTCATCATGGAAGCGCAGCCGCCGAGCAGGGCGGCGGTCAGGAAAGCGATAGGCAGGAATTTCATGGAAAGGCTCCGGTGAGGGTTGAGGCAGAGTGATGTCTGCACTGGGATAAACACCGGCAGATCGACGTTTATTCCCTCATGCTCAAAAATAGACCAAGAAAGCAGGGCGCGTTAACGGCTGCGCGACTTCATGGCGCGTTCGACCTCGCGCTTGCCTTCGCGGTCTTTGATGGTGTCGCGTTTGTCGTGTTCGCCCTTGCCCTTGGCCAGCCCGACCTCGCATTTGACCTTGCCGGCCTTCCAGTGCAGGTTCAGAGGCACCAGCGTGTAGCCCTTTTGCTCGATCTTGCCAATCAGTCGGCGGATCTCGTCCTTGTGCATCAGCAGCTTCTTGGTGCGCACCGAGTCCGGCCGGATATGGGTGGACGCGGTGCCCAGTGGATTGATCTGGCAGCCGATGATGAACAGCTCGCCATTGCGGATCACGACGTAGCCGTCGGTGAGTTGCACCTTGCCTTCACGCAGCGATTTCACCTCCCAGCCTTCGAGCACCATACCGGCCTCGAAACGCTCCTCGATGTGGTAGTTGAACAGCGCTTTTTTGTTGTCGGCAATACGCACCGCCGCGGCGGCGGCCTTGGGCGTGAGGTTGATGGCGGGCTTGCCGGTGGATTTTCCGGAGGAGGCGGCGGCCGGTTTTTTGGAGGATGCTTCTTTGGTGGCCATGGCTAGGAGGTAAGGGCGTCACCGGCTAATACAATCGGGCGCAGCCCCTGATTGTATGAAAACCGTCCAAAAGTCCGTCCTGATCTGGTACAGCGCAGCTGAGATGTTTGCCCTGGTCACCGATGTCGCCAGTTATCCGAAGTTTCTGCCCTGGTGCGACCAGGCCGACGTGGTGGAGGAAGACGCCCACGGCATGACGGCCAAGGTCGGCATCTCGTTTGCTGGCCTGAGCCAGAGCTTCACCACCCGCAACACCCATGTGAAAGACCGCAAGGTCTCGCTCAAACTGGTGGACGGCCCGTTTTCAAAACTCGACGGGCACTGGGACTTCACGCCCTTGGGCGACGGCAGCCAGCGCGCCTGCAAGGTCAACTTCAGCCTGCGTTATGACTTCGACAAAACGGCGCTGGCCGCGCTGGTCGGCCCGGTCTTTGACAAAATTGCCGGCAGCATGGTGGACGCCTTCGTCAAACGCGCGGGCCAGGTCTATGGCGAAACCTGAGACCGGTCCATGAATATTGTGTTGGTGTATTCGCCGGCACCGCGCCAGGTGCGGGAGTGGGCGCTGGTATTGCCGCCAGGCTGCACGGTGGCACAGGCTATTGAAAGCAGCGGTATTTTGGCCGCATGCCCGGAGCTCGCGTCAGGCAAACTCGCGCTCGGTATCTGGGGGCGTAAAGCCAGCTTGAAGCAGGTTCTGCAGGCGCAAGATCGGCTGGAAATTTATCGCCCGCTGCGGGTCGATCCCAAAGTTGCGCGGCGTGAGCGCTTCAGCAGCCAGGGGGTCAAAAAATCGGGGCTGTTTGCCCGCAAGAGAGCAGGGGCCAAGGCCGGTTACTGAGCTGCGGGCCTGTTGCAGTCCCGGTCAACCACGGCTTGCACGCGCTTGAGTTCCGAGGCCCTGACGCTGTCGTCCATGATCTCGCGCTCTCCCTTGGCATTGGTGCTGGCGACGCGCACGCCAGACTGAAAGGTGGCGACGGCCTTTTTGGCGCGTTCGCAGTTTTCGGCCTGGGCTTGGGCGATTTTTTCGTCCTCGGCTTTTTTCTTGGCCGCAGCTTCTTCTTCAAGCTTCTTTTTCTTGGCCTCCAGTTCGGCGTCTTTGCCTGAAATTTTCGGGGCGTTGGGGTCAACTTTCGGTTTCGCGGCTGCCGCTGCGGCGGTGGTGCTGGCCACTTCTGCGGTCTCGGTCGGAATCACGAGCACGGCCGCACGCCGACCGCCGGGTTGCTTGAGGATGTCTTTTTCCTGAATATCTGCTGGCGGTGGACGGTCACTGAATACCTTGCGACCGTCCTTGCCCACCCACTGGTACTGGGCCGCTGCGGACAGCGCAAAAGCCCAGCCAGCCAGGGCCAGGATCAGGTGTTTCGGCGTGATTTTCAAATCCATGCTTTCCAGTGTAGCGTTCACCCGCCTCGACAGGACAGGGCTTCCATGAGGATGTGGCGTTTTTTTGTAACGCGGCCCATGGGATGGCGGGTGGCAGGGTTTGTACTGACCGGCGCGGGTACAATCGTGTTTTTGGAGCCATCCCTATGCGCCTACTCGGCAAAGCGCTCACCTTCGACGACGTATTGTTGGTGCCAGCGTTCTCCCAGGTCCTGCCCAAGGACACCTCGCTTTCCACCCAGTTCTCAAGAAACATCCGCCTGAATTTGCCGCTGGTGTCAGCCGCCATGGATACGGTGACCGAAGCGCGTCTGGCGATTGCCATTGCGCAGGAGGGTGGCATCGGTATCGTCCATAAAAACCTCACGCCCCAGCAGCAGGCCGCCCATGTGGCCAAGGTCAAGCGGTATGAGTCCGGTGTCGTGCGCGATCCGGTAGTCATCACGCCGGAACACACGGTGTTGCAGATCCTGGAACTGTCCGAGCAACTCGGTATCTCGGGATTTCCAGTCTGCGACGGTGGCAAGGTGGTCGGTATTGTGACCAGCCGCGATCTGCGCTTTGAGACCCGCTACGACGTGAAGGCGCACCAGATCATGACGCCGCGCGAGAGGCTCATCACGGTCAAGGAAGGCACTTCCGCTGCCGAAGCCAAGGCCTTGCTGAACAAACACAAGCTCGAACGTGTCCTCGTGGTGAACGACGATTTCGAGCTCAAGGGCCTGATCACCGTCAAGGACATCACCAAGCAGACCAACTTTCCCAATGCCGCACGCGATGCATCCGGCCGGCTGCGTGTGGGTGCTGCGGTCGGTGTGGGCGAGGGCACCGAGGAACGGGTGGAGGCGCTGGTCAAGGCCGGCGTGGATGCCATTGTGGTGGACACCGCCCACGGCCACAGCCATGGCGTGATCGAGCGTGTGCGCTGGGTCAAGAAGAACTATCCGCAGATCGATGTGATTGGCGGCAACATTGCCACCGGCGCGGCTGCGCTGGCGCTGGCCGAGGCAGGCGCTGATGCGGTCAAGGTCGGCATTGGCCCTGGCAGCATCTGCACCACCCGCATCGTCGCCGGCGTGGGTGTGCCGCAGATCATGGCGATTGACAACGTCGCCACAGCGCTGCGCGGCAGCGGCATCCCGCTGATTGCCGACGGCGGCATCCGTTACAGCGGCGACATTGCCAAGGCGATCGTTGCTGGCGCCGGCACGGTGATGATGGGCGGCATGTTTGCCGGCACCGAAGAAGCGCCCGGCGAGGTGATTTTGTTCCAGGGCCGCAGCTACAAAAGTTACCGCGGCATGGGCAGCATTGGTGCCATGCAGCAGGGAAGTGCCGATCGTTACTTCCAGGAAGCCACCACCGGCAACCCGAACGCCGACAAGCTGGTGCCCGAGGGCATCGAAGGCCGCGTGCCCTACAAAGGGTCCATGGTCGGCATCGTCTACCAGATGGCCGGCGGCCTGCGGGCCAGCATGGGCTACTGCGGTTGTGCCACGATTGAGGACATGCGTAACAAGGCCGAGTTTGTCGAGATCACCACCGCCGGCATCCGCGAAAGCCATGTGCATGATGTGCAGATCACCAAGGAAGCACCCAACTACCGGGCGGACTGATTATTTCGATGGCCCAAGGCGTCTGCAAGGACGCCTTTTTCTTTTTTGCCTGAAACGCCTCTCATGCAGCACCAAAAAATCCTCATCCTCGATTTCGGCTCCCAGGTCACCCAGCTGATCGCCCGGCGCATTCGCGAAGCCCATGTGTTCTGCGAAGTGCACCCCTGTGATGTGACCGACGACTGGGTACGCGCCTACGCCAAAGACGGCAGCCTCAAAGGCGTGATTCTGTCGGGCAGCCATGCCAGCCTGTGGGAAGACGAAAGCCTGCGCGCCCCCAAAGCCGTGTTTGAACTGGGCATCCCCTTGCTGGGTATCTGCTTTGGCATGTATGCCATTGCAGAGGCACTGGGCGGCACCGTTGAAGGCGGCCACAAACGCGAATTCGGACATGCCGAGTTGCGCGCGCACGGCCACACTGCGCTACTGGATGGAATCGCCGACTACACCACGCCCGAAGGCCACGGCATGTTGCATGTCTGGATGAGCCACGGCGACAACGTCACCGCCATGCCGCCAGGCTTCAAGCTGATGGCGTCGACCAGCAGTTGCGCCATTGCCGGCATGGCCGATGAAGCGCGCAAAATTTACGCTGTGCAATTTCACCCAGAGGTCACGCACACCACCCAGGGTCAGGCGATATTAAACCGCTTTGTTTTAGACATCTGCGGCACCCGCCCCGACTGGGTCATGGGTGACTACATCAGCGAAGCGGTCGAGAAAATCCGCCAGCAGGTGGGTGATGAAGAAGTCATTCTTGGCCTGTCGGGCGGCGTCGATTCATCGGTCGCCGCAGCGTTGATCCACCGTGCCATCGGTGACCAGCTAACTTGTGTGTTCGTCGATCACGGCCTGCTGCGCCTGAACGAGGGCGACATGGTCATGGACATGTTTGTCGGCAAGCTGCATGCCAAGGTCATCCGGGTCGATGCCGCCGCGCAGTTTCTCGGCCACCTGGCCTGCGTTAGCGAACCCGAAGCCAAGCGCAAGATCATCGGCCGCGAATTCGTCGAAGTGTTCAAGGCTGAAGCCGCGCGTCTCAAGGCCGGCGATGGCGGTCACCAAGGCGCCAAATGGCTGGCCCAGGGCACAATTTACCCCGACGTGATCGAGTCCGGCGGCGCCAAAAGCAAAAAGGCCGTGGTCATCAAAAGCCACCACAACGTCGGTGGCCTGCCTGAGCAGCTGGGTCTCAAATTGCTGGAACCGCTGCGCGAACTGTTCAAGGACGAGGTGCGCGAACTGGGCGTTGCTCTGGGCCTGCCGCATGACATGGTGTACCGCCACCCGTTTCCGGGCCCCGGCCTGGGTGTGCGCATCCTTGGCGAAGTGAAAAAGGAATATGCCGATTTGCTGCGCCAGGCCGATGCGATTTTCATAGAAGAGTTGCGCAATTTTCCCTTTGTGCCCAATCTTTCCCCGGCTTCACTCCCTCTCCCCCTGGGAGAGGGCAGGGGTGAGGGCCTCCCCGTACCCACACCCACCAAAGCACCAAAGAATTGGTACGAAGCCACCAGCCAGGCCTTCACCGTGTTCCTCCCCGTCAAATCAGTAGGTGTCATGGGCGACGGCCGCACCTACGATTACGTGGTGGCCCTGCGCGCGGTGCAGACCAGCGACTTCATGACCGCCGACTGGGCCGAGTTGCCGTATGCGCTGCTCAAAAAAGTCTCCAGCCGCATCATCAACGAAGTACGCGGCATCAACCGCGTGACGTATGACGTGAGCAGCAAACCGCCGGCAACGATTGAGTGGGAGTAGGACGCGAAGCGAAGGGCGAGGGCCCCGCGAAGCGGGATCGACCAGCGTAGCGTCCGGCGAGCGAAGCCGACAACGTGCACGGATGATTTGGAAATGGAATGAGTCCATGATTGAGCGCGATCCATTGTTGGCGTTGAAGGCTGAAAACGCCCGCTTGATCGCCCTGCTGGAAGCGAACGGCATTCAATGGCGCGCGCAGCCTGAGCATGTAGTACCACCAGTTTCGATGCCGGAGCCCTCGCGGCTTTCCACGGACGAGAAGGTGGCGCTGTTTCGCCGCTTGTTCCGGGGACGCACGGATGTCTACCCGATCCGCTGGGAAAGCAAGACTTCGGCCAAGTCGGGTTACTCGCCGGCCTGCGTCAACGACGAATGCCACCATGTCGGTGCGGTGTCGTTCGATGCCATTCTGAAGCGCACCAAGGCGAAATACGTGCTTGGCCTCACCGCCACGCCGATCCGTCGCGACGGCCAGCAACCGATCATCTTCATGCAATGCGGACCGATTCGGCACACGGCGGCAAAACCTGCCGGTGCTCGGCACGATTTGGAGGTGGCGCCGTATTCGCTGCATGTATGCATCGACCTGCCGCTCGAAGCCGGAATTCAGGATGTGTTCCGGCACCTCGCCAACGATCAGGACCGAACAGCCGCCATTGCGAGCAAAATCGGACGCACCTTCAGCCAAGGCCGGAAGGTGCTGGTGCTGACCGAGCGTACCAACCATCTCGAAGCCATTTCGGCGGCTTTGGACGGAGAAATTCCACAACTGTTTGTTCTGCATGGCCGGATGTCACGCTCGCTGCGAGCGGCAATGATTGAAAAGCTCGATGCGCTACCCTCGGAAGCACCGCGCGTATTGCTCGCGACGGGCAGGCTGGTCGGGGAGGGGTTCGACCATCCACCGCTGGACACCCTGGTGCTGGCGATGCCGGTGTCGTGGAAGGGTACTTTGCAGCAGTACGCTGGCCGGCTGCGCCGCGAGCATGCCAACAAGACCGACGTGCGGATCATCGATTTCGTGGACACGGGCCACCCGGCACTGCTGCGGATGTGGGACAAGCATCGGCGCGGATACACTGCCATGGGGTATCGAATCGGCGGATGAATGCCATTGATCGGATTGCATGGCCTTCACAGAAAGTGAATCGTGATGAGCGAATACCAGTACTACGAATTCGTTGCCATCGACACGCCGCTGACCCCGAAGCACATGGCGGAACTGCGCGCGTGCTCGTCTCGCGCCAGCATTACCCCGACCAGCTTCGTCAATGATTACCAATGGGGCAATCTCAAGGGCGATCCCGCCGACTGGATGCGACATTACTTTGATGCTCACGTCTATGTGGCCAACTGGTGTACTTGCCTTCTGTACCTGCGCGTGCCGAAAAATGTATTCGATGCCGAGCTCCTCCGGGGCTTCAAAACCCAAACCGTTTTTTCGGTGGAGCAGACGAAGACGCATTGGCTGCTTGGATGGGAACTGAACGAGAGCGACAACTATGATCGCTTTGCCGAAGAGGATGGGCGAGGCTGGATGGGCAGGCTGGCGCCATTGCGTGACGATCTGCTGCGTGGCGACATGCGCCCGCTGTATCTCGGCTGGCTGGCCGGCGTGAGCGCCGGCGAAGTTGACGAACAGGCCATTGAGCCCCAGCCGCCGCCCGGACTCTCCCGGCTGACCGCTGCCCAGCAATCGCTGGCGGAATTTCTGGAAGTCGATGAGGATCTGCTGGCCGCCGCCGGATTCTCCGACCGGCAAGGTTCAAAACCCGACAGCGAGAGCGACGCGGAACGGGATGTCTGGATCGCCGCGCTTCCTGCGGCAGAGAAAACCGCGATGCTCAAACTGCTGTTGACCGGAAATACGCAGCAGGCCGAGCGTAAACTGAAATTACGTTTCCTGACCTGGCAGCGCGAACAACAGCCGGTTGCAAAACAGGAAACGCGGCGGCGCACTGTCGCAGAGCTTCATGAACTGGCGGCGTCCGCTGCCGAAGCGAGAAAAAGCCAGGAAGCAGTACAGCGCAAAAGGGCTGAGACCGAACGGCAGGCCAAGCGGGAAACCTACCTGCGCACGCTGGCAGCCGATTTCGACCGCTGCCGGCAGGCTGCCGACAAACTGGCTGAACGTGGCATCGCGTCTGCCTACGACGAGGTCAAGCGCGCGTTCGTCGATCTATCCGATGCCTATGCGCTGTGCGCGACACGAGCCGACTTCGACCAAAAATTGGTTCAGTTCATGGCCCGGCATGGGAAACGCGGCGCCTTGGTTCGGCGCCTCGCCGATGCGGGTCTCTGGAAGGAGTCTTTGCGATGACAAAAGCGAAAACGAAAAAGACGACGAAGTTCGCTGTGGAATACCTGGATAAACTCATCGAGGAGGCGACCACGGACGCCTATTCCGAATCGGAGCAGGCTGGCGGATTCTTCGCCATGATCGAAGAGAATCTCTCCCTGCCATTCACGACCCGGGTGCTCGGGCAGGCAGTGACGGTGGCCAAGGCCGATATCACCAACCGCGATCAAATCGTCGCTATTTGCGTGCATGGAAAATCAACTCAAGCAATCCCTATCCTCGATCTGCCGCTACCTGATCCGCCGCCAGAGGGAGCGGAATGGATTGATGCTTACCGCCGCTGGTGCGGGAATTGATAGAGGTGGTCGTCGTTCAGCGCGTCAACCGATGGCCAGCTTGACTGGCTTGCCAATGCGGCTGAGCATTTCCACCAGCGTGTCGATGGTGAGCTTGGCCGTTTTCCTGTTCACCACGTCGGACACGCGCGGGCGCGAGACCATCAGGATCTCGGCGGCCTCGGCTTGCTTCAGGTGATGCTCGGCAATCCAGGTGGACAGCTCATCCATCAACTGCTGTTTCAGCAACTGGGTGTCGTTGATCTGTTTGCGAGAGGCTGCCTGCAAACGCTTGGCCTCAGCGGGTGCGAAGCCAAGCTCCAGGAAGAGGTTCGCGCCCGGCTTTGTTACATGGCGGATTTCGGTGTCGATCTTTATTTCCGTGCCGCCACACCCTGCATCTGAATCAGCGCCTTTAACTGCCCCCGCACCTCAGCCAGTTCACGTTGCTGGCTCAACATGATCCCGCGCATTTCGCGCTGCTGTTGAATCAATTCGGTAACCTGGGTGCGCAGTGACGAAATATCGGTCAGCCGGTCCATGACGTCAGTCAGCACGCTCATGCGAATTCCTTGGCGGCCGCTTTTTGCAGTTTGGCTATTTCGCGCATGAAGGCGGTGTGCTCGGTGGTGTTGACTTTGAGGTCAGCCAGCATGGCGCTGATGTCGCCTTGCGCGCGCTGGGTGCCCATGTCCAGGGTTTGAATTTCCTCCAGCGTCACGCCTGCGATGGCGGCATCGACTGCATCGCGCATGATTTCTGACACCTTGCGGCCCGATTTTTTGGCCTGGCTGGCGAGCGCTTGTTTTTGCGAGGGCTCTAGGTAAACTTGGGTTAAAACCATTGAACTCATAAAAAGTTTCCTTGGATGTAGATGTATGACAATATATATCAACATGCATACCAAGTCAAATGACGGAGCAGCAACTTAGGCCACTGAAAACCATGTACCTGTCGCCCCAATTCGCAGCCAAAGACGCCGCCACAGCCCACGTACTAATCCGCGCCAATCCGTTTGCCAGCCTGATATCGACTGACGATGACAGCTTGCCCTTCGTCACGCCGCTGCCGCTGCATTTGCTGACCGAAGCTGATGAAACTCTGTTGCTGGGCCACTGCGCCAAACCCAACCCGCACTGGCGTTTTCTGGTAGCGCGGCCCAAAGCTGTCGTCACCTTCATGGGCCCACACGCCTACATGACGCCGCGCGTTTACCCCGACCTGGCGCGTGTGCCGACGTGGAACTATGTGATGGTGTATTGCACGGTTGAAGCCAAAATCATTGAGCACTTTGCGGACAAGGACCGCCTGCTCAAGCACCTGATTGCCGACCACGACCCGGCCTATGCCGACCAGTGGCGCGGACTGGATGAGCAATACCAGCATAAGATGATGAACGGTATCGTCGCGTTTGAGCTGCGTGTGTTGACCATGCAGTGCAAGCTCAAACTCAACCAACACCAGCCCGAGGCGCGTGCGGCAATGAAGGCCATGTACAGCACCGGTTCACCCGACGAACAGGCGCTTGCCGGCTGGATGGACAGGTTACCCTGAGCATCAAATTGGCTTGTGCAGTGTTGCATGCTGGATGGAACAAATAAAAATGATGGATTTTGGGTCAGGGCAAGGCGCAAACCACAGCGATACCCCGTGTATCGCGCGGATTTGCAACGCAGCCATGGCGCAAAAGACGCATTTTTATGTTCCAGATAGCGTGCAACACTGTGCTAGCCCTTGCCATACCTGCGCAAGCAGCTATCAAAAGAGAAGCATTGATGGGTGATGCCGACTTCATGCAACTGGCGCTGGCGCAGTCCCGGCAGGCCGCCGCCGAGGGGGAAGTGCCGGTCGGCGCCGTGCTGGTGCGTGATGGCCGGGTCATCGCCAGCGGTCGCAACGCGCCGATTGGCAGGCATGACCCGACCGCTCACGCTGAAATGCAGGCCCTGCGGGCGGCAGCGGCGGCCCAGGGCAATTACCGGCTGGACGACTGCGAGCTGTTTGTCACGCTGGAGCCCTGCGCCATGTGCTCTGGCGCCATGCTGCACGCCCGGCTCAAACGTGTGGTGTTCGGCGCGGCCGACCCGAAAACCGGCGCCGCCGGTTCGGTCCTCAACCTGTTTGACCATGCGCAGCTCAACCACCAGACGCAGGTGCAGGGCGGGGTGCTGGCCGACGAATGTGGCGCCGTGTTGCAGGATTTTTTCCGGCAAAAGCGGGGCGATCAGCGCCTACAGGCCAGCTTGAACCATCCGCTGCGCGATGACGCACTGCGCACGCCCGACAGCGCATTTGCCGCGCTGCCGGGCTACCCCTGGCAGCCTCATTACCTCAGCCATCTACCCGTGCTGGATCGCCTGCGCCTGCATTATCTGGATGAAGGTGCGCCTGAACGCCTGACCTGGCTGTGCCTGCACGGCAATCCGGCCTGGAGCTACCTGTACCGCAAGATGCTGCCGGTGTTCCTGGCCGCCGGGCAGCGCGTGGTCGCGCCAGATCTGATCGGCTTCGGCAAAAGTGACAAACCTAAAAAAGACAGCTTTCACACATTCAGCCGGCACCGGCAGATTCTGCTGGAGCTGGTGGAGTACCTGGATCTGAAAAACGTGGTGCTGGTGGTGCAGGACTGGGGCGGCCTGCTGGGCCTGACCCTGCCGATGGCGGCGCCAGATCGTTACAAGGGCTTGCTGGTGATGAACACCACATTGGGGACAGGAGATGTGCCCCTCTCACCGGGCTTTCTGGCGTGGCGCGACATGTGCGCCAAAAACCCGGAGTTTGACGTGGCGCGACTTTTTGCACGCGGCAACCCGCACATGAGCGCAGAGGAATGCGCCGCCTACAACGCGCCTTTCCCCGACAAAGGCCACCGCGCAGCGCTGCGCGCCTTTCCGGCCATGGTGCCGGAGTTTGAAGACTCGGACGGCGCTGCCGTGTCGCGTCAGGCGCGTGATTTCTGGCGCGACCAGTGGCTGGGCCAGACCCTGATGGCCGTCGGTGCGCAGGACCCGGTGCTGAGCCTGCCGGTGATGCGCGAGCTAAAGGCGCTGATCCGGGGCTGCCCCGAGCCGCTGCTCATAGAGCAAGCCGGGCATTTTGTGCAAGAGCATGGCGAGCCTATCGCCGGCCGGGCCGTCGATTTTTTCAGCAGGTAGGTCGGGTCGGCCATCCAAAACACCGGAGGCCGGTTCATCAGCACATCGCGCAGCGTGCCGCCGCCTATGGCTGTCAGCGAGGCCAGCACCACGACGCCAAGCAGATCAAGCTCCAACCGGCCAGCGGCCAGCGCACCGCTGATGGAGAACACGGCGACACCGAACAGATCGAGAAAATAAAGCAGCATGGTGCGGCGTTTATGCTGCGGCCTGCGGGTCGCTTGGTTCCGGGCAGTGGGATACTCGGAGCCGTGAAAAAACATATCTACATTTACTCCCCGTCCAGCGCCGTGCGTGACAAGGCGGCATTCCGCCGTGGCGTGTCGCGCCTGAAGACCTTGGGGTATGAGGTCGAACTCGATGAGGCCGCGCTGGCCAGCCACCAGCGTTTTGCCGGCGACGACGAAACTCGCCTCGCCGCCATCCATCGCGCGGCTGCCAGCGGCGCCGACGTGGCCCTGATTTCGCGCGGCGGCTACGGGCTGACGCGCATCTTGCCGGGCATCAATTACAAGGCGGTGGTCAAGGCGGTGGACAAGGGCACGCGATTTGTCGGCCTCAGCGACTTCACCGCGCTGCAAAGCGCGCTGCTGGCCAAAACTGGCGCCGTCTCCTGGGCTGGCCCGGCGCTGGGCGAGGACTTCGGCGTCGAGGGTGAGCCCGACGACATCATGGAAGCCTGTTTTGAGGACCTGATCACGGGGCAGGGTGAAGGCACGGGCTGGCGCCTGCCCGCATCTGCTATCAAAGAAGGAGCCACCAGATCAGTACCAGCAAGGGCTGGCGGCATATTTGACATTAAAAAAGCAACCTTGTGGGGCGGCAACCTGGCAGTGCTGACTTCACTGGTTGGCACGCCGTATTTTCCGGCGGTCAAGGGCGGCATCCTGTTTCTCGAAGAAGTGCACGAGCACCCGTACCGTCTCGAGCGCATGCTGACGACCCTGCTGCATGCGGGCGTGCTGGCGCAGCAAAAAGCCATTGTTCTGGGCCAGTTCACCAACTACAAGCTGGTGCCGCACGACAAGGGCTTCAAACTGGCGACGGTGGTGGCGTGGCTGCAAAAGCAGATCAAGGCGCCAGTGCTGATGGGCCTGCCCTTTGGCCATGTCCCGACCAAGGTGCTGCTGCCAGTGGGCGCGAAGGTGACCCTGGCCGTGGAAGGTCGGGATGCATTTTTACTCTGGGGCCACACCCACTGACCGTGGTGTGGTGAGCTGATCTTGAAGCTCAGTTCAGAGAGCTGCGCCGTGAGCCCAGGCTGCCAGGCAGCAGGCCTTCAAACATCTTGGTGATGCTGCTGACCTTTTGCCGGGCAATGGTTTCGCCCTGCATCGCCGACAGCACCGCCATCACGTCGCCGCGGGCGTACCACAGGCCTTGGGCGTCCTGGGCGTAACGCACCCGTAGCGCGATTTTGGGGTAATGCTTTTCACCAAACTCGCCCAACTCGTTGAGCATCAGTTGCCGGATGCCTTCCGTTCGATTTTCCAAGACGGCGGGAGTTGCTTCGCCACCGCTGAGCAAGCCGAGCAGGCTGCTTTTTAAATGAGGTGTAATCCAACGCATAGGTCTCGGGACTTTCTGTTTGAGCGGGGCGCGGGTGAGTGCACGATCTGGTAGATTAAAGCTCCGAAGGCTGGGATGCAAGATGTATCGTGTGACATGGTTAACGTAAAACAACAAACAAATCAAGGCGTTAGTAACTAAATGTCATGCTGATTCTCTGATGTACCCCAGATGAATACTTTTGAATTCGTTGTCCTTTTCGTCGCCAATGTCGAGTTTATGCTTGTTGATATTGTGAAATATTCACATCAATTTCCCCTTTAATTCCCCTCCCCAACCTGCTGTGAGCCCACCCATGACCACCTACCCATCGCACTACATCAATGGCCAGTGGGTCGCTGCCCAATCGAAGGAAACCCTGCCGGTTCACGACTCCAGTACCGAAGAAGTCATGGCCACTGTGCCTGCCGGTACTGCGCAAGAGGCCGAGCAGGCGGTGCTGGCGGCCCGCGCCGCGTTTGACGCCTGGTCCACACTGCCGGTTGAAACGCGCGCAGCCTACCTGGACAAGGTGGCGGCCGGCTTGAAAGCCCGCACCGACGAGATGGCCATGGCGATAGCGCGCGAAGTCGGTATGCCGCTGAAAATGGCCAAAACCGTGCAGGTCGGCGGCCCAATCTGGCACTGGGGCAACTTTGCCAAGGTGGCGCGCAACTTTGAATGGGAAAAGAAGGTTGGCAACTCGCTGGTGGTGCGTGAAGCCATGGGTGTGGTCGGCTGCATCACGCCCTGGAATTTTCCCCTGAGCCAGATCACGCTGAAGATTGCTCCAGCGCTGGTTGCCGGCTGCACCGTGGTGCTCAAGCCCAGCGAGATCGCACCGGTCAACGCCATGATCCTGGCCGAAATCATTCACGAGGCCGGCCTGCCACCTGGCGTGTTCAACCTGGTCAACGGCATGGGGCCGGTGGTTGGCGAGGTGCTGGCCACGCATGCCGAAGTGGACATGGTCAGCTTCACCGGCTCCACCCGCGCCGGCAAACGCGTGAGCGAACTGGCCAGCCAGTCGGTCAAACGCGTCGCGCTGGAGCTGGGCGGCAAGTCGGCCAGCGTGATCCTGGAAGACGCGGACTTCGAGGCTGCGGTCAAGGGCACGATTTCGGCCTGCATGCTCAACAGCGGCCAGACCTGCTCGGCCCACACCCGCATGCTGGTGCCTGCCAGCCGTTACGACGAGGTCAAGGCGCTGGCCAAAACCGCCATCGCCAAATTCAGCATCGGCCCCAGCCTGGACGAGACCAGCCGGCTTGGCCCGCTGGTCAGCGCGAACCAGCGCGAACGTGTGCTGGGTTTCATCCGCACCGGCATCGAAGAGGGCGCCGACGTGATTGCCGGCGGTGCCGAGCCGCCGGCTATCACCAAGGGCTACTTCGTGCAGCCGACCATTCTGGGCATCAAGTCCACCGACACCCTGGCGCAAGAGGAAATTTTCGGCCCGGTGCTGGTTGTCATTCCCTACAAGGATGAAGAAGATGCCGTGGCGATTGCCAACAGCACCATCTACGGCCTGGGCGGCGGCGTCTGGAGCGGCAGCGACGAACACGCCATGAAAGTGGCGCGCCGCATCCGGACCGGCCAGGTCGATATCAACGGCGGCCCCTTCAACGGCAACGCGCCCTTCGGCGGCTACAAGCAGTCGGGCAACGGCCGCGAAAACGGGGTGTATGGCTTCGAGGAATTCCTCGAGTTCAAGTCCTTGCAGCTCAAGCCCGTCGCGGCGGCCTGATTTTCACGGGCCCGTCAGAGGCCTTCATCCGGGGAGAGCGTCATGGTCTGGATCAAACGATTGCTCGGCGGCATGTTGCTGCTGGTGCTGTTGCTGGCTGCGGCCATCGGCATTTATATTTACCGCAGCTTTCCGGCGCTCGACGGCGAGCTCAAGGTCGGCGGGCTGACCGCTGGGGTGAGCGTCGCGCGTGACGGCGCCGATGTCACCCACATCAAGGCCCAGTCGCCGCGCGACGCGTGGCTGGCGCTGGGATATGTGCATGCGCAGGAGCGCGGCTGGCAGCTGGAGTTCAACCGCCGGGTCATGCACGGCGAGTTGTCCGAGGTACTGGGCGAAGCCACGCTGGACACCGACAAGCTGATGCGCACGCTGGGCATCATGGAGGCGGCGCAGCGCCAGTGGCAGGTGCTGCCAACCGAGGCGAAACAGGCGCTGCAGGCCTACAGCGACGGTATCAATGCGTTTTACGCCGGCAGTGCGCAGGCGCTGTCGCCGGAATTCCACATCCTCGGCGTCAAGCCGGGCGGCAGCGGCCAGCCCTGGACACCGCAGGACAGCGTGGGTTGGGCGCTGATGATGGCGCTGGACCTGGGCGGCAACTGGGGCAACGAGTTTGCGCGCCTGTCGGCGGCCAAAGTCCTGAGCACCGAAGAGCTCTGGCAACTGTTCACACCCTACCCAGGCGAGGCGCCTGCGTCCAAAACCGACTTCGCCAAGCTCTACGCCGAGCTTGGTGTTTTTCGTCCCGACGCTATTAAAACAGGAGCTACTGACGACCATGGGGAAAGGGCTGGAGGCCTGTTTGATGCTAAAAAATCGGCAACAACACCAACAACACCAACATCGGCAAATTTGCTGGCACTCGACATCAATGACTGGGCCGCCAACATCGGCAACGTGGAAGGCAAGGGCTCCAACAACTGGGTGCTGGCCGGCAGCCACACCGTCAGTGGCAAGCCCTTGCTGGCCAACGACCCGCACCTGGGTCTGTCGGCGCCCGCCATCTGGTACTTCGCACGCTTGCAGGCGCCGGCGGGCCAGGGCGCGGACGGCAAGGCCACACCCGCGCTCGATGTCATCGGCGCCACCTTGCCGGGCCTGCCTTTTGTGGTGCTGGGCCGCACCGCCAAGGTGGCCTGGGGCTTCACCAACACCGGCCCGGACGTGCAGGACCTGTATCTGGAGCAGATCAACCCGGCCAACCCGCAGCAGTACCGCGTGCCCGGTGCGGGCCCGGCGCAGTGGGCGGACTTCAAGACACGGGTTGAGCTCATCAAGGTCAAGGGCAAGCCCGATGTCAGCCTGAAGGTGCGCAGCAGCCGTCATGGGCCGGTGCTCAGCGATGCGCAGAAACCCCATGCCGAGTTGCTGGACACCGCCAGGTACGTGCTCTCGCTGCGCTGGAGCGCGCTGGAAACCGACAACCGGACGGCGATGGCGGCCTTGCGTGCCAACCAGGCGCAGTCGGTGGACGAGTTGATCGCGGCCTATGCCGACCACCACTCACCGATGCAAAACGTGGTGATGGCCGATGTGGCCGGCAAGGTGGCCTATAAGGCCATCGGCAAGGTGCCGCTGCGCAAAGCCGACAACGACATTCTTGGCGTCGCGCCGTCGCCGGGCTGGCAAGCCCGGTATGACTGGGCGGGCTGGTTGCCCTACGCGCAGACACCGCAGGCCGATGCGGCCATGATCGGCAAAAAAGGCTGGTTTTCTAACGCCAACCAAAGCGTGGTGCCGTCCGGCTCCGACTTGTTTCTGGGGCAGGATTGGGTTGTGCCTTACCGCTTCGACCGCATTGAGAAACTGCTGGCCGGGGCGTCCCGGCATGACGCGGCATCCATGCAGAAAATCCAGTCTGATCAGTTGTCGTCGGCCACCACCCGTTTGCTGCCGTTTTTGCAGAAGACGGTGTCGCAGCACCCGCTGGCCGCCGAAGTGCAGGCGCTGCTTGCCGGTTTTGATGGCGTGATGCGGGCTGACAGTGCCGCGCCGCTGATTTTTTCGGTCTGGGTCGATGAACTCACGCGTGGTGTCATTGGCAGCAAGTTGGGCGATGCACGCCTGAAAAGCATGTATGGCAAGCGCCATTTCCGCAGCGCCATTGAAGAAATGATGGAGCGCGATGACACAGCCTGGTGCGGCGCGGGCGGGTGTGCCGCTCAGTCCACAGCCGCGCTGGACCGCGCGCTGACGCTGTTGCAGGCCACACGCGGCGGTCAGCCTGCGCAATGGAAGTGGGGCGATGCGCACCAGGCACTGTCGGCGCACCGGCCTTTCAGCAACGTGCCTGCGCTGGCGCGCCTGTTCGATGTCAGCGTACCGACCGGGGGCGACTCGTTCACGGTCAATGTTGGCCAATACTGGACCAACGATGCGAAATTTCCGTTTGCCAACCGGCATGCCGCTTCACTGCGTGCGGTCTATGACCTGGCGGACCTGGAAAAATCACAGTTTATCTACCAGACCGGGCAGAGCGGTCTGGTGTTTTCCAGCCGCTACCGCGACATGAGCAGAACCTGGGCAGATGTCAGCTACCGTCCACTGCAAATGAATCCGTCGGCTTTCGCGCATGAGTTGACGCTGTCGCCTTGAATCAGCCCGCTCCCCCGGTTTTGCTTCACAGACAGAGTAGGTTCTGCTCGAAAGTACCGAGCCAAGGCAGAGGGGCCTTTGATGGCTTTATTCAGATGTCAAATTGCTAATAAGGTAATCAGCTTTGCTGTGGCCGGCAGATAAGTGAGCGGCGAGCCACGCGGGTGGTTTACCGCGGCCTGTCCAAGTTTTTCCGGTCAATGGGTCCGTGTATTTCGGCGCTACAACGGTGCGCTTGTCGGAGCGTTCTTTATGTGTTGTAGACCTTTTTCCAGCAAGGCCCAAATCAGCTATCGAAAGTTGGTAAGTTTTAATCAAGTCTTTTGCCGATGTGATGGCTTGTACTCGTTCAATACGTTTTTGTTGCGCCAGTTTTTCACGCAACTCATTGACTTTGGCTTCAGCTTCATTAACTTGCCGCTGCAATTCAGTAAGAGTGGACATAAATGAATTTACCTTTAACTATGCATTATAACTATATGGCGGAAAGCCACCTCAGTAATAATATAAAAGAAGTCGGAGTATTTATCGGGTGCGCTAATCAATTCTGACGACGAAGTCGCACTTTCAGTTCATGGGATTGTCGAAACACGATTGTTGCGCTCAAATCTTTATCCGCAATCGACCAAGCAATGCGCAATCATCTTCTGATCTAGACACAGTTTAACGAAATCCGGCAATCGGCTGAGCGATTTTCGACATCAAGATTGAGTGGCGCTGTTGTTGATAAAAATCCCCTGTGTACTCAATGAATTAGCCGCAAATCGAAGCCGGGTGGCAGAAAGCTGTCGAATGCGGGGTTTTCGACGATGCCCAGAGAAAGCGAAAGCTTATTGATTTTAAAGCAATTAGTAAAGTTGAAGATAAGTCAAGGAATAAAAAACTTGTTCCAAATCAAGGGGTTTACATATATTCTATTGTGGAAGCGGTTGAATACTAACGGTGTGGAGTATTCTGCAAAGGTTGGGGGCGAATAATCTCTTCCACCAACCAATTGGCATCATACTGTTTGAGAATATAGGTATGGTGCGTCGTTTGGCGGTAGGGGTAATAGTATTTGCCCTCGATTGAACTCCACCATCTCAGGTACCAGTATTCAGTGGTTCGTACCACTGCCTTGTCGTTGATTATTTCTTTGACATTGATTGACAATAACCGTCTTGTTGATGGATTGCGGGGGTTCGTCAATACCAGGCCGCGTTGTGCGACCCGCTCCAAAGAGTGAAGCAAGTCCCGGTGTGCTGGCCCCTGGCTGACAAACCAGGGTGATGTTTTGGTGTCGTCTATCTTGGGTAATGCCCGGTACGCTTCGAATTCGGCGTCCATGCAGGCAGCAATCACCATTTCAATATGCTCACGATTCGTTGTCACCGATTGCGGCGAGCCTGCTGCGTCTTGCCTGTCGCTTACCAGTAGGTGATACCCACCAGTTTCGGGGTAGTCATCATCGACCACGAGGTTTTCGCGCCTTGCGTCACGGCGGCTGGCGAGCCGAAAAATAAACACCAGCGGCTGACTGTCACGCAAGTACAAGCGCCGCAACTTGTTTTCGACTTCAAACTTGTATTGCGCAATCTGTAGCGGGCGCCAATCCGGTACTTGGGGTGATGCACCAAGCGTGCGGTCAAGGCACAAACGGAAAAACTGCCACTGCGCGGCATTCTTTTGGGGTGCCAGCTTGCGGTTGTCCATCAGGAGGTTGAACCAGGCTCGAATTTCCGTGGCACGTTCCCGAGCTTCTGCCAATGTCAAAAATTCCATGCTCCCGACATCCTCTCCAAATCGACTCTTCCAATTGGAGTGTAACTGTCCAGATACACACGATAAAACTTGCAACGCGAAGGAGCTGTCGTAGAAGATGGGGCCAGGGGTTGGGAGAGGATTGTTTGTTTGTCACCATCAACTTTCAAGGAGCCGATCATGGTTCATTGTTTTCTGACCGGTGTTCAATTTCCCCTTGAGGATGGGTTTGTCCTCAGCCGACGTGAAGCGCACGACTTGCTGTATGTGCTTAATGACCGCGCTGCCAGCTTGAAGCGGGTGATTGACCAGTTTTCTCCGCTGGATGGTGCAGAGGGCAACATGGCGACCGACCGACTTAGCCAGGGCGGCGGCGTTGCTCGAAGAAAACATCGTCTCGTGTGCAAGGCAGTTGCCGACGCGCTCGCACCTGGCTTTCCCGAGATCAAACTGTTTCTTGCATGGCCCGAATACCATTCACGAGCCCTGCTCAGACGAAACCCCGCCCACAACTACACAACGGACTCACTGGCCGTGCCGGTGGGAGCGGACGATGAAAACAAGTGCGGCGTCTGAGTGCCCTCGGCCGCGGCCTCTGCTGATCCTTGGGCGCGTTGCAAACGCAGCCGATCTGGCATTGCGTCGAATTCTGCATGCCAAAGAGCGGGGGCAGGCGTTGTTTGTCGTCGATTACCAAGGCAATCTTGCAACATTGTTGACGGCACGAAACAAGGGCAACTTGCACAAAGGCCCCATGCTGTGGTGCGATCTGGCCAATCGGCGGCGGCCCACGGCCCTGTTTCGCTTCAAGCGTTCGCCGGGGATGAAGCTGGCCCTCAGAAGTTTCCTCGAAAGTTGTGTCCGGCTTGTTGCTGCATCCGTTTCGGCCTCCACGATTGAGGCGGCCGTTGACATGGCATATCGCCTTGCGGATCAAGGTGCCGTTGGGTTGGCCGCGTTGGTGCGCGGCCTTCGGCGCCCGGAAATGTCCTATTCCTTGCGCCGAAACCAGGGCATGGCTGAAGAGCTCGACCGCCTGGTGGAACTTCTGGAGTGGGCTTTGTGTTTTCCTGCGGTGTGGGCCTTATCGGAAGGTAATAATCTGGTTGACTTAGGCCAGGTCTTGACGACGGGGGGCACGGTATGGCTTGAGATGTCGGGCGCGCATTTCGAGCGCCTGGAGCATCAACTTGTGTCGTGGATGGTTGATGCGGCTTTGGTGGATGCGCTGCTTTCCGCCGGGGGTAACCCCACGCAAGACGCCACGGCACGGCATTCGACCCTTCCCCTTCCCCTTCTTCTTCACGCTTTTCCTACTGCTTGCCCCCTGACGCTGTTGGCCGGCGAGATGGCTGTCAAGCAAATAGGGGTGTTCGCGTTTTCTGCCACGCAGCCCTTGCCTCTTCCGGCGCGAGTTTGGCTTGCAGCAAATGCCGATTGCTGGATAGCCGGCGACATTGGCCAGCTACCGGGCGATGCCAAGGCTGGGTGGCTTGACGAATCCGAGCGCAATCGCCTGCGGGACCTGCAGCCCGGACAGGTGTGGGTGCGGTCAGGCAGTAGCGGTAAAGCAGTTACAGCGCTTGTGCGTGTGCCTGAAGCCAACGGCGCGTTGGCGCATGGCTTTCGCCGGCAAGCGTCAAAACTACTTCGACTGGCGCCGGTCAAGCAGTTTTCGACCACTTTCCCACGCAGCGACTCGCAAACGCCCGTGAACGCTGACCTCTACCGCAAGTTATGCACGAAGGAGGCCTTGTATGCTGGCTGGTTTCGCGTCAAGGCGCACAACCGCGACTCCCATGGACATGATCTAGTCACCATCAGGCAATTTGGTGTCAATTTGGACGCCGAGCTGCAGCAACTAGCGCTGGAGATGGCGGAAGGGCGCTATCGCTGCCGTCCCCTGCGAACGGCGCGCATCCCCAAACCTGATGGCGATGTCCGCATTCTTAAAATAGCTTGCGTCCGCGACCGCGTGGCGCAAGCGGCGTGCCTGCACTTGATCGAACCAGTATTTGACGCACGATTCAGTCCCTCAAGCTTTGCTTACCGGCCAGGCCGCGGCGCCCATCACGCTGTTGCCCTGGCGCGCTCCGCCATCGGCTCTGGAAAGCATTGGGCAGTCACTGCCGACATACGCAAATGCTTTGACAGCATTGACCATGAGATTCTTCTGCGACTAATCGGAGATGTGATTGGCGACCGCGATCTGATTCAATTGATTCGGCATTGGCTGGTCGCGGATGTCATCGACTTCACGGACATCATTCCCTCGGAGCTTGGCGTGCCACAGGGCGAGGCGATTTCGCCACTTTTGGCCAATATCTATCTTGATCAGTTAGACAAAGAATTTGAGAAGGCGGGAACCACTTTTGTGCGCTATGCAGACGACTATGTCGTTCTCTGCCATTGCGAGGCCGAGGCCCAGGCGGCCCTTCGAATGATGGGTGAATTTCTGCAGGGGGTTCTGCGGCTGGCCCTGAAACCGGCAAAGACCCACTACTGCCCGGTCGCGGGCGGTATAGAGTTTCTTGGTTTCAAAATTGGTCTGGAAGATGTGTGCATACCACCACAAAAGATGGAGGCAACCATCAAGGCAGTTAGTGAAATTATTGAAAAAGTTGTTTCTTCAGCATTAACGGTGGGGGAGCGGCATAAAGCCGTGATGAGTGTGAATCCGCGCATTCGAGGCTTTCGCAATTATTTTCTCATTGACAACGCCCCAACCGTTCTCAGTCAGTTGCAGGAGCTTGATGCTGCTGTTGATGCATTTGCCAGCGCGCGCTTTGCGACGCTTTCTGATATTGCTGCCGCATGGGCGTTGCGGGAGAGGTTTTCCCCCGATGGTGGTGATGGTGAAAGGCAGTCGCAGACTGCGGCCGAAGTGGCTGTGCTGACAGGGGGATACCCGCTTGGCAGCACTTCTCAATCGGCTGAGTACTTTGGCGCAGCCCATGATGACTCCCGTCGGCCGAATTTAAATGTTGCAGTTCCCCCCGCAGTGCCATTGCCAAATGCATCGACCAAGAAAGCCGAGCAGCCAACCGATCCGGATGTCCTGGTCATCGATGGTCGATTGCACGTCATGACAAGCGGCTGCTTTGTCACCATCAATGGCGACGAGCTGGTGGTAAGACGGCGAAAGGTCGAGATCTTTCGCACGGCGATCACTGAATTGTCGATGGTGTACTTGGAGGGTAAGGGTTTAGGTCTCTCAGCGGACCTAACGATGCGTCTATGCGAAAAAGATGTGCCAGTTGTTTTCACGCCGCTGGTGGGACTTCCTGCGGCCATAGCCCAACCGGTTCAAAGTACCCGCTCAAATTTGAGGCAGCTACAGGTCTTGCGTAGGAATGATCCGGATATTTTGAAAGTCGGTTTGGGAATGCTTGCCGCCAAAACAGCGAACCAGGCATCTGTACTCAAATATTTCGCTCGTTATCGTAAGCGCACCGATGACGCGACTTATAGTCGGCTCACGAAATCTGCAGACGGTATCCGGGTCATTTCAGCAATGCTCGATAGTCTCGATCCGTCCGTTGCTGCAGTACGCGCTTCCGCCATGGGGCATGAAGGTCGCGCTGCGGTGAAGTATTGGTCTTCGTTCGCAGATTTGATCCCCGAAGGATTGTCGTTTCCGGGGCGTCACACACGTCATGCAAGCGATCCGGTAAACAGTGCGATCAACTATGTTTATGGCATGTTGTACGGCGAAGTCTGGAGGGCGGTTATTCGGGCCGGGCTGGATCCGTACTTCGGGATCATTCATGGGACGGCACGCGACCAAGGAAGTCTGGTGTTCGACCTCATTGAAGAATTCCGTGCGCCCTTTGGAGACCGGCTCGTACTGGGGATGCTTGGCAGGGGTTTCGCCCTTGATCTGGATAAGGAAGGGCGCTTGCGATCCGCTTCGCGCCATAAACTGGTACTCGCTTTTCACAAGCAATGGCACCGAAAAGTACGCTTGCGTGGCGACATGCGCGCACCGTCGAGCATTCTGGATCTGCAAGTAATGAGTCTGAAAAATGCCTACCTTGGCAAGGAGGAATATCGGGCCTTCAGGTTTCGCTGGTGAGAGGCTGAAGATTTGCGGCAGCAAAGCCCTTTTATCCCAATTCCCAAGGGTTGATAACAGTTACCCCTGCGGCAATAAATGGCGTGGTATCTCTTGTGGCAACTGTAAATCCGTGGGCAGTTGCGATGGCGGCGATCTGGGCGTCCGCTACGGAGATCAAGCATCCAGTGGCCCGCGCGCGCCTGACCAAGGGCGCGTATGCCAACGCTGCCTGATGGTCAAACGCCAGGACGCGTGATCCGAACAGGATGTCAATCAATTCGCTCAGCGCAGCGTCAAGCCCCTTTTTACGTTTGCCTTCCGGCAAGATTTCAATACCCACCAGCAACTCGGAAAGGCTGGTCGACGTCAGGAAAAGAGTCTCTGCCACCTGGTTGTCGAGCCAAGCCTGAACGACGGGATTACCGCTAGGCTTCATCGGCTCGGACACCACGTTAGTGTCGAGAATAATCATTCAAATGCCGCTGGTTCGGTGGGTTTTTGATCGCGGAGGATTTGAAGGTCTAACCCGCCAACTCGCTTGCCAAAAGCGGCCAGCGCCGTGCCGACCTGCAGGCGTTTTTTGGGGCGTACTTCTTCTTCCAAAATGGCTCGGATTTCAGCTTCGGTGCTGCGCCCGTGTCGCGACGCTCGCACCTTCAAGGCGCGATGCGTCTCTTCGGGTAGATTCCGTACGGTAACAACTGCCATTTGACAGCACTCCTATAAAACGAAGTCAATGATAGCGTTTTTTAGGATTGACATCAACTACTTGGCATCAAGCAGGCACGGCGCCCACATTGAGCCGGTCCCAATGCCGGTGCGCGGCGATGGACGAGATGAAGGCCTGGCCGATCTGCCCATCGGCCGTCTTGCGCGCGTCGGCCAGCAACACGCCTGTTGTCGGCTCCATCACCTGGTTGCCATTGCCTTCCAGCGCAAAACCCAGAGTGCCCAGCAACTGCACACCTTCATTGAGAGCGCAGAGGGTCTTGCAATGTTTGTAGGACTCCAGAATAAAGTGAACCGCATCGCCAAGCTGCGACAGGGTCGCCACGCTGGCTTCGCCGCCGGGCACCAGCACGGCATCGAACATCACTGAGGACGCATTGGCAAAGGTGTGGTCCACCGCAAGTTGTTTGCCCGAAGACGTTTTGACGGCGCCAAGCTGCGGCGCGATCAGTTTGCAGACTGCACCCGCGTCCACCAGTTCCTGCTGCAGGCGCTTGAAGGTTAGCAAATCCACGCCGTCCGCCACCAGGATCGCAACTTTGCGCGTTTTGATGCCATCCGATGGTTTAGCCATGCTCAGGGCCGCATCTTCCTCCACCGTGTTAACGATCCGGTACTCACGAAAGCCCAAGCGACCTGCGGCCGCCTTGGCATCCGGCGCATTGATACCCAGCGGCGCGGCTACCCGCGCTGCGAGTTTGGCGTCCACGTGCGCCAGGTTATCGACCATGCGCTGGCGGATTTCCGGCACCTCCACCTTGGACAACTCGAAGCGGAAGGCCGCGACGATATGGTCTTTTTCTGCCGGGCTCTGGCTGTTCCAGAACAGCGTGGCATGCGAGAAATGGTCGTCGAACGACGGGTTGCGGCGCCGTATTTTTGGCGATTCCAGCTGCTCGGGATAAGACTGGAAGCCTTGGGCGCCGCCGTCGACGCGGTATTCAGCGCCGGTAGCGAGCGTGTTGGGCTCATACGAGACCCGGCCCTTGTTGACCGTCTGGCGGTGCATGCCGTCACGCTGGAAGTTGTGGAAAGGGCAGACCGCCTTGTTGATCGGCAGCTCATGGAAATTGGCACCGCCCAGGCGTGAAATCTGCGTGTCGGTGTATGAAAACAAACGGCCCTGCAGCAGCGGGTCGTTCGAAAAATCAATGCCCGGCACCAGGTGACCGGGGTGAAAGGCCACCTGCTCGGTTTCCGCGAAGAAGTTGTCCGGGTTGCGATTGAGCACCATCTTGCCGATCAACTGAACAGGCACCACCGATTCGGGAATCAGCTTGGTCGGGTCCAGGATGTCAAAGCCGAGCTTGTCTTCCTTGCCTTCCTCGATGATCTGCACACCCAGTTCCCATTCAGGAAAGTTACCTTGGTCGATGGCTTCCCACAGATCGCGCCGGTGGAAGTCGGCATCCTTGCCGGCAATCTTCTGGGCTTCGTCCCAGGCCAGGCCATGAACGCCAAGCTTGGGTTTCCAGTGGAACTTCACGAAGTGCGACTCGCCGCGTGCATTGATGAAACGGAAGCTATGCACACCAAAACCTTCCATCATGCGGTAGCTGCGGGGCAGGGCGCGGTCCGACATGGCCCACATCAACATGTGGGTGGATTCGGGCATCAGCGACACAAAATCCCAGAAGGTGTCGTGCGCGCTGGCAGCCTGTGGCATCTCGTTGTGCGGCTCGGGCTTGACGGCATGAATCAGGTCCGGAAACTTGATGGCGTCCTGGATGAAAAACACCGGGATGTTGTTTCCCACCAGGTCGTAGTTGCCTTCGTTGGTATAAAACTTGACGGCGAAGCCGCGCACGTCGCGCACGGTGTCTGCCGAGCCGCGCGAGCCGGCGACTGTGGAAAAACGCACGAAGACAGGAATCTCGGCCTCCGGGTCCTGCAGAAAGCCCGCGCTGGTGTATTGCACCATCGGCTTGTAGACCTTGAAGTAGCCGTGAGCCGCCGTGCCGCGCGCATGGACGGCACGCTCGGGAATACGCTCGTGGTCGAAGTGGGTGATTTTTTCGCGGAGGATGAAGTCCTCCAACAGGGTCGGGCCGCGTACGCCGGCTTTCAGCGAGTTGTGGTTGTCGGGAATCTGCAAGCCCTGGTTGGTCGTCAGGTTGCCTGTCGCATCGGCAGTCGAAGCCAGTAGCTGTTTTTGTTTGTCCGTTCCGGGGGGCGTTTTGGGGGCGTTGGCGGGACTGCGCTTGGATTGCGACATGTGTGATTCCTTGAGATGTCTAAGAAGAAGTCCGGGGACTTTCGTCCGGACGGGGATGGCGCCGGCAACTTTGTCGTTGCCACATCGTGGTTCAATCGTCTTCGCAGTCCAGCAGCCGCGCCAGGCCTGTCACCACGGCGATGACCGCGAGGGCGGCTACGCCACCTCCGACCAACCATCCCGCCAGGGTTTGTACCGGCTCGGCAACGCCGTCTGGTGTGAGCGTTAAAAACGCGATCAGCATGGCAAAAGCCGCAGCGACGGACAGCCACAGAGCAACAAAGTGGCCCGGCTCAGCCTCGTGTTGAGCGGCACCCACGCCAGTGCGGGAGGAGGCTGCGAGTGTCATGAGGAGTCCTAGAAACTAGAAAAAAACGGGCACGCTGCAGAAAACTCAAGTGAAGTGTCGACCTTACGCACAAGCACTGGGCCGACTCGTAGCTGGCCAGCGGTAACCGGTGTAAGGGCTATCGCGACTGCTTGTAAGACCTGTCCCACGGAAAGAGGGCGCGCAGGCGTGCCCAAACGCGTGACGTAACAGCGCACGGCCTTCGCCTACAACAGCACGGTCGGCTTTCTCGCGTGCGCACCTTGTCTACGGTTTAAAGTTTGTAGGTCGCTCTGGCTTAAGCTGGCTCTGCGCACCAACGGATACAGGAGTAACAACTTATGCGGGCTTACATCGTTGAAGACAACGTGACCATTCGTGACAACCTGATAGGCACGCTGGAAGAGTTGGTCCCCATCAAAACCATCGGCATAGCCGAAACAGAAGACGAAGGCACACGTTGGCTGGCGCGTAATGACGCGCAATGGGACCTGGCCATCGTGGACCTGTTTTTAAAGGAAGGCAGCGGTCTGGGGGTTATCAAAGCCTGCCGCTATCGACACCCGAGCCAGAAGATGGTGGTTTTAAGCAACCACGCCACGCCGGAGATTCGCTGGCGCTGCGCCCAGCTGGGTGCGGATGCCGTCTTTGACAAGAGCACCGAAATTGATGATTTGCTGCTGTATTGCGCTGCTTTGGCCCGTCAGTTCGATGGTGCGGCCAATCGGCCGCAGCAGTTGTCCAAGACCTGAGCGCCAAGGCTCTTCAGGCGACCCGATATTTCTCAACCCTTGTCACTAGAAAGTAGCACCATGAGCACGCCCGCTTCAGAAATCCACGACACGCCTTTGGGGGCGCCTCCCCGGCCCTTGACCGAGGAGGTGTTGCAGTCCGCCGAAGAAGCGGTGCTGGCCAATCCCGCATCGGCAGATATCCTGCAGGGTGGTGAGCCCTTGCCAGAAGCTGCCGACCCGGCACCAGGCCGCGTTCGCTACGCAGACAGGCTGGCACGTCGCGTGGCAGAAAAGCCGGTGCAGTCAGCGCTGCTCGCGCTGGCCGCAGGCGCCTTGTTGGCTGCGCTGGTCAAGGCCGCGCTGAGCCGCCGCCACTGATGCCTTGGGCAACAATTTTCTTGAAAAACCCATGACGCCATGACCCCCATGTCACTTGCCAGCACGCCCGAACCCGGTACCCAGATCCCGCCGGAGATGCCGCCACCAGTCATGCCACCCATGCCGGGGCCTGGGAGTCCGCCAGAGATCATCGAGCCACCGTCCACTGAACCCACGATTCCGGTGCGGGAGCCGGGCAAGGTGACGCCGGTTCAGGCCAGAACGGATAGCGCCAGAGCGCGCAAACGGGTGGAGAAGATTCTGCGGAGACGGTCGAGCCACGGTCACGGCGTGGCCTGCTGGCGCTGGTACTCGCTGCGTTTCATGCTCAGGTAAGCCGTCCGGTCAATCTCCTGCAACTGGCGCGGATAACGCTCCGTTGCGTCAAACCAGTGCTGCAGCCGTTTTTCAAACTGCTGCGAGGCCGGCACCGCCAGCGACGCCAAGTAGGCGTCAATCGCCAGGTAATACCGCATGGTGTTGCGTTCCACCGCGCCGCGCATGCCGCCGACCGGTGCCTTCGCACCCCCGTTTTCGCTGGCTACTTCTGAAAAACCGATCTTGCTGCTGCCCACCGTGGCCATGTACGCCTGCATGGCCAATCGGCCGGTCATGCCGTAGCCGTAGGAGTAGCGCAGGTGCATGAAGGTCTTATCGCCCTCAATCGGCACGGCTTCGAGGTCAATGCGGTAGTTGTGGGTGCCCAGCGGACCTTTGGCCGCGTTGAGCCGCACCGCCAGATAGTCGGCTCGCGCTGCGGCTGGCGTGAAACTGAAGGTCAGGGCGTGCGCATCCTTGAGCTCCTGCGGCGTTTTTTTCCCAACGCTGACCGACAGTGCTGTCGGCCGGCTGTCCTTGTCGGCGCCGCAGTGTTTGGTGTTGAGGTGAAGAATCAGTACCTCGCACCAGTTGCCCGGGTCCTTGAAGGCAGCGAGCACGGTGGTGTACCGGTAGTTGATGACGGCATAGGCGCTACCGCTGACGGCCTTGGCCGACTCGGTCGAGTCCATCACCAGCGGACGCTGGAAGGGGTTGCGCGCAAGCTGGGGGCTCAAGGCGGTGTATTTGGCCTGCAAGGCAGCGCCCGATTCTGCGGCGCTGCCGGCCGGCGCCTGGGCATGAACAAGACCTGCGCCCAGGCCAGTGAGCAGGCAGGCTGACGCGGCCCAGCGGCTCAGTTTCAGAGTGTCGTGTGTAAGCATTGCTGCAGTTTGCCCGCCACGGAGATCAGCCAAGGCAGGAAGCTCCGTCGTCCTACATGCTTGGGCGAAAACAGGAAGGATGCTGGTGCGGTTGCGTCATCGCTACTATTTTTATAGCTAACCAAGACCACCAGTCATGGGCTCGGAGCTTATTTAATTCAGAACGCGCAGGGCGCTGACAGGTTGGATCCATGGACCGATAAGAGGGTCGGCAGGGATTCATGTAAAAACCCGCAGAAACAGGCTTAAGTCCCTGTCCCCGTTGGCTTTTTCGACTCCTTCTTCCCTTGTCGAACGGCCCCCTCAGCCGGGCTCGCAACCACATCAGGACGGACCAGTCGCCGGCGCACTAAAGCGCTCCAGCATGCTGGCCACCACCTGCTCTTGGGCCGTGACGGATGACCTAGCCGTCGCCAGCGCCACTTCCAGCTGCTGCTTTGCGGTCAGCAGCTCGTCGACCTTGGTCAGCAACTCCTTATTCGAGGTGCTGAGCTGCTGGACGGCACTGTCCTGCTCGACCAGGCGTCGGCCCAATTCCTCGGTACGCCTTTGCGCAAATCCCAGTTCATCCTTAAGCGGCCGCAGGCCCCGCACCTCTTCCTGGGCCTGGTGCAGATCGCCCTGGGCGCGCGACAAATCACCCAGCAAACGCGCGTTTTCCTGAAGGGTGCGGACAGCCTCTTGTTGCTTGGTGGCCAAGGTCTCGTTCACGGTGCGCAATTCGGCCTGCAGGTACTGCACCTGCTGCTCGTGTTTGCGCTGGTCCTGCTCGCGCTGCTCTTTGGTGGACTGCCGGAAATGCTCCAGCGCCTGGCGCGCATGCTGGTGCTTTTCTTCCAGGGATTGGCGATGGCGTTCTTCGGCCGCGAGGCGCTCTTGCAGGTCAACCACCTGCTGGGCGAGCTGCGTGCATTCCAGGGTCTTGCTGTTCAGCGTTTCGCTGGTTTTGCCGTGAGCGGTCTTTTCTTCCGCCAGCGTCCTCTGGTTTTGCTCCAGTTGCTGGCGGGTGGACTGCGCCTCGGTTTTCAGGGCTGCGGTGGCTTGCTGGTGCTGCGTGAGTTGCTCGGCGTGCCTGGCCTGCGCCGTGGTGACCCGTTCTTCCGCTTCCTCGTTGACGCGGGCGGCCAGACGGCCCACCAGGTCCTGGATCGCCTCGCTGACGGCCACCCGGCTGCCAGTGGCCGGCCCCTCCTCTTCCTCGATCTCCTTCAGGTAGCGATGGATCGTGCTTTTGGAGCCGGTGCCCAGCTCTTCGCGCACCGCATCGATGGACGGATTGCGCCCCGTGGCCAGCAATTTATTGCGGGCACGCAGCACTTCAGACTTGTAGATACCGGCTCTGGCCATGGTTCACCTCGTTATTTCGTACTATAGTATGTACCATGATATTACATACTATTTATGAGGTCAAGAAATTATGAATATAGAAATATCTAACATTGGGTAATAGTAGATTATCGAATATGATGCTGTTTTAGGGCCGCTTCAGCCGTCGCGCCGGTATGGTGGGAGCCAAATACCCGTTTGGCGCCGTAAGCGCGCTTATGTGCCCACGCGGAAAAAATCGCAATGCCGCTAAAAGTTCGGCCCTGGGGTGAGTTGACGAGAATATGCCCAAACAGGCATAATTAAGGCGATGTCGAAGCAAGCCCGCAAGCCTATCAAATGGGTCAGTTCCGCCAAGCGCGACCTCGATGGGATGCCGGAGGATGTCAAAGACGTTTTTGGCCATGCCATCGACCTGGCCCAGGCTGGCGGCAAGCACCAGGATGCCAAGGTCATGACAGGTTTCGGTTCGGCCGGCGTGCTGGAGGTGGTTGAGGATCACCAGGGCGACACCTACCGGGCCGTCTACACCGTCAAGTTCGCCGGCTGGGTCTATGTCCTGCACTGCTTCCAGAAGAAGTCTAAAAGCGGCATCGCCACGCCGAAGCCGGACCTGGACTTGATCAACACCCGCCTGAAGGCCGCGAAACAGGATTTCGAAGTTTGGCAGGCACAGCAAGGAGCACGCAAATGAATGAGCACAGCGAAATCACCATCGAAGAAGGCAGCACCAATGTCTACGCCGACCTGGGTTACACCGACGCGGCCGAGATGCAGCGCAAGTCCCAGCTGGCTGGCGAGATAGCCCGTGCAATCAAGGCGCGCCGCCTCACGCAGGAAGATGCGGCTGCACTGCTGGGCATTGATCAGTCCAAGGTGTCGCGTATCACGCGTGGCCAGTTCCGTGGTGTCAGCGAAGCCAAGCTGCTGGAGCTGGTAGCCAGGCTGGGGCATGACGTGAAGATCGTGGTCGGCCCGGTGCGCCGCCGCGCCGGAAAAATCGAGCTGCAGTTTGCCTGAACGCCCCACCGACCCCACACCCTGTGCAATGGACTCGGGAGTGGCCGTTCTAAGCAAAGGCAAGGTCTGGAGCGCCTTCTCTCATGTCGCTTCGTCCTTCTTGACCACAAGGCCAGCGGCCCACATCTGGTGCTGCAACGCCTTCAGATCCACACCGAGTTTGCCCATGACCTCATCGCGGTTCAACTGCCCTGACGCGTAAAGATCCAGGATTTGGAGGCGTTCATAGTCCCAGCTACCAAATTCCCGGCCCACCGGAGCCACGTCCAGCCAGGCCTGTTCCTCTGCTGATCTCCATAGCTGTTCGCCATGGAAGCGGTGGTGAAACAGTGTGTAAATCCGGCGCTTTCTCTTTCGGGTATTCATGGCAACTTTCAAATGAATGAAACAACTGGGTTCGTTAGCGCACAGTCCTGACCTCATTGCAGGCGTATATTGACTGTTACCTATGCTCTATCAATTCATATTTCGCAACCGACAAGAGCTGGTCAACAGGTGTCTCGCCAAAGTGGCGGAACGATCTGAGATCACGACCGACAAACCAAACTCCCGCTACGGGATATCCGTCTTCATAGACCAACTGATTAAAACTCTGGAGGTTGAACAAACTTCGGCGTCACTGCAAAGTAGGTCAGTGTCCGGGCCTGCCGGCGGCCCTTCAGAATATCCGGAAATTGGCGAATCAGCCACGCAGCACGGAAGAGAGCTATCCGAGCTTGGTTTTACGATTGAGCAAGTGGTTCACGACTATGGTGACTTGTGCCAGGCCATCACGGATCTAGCCCACGAGTTCAAAGAGCCCATTGAGACTGACGAATTTCGCACGCTCAACCGCTGCCTGGACAACGCGATTGCGGACGCGGTCACCGAATTTACCTATCAGCGCAGGCTTCTTCGCGATGGCAGAGAAGATCAGGCGCTGAATCTGCGGTTGGGCTTTCTGGCCCACGAAATGCGAAATCATATCAATTCGATCACGCACGCCATTGGCGCCATCAAATCTGGCCAAGTGGGTTTTGGCGGAGCAACGGGCAAGATGCTGGATAAGACCCTGATCAGCTTGCGCGGCATGGCCGACCGCACCCTGACCGACGTACGTTTAACCGCGGGCATACCCGTCAACCAGCAAGTGATTTTTATTGCCGATTTTGTCGCTGAAGTCAAAGCATCAGCGAAGTTGGAGGCGCAATCCAGGGGATGTGAGTTCTCCAGCTCTGTGGTTGGCCTCAGACTCGCGATCAAGGCCGATCGTGATCTGCTTTTCTCTGCTGTAGGAAACCTGCTGCAAAACTCTTTTAAGTTCACGCAGCCAGGCACCAAGGTGCTGTTGACCGTCTATGCCGACGGCGACAATATTCGTTTTGATGTGCAGGATCAGAGCGGAGGCCTGCCACCCGGCAATATCGAAGACTTGTTTATCCCATTCAAGCAGAGCGGGACCGACAAATCGGGTTCGGGCCTAGGTTTGTCGATTTGTCGCCGTAGCGTCGAGGCCAATGACGGTGTGTTGAGCGTGCGAGACCTGCCCGGATCGGGAAGCATCTTTTCCATTAGCCTGCCGCGGCACCTGCCGTCACTGCATTAACTAAAGCGGCTGCAAGAAGCTGGTCGCCTCAGCGGAAGGCCGACTCCTGCCTTCACTGATCAGTTCACGGTGAAGTTGGTCCATAGCCTCCACACAATCCAAGATTGCCACGCGAACCCGTATGGCCGCCGTGTTGATCTTTGGCTAAGAGCGCGAAGGGCTGATTCACAGTGAGGACCAGCATAGCCTCAATAGCCCGGTACAGCAAACCCCAATCCCTTGCTGTGATCGGCGAAGACTTCTGCTCTATACTGGCACCCGCCTCCAGAAGGGGAAACCTTCTCCTTGCTGCAGGTACTTTTGGGCCTAACAGGATCGAAGGTATCCTAGTGGCATCAGTGCAATTTATCGTGTGAGCGCATCTACTCGCGGCATTTTGGAATGGTCGCAATTGACGAAGCACCGCAGCCCTCTGCAAGCGGTTACTGCGGCCAGTCAAAAGTCGAACTTCGCCGTCACTTCTACCGTGCGTCCGGGGGCCAGCAATACCTGGCTGGTCGAGCGGCCTCCATAGTTGGCATAGAGCTTGTCGGTCAGGTTACGCACACGCAGAGTAAGCAGCGCAGGCTTCATCCGGTAGCTCAGCCACGCGTCTGCTGTTGTGTAGCCGTTGATCTGGATAGTGTTTGCGGTGTCGGTGTACATCTTGCCGGTGCGGTTGACACTGCCGCCAAACTCCACCGGAAGCTGGTCCAGGCGATACGTAGCGAACAGGTTCATCACACGCTCGGGCACGTTGGTCGGCACATTGCCGACACGCGACACATTGCCGGCCTCGACCAGGGTGTCGAATTGCGCACGCAGCGCCGCCACATTGCCAGCCAGGGTGAGTTGGCGCGTAGGCCGCCAAGCCGCGGACAGCTCAATGCCGCGCGAAGACTGCTGACCGTTGTTGATGGTCACCGCCGGGTTGGCCGGATCGCGCGACAGCACGTTGCCCAGTTCGATCTGGTACAGCGCTGCCGTCCATTCAAACCGCTTTTCCGCCAGGCTTTGCTTGAAGCCGACCTCGACCTGCTTGCCGCGCGATAGCGGAAAAGCCGAGTTTGTTGCAGACAGCAGGAACAGAGAGCCGACCGGGGTCGCGGCATTGGTGTACTGGGCGTAAACCGTCGATTCCTTCGACAGGTCATACACCGCACCGGCCCGGACCGCGTTGCTGCCATAAGTCGTGCCAAAGCTGCTGAAAGTGTTAGCGTTGAGATCACGGATGCTGCGCTGGATGTTGATGCGGTCATGGCGCAGGCCGCCCACCAGGGTGAAGGCGTCCGTTAGCTTCAGGGCATCTTCCGCAAACACCGACGCGGTTTTGGTGTCGGAGGTGACATTTGTCCGGTTGCCCGCACCCGTCATCAAGGCCGGGTCGGAGTTGTAGACGCCGATGTTGGGGCTGAAAGCATTGACACGCAGCGCATTGTTGGTCGCCACGGATCCGTTGGAAAACCGGCGCATGCTGTCGAAGTCGCTTTTGCTGACTTCAGCGCCTATGGTGAAGCGGTTGGACAGGCCGCCTATTTTGCCCACATGGCTGGCGTCGAGGCGGTTGAAGATGGACTTCTGGTCGTGCGTGATCAGTGTCTGGTCGCGGTTGATCAGGTTGGGCGCCACGAAGACGGCAGACTCCGAACTGAGAAAGGTCCGGTCGGAAGAGTTGATTGACAACTCGTTGCGCAACGTCCACTGAGGTGAGAGTTGCGCAGTCAACTTGGCGCGCCACCACAAGGTCTCCGAAGAATTGTTCTGGTCGCTGACGTTGTAGTTGAGTCCGGTCAGGCGCCTGTCGATGACGCGGCCGTCCGGTGTGCTCACTACACCGGTTGGCTGGGTGGACAGCGCACCGGGAATTAGCGGCGTGCCGTAGTACACCTTGTTGTCATCGCGCAGGTAATCAAACGACAGGTCAAGTTTGAGCGCGCTGCTCAGGTCGAACGTGACCCCGCTGGTGAAATGGTCGAGCTTCTCGCCATTGTTGGCAATGCTGCGCACCTTGCTGTCGTTGTGGCTGAAGTCGAAGCGGTAAGCTCCACTCTCGCCGAGCGCTCCCCCCTTGCCCACCGCCGCGCGGTACGAGCCCCCGCTGCCATAGCTCAGCAGGGCCTCTGTCCCGGGGTTATTGCGGTCCGGCCGCTTGGTGATGAAGTTGATGGCGCCGCCAATGGCACCATCGCCATACAACACAGAGGCCGGACCCTTCAGGATTTCAATACGGTCGTAGTTCCAGGTGTCCTGCACCCGGTTAACGAAGCCGGCTCCCGATGAGCGCGTACCGTCGTACAAATAAGTCAGGGCCGTGAAGCCACGAGTCACGAGAGTGGTTGGTGCTGATGGTGGGCCGCCACCAGTGACGCCAGACGCACCGCGCAAGGCTTCCGAAAACGTGCGTGCCCCGCGCTCCTCCATCACCTCTTTCGACAGGATTTCCACCGAAGCAGGTGTCTCGCGAACGGTCAGGCCCAAACGCGAAGCGGTGCTGCTCGCCTCATCGAGCTTGATGGTGCCAACCTCGCGGTTCCCCTGCACCTGGATGGCGGGAAGCTGTTTGTCTTCAACGGCTTGCGCCAGAGTCGGCTGCGCAACGGCAGCAGCGGCCAGGGCCACAGCGGTGCGAATAAATACTTGGTTCATTTTCTTTTCCAGTTAAATTGAATGCTTTTGTTGAAATTTTTAGTGGCGGGTCGTGATTGTCTAAACCACGGCATAGCGCCGCAACCGCCAGCCGGCAACGCCCAAGAGCAACAAGGACGGCAGGATCAGCTGGAGCAATGACTGCAGCGCCTGCTTGCGCACCAGGTCGGCAGGCTCTTCTTTCCAGGCAAACTTGGGAATGCGCGCAAAGTCGGCCTCGGACATCGCAACGCCCCCGTCGATGCGCGGAAAGAAGAATGCTTTCCAGTCGCGGTGGTATTGCGCCATTTGGTCCATGAAAAGCGTGTGGCGCCGGCCCCCCGTGCCGGCCAGCGCCGTCATGGCTTCATAGGCAACAGCGGCAGGCGAGACCGCGCTGTAACGCGCTACCAGTTGCTGTTGTCTGGCCTGCTGGGCGTCGAAGCGGTCCAGCTCCGGCTGGATTTCATCGTCGGTCTGGCGCTGGATGGAAAAGTTTGCCAGCTGACGGCCACTCAGCTCGATCTTCCCGTCCTTGGGCAGCAACACCTCGGGCTTGTCCATGTAGCGGTAGTCGGCCGCCAGAAGCTTCTGGTAGCGGTTCATCGCCTCGATGGTCACCATGCGCGTGCGGGTAGCCAGCTCGGTGCGGGACGGCGCCGGGCTGGCGGCAGTGACCCCCAAGTTCAGCAACACCGGAACGATCAGCACCAGCATCACCCAGCCAATCACCAGCACCATGGCATTGGTAGCGGAGGATTTTCCGAACGCGTTTACGGCGACCACGAGGGCGAACCAGAAGAGTGCATAGGCTGCGACCAGCAACGCCCACCAGAAGGTGGCACCCGCTGCGCCCAATGCCTCCGGCCTAGCCAGCAGCAGCACGGCCACGGGCACCAGTGCCGCCATGCCCAGCAACACGGCAGCCCGAACGGCGACCTTGCCGAGCACCAGCGTTCGCAGCAACAGTGGCTGCGACACCAGCAGGCGCAGCGTGCCGCTTTCACGCTCGCCCGACAGCAGGTTGTAGCTGAGCGCAAAGATCAGAAGAGGCAGCAAATAGACAATGACGAAGGCCAGATCGAAATGGCCGCTCAACAAGTGCCAAGGGTTCTCGATGTCGTTGTTGTGGATGAAATGAATGCGGCTCTGGAACGTCACCTTGAACTGGCCCGGAAAAAGATCGGTCTGACCCAGCGCGATCGGCGCCAGCGGGCCACTGGGCAGAATTGCGTGCTGGGCACCGTAGCCACCGCCCATGTTCGCGGGGTCGGCCGGATTCTGGAAAGGCGCCGGCTTGACGCTGCCCTGCAAGATGCTGCCAAGCAGCGCCAACTGGCTGGCGCGGGTCTGCGCGTCGCTGGCGACGATGGCGGCCTGGGCCTGGTCGCGCAGCCGGGTTTGCAGCACGCCGTTGTAAAGCGCATACCCGATCAAGAGCAGGAACAGCGTGGCAACGATCCAGAGGCTGCGCTCGGCCAGCAGCAGCCGCAGCTCCTGGCGCATCACCATGGCCAGGCGCGCGGTTTGAGTTTGGGAAGTTTGCATGGTGTCAGCTCCTACAAGGCGCGCTGGCGCGTCACGGCGAACCAGGCAAATGCCAGCACAAGCAGAAAGCTGGCAGCCAGAACGGCCAGGCTGGGCCAGTTGCGCAGCAAGGCCCATTCAGGCTCACGTGCGTGATAGTCGAAAGGCGGCACCTTGGCCCACAGTTCCGGCCCCGCCTGGTAGGAAAAATGCTGGTTACCCAGCGGGTCGGCCTTGGCGACCAGGTCATCGCTCATCAGGTTCTGCACGACGCGGCGATGTTGTTCGGCGGCGGTGGTGAAATCGCGGTGGTGCTCAAAATCCGTTCCTGCCATCCCCATGGACCAGGCGCGCACCGCCAGCATCGGCAACACAATGCCGCTTAACTCCTGCATATGTTGCTGCTGCCCATAGGTATCCCAGAGCTTCCCGTAGTAACGATCCAGCACCGCATAACTGGCGTTGTCATCAATCTGCAGTGCCAGGCCCCACTTGTTCAGAGGCACATCGCTGCTCCAGCGTTTGGTGGTGCCAAAGGCTTCCTGCCAGACGCGGTCGGCTTCGGTTTTAAGGCCGGCGGAGAGTTCCTTGGTGAACTCCAGTTTGGTCGGGCTGGGATGCACGGCCCGCGAAAGTTCAGACATGACGCGCGGCGCGATGACCGTGTTGGCGATCCACAGCGCCAGCAGTACGGTGATGGCCACGCGAGACGTAGACGATGCCGCCGAGACGCCCAGCACCATGAAGACAAAGATGGCGAGGTACAGCGCATAGCCCAGCGCCACCGCGCCGAAGCGAAGCAGCGCGTGGCTGGCCTCTCCGGGATCTGCGCCGATCGCCACTGCAGCTCCTGCAAGCAGCGCGGCGGGAGCCAGCAGCACGCCTAGGCTTGCGGCCAGCGCCAATGCCTTGCCCCAGAGCAACTGCAGCGGCGACACGCCCAGACTCAAGGTCTGGCGCAAGATGCCCTGCTCGCGCTCGCCAGCGAAGGCGTTAAAGCCCAACACGATCACCAAAAGCGGCCCCAGCACCTGCAAAATCCAGCCAGCAGAGAGGTCGCCAAAGCGCTGCAAGCCGGTGGCGTCCTGCGCCGGTCGGAACTTGACTTCGCTCTGGCGGTGGGCCTGCAGCCAGAGCGTGCCGCCGATGTAGGGGTTGATGCCCGGATCGACGATGGCCAGCGCCGCTTCAGGCTTGAAGGCATGCGTGCCCTGGTGGGCCGCGTCGTGTGGATGGCGCTTATCCTGGGCCAGCCAATCCTTGTAGTCCAGCGCCTGGGCCACCTTCTGCTCGGCGCGCACCTCTTGCTGGCGACCGAAGCCGACCGCCAGCGCCACCAACAAAAGCACCAGCACTACGCCGCCCGCCCAATAGAGCCGCCCGTCGCGCGTGCGTTCCAGAAAATCCCTTGATGCAATGAGTGCGATCATGGTCAGTCCCTCATGTGCTGCAGGTACAGGGCCTGCAGGTCGGTGTCTGCGATCTGCGCGCTGTCCAGGCTGTCCACCAGCACACCTTTTTTCATGATGCCGATGCGGGTAGCCGTGTGCTTGGCGTGGAATAGGTCATGGGTGGTGGTGAGCACGGCGACGCCCTTATCTGCGGCCTTGCGCAACAGGGCTGAAAACTCGCTCGCGGCCTGCGGATCAAGGCCAGAGGTCGGCTCGTCCAGCAGCAAGGCCTTGGCGTCCTTGGCCAGCGCCACCGCGATCCAGATCTTTTGGCGCATGCCCTTGGAGTACGCGGACACGCGCTTCTCAGCCGCCTCCCGGCCCAGCCCGGCCTCATCCATCAGCTCCAGCAGCCGTGTGCGCGGCAGGCGATGGCCTAGTGCCAGCGCCGAAAAATATTCCAGATTTTCCAACCCGGACAGCACACCGTAGAGGTTGACCTGCTCCGGGATATACGCCACGTCCTGTTTGGTGGACAGCGGGTTTTCCGTCACGTCCTGCCCGTTGATGCGCACCTCTCCGGCGCTCGGCGCGATGAAGTTCAGGAACAGATTGATCGCGGTGGTTTTGCCGGCACCATTGGCGCCGAGCAGGGCATAAATATCGCCCGGCTGGATGTCGAGGTCGAGCCGGTCAAGCGCGGTCTGCGCGCCATAGTTCTTGGTCAGGCCAATGGCTTGAAGCATGGTGATCCTTGAAGGTCATGGGGGAAAAGGGGTGGCCACCGCCATCGGCAGCGCGCGAACGAATCACTGCATGCCAGCGAATAGGGCTGGCACACCGACAACGTGCGTAGAGCGGGAGGAGGTCTAGCGGAAAGGCGGCGCGCGCGCTTCGAATGGCGCTGCGGCCGCCGCCAGGCGGCAGGGAATGCCTGCTGCCGGCAACAGAACGCCGAGCACACCGGGCAAGGCCAGCGATGCAACGGCTATCATCAGGGCGCTGTGGCCCTGTTGGTCGAAAATTCGGCAGCTGTTGCTGCCTTCGTCATGACTGGCAAAAAGTGTTTCCAGTCCTGCCGAACCGTGGTCACCTGCTCCGCCTTGGTGTTCGTGCTCGTGCTCGTCTTCGTGGTGGTGCTGCAGTTCTGCAAATTGCGCACCCTGCCCGTGTGTCCCGTGCACCAACTGATGCATCAGTCCAAGCGACTGCGCAAATAGCACTGAAGCCAGCACCAGACCAAGCAGATAATGCGCGAGAGACGAGACGCGTTTTGCCCGCAAGCCCGCAAAACCAATATTCCTTCTACAACCGCTTGCTACGGCCATTGAGGGATATGAAGTCACTTTGCTTCGCAAAACCCTCACGATGCGCTCCTGGGCGCCGCGTCCGTCGCGCAACCAGCACAGCGTCCATGAACGGACACATCAATGGTGTGACCTTCATGCCCGGCAGCTTCCAGCACCTGGAGCACCTGGCGCGCAGCGTCGTTTAGTTTTTGGGAGTCGTCTGCCAAGCGAAACTGCCGATGACAATCGTCGCACTCAAAGCGCGGCGCCGGACCCCCCTCCTGGGACGAACGTACAAACCGCGAAACACGCTGTGCATCCACTGTCCGGCGCAACAGGCCAGCAGCGGCAAACCGGTCGAGCAACCGATACAAGGTCACACGGTTCACCTTCAAACCTTCTGCGGCCAACAACTGTTCAACTTGAGCGTGAGCCAACATGGCTTCATCCCCCCGCGCAAACAACCGCGCCAAAGCCAGCGTTGCCGCCGTACGGCGCAGCCCGGCAGACGCCAAAGCGGCGTCGACCCAAGCGTCGGCGTTAAAGGAATTGGACATTTAAAAAAACGGTGAGAGCAAAAAGACGCAAGGTATCCGGCATTAGCCGCGCTTTCGCAACCGAGTTGCAATTGTAAACAGCATCGTCTGCCGTATCAAACTTTTTCTCGTCAACCCCGTAGGTTTTGGCCCGGCATCAGGTGATGTGCTGGAGCGCTTGCGTTTTGCGGAGAACAGCACACGCCAGGCGATCACACAAGACGTAAAGCACAAGGCGGTGCCCAGCAGTGATAGCAGCACAATCAACGTGTCGCGCAGCCTAGGACGTGCGAGCAGGGGCGCAAAGTCAAAACTGTGCAGACCGTTGTAGAGAATCCTTTGCCAGCGGTTAGAAGTGTCGGCGCGTAGCAGCAGCCGCCCTGAGCCTGGGTCCGCATATATTCCCACGCCGTCAGCCCACTGCGCGCGCCAGACCGGGAGCGGGCGAGTGTACGGAGTGTTGTTAGTGATCTCGCGGGCGTAATACTGATCATCGTAGAAGTCGAGCCGTGTTAGTTGCATCGCGCCAGGACGTAGCGCCTGCATTGATGCGTGGACCACACTGTCTGGCAGCGCGGTCATAGCTTTCAAGTCTTCCGTGCCATCTGCGCGCAGCAGCAGATGGGATGCCTCGCCGCGCAGGCGATACCAGGCCTGCCCTCCCACTTGAAGGGAATCGATTTCTCGCACTTGCAAGCCCTGTGCTGCGGTTAGCGCCGCCGCCGGATCAAGCTGGGCCACGGCTCTTGCACCTACCCAGGCACTGCGCTCAGCCGGCAACGCAGCGCGCGCGGAAAAGACGCCGAATGGATTCATAGACAACAGGCCGGAGAACATCCATGTCAATGTAAAGATTGCCGCCACCAGCCCGCTGATGTGGTGCCAGCGCATCCAGAATTTTTGGTAGGGAATCCAGCGCGAACGGTTTAGATACAGATGCCAGACACCTAGCACTATGCCCGTCACTAAAAGAATGACACCCGAAATCGACAGCCAGACGATGAGGTTGTGCCAAGTCTTGGGATACTTGCGCAGTTCAGTGAAGTAAATCCAATGCGGCACTGCGCCAAGCCAATTCCAGAATCGCTCGGCGCGCCGCGTGTCGCGCACCACCTCGGCCGCGGCCGGCGAAACATACAACTCCAGCCCGCCAGGTCCGTCAAGTTCGACCCGCACCAGCGGCCGGTAGGGATCAAGGCCTTGCGGCACCGTCCACTGGTCGCGCTCTAAAACCTCAGTGTGAAGCGCTTTCTGGCCGCTAAATGCCTCTGCCAGAGCCGCCGCAGCCTCAACCGGCAGCGGCGGCAGCAACAGTCCGTTACGCGCATCGAGGGCGCGCCACTGCGGTCTACCGTCTGGCCCGCTCCCGTCAAGCACACGCCAGACTGGTAGACCGGCCTGCATGCCGAGCCGAGCTTCGCCGGCTGACAGGCCTGCCTGGCCAGCAGCCTGCGCGGCCGTCAGGCAACAGCCTGGCGGCAGCCGAAGCGCCGGCAATCCTGCAAGCCGCTCGACTTGGCTGAGCACGGGAAACGGCACGAAATACAACACCACCCCGCTGGCAAACCACATGAGGAGCAGCACTGCCAGTGCGACGCCTAGCCACTTGTGCAGAAAGATCAAGCTTTTGTGCAACATCCGTTTGGCGTTGATACGCACGGAGGGCAGCGAGCTGGTGGCTACCGACATGGTTGGCAAGATCGTTTTTTGACCATTTTTTGAATGTAGGTGATCTGTTGTAGCTGGCCCGCTAGAGCACTGAAGCAAAAAGGCTGCGCTTTGAGGCACTGGCTTGTTCACCGGACAGCGAAAAAAATTGGGAAATCTGTAACGCCACAAAGTTGCAGTAATATACCGATTTCGCAACACAGTTGCAATTGCAAAGCAACTGCGCCATCACCACTCTCCCATGACACTCTTCTTTATCTTGGTTGCAACTTTGGCCGCAGGCCTGCTTTCCGTGTTGCTGGCCGCCACTGTGGCATTAACCTGGCTGCCACGTTTTGCAGACAGGATGGTGGCCTTTGCGGTTGGGCTGTTGCTGACATTTGCGTTCACCGACCTGTTGCCTGAGGCCATGCACCTCGGCTTCGACCCTGCCCAGGCGGGGTTGGTGCTGCTAGGCGGGCTGCTGGCTTTCTTCATGCTGGAAAAAGTGGCGCTGTGGCGCCACGATCACCGCCACGCCCAGGGCCTTACAAGCCACGCGCCACGCGTGGCAATGATTGTGGTTGGCGACGGCCTCCACAATTTCGTTGACGGTGTCTTGATTGCTGCGGCTTTCCTCACCGATCCGGTGCTCGGTTGGACCACTGCACTAGCAGTGCTAGCTCACGAGATTCCTCAGGAGATGTCGGACTTCATGGTGCTGCTCAGCGCCGGCGTGACCAAACGCCGCTCCTTGCTGCTGAACGCGCTGTCTGGCATGGCGATGGTGGCAGGCGGCGTGGTGGGTTACGCCGCACTGCAACAGGCAGAGTCCGCCATTCCCTATGTGCTGGCGGTGTCTGCTGCCAGCTTTATCTATATCGCGGTGGCCGACTTGGTGCCGGAACTGCACCGCAAACGCCAACCTGCCGACTGGCTGAGCCAAGGCCTGTTGCTGACGCTAGGGCTATGCACGGTTTTGCTGATTGGCGAGCTCTTGCCGCATTGATCGACGCCAAGAAAAAAAGAAAACTCCATGACTCCCCATCGCCTTCCCGTCACTGTCTTGTCCGGCTTCCTGGGTGCCGGCAAGACCACTCTTCTCAACCATGTGCTGGCCAACCGTGAGGGCTTGCGCGTGGCCGTTATCGTCAACGACATGAGCGAAGTCAACATCGACGCCTCGCTGCTTGAGCGCGGCGCCGAAAACGCGGGTTCGGCCCTCTCGCGCACCGAAGAAAAAATGGTCGAAATGAGCAACGGCTGCATTTGCTGCACGCTGCGCGAAGACCTGCTGCTGGAGGTGCGCAAACTGGCGGCCGAAGGCCGCTTCGACTACCTGCTTATCGAATCGACCGGCATTGGCGAGCCTTTGCCCGTCGCCTCCACCTTCGACTTCACCGACGAGAATGGCGACTCGCTCAATGACTCGGCGCGCATCGACACCATGGTGACAGTGGTGGACGCCGCCAACCTGCTAGCCGACTATTCAAGCGCAGACCTGCTAGCGCAACGCGGCCAGGTGGCTGGCGACGAAGACAATCGTTCACTTGCCGCGCTGCTGGCTGAGCAGATCGAGTTTGCAGATGTGGTGGTAGTTAACAAGGCCGACCTCGTCAATGCCGAGCAACTGCTGGCGGTCATGGGCGCTGTGAAAGCGCTCAATCCTGTGGCAGAAATCATCGTCGCTCAGAAAGGCCAAGTCCCGCTCGAAAAAATTCTGGGCACCGGCAAATTCGACCTTGAAAAAGCCAGCGCCATGCCCGGTTGGGCGCGAGAGCTGGAGGGCAAACACACACCCGAAACCGAGGAGTACGGTATCAGCAGCTTTGTGCTCCGGTCACGCGAGCCTTTTCACCCAATGCGTTTTGCGGCGTTGGCAGAAGCAAAAATTCCAGGCCTGCTGCGCGCCAAAGGTTACGTCTGGCTGGCCAGCCGCCCGGACTGGGTGATCTCGTATTCGCGCGCGGGTACCCAGGCCACGGTAGAGCCGGTCGGCCAGTGGTGGGCGGCTTCTCCGCGTGACCGACTGCCGCCACTGGGGGGAGAGCAGCGCAAGGCGATTGACGCACGCTGGCAAGAACCCTGGGGAGACCGAATCAACGAGATCGTCTTTATCGGCACTAACATGAACCGCGTCGCCATTGAACAGGCAGTAAAAAATGCGCAGCTCAGCTTCACGGAAACCCGCAAGGGCAAAGCCCATTGGAAAACCCTGCATGACCCTTTTCCCTCCTGGACACGCACTGAAGAAGAGGTGCCAGCATGAGCGCCATCATTCCCGCCACGTACCGCGAATGGCGATATTGCGTCGAAGTCGAATGCGCTATCGGGTTGACGCCTGCGTATTTGGCCGACCTCTCACAGCCTTGCGCAAGACCGAAAGCGAGGAAGTCCGGCGCTTCGCTACGTTGTATGGAACAGATCATTGGCAGCGCGTTGTCGGCTGGTTCGAGCAAGCCGCCAGGGAGGCAAGCGATGTCAACTAAGCTTGTGAGCCATCCCAAAATTTCCGTCGCGCAGGTGTACGGCCACACGGCGAATCCCACTGTTTTGTAGCACACATGATCCGAAGAAATCCCAGCGGCGATTTACCGCAGGTGCACGAGAGCGCCTTCATTGACCCCACCGCAATCCTGTGCGGAAAAATCATCGTGGAAGAAAACATATTCATCGGCCCCTACGCCGTGATACGCGCCGATGAAGTGGACGCTCAGGGGGAGATGCAGCCGATTCGCATCGGTCCCCACTCAACTATCCAGGACGGTGTAGTCATCCACTCCAAATCAGGAGCCGCTGTGACGATGGGCCAGCGAACCTCGATCGCCCATCGGGCCATCGTGCACGGACCCTGCACCGTCGGCCATGGAGTCTTTATTGGGTTCAACAGCGTATTGTTCAACTGCACTGTGGCCACGGGGTGCGTGGTGCGCCACAACGCGGTGCTCGACGGATGCCACCTGCCGCCCAGTTTCCACGTACCTTCAAGCGAACGCATCGGCCCACAGACTGATTTGTCCACCATTGCCAAAGTCACGGCACAGGCTTCCGAATTTTCCGAAGACGTGGCACGCACCAACAACACACTGGTGCAAGGCTACAAGCGCATCCAGAACCAATTTTGAGAAAAAAAGGAATCAGTGTCATGACGTCTCCAAATCCCGCCTCATCGGCCCAATCTTCAGGGCTAGTTCCCGTCACCATCCTGACGGGATTCCTGGGCAGCGGCAAAACCACGCTGCTCAACCACATCCTCAAAGCAAAGCACGGCCACAAGATCGCCGTGATCGAAAATGAGTTCGGTGAGGCCGGCATCGACAACGAATTGCTGGTGCAGGACAGCGATGAACAAATCGTCGAGATGAACAACGGCTGCATCTGCTGCACGGTGCGCGGGGACCTGGTGCGCATTCTGGGCGAGCTGGCCGACAAGAGGAAAAGCGGCAAACTTAGTTTCGATCACATCGTGATTGAAACCACGGGTTTGGCCGACCCGGCACCTGTGGCGCAAACCTTTTTTGTCGATGACAAGGTCATGCAAAACTACCTGCTGGATGCGATTGTCACCCTGGTCGATGCCAAACACGCGCCGAAGCAACTTGACGAACACCACGAAGCGCAGGAACAAGTGGGTTTTGCCGATCGCGTGCTGCTGACCAAGACCGATCTTGTTGATGCGAGTGATGTGCAGGCCTTGCGGCAGCGCCTGGCCCGCATGAACCCGCGGGCAAAAATCGGCGAGTCCAAAAACGGCGTGGCAGCAGTCGATGACCTGCTGGATATCCGCGGTTTTAACCTAAATGCCATTCTGGACATCGAACCCGACTTCCTGAACGACGTTTCGCACGAGCACGATGACGATGTCACCTCTTTTGTTTTTCGGGAAGATCAACCGCTGGATCTGGAAAAACTCGAAGACATGCTCGGGGGCATGGTGCAGGTTTATGGCGCGCAGATGATGCGTTACAAGGGCATTCTCAACGTCGCGAATGACCCAAACTGCATTGTTTTTCAGGGTGTGCACATGCTGATGGGAGCCGACACCGGCCCAGCCTGGAAGCCAAATGAGCAGCGCACTTCAAAAATGGTATTCATCGGCAGGGATTTGCCCAAGGACTTACTGCTCAAAGGACTGGCGCAATGCATCGCGGAGGCGTGAAGAGCTTAGGCAGGAGCAGGTCAACCGTTCATCGGCGGCGGGGGGATGAATATTTACAGAAGCTTATTGCAAATGCGGCGGGTGTGCGAACAGCCCCCAGATTCTCATGAAGGCTCTATCCCCTCCGACCTCGACCACGTCCTTCACTGCCGAGACCACAGTGACTAAACCCTTCAACCGCAATCTCGTGATCGCCGCCAGCGTGGTGGTCTTTCACGTGGCAGTGCTGTGGGCCATGCAAAACGGCCTGCTGCGCCGCGCGGCTGAGATCGTGGTACCGGCGGAAATCCTGACCCGCATCATCGAAATCGAGCCGCCCAAGGTGGCGCCGCCCCCTCCACCACCGCCGCCCAAAGCGGCACCCAAGGTGCCCCGGCCGCCGCCCATGCCGGTGGCCGTGCGCGAGCCGGTGCCGACACCGGCGCCGAATGCGCCCACTGGGGTGGTCGAACCGCAGCCGCCTGCGCCACCCGTCCCCGCGCCGCCTGCGCCTGCGCCCGCACCCCCGGCTCCACCCGCGCCGCCGCGTCTGGTCGAAGTGACCCAGGGCGAGACCGAGTACATCCGTGCGCCGCGGGTGGTTTATCCGTCGCTGAGCAAGCGCAGCGGTGAAGCCGGCGTGGTGGTGATCGCCGTGTATTACAACGCCGCCGGCCGCGCCGTGCGCGCCAGTGTGTTCAAGTCCAGCGGCTTCGAGCGTCTGGACCGCGCCGCCTATGAGGCCGTGATGGGTTCGCAGGTCACCCCTTTCCGCCGCGCCGGTACCGATGGCAACACCGAGTACCTGCTGAAGGCCCCGATTAATTTTGTTCTGGAGTAATAAATGAATTCACAATTTGGCCTGATGAACGTCTGGACGCAGGGCGATTTCGTCACCAAAGCGGTGGCGGTCCTGCTGATCGGCATGTCGCTGGCGTCCTGGATGGTCATCATCATCAAGACGCTGGACGTTCTCAAATACAAAAAGATCGCGCGCGGTGCGGAGGACTTCTGGCACAGCGAGGACTTCGCCGCCGGCCTGGCCAAGCTGGGCAGCGACCCGGCCAATCCTTTCCGCCAGCTCGCCATCGAAGGCCGCGAGGCCACCGCCCACCACCGCAATACCAAGGCGCACCTGCATGATGCGCTAGATGTCAGCGACTGGGTCACGCGCAGCCTGCGTAACACCATCGACGAGTTCACCTCGCGCCTGCAGTCGGGCCTGGCGATCCTAGCCTCGGTCGGCTCGACCGCGCCCTTCATCGGCCTGTTCGGCACGGTCTGGGGCATTTACCACGCGCTGCTGGCCATAGGCACGGCCGGCCAGGCGACCATCGACAAGGTGGCCGGCCCGATCGGCGAGGCGCTGATCATGACCGCGCTGGGCCTGGCCGTGGCGATTCCGGCCGTGCTCGGATACAACGCGCTGGTGCGCGGCAACAAGGGCGTATTGCAAAAGCTCAACCGCTTCGCGCATGACCTGCATGCCTACTTTGTCACCGGTGCCCGCGTCAGTAACGGCGCCCAGGCCAAAGTTGTTCCGATGAAAAAAGCCTGACACCGAAACTGAACAGGACCTCACCATGGCTTTTGGAACACAGGACGACACCGACGATGTCATGAACGAGATCAACATGACGCCTTTGGTGGACGTGATGCTGGTCTTGCTGATCATCTTCATCATCACCGTGCCGGTGATGAAACACGCGGTCAACATCGACTTGCCGCGCGCGACCAACGAGGCGCAGGACACCAAGCCCGAAACCGTGCGCCTGACGGTGGACGCCCAGGGCACCTACTACATCAACGAAGCACCGATAGAAGACAGGGAACTGGCCCCACGCATGCAGGCGGCCGCTGCGCAGAACCCGCAGCCCGAGTTGCACATCCGCGGCGACAAGGCCGTGCGTTATGAACGTGTGGCCCAGGCCATGGCGGCGGCCCAAGTCTCCGGACTGCGCAAGATTGGCTTTATTACCGAGCCTGACACCACTCCATGATTCCGCGCCTATACCGCGGCGTATGACACGCAAGATTGTCTTCAGGGCCGTGCCAAATCATGTAATCTCGCTCAAAGTCTCTACCTCCCCGCAGATGTCAAATATCTTCACCTTGAGGCTGTTTGAGAAAAGCACGCCCAAACAATGACATGAACCGTCTTGCCCAATATATTGAGGCGGCCGAGCGCGACAACACGCGCCGGAGTTACGCATCCGCCATTCGCCATTTCGAGATCGAGTGGAAAGGCCTGCTGCCTTCCACCGCTGACGCCATCTCCCGCTATTTGGCCGACCATGCGAGCTCACTGGCCATCAACACCCTTCGCCAGAGGCTGGCAGCGCTGTCCCGTTGGCATACTGACCAAGGTTTTGCAGACCCTACCAAGTCGCCCTTGGTGCGCCAAGTCCTCAAAGGCATTCGCTCAATTCACGCGGTGCCAGAAAAGCGCGCGCGGCCCCTGGAACTGGCGATGCTCCAGCAGGTCGACCAGTGGCTCGATGCCGCCATCGGCAACGCCCAACGCTCCGGCGACCGGCCGGCCTTACTGCGCCATACACGCGACCGCAGCTTGATGCTGCTGGGGTTTTGGCGCGGCTTTCGCTCCGATGAACTCGTCAACCTGCGCGTTGAAAACACCGAAGTCACCCCCGGCCAGGGTATGGCCTGCTACCTGGGCCGCAGCAAAGGCGACAGGCAGCTGCAGGGCCGGATCTACCATTGCCCAGCCTTGTCCCGTCTGTGTCCCGTGACCGCCTTCAATGCGTGGGTCAGCCTGGCCGGTTTGACCGAGGGTCCGGTGTTCCGCAAGATCGACCGTTGGGGCCATGTCGCCGACGAAAGCCTGCATGCCAACAGCCTGATTCCCTTGCTGCGGAGCCTGTTCGCCGAAGCCGGTGTCGAGTCGCCCGAGGACTACAGCAGCCACTCCATGCGCCGCGGCTTTGCCGGCTGGGCCCGCGCCAGCGGCTGGGACATCAAGGAGCTGATGGAATACGTCGGCTGGAAGGACGTCAAATCGGCCATGCGCTACCTGGATGCGACGGACGCTAGCCTGCAAGCCCGCTTCGAGCAGGGCCTGCCAGCCCTGGCTCCGGCAGTTTCGCAGCCACCGCCGCCTTTGTTGCTGCTGACCGAACAGGCCGAAGGGACGACGACCGTGGCGGTCCTGCGCGTCACGATGGTGCTGGCCCGCTTCAGCAAGCAGTCGCGCGGCCTGGCCCGCGGCCACCGGCTGATCGAACAGACCTGCTTCGAGCGTTTTGCCATGCAACGCCTGAACACCGAGGGCACGCTCTACGAGCTGGCGGTTCCCTACCTGTCCCGCGACTTGCTGGACGAGGTGATCGCCACGCTGCTGGATGATATGTACCGCATCGCCGAGGACAACCAGTGCCTGCTGGAAACCTCGTTTCACGAACCCGCCACCGACACCTATTGGGATTGAGGCGATGGGTAGCAAAGCCGCCAGGCGGGGTAGTCCCCGCGAATGACCACGCTCCATGAGACGGCCTATCCAAGCCTGAAACCCGATCCGACACCCCGAGAGTTGGCGGAGCTTTACACGCCGACCGAGGATGAGCAACGCCTGGCTGCCGGCATCGGCAAGCACGCCTTGCCGCGCATGGCGGCGCTGATCCACCTGAAGGTCTTCCAGCGCCTGGGCTATTTCATCCCCTTGGCCGAGGTGCCGCCAGTGATCCGGGAGCACATTGCGCAGCAGGTAGGCGTGGTTCGGACGCCCACGGCGGCGGACCTCAAGCGCTTCGAGGCCTCAGGCTCGCGGACGGCGCTTTTCACGGCTTTGCGCCGGCACCTCAATGTCAAACCCCTGAACCCGGCAGGCCACGCTTGGCTGGAGGTCGTGGCCGACACGGCGGCCGAGACCAAACACGCGGTGGCCGACATCATCAACGTGATGCTGGAGGAGCTGGTCCACCATCGCTACGAGCTGCCTGCCTTCTCGACGCTGGACCGGATGGCGTTTCGGGCCCGGGAAAAGAGCAATAACCGGTATTTCTCCGCAATTACCAACCAGCTGACAACCCATACGCGGGCCTTGATCGACAGTTTGCTTAAAACCGCCACGGGCGAGTCGATTTCTCCCTGGCAAATGCTCAAGCGCGAACCCAAGCGGCCGACCAACAAGGAAACGCGCACCTACATCCAGCACATCCGGCGCTTGCAGTACCTGGTGGAGCAGCTTCCTAAACCCGACGTGCCGGTGCCCAAGCTCAAACAGTTCCGGCACCTGGCGCGCGCCCTCAATGCGACCGAGATGGCCGAGCTCAAACCGCAAAAGCGGTACGCCCTGGCGGTGATCTTCATCCGGGCGCAGCATGCCCAGTCGCTGGATGATGCCGCGGACCTGTTTATTCGCCTCATGCAGAACCTGGAAAACAATGCCAGACAGAAACTGCTCTCCTTCCAGCAGGATCGGGTCCAGAAAACCGACATGCTGGTTGGCCAGCTCAAAGACATCCTGAGCGCTTACCAGCTGGAGGGGACGGACACCCAGCGCGTGGACGCCATCGGCACGACCCTGGTGGCCGACGTGGACGAGCTGCTGAACGAATGCGAGCAGCATCTGGCCTATGCCGGCCGGAACCACCTGCCTTTCCTGCTGCAGCCCTACAAGATGGTCCGGGCCCAGCTGCTCAACTGCATCGGCATCGCCTCACCCAAGGCCAGTAGCGAGGACCAGGTGGTGGAGCGGCTGATCGAGGCCCTTTACAGGCTGCGCGATAACCGTTCGGACATTGTCCTGTTGGACATGCTGGGCCTGAGGGAAGACAAGGATCTCCGCTGGATGTCAGCTCAGTGGAAGAAGTTGGTGCTGGTCAGGCCGTCAGGCAAGGGCCGGGCGGAGGCTGTACACCGCCGGTATTTTGAGCTGGCGGTCATGCATGCGGTCAAGGACGACCTGAAGTCGGGCGATCTCTTCATCAAGTACGGCGAGCGCTATGACGACTACCGCGAGCAGCTGGTCGATGACGAGACCTTTGAAAAAGAGGTGGGCGACTATGGACAGGTCACCGGCATCGAGACAGATCCCAGCATCTTTGTGGCAATGCTCAAATCGGCCATGGCTCAGCGGGCCCGGGACATCGACGCCACTTTTCCGGAAAACGCCCATGCCGAGATCGTCGACGGCCGCCTGATCCTGCGGAAACCGCCGCGCTCAGAAATCGTCGAGGCGGCCGCGCGGATCGACGCGCTGATCACCGAGCGCATGGAGGCGGCGAGCATCGTGGATGTCATGATCGACACCGAGCGCTGGCTGGATCTGCACAAGCTGTTCCGGCCGCTGGCCGGGACGGACAGCCGCCTGGAGGACCTGCGCATGCGCGTCATCACGACGCTGTTTTGCTACGGCTGCAACCTGGGGCCGGTGCAGACCGCCAAATCCATCAAAGGGTTGAGCCGCCGGCAGATTTCCTGGCTGAATCTGAAATACGTCAGCGAGGACCTTCTGGATAAGGCCATCGTCAAGGTGATCAACGCGTACAACAAGTTTGAACTGCCAGGCTACTGGGGCACCGGCAAGCACGCATCGGCCGACGGCACCAAGTGGAATCTTTACGAGCAAAACTTGCTGTCGGAGCACCATATTCGCTATGGCGGGTACGGCGGCATCGGCTACTACCATGTGTCCGACAAGTTCATCGCGCTGTTCAGCCATTTCATTTCCTGCGGCACCTATGAGGGCATCCACATCCTGGATGGGCTGATGACCAACGAATCGGACATCCGGCCGGACACGATCCATGGGGACACGCAGGCCCAGAGTTACCCGGTCTTCGCGCTGGCGCACCTCCTGGGCATCCAGCTCATGCCGCGCATCCGGGGTATCCAGGACCTTAAATTCCATCGCCCGGAGCCGGGCAATGCTTACCGAAACATCAATGCACTGTTCAGCGACGTGATCGACTGGCGGCTGATTGAATTGCATTTGCCGGCAATGCTTCGGGTGGCGGTTTCCATCAAGACCGGCAAGATCACGCCGTCGGCCATCCTGCGCCGGCTAGGCACCTACAGCCGCAAGAACAAGCTGTATTTCGCGTTTGTGGAACTCGGCAAGGTCATCCGGACCATGTTCCTGCTGAGCTACATCGGCGATGTCGGGCTGCGCAAGGTGATCCATGCCGAAACCAATAAGAGTGAGCAGTTCAACGGGTTTGCCCAGTGGTCATTTTTTGGGGGAGAGGGGATCATTGCCGAGAACATCCGGCATGAGCAACGCAAGGTGATCAAGTACAACCACCTGGTGGCCAACATGATCATTCTGCACAACGTGGTCGGCATGACGCGGGTTCTGCAGGAGCTTCGCGACGAGGGGACGGAGATCACGTTGGAGATCCTGGCAGGCCTGGCGCCGTTTCGGACGGCGCACATCAATCGCTTTGGGGACTACACGCTGGACTTCCGGCGCAAGATCGGTCCTTTGAACTTCGACGCCACCATCATCCCGATGGAGGCATAGAGGAGTTGGAAAATGCTCTCTCAGTCCCGAGACGTCAATTCAAGCCGTGGAATGCAAAAGGCCCCGCTGGCGGTCCAAAGCTTAAGCTTGTCTCGCTCTCAACTTCGGCATGACCCGCACGTAAACCAGCTCGGCCATCAACTCAACCAGCGTCTGCGCGACGATCACTGCTGGCAGTACGGGGATCGCACCTGGAACTGAAAGCGCCAGGGGCAACACAACCAGGGAGTTTCGAGTCCCCGCGCTGAAGGCGACCGAACGGGCCAGAGTAGTCTCCAGCCGAAAGGCTCGCGCGACTAACCAGCCGACCATTGGCGCAAGCACGGCAAATGCGAGGTACAAGGGCGCCACGCGAAGCACGATCTCCAATGCAGGTCCGATCTGCGGAACGACAGCGGCGATCACGACGAAAAGCACCAGCGCTGTTGCGGGCACTGGCAAAACCCCCAGAACCGCAGCCGTCTTCGCGCCTGCTGCATGGCGAGAAGCCCACACCTGGACGAAAGCTGCGAGCAGCAACGGTATCGCGATCAGCCACACAAAGGCATGGACAAACGGCCCCATCTGCACCAGGCCGCTCGCACTCTCCCCAAGGAAGACCGTCAGGTATGCCGGAAGCAGGAGCATTTGAACAATCAAAAGCATGGGAGTCGCCGCCAGCAATGCGCGCGCGTCCGCCCGGCCAAGGTGGGAGAAGGTGACGACGTAGTCGATGCAGGGCGTGAGCAGCACCAGCAGCACTCCCAGACGAACCAGGGGGTCAGCGGGGCCGAATATCAGCAGCAGTGCGGCAAGGAGCGGGATGAAAACGAAATTCGTGACGAGAAGAGCTCCGAGAAAGCGCGCGTTACCGAAAGACCTCTTGAGTTCGGCGATGGGAACTTGGAGAAACGTCACGAACAGCATGAAAGCGAGGGCCGGATTGACCGCCACTTCCAGGACCGTGGTCGCTGGTGCGACCATGATCGCGATGATCGCAGCCACGACTACCGTCACAAAGTAGATGGAAATCTGGCGGCTTTCGAGGGAATCGCGGAGTTGCTGCATGTGGTTGTGAGGAATTGGTGGGGAAGTGAGCGGCTAGCCGCAGCATCCAACTGGAGCGGCCAGCTTGGAATCAGCGACCGAGAGATCTTTCAGAATCGAGCACTTCGGCGCCGGCCCGCCAACACATTGGTCAGTGTACGCCTGAACGAACTTGGAGAGACTGCGCTCCAGATTCTGCAGCTCCGCAAGTTTGAACCTGACGGTATTCAGGTGCGTCTGCGCGATTTCGCGCGTCTCGGCGCAGTCGCGGTCATTGCTGGTAGACAGCGACACCATCGCGCGTGTCTCCTCAATCGAAAACCCGAAATCCCTGCAATGCTTCACCAGCGTGAGCACCTCCTGAACTTCGGGGGAGTAGACGCGGTGGCCGCTAGGGCGGCGCATTGCCTCCGGAATCAACCCGACTTCCTCGTAATACCGGATGGCAGAGACATTGAAACCGGTGCGCTGTGCAAGTGCGCCAATGGTCAATTGCCCTGAGTTCTGTAGGTTATTCATCGATAGTCCTTGCATCTCAAGTTACTTGAGGTTTTAGAGTCAGTGTACCGGATTGATCCCGGCATTGCTAAAGGACCTCGAATGAAAAAACCTGCATTGGCGACCCTGGGCGTGGTCGGCGCCTGCGCCGCCTGCTGCACCATCCCACTGGCGATCCCGCTGCTCAGCGGCCTGTCCGTCGCGGGACTCGTCAGCATTGATTGGGACGGCCTCAACCTCGGCAGCGAAGTGGCGACGGCCGCAATGGGATTGGTCGCTGCCGTCCTGGTGGGCGGTGGTATTTGGTGGCAACGAAAGCGCAAAGCCACCACTGCATGCGCAGCACCTTCCGGCACTGCTGCAGCCTCGCCTGCTCCGGCAGGAAGCGGCTGCGGCTGCTCTTCCTCCCCCAAATCCAAGGAAAACTCGTGAACAGCACAGAGCCCATCGCTTGCACCCTCGGGACCGACGACTTGAAGGCGAGATTGGACCGGATCTCGGAACTGGCTCGCCAGCATTTGCTCGCGCAACGTCGGGAAGGAGGCGCGCGACGCCAGAAGGCGTCAATCAGCTAAGAAGGGACAAAAAAATCAATGATGACAGGGACTTAAGCCTGTTTCTGCGGGTTTTTACATGAATCCCTGCCGACCCTCGATAAGGCCAGACACAGAGCGACGCCTGATCGTGATCTGATTATTAATTAACATAATATACATCGTGGAATCTAATAAATAATCAAATCCAGACCCATTGGATCCCAGCCGTGGCCGACAAACACAGACGGTCCGGCCAGCTACCACTTGCCGGTGGCCTGCTTGCTGCGGATGGCGGCGGCCAGCAAATCGACGGACTCTGTGCGGCTGGCGCGGCGGGCGAAATCGATGGCGGTCAGGCCTTGCTGGTTTTTCAGCAAAGGATCGGCGCCAGCATCCACCAACAGCTTGACGGCCTGCGGCGTGCCGTACATCGCGGCCATCATCAGCGGCGTCGAGCCGTTCGGCGATTCGGCGTCAATGTAGGCATGATTGTCCAGCAGCAGGCTCAGGATCGCCAGGCTGCCGCTGGTGGCCGCGTAGTGCAGCGGCGCCCAGCCGGTCTTGTTGACGTCGGCATCGCGTTTGACCAGGCTGGCGGCAGCCTCCACATTGCCCTTGAGAGCCGCAATCATCAGCACGCTTTCGCCCTGGGCGTTGAGCAGGTTGACATCGGTTTTTGGCCACTCGGCCAGAACCTGTGTCACTTTTGGCGACGGCTCCTGCAGCGCAAGATACAGCCCATTTTGGCCCTTGGGATCGATGGTGTTGGGATCGAAGCCACGTCCCAGCAGTTGCCGGATCACGGCTGCATCGTCCTGCTTGATAGCCACGAAGAAGTCTTCATAAGAACCGGCGAAAGCTGAAACATATCCAGAAAAAACAATTAGATAGACTGCATTTTTAATGTAGTTTGAGAAGTAATTTTTCATGACATAACCCCGAAAAACAGGTGCTCGAAATTGCGGCTGGTGGCCTCGGCGATGGTTTCCACAGACACCTGCTTGAGCTCGGCCACTTGTTTGGCCACATAGGGCACATAGGACGGGTTGTTGGTTTTGCCGCGATAAGGCATGGGCGCCAGGTAGGGGCTGTCGGTCTCGATCAGGGTCCGGTCCAGCGGCACAAAACGGGCGACTTCGCGCAAATCGGCGGCATTCTTGAAGGTCAGGATGCCGGAAAACGAAATGTAAAAGCCGAGGTCTAGCGCCGCCCGGGCCACCTCGGCGGTTTCAGTGAAGCAGTGAAACACCCCGCCGGCCCGCCCTGCTCCATCGGCCGTTTTGCCCTCTTCCTTCAGGATCGCCAGCGTATCGACCGAGGCGCTGCGAGTGTGGATCACCAGCGGTTTGCCCGTCTGGCGCGCTGCGCGGATATGGGTGCGAAAGCGTTCACGCTGCCATGCCATGTCGGCGACGGTGCGCTCCCCGAGGCGGTAGTAGTCCAGTCCGGTTTCGCCGATGGCGACCACTTTGGGCAAGGCCGCGCGCCGCACCAGGTCGTCCAGGCTGGGTTCGGTCACCCCTTCGTTGTCCGGATGGACGCCGACGCTGCACCAGAAATTGTCATAGGTCGTAGCCAGCATGTGAACGGATGCAAACTCTTCGAGCGTGGTGCAGATGCACAGGGCACGGTCGACCTGGGCCTGGGCCATGGCTTCGCGGATCTGCGGCAACTGGGCCTGAAGCTCGGGAAAGCTCAGATGGCAATGGGAATCGGTGAACATCGGAGTCGAGATTTATATATTGAATTGGCCTACAGCCCATGTCTGGTGGGCGTAAGCAGCTATTAAAAGAGTAGCGCGACCGACGGCGCAATCGCGCGCCTAAATGGTCTGGGTCGGCCGGTCGGACGCCAGGTGCGCGCCAAGGATTTCCTCGATCTTGATCTTGAGCAGGCGCGATTTTTCGTCGTTCGGGAAACGCACGCCCACGCCTTGGGTGCGGTTGCCCGAGGCCCGAGCCGGTGTCACCCAGGCCACCTTGCCGGCCACCGGGTAGCGCTGGATATCGTCCGGCAGGGTCAGCAGCACATAGATGTCGTCGCCGAGCTTGTAGTCGCGCGCAGACGGAATAAACACACCGCCTTCGGTGAACAGCGGAATGTAGGCGGCGTACAGCGCTGCTTTTTCCTTGATGGCTAGCTGGATGACACTGGGCCGCGGGGCGCTGGGCCCGGCCGTGCTGGCGGGTGGCAATGAACTCATGCTGCTAGTTTATCGGTTAGGGAACTGTGTTGTCAGCAAAAGCGCGCCTATTTGGCGGCCAGCGCCTGGCGCGCCCGGCTGGCGAGGGTTTCCAGCATCAGGCCCGGGTTGTAGGGGTGTTCGACAGTGCGGGCGGTGGCAGCCAGCTCTTTGGACCACGTCCCCAGCGCCATGAAACCAGGGCCACCGGCTTTGCCGCCCGGCAGGTCTGCGACCCTGAAAAACCGGGGTTGCGCGCCGGCCTTGACTGCCAGCACGTCGTGGCACAGCTTCTGCAGCGCATCGACCGCCTGCGCTGGCGCCATGTCGGACAGCGCACTGACATCGCCACGCGCCATGGCTTTGGGCAGGGCCTGCCAGTGCTGGGCGCTGGTGCTGCTGGGCCCGGCGCGCAGGCGTTCGAGTGCGTCAGCAGGACGGCCACCCGCGGCGGCCAGCAGAGTTTGCAGATCGGCGGCTGCTGGCCGGGCTCCCGCCTTGCCTTCGCCTTGGGCCTGTTCCGACAACCAGGCCAGGGCTTCGTCAAAAACCGGCCAGTGCATGGTATGGCCCTGGCAACGGCTGCGAATGGTCGGCAGCAACTGGTGCGCGGCTTCGGTCGCCAGAATGAACTGCACCGCGCCGGGCGGTTCTTCCAGCGTTTTCAGCAGGGTGTTGGCGGTGATCGTGTTCATGCGCTCGGCCGGATATACCAGCACCACCTTGGTGGTTCCGCGTGATCGCGTGAACTGGGTAAAACTGACTGCTTCGCGCGCCGCATCGACCTTGATTTCCTTGCTCGGCTTGCGTTTTTTGGCGTCCAGGTCGTCCTGGGTTTTTTCGTCCAGCGGCCAGCCCAGCGCAAGCGACAGGGTTTCGGGCATCAGCAAACACAGGTCGGCATGGGTGTGCACGGCAATCGCATGACAACTGCCGCAGACACCGCAGGCGCCGTCGGCTGTGGGCTGCTCGCACAGCCAGGCGCGCGCCAGCGCCAGCGCCAGGTCGAACTGGCCCAGGCCGGACGGACCGCTGAGCAACCAGGCGTGGCCGCGCTGAGCCAGCAGGGTGCGCAACTGGGTTTGCAGCCAGGGCGCCAGGGGCGGGTTCGCGTTCACTGCCTCGTCGCTGATGTCGCTCATGGCAGCCAGCCCTTGTCGGCGAAGACCTGGTAGACCGCGTGCCAGACCTCATCGCGTGAGCGCGCGGCGTTGATGCGGGCAAAACGCGCCGGGTCCTGCGCCATGCGGTCGGCGTAGCCCTGGGCCACCCGGCGGAAAAATTCAACCGACTGGGCCTCGAACTTGTCCGGCACACGGGCGCCGGCCAGGCGCTGCGCGGCTTCCTCGGGCGCCAGGTCGAACCAGACCGTCAGGTCCGGCTGGACAATCGCAGGGGCGGCGCCTTTTTTACCCAGTTCATGAACAAAATTGGGCCCCAGCCCTTGTGCTGCCTGGGCCCACAGCTCCAGTTTTGATAGCACTTCGAGGTCGAAACCGCGACCGCCGCCCTGATAGGCAAAGGTGGCGTCAGTGAAACGGTCGCACAAAACCACGTCACCGCGCGCCAGCGCTGGCGCGATCACGGTCGTCAAATGGTCGCGCCGTGCCGCAAAAATCAGCAGCGCTTCGGTCAGCGGGTCCATCACGTCGTTGAGGATCAGCGTGCGCAGCTTCTCGGCCAGTGGCGTGCCGCCCGGCTCGCGGCTCAGGGTGACGGCCCTGCCCCGTGCCTTGAATGCGTCGGCCAGCGCGGCGATGTGGGTGGACTTACCCGCGCCGTCTATGCCTTCGAAGCTGATGAAAAGACCAGGAGAGACACGCGTGGGGGTACCCTCCCAATCAGCCGGGGCAACAGAACCGGCTTTGCCGGGTGACAGAAGCGAAGCCTCAGGCGAGCGGCGGCCTGCAAGGTGTAGCGACGACGCGTCAGTGCGGAGCGTGGGGGCCATATTCAGCGTTGGTATTTGTTGACGGCGCGGTTGTGCTCGTCCAGGCTGCTGCTGAACTGGCTGCTGCCGTCGCCGCGCGCCACAAAATACAGGGCCTTGGTCGTCGCCGGTTTGACGGCCGCCAACAGCGACGCCTTGCCGGGCATGGCGATAGGCGTGGGCGGCAGACCACCGCGGGTGTAGGTGTTGTAAGGTGTGTCGGCCTGCAGGTCGCGCCGGCGCAGATTACCGTCGAACTGCTCGCCCAGGCCGTAAATCACGGTCGGGTCGGTCTGCAGCAGCATGCCGATGCGCAGTCGGTTGCTAAACACGCCGCCGATTTCGGGCCGGTCTGCGGGTTTGCCAGTTTCCTTTTCGATGATGCTGGCCAGGATGAGGGCGTCGTCCGGTGTTTTCAGCGGTGTGCCCGCGTCGCGCAGTGCCCAGGCGGCTTCAAGCCGCCGCTCCATCGCCCGCGCCGCGCGTTTGAGCACGGCCAGGTCGCTGGAGCCCTTGGCGTAGGTGTAGGTGTCTGGGAAAAAGCGGCCCTCGGGGTGGACACCCGGCTTGCCCAGCTGCGCCATGATGGCCTCCTGACTCAGGCCCATGCTGTCGGGTTTGAGCGCCTCGGCCTTTTGCAGCGCCGCACGCACCTGGCGAAAATTCCAGCCTTCGACGATGACCACACTTTTGAGGCTTTCCTCGCCGCGCACCAGCATGCTCAGCAAGCTGCGCGGGGTGGTGCCGGGGGTGATCTCGTAGCTGCCGGCCTTGATCTGGCGGGCCTGGCCGGACAGACGGAACCAGGCGTAAAGCAAGGTCGGCTCGACAGCCACGCCGCTGGAGGCGACGGAGTCGGCCACGCGCTGTGCCGGCGTGCCAGGCTCGATTTCGAGGTCCACCACAGCGCTGCCAGGCAGTGGCTGCAGCTTGAGGGGCTCGAACAGCCACCAACCCGCCGCACCAAACACCAATAGGCCGGCGAGAAACATGACCACCAGCAAACTCATTAAAAAACGACGCACAACCCTGTTGCCTTCCTGAAAACGATGGGTCCATGATAATTCAGCTCATGAAGACCCCATTCAATGCGTTGCCTGTTGTTTCCATCTTTTCCGGGGTTGCCGGACTGAGCCATCTCGGCGTGATCCGCGTGGCCGGCGAGGAAGCCGTCAAATTTCTGCAAGGCCAGTTGACGCAGGATGTGGCGCTGCTTGGTTTGTCCGAAGCGCGGCTGGCGGCCTTCTGCAACGCCAAGGGCCGCATGCAGGCCAGCTTTATCGTCTTCAAACGCAGCCCGAACGAGATCCTGATGGTTTGCAGCCAGGACATCCTGGCGACGACGCTCAAGCGCCTGTCGATGTTTGTGCTGCGCGCCAAGGCCAAACTCAGCGACGCGACGGCCGATTACGCCCTCTTCGGGCTGGCTGGAAGCGCTATCGAATCAATAGCGGTTGGTGCCCATCCGGCATGGGTCAAGGCCGATATTGATGCTGCAAATGTGGTGTTCCTCTACCCCGGCAACGGCCAGCCGCGCGCTTTGTGGTGTGCACCTGCCGGTACGCCGGTTCCCACTGGTGACGCCTTGCCGTTGGCGCAATGGCATTGGCTGGATGTTCAATCGGGCATCGCGATGATCACCCAGCCGATTTTTGAAGCCTTTGTGCCTCAGATGCTGAATTACGAATCGGTGGGTGGCGTGAATTTCAAGAAGGGCTGTTACCCCGGCCAGGAAATCGTGGCACGCAGCCAGTTCCGAGGCACGCTTAAACGCCGGGCTTACCTGGCGCACATGGAGGGCGAGCCAGTGGTCGGCCAGGAGCTGTTTCATGCACTTGACGCTGAACAGCCCTGCGGCCTGGTGGCCGCTTGCGCGCCGCGTCCTGGCGGCGGTTTCGACGCCATCGTGTCCATGCAGACCTCGGCTGCGGCCGATGCCGAAGGCGGGCGCTTGACCTTGGGCAGTTCCGGCGGACTGGCGTTGTCGCTGCTTCCGCTGCCGTATCCGCTGCTCGAAGATATTTAGACCGGCATGTGTTTGATTGCTTTTGCCATCGGCGCCTCCGCGCGCTGGCCGCTGCTGGTGGCCGCGAACCGCGATGAGTTCCTGGACCGCCCCACCCTGCCCCTCACACGCTGGCAAAGCGATGCCGACGCAGAAATCATTTCGGGCCGCGATATCCGCGCCGGCGGCACCTGGCTGGGTCTGACGGCTGCCGGTCGGATCGCGATGCTGACCAATGTGCGTGGCCCGGCCTCGCTGACCGGCGACAAGTCGCGCGGCGAACTGGTCACACGCTGGCTGGACAGCGATACCGACGCGGCCAGCTTCATGGCGCAGATTGAGCCTGAAGCTTACGGCGGCTTCAACCTCGTGCTCGGTGACTTCAAAAGCCGCGCCTGGCAATGGCTCAGCAACAAGCCCGGCCCCGGTCTCGAATCGCGCGCGCTCGCGCCAGGTATCTATGGCCTGTCCAACGGCGCACTCGACACGCCCTGGCCCAAAACCCTGGGCCTGAAAAAAGCTTTGCACTCTGCGCTAACGGCCTCCAGCGAGGACGCTCTGGAGCAGGAACTGATGACAGCCCTCAGGGACAGGCGCCGCGCCGACCGCAAGGACTTGCCCTGCACTGGCGTGCCGCTGGCGCTGGAGGAAGCGCTGTCGAGTGCGTTCGTGGATTTTCCGGAACACGGCTACGGCACGCGTTGCAGTACGGTGCTGGTGGCTTCTGCCGATTCAAAGGGCTGGGACCTCGCGGTGCAGGAGGTCACGCACGCGCACCGCGCGGACGACGTGCCCGGCAGGCAAAAGGTCCGGCTGCGCTGGTCCTAGGAGCCGCGCAGGGTTCGCACCATCTCGATGTGGGCAATCTCCACCTCTTCAAAAGCTTCGCCGCGCGGCGCAAAGCCGAGTCGGGCGTAAAAGCCCTCTGCGCTGCGCTGTGCGTGCAGCAGCACTTCGGTGTCGCCGCGCTGCGCGGCTTGGGCCATCAATACCTCAAGCAGCTCGCGCCCCAGGCTGGCTCCACGCAACACGCGGTTGACGGCCATGCGGCCGATTTTTCCGGTGCCTGGTGCGTGTTGCAGCAAGCGGCCGGTAGCAATCGGCTGACCCAGGCCGTTGTAGGCGACAGCGTGAATGGCGGTGGCGTCGGCCTCGTCCCATTCCATGTCCATGGGAATGCCCTGCTCCTGCACAAACACCTCGGTGCGGATGGCGGCGGCATGCGTGCCCAGCTCGGCCCATGATCCGGTTTTGATACTGACCATGGCATCGCCCGCCTCAAAGCCGGTCAGGATTTTTCTCAAGTCGTCTGGCACGGACCGCGAGGTCTGCGTCGCCGGATCGGCAAACACGTAAACCAGCTCACAGGTGATCAAAAGCGCATCGCCCCGGAAGATGGCGCCGGTGAACACCATCGACGAGTTGCCGATGCGCGCGCACTTCAGGCCAATGTCGATCTGGTCGTCATACCGCGCCGAGCCGTGGTATTCGACCGTGGCCTTCTTCACATACAGGTCGCCGCCTAGCTGGTGCATGGCTTCTTCGTAAGGCAGGGCCAGCGCGCGCCAGTAGTCGGCCACCGCCGTGTCAAAGTACATCAGGTAGTGCGCGTTGAAGACTATTTTTTGCATGTCCACCTCGGCCCAGCGCACGCGCAAGCGGTGGAAGAATCGGAAATTTTGTCGTTTCATGGTGCGTTTTTTGTGAGGTGAAAAGCCTGGCGCATGGCCGGGGTCAGCAGGTCTGTGGACTCAGCGGGACGTGTCATCAGATGAAGAAGTACGGTGTCGGCGCCGCTATCACCAACGTGACGGCGATCAGGGTTTGCTTGTTTATCAAGGCGCATCCAGCCATTAAAGTAAGGTCATCAGATCGTACAACGCTACAAAGAGACAACACCGCATGGCCTTTATTTACTACGTGACGCAAATCCAGTTTGACTACGGTGCGGTCAAGCTGCTCAAGCAGGAGTGCGAGCGCGTCGGCATCAGCAAGCCGCTGATCGTCACCGACGCCGGGGTCAAGGCGGCAGGTGTGCTGCAAAAAGCACTCGATGCCCTGCCCGGCATGACGGTGGCCGTGTTTGACCAGACCCCGTCGAATCCGACCGAAGCCGCCGTGCGCGCCGCCACAGCGATGTACAAGGCCAGCGGCTGCGATGGCCTGATTGCCGTCGGCGGCGGCTCGGCCATCGACTGCGCCAAAGGCGTGGCGATAGCCGCCACCCACGAAGGCCCGCTCAAGACCTACGCCACCATTGAAGGCGGCTCGCTGAAAATCACCGACCGCGCGGTGCCGCTGATTGCGGTGCCCACCACCAGCGGCACCGGCAGCGAGGTGGCACGCGGCGCCATCATCATCCTGGACGACCACCGCAAGCTGGGCTTTCACTCCTGGCACCTGGTGCCTAAAACCGCCATTTGCGACCCCGAACTGACACTGGGCCTGCCCGCCAAATTGACTGCGGCCACTGGCATGGACGCGATAGCGCACTGCATGGAAACCTTCATGGCGCCCGCCTTCAACCCGCCGGCCGACGGCATTGGCCTGGACGGCCTGCAGCGCGGCTGGGCGCATATCGAACGTGCCACCCGTGACGGCAGCGACCGTGAAGCTAGATTCAACATGATGAGCGCATCCATGCAGGGTGCGATGGCCTTCCAGAAAGGCCTGGGCTGCGTGCACAGCCTGAGCCACAGCCTGGGCGGGGTCGACCCGCGCCTGCACCACGGCATGCTGAACGCGATGTTTTTGCCGGCGGTGGTGCGCTTCAACGCCAGCGCGGAGTCAATTCAGAAAGAAAACCGGTTGCAGCGTATGGCGCAGGCCATGGGTTTGGCTTCAGGCAGCGACATCCCGGAAGCGATCAAGGACATGAATGCGCGCCTGGGGTTGCCCAAGGGCCTGGCCGAGATGGGCGTGCAGCGCGAGCAGTTCGACCAGATCATCGTGGGCGCGATGGCCGACCATTGCCACAAGACCAATCCGCGGATTGCTACTGCTGGGGAGTATGCGGAGATGTTGGAAGAGTCGCTTTGATGATGCGCGCGTCAGAGGGGCCGCGAACATTCGACTTTTTGATAGTTCATCAATTGGGGGGCACGGCTGTTTTCGGTCAAGTGCCGACGTGCGCCTGACACTCACCTATGTCTGCAAAAGACTGAAACCGGCCACTCACTTTTCTCAGTAGCAGTCGTTCAACATCGAAGCTAAACGGCGACTCGCTTGCGAGCCGACCGCTTTGAGCGACCAGTTATAGGGCGCGCCCCCTGCGCCTCGACATACGCATCAAGGAGACGCCGAATCATTCTCTGGTACTGAGTTTGGTGCTTCGAAGCTTCAAACTTGAAAAACTCCACGCTCTTCTTACTTAGCGCGAGCGTTACCTTGACCCCCTCTTCACGAAAGGCCAATTCGCTAGGTGGCGGCAAAAAGTCAGGAACGACCTCAATGTCGCCCAGGAGCTCATTCGTGTAAGTGATTTTCCGTTTCATATACTGCCTTTCCCTTGCGCCAATGCCCAGCGCCGATGATGCGAACCACGCCGCCTCGATAAGTAAAACGCACCGTGAGAACGCCACCCTGAACTTTTCCGAAGCAGTAAAAACGTTCTTCGGTCTTGCTGTGCGTGAGATCTCGGGCGATTACGCGAAGCGGGTCGGCGAACGCTGACTGGGCTTCGAAGAAGGAGACGTTGTGCTTGGCAAGGTTCGCCGTGTTCTTGCCATCGTCCCAATCGAAGTTCATGGCGGCAGTTTACCAGACAGCCATAGTTTTTGCCATACTAGCTTATGGCAGCCACGGCTGAGCGCTACGCCGCCCTATAACGTTGGCGCTCAGGCGGCGCCGAAGGCGAGCATGGAGCCACCAGTTATTCAGGTAGTGCGCGGCCTCACACGCCTCAATCAGCGCGACCATATCACTTTTGATCTCGGGCCCGTTTTCAAGATAGGGCGCTACCAACTTCAGCGCGGCTTGATAATCGGCTTCGGTGCGAATCGGTGAATAAGTGGCGCCATCAGTTGCACAAGTAAAGCTCCACACGGTCGGTTGTCCAGGTTGCAACGCCTGTTCCGAAAAAATCTGCGTCCTCGGTCCAGACCGGACAGCCAATGGTCATTGCACAAGCAAGCACCAGCCAATCCTCGGCATCGCGAATGGCGATTCGCTGTAGAGCCTGCTGTTGCATTCCGACATAGAGCTCAAACTCGATGGCCTGCACAACACCTTCGAGACCATCCAGAACCATCATGGCCGCATCGCTCATAACGCCACGCTTCTCCAATAACGGGGGCAGATACTTTCTGGCATCTGCATAGGCCACGTCCGGGGCGAAGAACTTGATGGTCGAGGCGTTGTCAACAATCAGCTCCCGTACCCGCTTTCCCAGCACAGCTCTGATCAGAATATTGGCATCAAGGACGATGGCCTTGTTGCTCATGCGACCTTGGCTTTTGACTTTTTGGGTTGCGTGGCGTTTTTACGGGCAACTTTGAACTCTGCGACCACCTCATCGACATCAACGCTGCGCGCTTCAAGCAGTCGATCCAGGGTTTTGCTGGCTTTTTTCAATGCCGCCAGGTCAGCATCGACCTGCCCTTGTGTCGGGATGAAGTAGCCTACTGTCTGACCATGGCGCGTCACGGCCACCGGGGTGCTGGAGGCGATGTATTCCGCCAGGTCTGCTCGAAACTCACGAATTCCAACTTTTGTCGTTTCCATGTGGCTGTGCCTTATTGAGTTTGCATCCGGATTTTGCGAATCATTGTGTACACATTATGCATTGCCATGAGGCAAATCGCAAGTGCCGACAAAGGAGGCAGGGCCTGTACGGGCCACTTGAAGCCCAACGTGCGCTTGTGAAAGCGCCTCTACCCGCCCCATGTCCGGCTTGCCAGCCAGGCCTGCAACTCGTCTGCCAACTTGCCGGCTCGCCGCCGCTGCGCCGTCAGTGATTCAAGCGGCTCAAATACTTGTGTAGCGTGTCCGCGACGAACAACCAGTCATGTCACATTGCTGCGAGCTTCATGCTGGCTCACGTATTGCCGGAGCACACTGTCCATGCGCGCCTGCCAGCCATCCCCCGTCGAGCGGAAATACTCCACCACTTCGACGCTATAACGCACAGAAAGTAACAGCTTTTTATTCTCGGATTTAGGCCTGCCCCGCACCGTGCGAATGGGCACCAATGCATCTAGTTGACGCTTCGTCATGGGCTTGGCATCTGGATCAGCCCTGGCCGCTGCGACAATTTTCGCGTTGTCCTTGACCGATGGCATCAGGATGACTCGCTTACTGGATATTTTCGCCATATTTTTTCACCTCTCGTCGCTCGGCAAGGCGCAGGCTGATGGTTCTGCGCACGTCACCACGGTCTACAAACGCCACGTAATACAGCGTGCTGCCCTCGGGAACCAGCCCAATCATTCGCAATTCGTCGTACGGATACCGTGGGTCAACCCAAACATACGCTTCATCCCAGACCAGTTTTTCAGCAAACGAAAGTGACAGCCCGTGGTTGGCCAAATTCAGTTTGTCTTTGTCAGGGGCAAATATGAAACGCACTATTTATTGTAGCTACCGATATTCACATGTCAAGAACGTCGGTAGGTTCAAGCGCGTTGACCTTCTGACATTACACGCAACCGCTATCACTCCCCCGCCCTCACCAGCAACTCCGCCCGCAATTCAGGCGTCAGGTAATAGCCATGCGCCTGCCAGGCGGTCAAAACGCTTTGCACGCTGCTGATCAGGCCTTGCGATTTGAGGGCCAGCAGCACCGACCCACTGCCCACCACCTGCACACCCAGGCGCTGGGCAATGCGGCGGGCGCGGCGCTCGTCGATCAGCGCGACTTGTTTGTGCTGTGCCGCGTAGCCCAGCACGGCCGCTTCGCCAGAGCCCAGCCCCATGGCGTAGGCGGCGTCCAGCGGGGTGATGGCTGTGGTCGGCACCACCGTCAGCTTTTGTTGGCGCAAGGCGTCGGCAATGGGTGTTGCGCCGGGTGCGTACGGATCGGCCAGACATTCGTCCAGCACGGCCTGGGGCACCAGCAGCTCGAAACTCTGCAATGTGATGGACAGAACATTGGCCACCGACAGCGCAATCAGCGGCCCCGCGTCGGTCACCAGCAGTTGCATGGCGCAGCGTTATTGCGGCGTGGCGGGCCTGCCTGGCTTGATGGAGCCAAGCAAGGCCAGCTCATCGTCCAGATTGGCGCTGTCGTCGAGCAGGCTGTATCCCATGGCGCCCAGATGCTGCAAATAGCGCGCATACGGCATGCCCGCCAGCTTGGCGCCTGAAGAGGTGGACAACTCGCCGCTTTGCACCAGCCTGTCGGCCAATGACACCGACACGCCCGCGCTGAGCAGCTCGTCGGTAAAAGGCATGGCTACAAACAAGGGCTTGCCGTGTTTGGAGACCACAGAAAACTGCCCGCTTTCTGCGTTGCGCACCAGTTCCCCGGTGTGCTCGCGCAGGTCCCTCACTGCAAATGCTTCCATGATTTTCTCCAATTTGTGCCATCAAATGACGGCACAATATTGCGCCAAGGCTGGATGATATGTCAAGTTGAACTGCTGAAAGTCAAAGCGCCTCTACCCGCCCCATGTCTGGCTTCGCCAGCCAAGCCTGCAACTCGTCCGCCAACTGCCGGCTCGCCGCCGCCGCTGCACCCCAGGCTTTGATGCGGCCGGGCACATCGGTGCCGTAGCGCAAAAAGTCGTTGCGGTCGGGTAGCTTGCCGTTGGGCAGTTTTTTGATCCAGGCCGGGTCGGGTGCCAGCAGCACCATGTTGTCCAGAAAATGCGTCGCACCGTGGCGCCATTTCAGGCTTTTGTCGAGCCAGCCGGGCACCACGGCCTTCTGGAAGTGCGGGTACAGCACCAAACCCGGATTTTTCAGATCATTTTGGCCTGTAGCCCCCGCCCCACCTGGGTAACCAGCTATCAATTCAGAAGCATAGTTGAGGTGCAGGTGGTAATCAGTGATGCCGCCATCCCAGTAAGCGCCGGGTGGTGCGCCGGGAATGTTGTGCACCGCTTTGAGCATGAAGGGGATGGAGCAGCTGGCCTGCAGCGACGGGTTGAAGTTGGCTTCGTCCAATGCCACCTGGCGGGTGCGGTAGTCGGCTGTGCCAAAAGGCAAGGCTGCGCCGTGGCTGGAAAACACCACCCGCTCCAGCCAGGCGCCCATGGCTTTGCGGTGCACGGTGTTGGTCAAAAATGCGCCCAGGTAACCCAGCGGTGTGCGCAAGCCATGTTCGCGACCCAGCAGATGCCGCCCGCGCGAGGTGACGATGTGCAGCCGGTAGCGCGGGTGCTGCAACACCTCTTGCACCCGGCCGCCGTAAAAGTCTTTCAGGCTTTGGACAAACTGCTCGCTGACGCGCGCGGCGCTGGGCCGCTTCTGGCCGGGCAAGACCTCAAACTGCTGCCGGATGTAGTCGTCTTCCAGCCTTTGATAAGCGGTGACGGGGTCGCTCAGGCAGGCGGTTGCCATGCGCCAGGCACCTATCGAGGCGCCAACCAGATGCACCGGCTGCGTGGTGCTGGCCAGCCAGTCGCCAAAGATGAAGCGGTCCAGCGGCCCCAGCACCAGGCCCTTGGGCCCACCTGCGGCGCCCGGCACCACCCGCACATCTTGCGGCTGCAAGCCGTGGTCTTGCATATGCTGGCGGGCCTTGGGGCCGGCGTAGATGCGCAGGGCAAACATGGGTCAGTATGTGTGAATGCTATGGTTTTAGTAGCTGCTTGCGCCCGTCGGTCATGGGCTTGAGCTCGATTTGACTATAACAACTTTGGTAGGAGTTCCTGGGGGGACTGCCTGCGGCTATTTCTTGAGGCCGGCCAGCTTGCTGAAAGCCGACTCCATGGCGGTCGACGTGTTGGCCTGCGGCGCCCGGTTCTGGCCGCCGCCCCGGTTTTGCTGGCCCGGTCGTGCGCCCTCAAAACGGTTGTCGCGCGGCGCATCGCTGCGTGCCGGGGCAGCGTCCAGCTTCATGCTCAGGGCGATGCGTTTGCGCGCCACGTCCACCTCGGTCACGCGCACTTTCACGATGTCACCGGTTTTCACCACCTCGCGCGCGTCGGTGACAAACTTGTTGGACAGCTGGCTCACATGCACCAGGCCGTCCTGGTGCACACCGATGTCGATGAAGGCGCCGAAGGCTGCGACATTGCTGACCGTGCCTTCCAGCGTCATGCCCTCCTTCAAATCCTTGATGTCTTCCACGCCGTCGTTGAAACGCGCCACCTTGAAATCGGGGCGCGGGTCGCGGCCCGGTTTCTCAAGCTCGGCAATGATGTCCCGGACGGTGATCACGCCAAACTGCGCGTTGGCAAACAGCTCGGGCTTGAGGGTTTTGAGCATCTCGGCCCGGCCCATCAGCTCTACCACCGGTTTGCCGGTGTGCGCCATGATTTTTTCGACCACGGCATAGGTTTCTGGATGTACGCCGGTCATGTCCAGCGGGTTGCTGCTTGGCCCCTGGGTGCGCAGGCGCAAAAAGCCGGCGCTTTGCTCAAAGGTCTTGGCGCCCAGGCCGCTGACCTTGAGCAAATCGGCCCGGGAGGCAAAAGCGCCGTTGGCATCACGCCAGCGCACCACCGCCTTGGCCACGGCGTTGCTCAGGCCCGAGACCCGCGCGAGCAGCGGCACGCTGGCGGTGTTCAGGTCCACACCGACGCTGTTCACGCAGTCTTCCACCACGGTGTCCAGGCTGCGCATCAAGTCGCTCTGGTTCTCATCGTGCTGGTACTGGCCGACACCTATGGACTTGGGGTCGATCTTGACGAGTTCGGCCAAGGGGTCTTGCAGTCGCCTGGCAATGCTGGCGGCGCCGCGCAGGCTGACGTCGACGTCGGGCATTTCCTGGCTGGCAAATTCACTGGCGGAATACACCGACGCACCGGCTTCGCTGACCACCACGCGCTGCATGCCATCAATGCGTTTCATCAGGTCGGCGGCCAGCTTGTCGGTCTCGCGGCTGGCCGTGCCGTTGCCGATGGCAATCAGGTTCACACCGTGTTTTTCGCAGAGTCTGGCCAGCGTGTGTATCGCGCCGTCCCAGTCCTTGCGCGGCTCGTGCGGGAACACGGTGGCGGTTTCAACCAGCTTGCCGGTGGCATCCACCACCGCCACCTTGACCCCGGTGCGTATGCCCGGGTCCAGCCCCATCACCACGCGCGGGCCGGCGGGCGCTGCCAGCAGCAGGTCGCGCAGGTTGTCGGCAAACACCTTGATGGCGACTTTTTCGGCCTCTTCACGCAGACGGGTGAACAAATCGCGCTCTATCGACAGGCTGAGCTTGACGCGCCAGGTCCAGGCCACACATTTGCGCAGCAGGTCGTCGGCTGCCCTGCCCTTGTGGCTCCAGCCCAGGTGTATGGCGATTTTTCCCTCTGCGATGCTCGGCTTGCCTGGCTCGGGGATCTCGGGCAGCAGCAGCTTGGCGTCCAGAATTTCCAGGCCCCGGCCACGAAACACTGCCAGCGCCCGGTGTGAAGGCACGCGGCCTATCGGCTCGTGGTAGTCAAAGTAGTCGCGGAATTTGCTGTGATCGGCGTGGTTCTCGTCCTTGCCCGCAACCAGCTTGGACGACAACAAACCTTCGCTCCACAACCATTGCCGCAGCAATTGCAGCAAGGCCGCGTCTTCGGCCCAGCGCTCGCTCAAAATATCGCGCACGCCGTCAAGCACCGCCTGCACGGTCGTGAAGTCGTCGCCACTTTCCATTTTTTCGGCCTTGACAAAGGCCAGGGCTTCGTCCGCAGGCAGCAGCGTGGGGTTGGCAAACAGTTGGTCGGCCAGTGGTTCAATGCCGGCCTCACGCGCCATCTGGCCCTTGGTACGGCGCTTCTGCTTGAAGGGCAGGTACAGGTCTTCCAGCTCCTGCTTGGTCGGTGCGGCTTCAATCGCGGCGCGCAATTCGGGCGTCAGCTTGCCCTGCTCTTCAATACTTTTGAGCACCGACTCGCGCCGCTCCTGCAGCTCGCGCAGGTAGCCCAGGCGAAACTCCAGCTCGCGCAGCTGGATGTCGTCTAGCCCGCCGGTGACCTCTTTGCGGTAACGCGCAATAAACGGCACGGTGGCGCCACCGTCGAGCAATTCAACGGCGGTCTTGACCTGGTGCTCCTGCACCTTGATCTCCAAGGCGATCTGGCGAATGATTTTTTGCATGTATTCTGAAATGGCGAGAGTGACAATTGAGACAAAGTGGGCGAGTGTGCCACACAGCCGCTGCGCCTCATTCAGGCTTTTTTCCTACAGACAGCAGAGCCGACGGGTCGCATCATCAAAACTTCAATTTCAGGAGCCACCCATGCGTATCCGAACCATTGCGTTGATTGTTGTCATAGTGCTTATGGCCGGTTTTGCGGCGCTGAATGTGGACGAGTTCAGCCGCACCTCGGTGCTGAGCCTTGGCTTTACCACGGTGCAGGTACCGCTGGGGCTGGTCATGCTGGTGCTGCTGGCTGCGGTGCTGCTGGTGTTTCTGGCCACCACCCTGTACATCCAGAGCACCCACCTGCTGGAGATGCGCCAGACCACCCGCGCACTGGCTACCCAGCGCGAGCTGGCCGACAAGGCCGAAGCCTCGCGCTTTACCGAGCTTCGCCACTACCTGGAAGCCCAGACCCTGGCCGCCCAGCAGCGCGAAGCCGCGCAGGCCACCGTGCTGGCCGAACGGCTGGCCCAGACACAGCAGCAACTGAGCAGCAAGATCGAGCAGTCCGGCAACACCCTGGCCGCCTACATTGGCGAGCTGGAAGACCGCCTGGAAAAACGCGATGGCGTGCGCACAGGCGTGCGGCGCACGGACACGCCGACGCTGCTCTAGGCTTGACATCTTCTTCAGGCCTCGCGCAAGGCCTTTTTCAACTCCACACCCAGCTCTGGTTTGTGCGCAAACGGGCTGGTGGGATTGCGCGCCTGCAAAATATCTTCCAGCCGCGTCTGCACCGAGCCAATCGCCTTGGGATGACTGTAGATATAAAACTGGTTGGCAGCCACCGCGTCAAACACTTTTTGCGCTACATCCGCCGCCGTCACCTTGCCCGAACCCACCGCCTTGTCGCTCATGGCCTGGCCGATCAGCTGGCTTTTGGTGGGTTTGGCGGCGGGCAGGTCGTCAGGCCGGTTGCGCTGACTCTGGCTGATGCCAGTGGGCACAAAGAAGGGGCAGAGCACCGACGCGCTGATCTGGTCGGTCACCAATGACAGGTCCTGGTACAGCGTCTCGCTCATGCTGACCACCGCATGTTTGCTGACGTTGTAAATGCCCATGTTGGGCGCGTTCAGCAAGCCGGCCATGCTGGCGGTGTTGACGATGTGGCCCTGCCAGGCCGGGTCTTTTTTGGCGGCGTCCAGCATCATGGGTGTGAAAACCCGCACGCCGTGGGCCACGCCCATCAGGTTGACACCTATCACCCATTCCCAGTCTTTCAGCGTGTTTTCCCAGATCAGGCCCCCCGCCCCGACGCCAGCGTTGTTGAAGACAAAATGCGGTGCGCCAAAACGCGCCAGCACTGCGGCACCCAGCGCCTCGACCTCCGCCGCCTTGGAGACATCGAGACGGAACGGCAGCACCTGCGCGCCGGTGGCGCTGATCTCGGCCACTGCCTTGTCGAGCGCATCTTGCTGCACATCGGCCAGCACCAGGTTCATGCCCAGTTTTGCGCCTATGCGCGCGCACTCTAGGCCGAAGCCCGAACCTGCGCCGGTGAGAACAGCGGTTTTGCCTTTGAAATCGCTGATCATTTATCTTCCTTTTTGGGTTATCGGAAGCGCGTCAGACTTCAATTTTTTTCAGTACGTAGCCGATGCGCGGAAAATGCACATGTACCTTGCCCACCCGCTCGTCGGTGCGGCTCAAGGTGTAGTGGGTGCGGGTGGCGGCCAAAAGTTCACCCTCGGTAGGCTCGGGGCCAAAACTCTCGGCGGTGATGCTGACGCGGCTGCCGAGCGGTATGCCGTGTTCGTCCTGGAAGGTGCTGTCGGTCAACAGGCCGTGGCCAGGCTTCATGGGCTCTGCCGCTGCCGCGACGGCAATCGCGCTGGCGGCGTCAGACTTTTCCATCTCGCCGTGCCCGATGGCCTTCATGCGGTCCATCCATTCGGGCACTGCCGGTGTGTGCTCCAGGATGTCTGCCACCACTGGCGTGCGCACCTTGGTAAACCACAGCGGGTGGTAGGCGGCAAAGTCGGCAATACACGGCACCTGGCCCAGCAGAAAAGGCTGCTCATCAAGCATGTCAGACAAGCGCCGCAAGTAGGATTTGTAAGCCGCTGCCGCATCGGCCGGCCGCAGGCGTGTCATGGCGCCGCTCATGGCCTTTCGGTCTTCGCTGAAAGCTTTGGCGGCTTCGGGCGGCGCGCTGGCAAACATCTGGGCGGCGCCCTTGGGGCCCAGGTTGTGCGCCATGGCAGCCCAAAACAGCGTGCTGTCGGCCCACTGCGCCAACGTGCGCGCCAGCCCCTTGCCGGGCTCGGGGTACAGCGAAGGTGTGGGTTGCAAATGCTCCAGCACATCGGCCATCAGCGCGCTGTCGCAATAAATGTCGGCGCCGACTTGCAAAAACGGCGTCTTGCGGTAGCCGCCGGTCAGTGCCAGCACATCCGGCTTGGGCATGATGCTGGGAATGACCACCGACTTCCAGGCGAGTTTTTTATAGCCGAAGATGAGGCGGATTTTTTCCGAGAACGGCGAGTTCGGGTAATGGTGAAGAATCAGGTCGGCCATGGGTGTCTCCTGCGGGGATACTAAAAACAGTAAAAACAGAATTGAACAAGGAGATCAAAGAGATAAGGAGGGGGGACGTAAAAACACTCAAACACTTGTATTCCTCCTTGACCTCCTTGACCTCCTTGACCTCCTTGATCTCTTTGTGAAATCAATTCTTGACTTCTTCAAACGTGAATGCTGTGGCGAGTTTGACCAGCGCGAACTCCTCTAGTGCGGCATGGCACGGGCAATCAATGCATCAAAGTCGGTACCGGCGCCCAGCGTGCCAAAGGCCTGGCCCCAGTTGCCCACCAGCCGGGAATCACAGAAGGCACTAAACACCGCAGTCGGAGCACTTTGGTACAGCAGCGCGGCCTGCACCGCCAGCGCCACGTCTTGCGCCAGGCGCCGGGCTTCAATTTCAGTCGCCATCTCTTCCACCCTGGTTGGCAAGGCGGCCGCCAGCCGGTCCAGCTCCGGGTGCGCGCCTTTGGCCGGTGCCAGCTCAAGCGACAGCGCCGCCGCTGCGTCGGCCTTGCACAAGGCACGCAACAGATCCAGTGCCATGATGTTGCCCGCGCCTTCCCAGATGGAGTTGAGCGGCATCTCGCGGTAGATACGCGCCATGATGCCTTCGCCGCCTTCTTCCACATAACCGTTGCCGCCCAGGCACTCCATCGCTTCCTGCGCAAAGTGGCTGCCACGTTTGCAGATCCAGAACTTGGCCACCGGCGTGAGCAGCCGCGCCATGGCCTGCTCATGCGCATCGGTGCTGTTGTCAAAGGCGCGGGCCAGGCGCATGGACAGCGCGGTGGCGGCTTCCGATTCGAGCGCCAGATCGGCCAGCACGTTGCGCATCAAGGGCTGCTCAATCAGTGCTTTGCCAAAGGCCTGACGCTGGGCGCAATGGTTCAACGCGATGGACAGCGCCTGGCGCATCAAGCCGCTGGTGCCCAAGGCGCAGTCGAGCCGCGTCATGGTGCCCATTTCAAGGATTTGCGGTACGCCGCGCCCTTCTTCGCCGACCAACCAGGCGGTGGTACCTTCAAATTCGACTTCAGAACTCGCGTTGGCCTTGTTGCCCAGTTTGTCTTTCAGGCGCTGGATGCGGATGGCATTGAGCGTTCCATCGGGCAAAACACGCGGCAGAAAAAAGCAGCTGAGTCCGGTCGGCGCCTGCGCCAGCACCAGAAAGGCATCACACATGGGGGCCGAGAAAAACCATTTGTGGCCCGTCAACCTAAAGCGTTGGCCCCAAGCATCGCTGCCATCGGCTGTGGCCTGCGTCGTATTGGCGCGCACGTCGGAGCCACCCTGCTTTTCGGTCATGCCCATGCCCATGGTCACGCCGGTTTTTTCAGAAAACAGCTTGAGGGCCGGGTCGTAAGCGCGGCTGGTGAGTTTGGGCGCCCAGTCGGCATGGATGGCCGCATTGCTGCGCAGCGCCGGCGTGACCGCGTAGGTCATGGAGATCGGGCAAAGCGTCGAAGGCTCGAGCTCGGTGAAAAGCATGAAACCTGCTGCGCGCAGGAGGTGTGGCGAAGATGGAAAAAGCCGGGGAGAGCCCTCACCCCTGCCCTCTCCCAGAGGGAGAGGGAGTAAGGCAGAAGGAGTTATCCCCTCTCTCCGTCGGAGAGGGAGTAAGGCAGAAGGAGTTATCCCCTCGCCCCCTGGGAGAGGGCTAGGGTGAGGGCTCCCCCAGGGCGTTCCGTGCAGGCCCGCGCTGGTGGCCAGCGACATCAGCGCGTGATAACTCGGGTGAAACTCCACCTGGTCCACCCGGCGGCCAAAGCGGTCGTGGCTGTGCAGTTGCGGCGTGTGGGTGTTGGCCAGGCGCGCGTGGGTTTGCATGTCCGCGCTGCCAAGACGCTCTCCCAGTGCCGACAGCTCAGCGGTCGCCAGAGACGGCGCGTTGAACTTCAAGGCATCAAGCAAGCCCTGGTTGGTATCGAACAGGTTGTAGTCCACCAACGGCGTCGGCTGGTTAAAGACTTCGTGGGTCATCTGCATCTCCTTCCGGCGGCGTAGTCGCTGATTCAGACCAGCTTCACAAGCTGTTTGCCGAAGTTTTTGCCTTTGAGCAAACCCAGGAAAGCTTCCGGTGCAGCAGCAATGCCCTGCGCCACCGTCTCACGCGGTTTGAGCTTGCCGGTACCCACCAGCATGCCGAGCTCTTTCAGGGCTTCGGGCCAGACTTCCATGTGTTCACTGACGATGAAGCCCTGAATCTTCAGGCGGTTGGTCAGGATCAGCTGGGGATAGGTCATGGGCAGCGGCTGGCCGTCGTAGCCGGCGATCATGCCGCACAGCGCGATGCGGCCAAAGGCGTTCATGCGGCTCAACACGGCGTCCAGAATCATGCCGCCTACGTTTTCGAAGTAGCCGTCGATGCCATCGGGGCAGGCTTGCTTGAGCGCCTTCGACAGCGAAGCGGCGTCTTTGTGCTCTTTGTAGTCGATGCAGACGTCGAAGCCCAGCTCATCGACCGCGTATTTGCATTTGTCCGGACCGCCGGCAATACCCACGGTGCGGCAGCCGCGTGCCTTGGCCAGGGCGCCAAAGGCGCTGCCCACGGCGCCGGTGGCGGCGCTGACCACCACCGTCTGGCCGGCTTTCGGTTCAATGATTTTCACCAGACCGTACCACGCCGTCACGCCCGGCATGCCCACGGCGCCGAGGTAATGCGACAGCGGCACATGGGTGGTATCGACCTTGCGCAGCGCGCCGGGCTGGTTCGCATCGACCACGCTGTACGCTTGCCAGCCGCCCATGCCGACCACCTTGTCACCAACGGCAAATTTAGGGTTCTTCGAGTCGACCACCTCGCCCGCCGTGCCGCCGCCCATGACCTGGCCCAGCGCCTGCGGCTGGGCATAACTCTTGGCGTCGTTCATGCGGCCACGCATGTAGGGGTCCAGGCTCATGAAATGGTGGCGCACCAGCACCTGGCCGTCTTGCAATGCGGGCGTGTCGCTGCTGACGAGCTTGAAGTTGCTGGCTACCGCTTCGCCGGTGGGGCGGTTGTCGAGATGGATTTGCTGATTGAGTGGCATGAAAGTATCCTCAGTTGCTATAATATTAGGAGCTGCTTACGCCCGTGGAATAAGGGCTACAGCACGATTTGACGTGAAAAATAAGCCTCAGTCGGTTGAAATGCCGAAATTGAGCGGGTTCACCTCTTTGGACCCCACAGGCAGCCGTTTAACGTACTTGAAAGTACCTGTGGCGTGCGCACAGGCCTTGCCGTCTGCGTCATAGACAGTGCCCTCGGTGAAAGCCATGGTAGCCGTGCTGTGCATGAGCCGGCCCTTGCCGCTGAGTTTGCCGCGCGCCGGTTGCATGAAACTGGTTTTCATCTCGATGGTGACCACACCCATCTCCTGGCGCGTACTGCGCGCAGCCGTCGCCATGACCACATCAAGCAAAGTCATCAGCGCCCCGCCATGCGTGACCGAAAAAGAATTAAGGTGTTCGGGCTTGGGCAGGTAGTCAATCTGCGAATGACCGCCTTCAAACAGCACCAGCTCGAAGCCCAGATGATGGACAAAGGGAATCTCGACGCCGAAGTTCATGACTTGATCAACCGCCGGTTACTGAAGACACGCCGCCATCCACCGCCAGCCACTGCGCCGTGATGTGTTTGCCTGCGTCGGATGCGTACAGCACACACAGGCCCTTGAGGTCTTCGTCATCACCAAGGCGGCGCAGCGGCGCGTGGGCGGCGAGTTTTTCTTCGCCCAGGGCCTTGAGCGTGCCCACCGTCATCTTGCTCGGGAAGAAGCCTGGGCAGATCGCGTTGACGGTGATGTTGTACTTGCCCCATTCGCAGCCGAGTGCGCGGGTGAAGTTGATGACTGCGCCTTTGGACGTGTTGTAGGCCACAGTGGTCATCTCGGGCGGGTTGCCGCCCAGGCCGGCAATCGACGCCACATTGATGATGCGGCCAGAGCGGCGCGCGATCATGCTGCGCTTGGCAATGTGCTGGCTCAGGATGAAGTAGCCGCGGATGTTGAGGTTCATGACTTTGTCCCAGGCTTCGACCGGGTGGTCCTCGGCCGGTGCGCCCCAGGCAGCGCCTGCATTGTTGACCAGAATGTCCACATGGCCGAAGCGCTTGAGGGTCTCGTCGGCCAGACCGCGAATGTCGGCCTCTTTCGAGCAATCGGCGGCAATCCAGTCCACCGCAATGCCGGCAGCCTTCAGCGTGGCAGCCGACTCTTCCAGGTCTTCAGCCTTGCGCGAGCTCAGCATGATTTTGGCGCCGGCTTCGCCCAGCGCCTGCGCCAGTTGCAGGCCCAGGCCGCGCGAGCCGCCGGTGACCAGCGCGGTTTTTCCGGTAAGGTCGAAAAGTTGCTGGACGGTTCGAGTCATGTTGCTTGCTCCTTGTGGCTTGAAAATGTGAAACCAGTGTCGCGCAATGCGGCCTCATCGGCTGTCGCGAGGCGGACGTGTCAGTCGCCGGCCGTCAAGCGTGAGCGCACATAAATCAGGGCAAAACCAATCGCCGCCACCATACCCCCGCCGACCACCAGCGACCAACCCAGCGCATCATCGCTGCGCTGCACCGACAGGCCCAGCACCAGCGTGAGCAGTCCGCCGTAAATCAGAACCCAGATCAGCTGCTGCAGGCGGGTGATGGCCTTGCTCGACGTGCTGCTGGCTGACTCCTTGAAAAACCCCATCAAAAAGCCTCTTCGGGCAAGTCGGCGCAAGTCAGGTCACGATTGGCCACCACGTTGAGCCAGGCGTCGATTTTAGGCAATTCGTAGTGATAAAAGTAGCGCACGGCACCCAGCTTACCTGCGGTAACAGCTATGGATTTTGTAGCGTCTGCCTTGAGGGCGGCGAGCGCAACATCGAGCCAGATCCAGGCCAGCACCGTGTGGCCAAAGCCCTGCATATAAGGCACGGCATTGGCCAGCGCATCCGTCGGGCTGCCGGTGGCCCAGGCGGCTTTGGTCGTGGCGCCGACCTGCTGCAGGGCGTGGCCCAAAGCATTGGCGTAAGCCGCCAGTTCGGGCAACTGGATCGCTCGTTCGATGGTGCTGTTGATACGTGCCGCCAGCAGGGCCAGGCCCTTGCCACCCTCCATCAGCACCTTGCGGCCCAACAGGTCGGTGGCCTGGATGCCGTGTGTGCCCTCGTGGATCATGTTCAGCCGGTTGTCGCGCCAGTACTGCTCGACCGGGAAGTCGCGCGTGTAGCCATAACCGCCGTGGATCTGAATCGCCAGCGAGTTGGCTTCCAGACACCATTCGCTGGGCCAGCTTTTGGCAATCGGTGTCAGCACCTCCAGCAGCAGGCGCGCGTCATCGGCCGCCTGCGCCTCGGCGGTATGTTGCTCGTCAACCAGGCGCGCGCAATACAGCTCCAGCGCCAGCGCACCTTCGCAATAGGCTTTTTGGGCGAGTAGCATGCGTTTGACATCCGCGTGTTCGATGATGCGCACCTGCGGCTGCGATGCGTCTTTTCCTCCAGCACCCACGGGCCTGCCCTGGGGCCGGTTCTTCGCGTAATCCAGGCTGGCGTAATACCCGGCCATGCCCAGCATGACCGCCGCCGTGCCCACACCGATGCGCGCCTCGTTCATCATGTGGAACATGCAGCGCAGGCCTTCGTGCGGCTTGCCGACCAGGTAACCCACAGCGCCGGCCTGCCCGCCCACCGGGTATTTGCCCTCGCCGAAATTGAGCAGGGTGTTGGTGGTGCCGCGCCAGCCCAGCTTGTGGTTCAGCCCGGCCAGAGCGACATCGTTCCGGGCACCCAGCGTGACCTTCACGCTGCCCTTCTCACCCTCTCCCCCTGGGAGAGGGCTGGGGTGAGGGCTCTCCACGGTCACCAGCCACTTCGGCACGATAAACAGCGAGATGCCGCGTGTGCCCGGTATCAGTTTGCCATCCGCCCCGGGGATCTTGGCCAGCACCAGGTGAATGATGTTTTCGGTCAGCTCGTGTTCACCGGCCGATATCCACATCTTGTTGCCCCTGAGCCGGTAACGCGGGCCCAGTACTTCGGCTTCAAAGTCTTCGCCATCAGGGACAGCGCGGGTGGTGATGTCGCTCAGCGAAGAACCAGCCTGCGGCTCGGACAAACACATGGTGCCGGAAAAGCGCCCGGAAAATTCGTTACGCGCAAACACCTCTTTCTGCGCCTCGGTGCCGTGCACCAGCAACAAATTGGCATTGCCCTTGGTCAGCAGGCTGGAGCCCATGCTGACCGAGGCCATCGCAAAAAAGCAGTTGGCCGCTGCTTCGATGGTGTAGGGCAGCTGCATGCCGCCTTCGTCGTAGTCCTGTGCGGCGCTGAGCATGCCCGATGCGGCATAGGCCTTGTGGGCGTCGTGTGTGGCTTGCGGCAGGATGACTTTTTCGCCGTCGAAATGCGGCTCCTGGGTGTCCACCAGCCGGTTGAACGGCGCGTACTTTTCGCGCGCGATGCGTTCACAAGTGTCGAATACCGCGTCGAAGGTTTCGCGCGAATGGTCTGCAAAACGCTCGCGCTGGTTCAGCGACTCGACGTTGAGCCATTGGTAGAGCAAAAAATCGAGCGTGGGGCGCAAGCTCATAAGAAGGAGGTACAAAAGGAATGGGGAAGCTGGGCAAACACCACTGTAGCGACTTCAACGGGAAGTAGCTGACGCCCGCACGACAGGGCCTGTAGCGTGATACGTCTGGGTGTCATGGCATCACGAGCACCACTGCACGGCCATCGGTCCAGAACGGGTCTCCGGCGGCGTTTTTCCCGTGCAGCGGTGGCGACACCGTCACAGTGCCCTCTTGTGTCGCGCCCACCTGCACAAGTTCGGCAGCAATAAGCGCTCGCTCAGCATCGAGAGCGGGGTCAATGCGGTGGGTTGGCAGGTAAAGACGTTCGGAGAACCTCATTCCGACATCAAAACTTACGGTCGCGACCCACACACGACGACAGTTGGGCACAAGACAATGCAGCGTCTGCCACAGGCGGGTGTGGTGCCGTCGGCGAATGGTAGGAGAGCCCAAGTCAGATTTCTCAAACGTGAAACTTTGTGGCCGGTCCATGAAGAACGCCGGCGTTGCTGGCCCCGTTGGGTCTGGAAGGTTACGCAATGCGGCAATCCCTTCCTGTAGAACGCGCACGGGGGTCGGTGGATCGGCCAGCGCCCATCCAGCACGAGTGAACGCCCCAAGGATATCGTCCTCAGAACCGACCAGTACCAGCGAGATAGGTTCCATGCGGCCACCGATAAGGTCCTCCGACCAACGCGGCAGGCCCGGTGGTAGCGCTGCGCGCAGCGCTTGAATATCGAGCGAGTGACTGGCCAACGGTGGTTCGATCAAGATTACTTTTGCCTGGCTGGCTAGCATGGCGGTGGCGCCCAGTGCCACGACCAGCACAGTGTTGCCTGCCATGCAGATGACGCGGGGACTGAGCGGCAGCTTGAACGTGTCAATGCCTCGAATCGGTTGAGGGTAATACAGAAAGAAAAGCAACGCAGCAATACCGATAAGCGCCAACGCGAGACTGCCTAAAAGGTCAGACGGCCAGTGCACGCCAAGGTACAGACGTGACAAGCCGATGCCCACAATAACAAGAAGCAAAACCGTGACGCCAAGAGCGCGCAGGCCATGGCGTACCCGACTGCCCAGCAGCAGAGCCGCGAGCAGCCCGTACACGACCGCGCCCGACAGCATATGCCCTGATGGAAAGCTCGCGTCTTGCATGCTGATAAGCGCATCAATCGGCCGCGCGTTGCCGATAAGCGTCTTGAGACTCAGCGAGATAAGACCTGTGCCGCCGAGGGCGAGCATAAATGTGGCTGCAAGCCGCAGACGGCCCCTGGCAAGCGCGCGAAGTGCAATGCCCAGGCATAAAAGCGATAAAACTGCGGCACCACCAAGCTCCGTGAGCACCAGCATGAAGCGCGTCATCCCTGCGGTGCGGAAAAGTGGCACCGCATTGTGGAGCCGAATATCAAGTATTACCAGCGGATCTTTTGCCACGAGGTCTTGCAACACCCCGAGAAAGAACCACAGGCCCACGACCATGGCAACGCCAGCGAGTGTCGCGGGCATTCCCCAAGGGTCACGCGGATCAAGACGATGAGCCAGGAATCTCATCGTGTGCGGGAAGCGCGCTCCGATGCCCGCGACCCTGGGGCTTCGCGCCAGCATCCGGCCAATCGGTCCAATCACCGGTTTTATGCGTTGCCACAACTTGCGCTCGTGTTCGAGAAAAAGCAGAACGACAAGAATCAATGCGGCCGGAAAAACGACGAGTGTGAAGAACAAGATCGTATAAAAAATGAACGCGGCAGGCATGAGGCACTTTAGTGGTCTATTGGACTTGGGTCTAGGTCAGAGCATACTCGGCGGTGAGCGATGCTGGAAACATGGTGCGCTGCTATTTCAAGCGTGCAGCCGAGTCCTGCATAGAGCGAATCAACCAGAAACACCCCATGAAAAATCAATCTTTTCACCGACGACTTGGTTTTGCCATGCAAGGTGTGCGCTGCGCATGGCGAGGCGAAAAAAGCTTCCGTCAGCAGGCTGTTGTTGCCTTGGGCATCGTGTTCATTCTCCTCTGGCGGCAACCCGAAATGGTGTGGTGGGCGTTATTGCTGATGAACTGCGGCCTCGTGTTGGCGGCGGAGCTTTTCAACACAGCTTTGGAGCATGCCCTGGATCACCTCAGTCCAGAGCACCATCCCGCTGTTCAGGTTGCCAAAGATTGTGGAGCCGGCGCCGTGCTGCTTTTGAGCCTGACGGGTGCAGGCGTTTTTATCGCCTTCCTCGTATCGACGTAACCGGGGTAAACCCATGGTCGCATGGCACTTTTCAGATGCCGGGGATATCGCCACTTGCAGGGCATATCCTTGTTTTCAAATATTCGATCAAGGCTGAACTCCATGTCTCCAACTGAAGATGTCGGCCTGACTCAGCCAGAAGTCAACGAACGGCGACAACAGGGCCAAGTCAACCGGGTCGAGAAATTCACGACGCGCACTGTCTCGGGCATCTTGCGCAACAATGTTCTGACGGCATTCAATGCAATCCTGACGGCGTCTGTTGGGGCTCTGCTGGCGGTTGGTGCCCATAGCGATGCGGTGTTTGTGTCCATCGTCACCCTCGCCAACATGCTGGTCGGCATTGCCAGCGAATTTCGAGCCAAATGGGCACTGGACCGCCTTGCGCTGTTGCAACGCCATGTCGTCACGGTACGCCGCGATGGCCACGACCAGGAAATCCCCAGCGACGAGGTCGTCAAAGACGATCTGGTGCGCTTGACGCCCGGTGATCAAGTCGTCGCTGACGGCGAGCTCGCACGTTCTGCTTCAGTCGTCATGGACGAATCCTTGCTGACCGGGGAAGCCACTGCGGTCGGGAAACGTGCGGGGGATGCCGTGCTGTCCGGCAGCTATTGTGTCAGCGGGACCGGCTATTACGCAGCGAGACGTGTTGGCGCAGCTTCCAGCGTCAACACGCTGACGGCGCAGGCCAGAACTTACAAGCTGCAACTGACGCCCACTCAGAAGAGCATCAATACCCTCGTCAAGGCGCTAACCGCGATCTTGATATTGTTTGTCGTCTTATTGCTCATGGCGGCCTACATCAAACATGTGCCATTGAATGAGACCATCCTGTCGCTGGTCACGGTGATCAAGGCACTGGTGCCGGAGGGGCTGGTCCTGATTTCCACGCTGGCATTCGCAATGGGTGCGCTACGCGCTGCCAGGAAGCAAGTGCTAGTACAAAAGCTGGGTGCGGTCGAGTCACTGGCGCACCTGACCGTGTTGTGCATGGACAAAACGGGTACTCTCGGCACCAATCGCTTGCAATTTGAAACCTTGCTACCCTTTGCGTTGGGTCACGACGAGTTGGCGCGCTACCTGGGGCTATTCCTCGGCGCCGTGACTGAGAAAAACCAGACCACCGAGGCGATTGCATCCGCGTTCCCCAGTCTAAGCAGTACCGTGATCGATGAATTGCCTTTCAGCACCGAGCACAAGACCAGTGCAGTCCGAGTAGGAATTAATGGCGAGGAAATGTCCTTGTGGCTTGGGGCGCCCGAGGCAATAGCCGAAAACAGGCTGACAGTCGCCCAGTCGGCGCAGCTGACGGACTTGCGGCAGCGAGGCCTGCGGGTGTTGCTGTTTGCGCGCTCTGCACAAGTGCTCTCGCAACAGAACGACTTGCTGTCATTGGGTTTCGTGATATTGCGCGATGAACTGCGCCAGGATGTCGACAGCGCGATCCGATTTTACGAAGCGCGCGGCGTCACTCTAAAAGTACTGTCGGGCGACAACCCTGACACCGTCTCAGCGGTGGCCCGCCAGGCGGGCATAACCCTTCGCGGGTCAGCCATTAGCGGTCCGGAGTTAGCTGTTTTAGCGCCGGAGGCGTTCGCGAAAGCGGTTCATGAAAACCAATTTTTTGGCCGCTTGCTACCGCAGCAAAAGCAACAGATCGTCAAATGTCTGCAGGAGTCAGGCGATTTTGTCGGCATGGTGGGCGATGGCGTTAATGACGTTTTGGCCTTAAAGCAGGCCGACATCGGCGTCGCCATGAACTCAGGCGCAGCGGCCGCGCGCGATGTCTCAGATATTGTGTTGTTGAGAGATTCTTTTGCACATTTGCCGGCGCTCTCGCAAGAAGGAGATCGGATCATCCACAGCATCAAGCGCGTCATGCAGTTGTTTCTCACCAAGAACGTCTACAGCCTGTTTTTTGTCGGCTTTGTCGGCTTCGTTGGACTCAGTTTTCCATTGAGTCCGCGTGACATTACGTGGATCGACGTGCTGACCATCGGTATACCGGCCACCGTACTGACCCTGTTGGCCCCTGCCGTAGGCAAGCAATCAACGGAAAACTTTCTGCGCGGGCCGTTAAAATTCGCACTTCTGGCGGGCCTGTGCACGGCGTTATTTTCGCTATTCGTTTACGCCAATTTTTTTCTGTTTCAAGACCGCACAGAGCAATACGGCAGTACGGCAGTACGGCGGCCGTGTCTGTGATTGTGTTGATGGGCCTGTATATACTGTTCCGTTTGACCGGCAACGAGCGCGCACCAACTGCGTCAGCCGCACGGCGGCTGGCGGTATCGGGATTGCTGATCAGCGCACCGCTGTTGCATGGTGCTGCGGTTTATTGGCCACCGCTGCGCGACATATTGGGCATGGTGTCACTGGATGCAGACTCCTGGATCACGATCCTGGCCGCATCAGGATTGGGGATGGTGACGCTGCATTACTTGCTACAAGATGAGTTTCGTAAGCGGTTTTTGGGTATTTAACGATTAGCGTTTATCTGCCGCGCTGCAATGCTGATTGAAACCATGAACACCTCCCGCGGCAGATAAACGCTAATCGTTAGGCGTCAACAAACACATGCTGCACCGCTCTTGGTAGCTGAAGAGACTGCAGCCAAGTCCCCAAACCGCAGCCAACTTGACCAAGTCCGATGAATGAAGCCGAACTCAATGCAGGACTCTCAGCCGCGCCGCAATACCGCTACGCGGATCGCCTCGGCAATCACCTTTTCGTGGCTGGCCAGGTGCCTCTAGACTCCCATGGCCACTTGGTTGGCCCCCAGGACCCAGGCGCACAAGCCTTGCAGTGTTTGCGCAACTTAGAGCGGCTCCTCGCAGTACACGAATTTCAAGTCAACGACATTCGACAAATCGTCGTGTACGTGATCGGAGATCAAGCAAGTCTCTCTGCGGCATGGTCAGCGGTCTCAGGTTGGTTTGGTGGCCAAGTTCCGCCAGCTACCCTGCTCGGTGTTGCCGGACTGGGCTACGTGGGACAACTCGTAGAGATTGACACCACAGTGATCAAGGCTTGAGGTCATCGCATCACATGACGCCTAACCCTTCCATCGAGGGGATGACCAAAAGGCTGCGCCTTTTGGTCACCCCTCATGTCAAACGTTGGGGGTCTCCATCTTGAGCCAATCTACCAAAGCCACTGGCGCCCTAATCGACGCGCATCTCATGATGGTCGGGAAACTTGTCACCAACGCCGCCGTCTGCGATGCCATTCTGTTTTCGGCGTTCAGGGTCGTTTCTGGGTGCGAAGCAACAATTGCCAGTGCCATATATTTCTCCTCGGAATCTCTACCTGCGAAAAAGAACGTTGTAAAGAGAATCCTCTTGGCCGTCGGCGACTCCGAGGAAACAGAAATCGTTGGCCGCATCATGGATGCGACAACCTCCGCGCATACCCAGCGAAACGAAGTGAGCCACGCGCTTCTGAGAGCTAGTCATGACGGCAAAAAAATCCTTGCTCACAATCCGCGTCGCCAGGTTCAGCCAGAAAAACCAGTAACCGGCCCGTCTCTTGATGGGCTGCTGAAGAAATCATCAAAGGCGTATCTGGACGCTTATCGGGCATTTCTAGAGCTGTGCCAGAAGCGCGGAATACCTCCGACAGTAACTGTCGAATGAACAGCCAATGCGTTCCGTCTGGCGTGCCATCGTCAAATTCTTGGTTGTGCTGGCGTAGAAACTTCTCCCCAGCCACAAGACCATCAAAAGTAATCATGTCCATACCCCCCACCCGGCGTTCAACTCGGACTCCGCAGAAGCGCGGAGTCGGTTAACTTTACGTTGAACTAAACCGCTACGCGGTGGCTGGTCCGCACAGGCCACCACCGCGTAGCGGTTTAGTTCAACTGCGCTATTGGCACGGCTGCTGTACGGCACCGGTATGCGCCTGATGGAGGGCATGCGCCTTCGCATCAAGGATGTGGATTTCGACCGGCACGTCATCATCGTGCGGGAAGCCAAGGGTGGCAAAGATCGGATGGTGATGCTGCCTCGCTCATTGGCTCCCGCGCTGCGCATGCAGATGCTGGCTGTGCGCAGTCAGTGGGAAGCCGACAGGCAGGTGCAACGCGGCGGGGTGGAGACGCCCTATGCACTGGAGCAAAAGTATCCCCGCGTCGGCCATAGCTGGGCATGGTTCTGGATGTTTCCGTCCCCCACGCTGTCCATTGACCCGCGTAGCGGCGTAGAGCGGCGGCACCATTTGTACGAAAACCGGGTACAGCGGGCGCTGAAAGTCGCAGTAGCGAGGGCAGGCATTGCCAAACCCGTATCCGTGCACACCCTGCGCCATTCCTTTGCCACGCATCTGCTGCAGTCGGGCACCGATATCCGTACCGTGCAAGAGCTGCTGGGCCACTCGGATGTCAGCACCACCATGATTTATACGCACGTACTCAAGGTGGCCGCAGGCGGAACAGCCAGCCCGCTGGATGTGCTGCTCGCTTGAGTAGCTCCTGTTTTGATAGCAAACTCTTAAAGCCCGGAAAGGGCAAACCAGACAATTGTCTGTATGTAGGCATCCTCAGCGCGCTTTTGCAGGTGTTTGGGCAGGCTGGTGGCATTGCCGCCACGGCGGGCCGGGCGGTGCCTTGCATACTGGCGGGCGAAGCCAGTCGACGGGGCCATCGGCCACGGCGCTGAAATGCATTTTGCTTAACGTTCGGTTCGGCCGCTGGTCGGCCGATTCAATCCTTTGTCGCAGTCACCCCGGTCAGCAGTTTCTTGAGGGCAGCAAAGTCTACCGGCTTGACCAGGTGAGCGTCAACGCCGGCTGCCAGCGACTGGCGTTTGTCGTCCTCCTGGCCCCACCCGGTCAGGGCGATCACCACCATGTTCTTGCCCCACGCCTGCTGTCGGATGCGGCGGCACACTTCGTATCCGTTCAGCTTCGGCATCCCGATGTCCAAAAGTATGGCGTCCGGCCTGAACGTCGCAGCCACCTCCAACGCCTCAAGGCCGTCGTGCGCCGTCCGCGTTTCGTTGCCCTCAAGCCTCAGCAACATCGCCAAGCTTTCCGCTGAGTCGAGGTTGTCGTCCGCGACCAGAATGCGCAGGTGCGCGCTGGGGCGGACAGGGTTGACCTCTTCGGCAGGCTTGTCCTCAACGAGCAACAAGGCCACCGGCAGTCGCACGACAAACTCGCTGCCTTTGCCAAGGCCGTCGCTGCGAGCCTCAACCGACCCACCGTGCATCTGGACCAGCCGCTGCACGATAGAAAGGCCAATTCCCAACCCCCCCTGCGACCGTCCCAGCTTGCCGTCAACCTGCGTGAACATCTCGAAGACGTGCGGGAGCATGTGCGTCGGGATGCCGATTCCGTTGTCCGTGACCGAGATGACGGCGTCAAGCCCCATCAGTTGCACAGCCAATCGCACGCGGCCCCCACGCTCTGTGAACTTAGCGGCGTTGTTCAACAGGTTCGAGAAAACTTGAGTCAGCCGGGTCAGGTCAGCGTCCACATAGATCGGGCCGGGTGGCACTTCAATGAACAACTCGTGCCCGGCCTGATCGATGGACGGCCGGCTGGTCTCGATGGCCTGGGCAATGGCTCCAGCCAGTTCGATATGCTCCTTGCGAAGATCGATCTTGCCCCGGCTGATGCGGCTCAGGTCCAAAAGGTCATCGATCAGATGCACCATCTGCCCAAGCTGGCGTTCCATCATCAAGCGGATTCGCTCGCTTGCGTCCGCGTCGCCGGGCGCCAGGCGCATGATCTGCAAGCCGTTGCGAATCGGGGCCAGCGGGTTGCGAAGTTCATGGGCCAGCGCGGCAAGGAACTCGTCCTTGCGCTGGTCCTGTTCTCGAAGACGGGCGACCAGCCCCTCTCGCTCCTCCTCGCCCCGCTTCCGGTCGGTGATGTCGTTGAACAAAATGGCGACCTTGCGACTCCCGTTGTCGCCGAGGCGAAACGCGTAGACGTCGAACCATCGGCCATTGAGCGCCTTCGCCTCGTTCACGAACCGGATTGCCTCTCCGGTGACGGCCACCCGCCCGTAAATCTCGAACCAGTGGGCGTCGTGATCCGGGGCAAGCTCCCGCATTCGCTTGCCTTGCGCATTCCGAATTCCGGTGTGTTTCTCGAACGCGGGGTTGATTTCCAGAAACCGGTAGTCGGCAGGCCGGGCGTCGGCGTCGAAGATCATCTCGATCAAGCAATAGCCTTCATCCATCGACTCGAACAGCGTGCGAAACTTTTGCTCACTCTCCTTCAGCGCCTCTTGGGCCTGCTTGCGGGCAGTCACATCGCCAGCCATGCCGAACCACTCGACCACCGTGCCGTCGTTGTCCATCAACGGGATGGCCCGCGAGAACGTCCAGCCCAGCGTGCCGTCGATCCGCAAGACCCGGTGCTCCAATTCGAAGACTCCTTTGATCCGGACGGCATCCCGTATGGTTTCCATAACGTGCCGCTGGTCGCCGGGATGAATGTACTTCTCCAGCCAGGAGCGGCTGGGCTCGTGCGTGTCGGCGATGAACTCGCGGCCCTGAAGGTGGCGCATCTCGGTCCAGTCCGCGTTCATGCGATACACGACATCCGAACTGGCACTGACCAAGGCCCGAAACTGTTCCTCGCTGGCCTGGATCGCCGCGCTGCTCTCCCGCCGCATTCGGACCATTTGAAGGTGGGCCGTCACACGGGCTAGCAACTCTTTGGCACTGAACGGCTTCACCATGTAGTCGTCGGCCCCTTCCTGCATGCCCTCAATCCGGCTTTCCTCACCGGCACGGGCAGACAGCATGATGACCGGCACGCCGCTTGTGCGCGGGTCGGCGCGCAGCGCCTGCAACAGCCCGAAGCCGTCGAGCCGGGGCATCATGACGTCGGTCAGGACCAAGTCGGGCGGCCGCGCCAGTGCCGCCGCCAACGCGGTTTCTCCGTCCGCCACGGCCTCGGTGCGGTAGTGCTGGCCGAGCAGACGGACGATGTACTGCCGCATGTCGGCGTTGTCGTCGGCCACCAGCACCAGGGGTCGGTCTCCGTCGGCCTGCTGCAGTGATGTCGCGGCGCCGTTCAGTTCGTCCTGAAGCCGCAGCAGCTCAAGGCCGGTAGCCGGGCGCTGATCGGCGTCGGGCAGCCAGCGCAAAGCTTCCTCGACGAACGGACTCGCCCCCGTGGTGGGCTGCGCGGCGGTGCGACTGCTGCCGACCTGATCACGGGGCAGATGCTGCGAGCCGAGTGGAATCGAAACGGTGAACGTCGTCCCGCGTCCGACCTCGCTTTCGGCGCTGATCGAGCCGCCATGCAGTTTGACCAGTTCTTGCACGAGGGCCAGCCCGATGCCGCTACCCTCGTGCGTGCGTCCGCGCGCGTTTTCGACCCGGTGGAACCGATCAAACAGCAGCGGGATTTCATCAACGGGGATGCCCGTACCGGTGTCACGTACGCGCAGTTCAGCGGTACCGTCGGCTTGTCGGATCGAGACGGCGATTTCCCCGACGAAAGTGAACTTGAAGGCGTTGGACAACAGGTTGAGAACGATCTTCTCCCACATCGGCCGGTCCACGAACACCGGCTCGCCGAGCGGCGGGCAATCGACGCGCAGTTCCAGCCCGGCCTTCTCGCAGGCCGAGCGGAAGTTGCTGGCGAGATCGGCGGTGAAGTCGGCAAGGTCTGTCGGCTCATACGCCGCGCGGACCCGACCGGCCTCGATGCGTGAAAAATCCAGCAAGCTGTTGACGAGGCGCTGCAGGCGCAGCCCGTTGCGGTAAACAAGTTCCAGCCGCTCCCGTTGCAACGGCGGCAAGGGCTCGTTTGATGCGGCCAGGGCGTCTTCAACCGGCCCGAGCATCAAGGTCAGTGGCGTGCGGAACTCGTGGCTGACGTTGGAGAAGAAGGCGGTTTTGGCCCGGTCCAGTTCGGCCAGCGCCTTGGCGAGCCTGCGCTCGTCGTCATACGCACGGGCATTTGCGACGGCGCTGGTCACGCTGGAAACCAGCAGGTCGTAGAAGCTGCGGTAGGCCTCGTTCATCGGCAAGCGAGAGCTGACACCGGCAATAAAGATGGCGGCGGGGCGATCAACCCCTGGCAGGATGATCGGCAGCGCCAGTGCCAAGCTCGGTGGTTCGGGATAGGGGCCGAAGGAAGCCGAGTCGACCCACTGCCTGACGTCGTCTATCTGCACTGCCAACCCTGAACGAACAACTTCTTCCAGGGACCAGAGAGTTTGTTTTTCCTCTCCAAAATACACGGTGCTCAGGCGGGTGACCGTATCCGCCTGCAGGCCGGTTGCCCCAATCAGCCGGGCTTGATCGCCATGGGGCTCCATTGCGTAGAGCAAGGTAAAAGGCAGGTCGAGGTCGTACTGGGCGAGGGTCTGAGCGGAGAGCAAAAGTGCTTCGCTGACGGACTTCGCTTTGCTCGTCTGAAAGGCAAGGTCACGCAGCGCCCGTGTCCGCCGCTCGCTGAGCATCTGGGCCGTCATCTCGATGACGGGGTGGAACAGGCCGCCGACCCGCCCGGCCTCGTCGCGGATGGGGCTGAATGAAAACGTGAAGAAGCACTCCTCCACAAACCCGTGCCGTTCGAGAAAAATTTGCTGCACTTCAAGAAAGGCCTTGTCGCCGGCCAAGGCCGAGTTGTGCGCCTCGCCAATGACCGGCCAGGCTTCCCTCCAGCACTCGGAGAAATTCTGCCCCATCGACTGCGGATGCTTGTCACCGCAAATAACCCGATAGGCGTCGTTGTAGAGCTGGACCAGGCCCGGCCCCCAGATGACGCAGATGGGCAGATCCGAGGCCAGGCAGATGCTTAACGTCGTGCGCAGACTCTGCGGCCACCCAGCCACCGGCCCCAGCGAGGTCTTTGACCAATCCATAGCCCGGATCAAGCTGCCCATCTCTGCGCCCCCCGCCAGGAATGCCAGTGGGTCCAGATCGGAGGGTAACTTGTCACCAGGAAAATTCATGCGCGCTTTGTAAGTTTGGGCTGGTGCGAATGGCAGAGGCTACTGGACTTTGATAGATCCCGCAAAGCCGCAAATTAGCACGCTATACGGTTAATTACCATCCGGCATCCATTTTTTAAGCAGCACCCTGCTTGATTAGCCCCAGCACCTCTCTGAACAGCGGATGTTGCGCCGTTCGCAGCCATTCAAACGCGACCATCTCGGTCGTCACCAGCTCCGCGCCCGCTCCGGCCAGCCGGTCGAAGGCGGCGTCACGGTTGCGTTCGCTGCGTGAGCTGCAGGCATCGGTCACGACCCAGACTTCGAACTCTTCTTCCAGCAGCCCAAGCGCGGTTTGCATCAGGCAAACGTGGGCTTCGCAGCCGGCGATGACGATGGTGTTGCGGCCTTCGGGTTCTTCGGTTGGTTTTTGCAGATGCTTGGGCAGGCTGCGCGCATTCCCTCCCTGCGGCGGCTTGCGTGCGGGCGGACGCAGCCAGTCAACCAGGCCGTCTTCCACGGCGTTGAAATGCATCTTGGTCAGCGTCTTGCCACCGCCTGCATTGCTGACCGCTTCAATGGCGGCAATCAACTCGGGCATGTTGCGGCCCAGGCCGTCTGGGTTTTGTTCGGTTCCCCACACGGGGACTTCCATTGAACGGGCCATGCGCGCCAGTCGCAAAGCGTTAGCCACAATCATTTCGTTTTCAAAAATAACCGGCATCAGTCGGGCCTGGTAGTCGACCAGTACAAGCTGGGAATCATCGGCGTCTAACAGCATGGCTTCTCCTAAATGGGTTGACTTTGATTGTTGCAGAAGCCGGACAAAGCGGTTTGCATGAGTCCGACAATTTAACTTCTGGAATTCTTTAAACTAGTACTGCAACCCGAAAGTAGCGAGACAAAATGAAAGTGATGGATTCGTGCCCAGGGCAAGGCGCAAGCCGCAGCGAAGGCTGTGCGCCTTCGCAAGGGTTGCAACGCCGCCATGGGTGCGAAGACGCGCTTTCATGTTTCGATATTTTCGGGTTGCAGTACTAGACCCCACTACCCGGAGACAAGCCAATGAACGCCCCAGCCCCTAGCGCCACACTGATGTCCGGCGATGACTTCCGCGAGTCGCTGCGTCGCTACAAGCCACGCGTGTTCCTCGACGGCCGGCAGGTTGACAGCGTGGCCGACGAGCGCGGCTTCGGTCCCGGCATCAATGCGATTGCCTTGACCTACGACTACGCGCTCAAGCCTAAATACGCGCCCATCATGACGGCGGTGCAGCACACCAGCGACAAAGTAGTCAACCGCTTGAGCCACATCAGCACCAGCAGCGGGGACCTGCTGAACAAATTAGAGGCCGTGCGCTTGGTGTGCCAGGAAACCGGCTGCGCCCAGCGCTACCTGACGCACGATGCGCTCAACGCGATTGGCCAGGTATCCAGCCGCATCGACGATGCGCGCGGCACGACAGAAAATACGGCGCGCTTTCTGAACTACCTGCACCGCGTGCAGGACCAGGACCTGACGCTGGGCATTGCCATGACCGACGCCAAGGGTGACCGCAGCAAGCGCCCGCACGAGCAGGCCAATGTCGACAGCTACCTGCACATCGTCGAGCGCAACGCCAAAGGCATCGTGATCAGCGGCACCAAGGCCATCGTCACCGGCGCGCCCTATGTGCATGAGCTGCTGGTCATGCCCTGCCGCAACATGGGCCACGAAGACGCCGACTTTGCGGTCTGCTGCGCCGTGCCCATTGACGCACCGGGTATCGCCATCATTGCGCGGCCAGCGGGCCGGCCCGGTGAAAAGGTCGAGCATGGCGCCGCCCTGTTCAGCCGCAAGTACGGCCAGAGCACTGGCGTGGTGATGTTCGACAAGGTGTTCGTGCCTTATGACAACGTGTTTTATGCGGGCGAGTGGGAACACTCGGGCCACCTCACCTACAGCTACGCCACGCACCACCGCCACACCTGCATAGGCGCACGCGCCGGCTTTGGTGATTTGCTGATTGGTGCCGGCGCGCTGATGTGCGAGGCCAACGGCTTCGATCCGGGCAAGGAGACGCATTTGCGCGAGCAGATGGTCGAACTCATCACCATCACCGAGAGTTTTTACGCCTGCGGGGTGGCCGCCAGCGTGTACGGCAAGCCCAACGAACACAGCAAAACCTTCATGCCCGACCCGGTGTTTGCCAACATTGGCAAGCTGCTGTTGGCCACCAAGATTTACGACATGCACCGGATTGCGCATTACGTCAGCGGCGGCCTCATCGTCACCCTGCCCGGCCCCGACGAGGACCACAACCCCGAGACCGGTGCCAAACTGTCCGAAGTGCTGCGCGCCAACCCCGACGTGCCGTATGAGCAGCGCATCGAGACCGCGCGTTTTATTGAAGACCTGACGGCGGGCTACCAGGGTGGCTGGTACAGCGTGATCAGCCTGCACGGCGGCGGCTCGCCGGCGGCGATGAAGCAGGAGATCTACCGCAACTACCCGGTCGGCTCCAAGGTGGAGCTGGTCGAACGCATTCTGGAGCGCGGCCTGAACGCCGACGGCAGTGGCGAAGGTGTGCCGCACAACCCGGACCGCGCCATCACCAAAAACCGCCAACCTGGCAAATGCTGCGATACCGGCTGCACCACACCGGGCCAGCCGGTCATGATCGACCTGCCAACGGTGCAGGCCAGGCTGCCGTCGCGGCGCACCGCTGAATAAAGGCGGGCCTCGATACGCTACTTTTTTGATAGCTGCTCGCGCCCACCCGCTATGGGCTGGAGTCCTTTTTGACCACTAATTGGGGGGCCGAACCGGTAACTCCGCAAATTTGAGCAGACGCGTCGCGAGCAGCGTTTCGGCCAGAAAACACAGCAGCGCCAGCAAAAAGAACACCACGCCAGCCAGAAAACACACGGTGGCGGTGCGCAAGATGTTCAGCGCGCTGGTTTCGCCCAAAAACAGCAAAATGATGGTGGTGCCAATCAGCATGGCGCAAAAAGTCAGCAGCGCGATGCAACTGTTGACCAGCCAGCCGCGTTGCCTGAGCTCCCTCAGCTCGGCATACATCCGGATGGCTTTGGCGGGCTCCACCCCCCCGCTTTCGAGCCGGTTTTCCAGAAAACGCGCGCGGTCGATGATGCGGGCCAGCCGTCCCGCCACGGCGGCGATCATTCCGGAGACGGCGGTCAGCAGAAACACCGGCGCCACGGCCAACTGGATGCCGTGGGTCACGGTGGACAGGTCGGGCGCAAAATTCATACGGGCTCCACATCAAAACAAAGACCCGCGCATTCTGTCATGCGCCTGTAAACTGTGGGTGCCGTCTGACACGCGGGCCAGAGCCGGTCCGGCACACTCTCAATCTGTTCGCGTTAATGTCACGGGTGCGAACAGACCTTCAGCGCTGATCTGGCTTGACGATGGCCTTAGTGCGATGATTCAGCCTCCCCTCCCGCAGCGAGTCGTGCTCTCAACATTCTTGACAACCATGCATTTGTACCGAACGACCCACTCTCCGGACACCCGATGCGACGCGCCCCTGTTGAACTGCGGCAGGGCTGTATGACAGCTCGCGACCTGCAACAGGCTCCCGCTGCGGCACCGGCACGCACACCCCAGGAAGTGCTCTCGGAAGAAGCCGCCCGTTATGCGCTGTTGCGCCGCGTTGCCCCCGCGCTGCGCCATCATCTGGCGGGAACGCTGCAGCCCATCGGTATGGTGGCGGCCATCATGGACAGGCGCTTGCAGGCCGCGCAACCTGATCTCACGGCGATACGCGAAAGCAGCAAGTCCATCAGCACCCTGACGCGCTCGGCCGCCGGCGCCAGCATGGGCCTGCTGACCTGGCTTGCGCCCAAAGAAAGCAGCGTGGGGCCGCTTCATGCCAGCGTAGAGGAATGCTTAGGCATGCTGACCACCGACCTGGCTTTTCGCGGTTTCAGTGTGTCCAACACCATCGCCACCTCCGACATGGCGGCCTCGGTCTTCGCGCTGCGCAGCGTCTTCACCGCCGCCCTGATTGCCCTGACCGACGCCGCGCTGACACCGGCCCGCATCGTGATCAGCAGCCATGCGACCGACGGCCAGCTCGGCGTGGTGATCAGCGTCAGCAGCGAGCCGGGCGCGGTTGCCGCCGAAGACCCGCCGTCTTACCGAAAACTCGGCTGGGACGATGTGCAGGCCCTGGCCACTGCCGAGCAGGTCGGCCTGAGCCATGAGGCGGGCCGCGCGGAAATGCACTTCATGGCAGCGGAGAATGCCGACGTCACCGTTTGAGCGGGACGCTGTGTCGATCCTTCGATGCTACTTATTTGATAGCTAGAAGTCCTTTCCGGACATGGGGCGGAGGGGATTTTTACTTATAATTTCGTGGTCAGCCCGGCTCTTCCTGCCGCCGACGCACCATGCACCCATGAACAAGAGCGGAATCCTCCTTCACATCGCTGGCCTGTGGCTGCTCTCCGCGCTCGACGCGTCCGGCAAGTGGCTGGTGCTGGCTGGTGTGCCGGTGCTGATGGTGTCCTGGATGCGGTATGCCGTGCACACCGCGCTGATGACTGCCGTGGTGCTGCCTCGGCGCGGCAAGGCAATTTTTAAAACACAGTCGCTGCCGCGCCAACTGGTCCGGGGCTTTTTGATGATTGCCACCACCGTGCTGTTTTTCTCGGTGCTGGCGCGCCTGCCGCTGGCCGAAGCCACCGCCATCAACTTCATGGCCCCGCTTTTTGTGATGGCGATGGCGCCCTGGCTGCTCAAAGAGGAGCACCGCCTGCACCGCTGGCTGGGTGTGCTGCTCGGTTTTGCCGGCATGCTGGTGGTGGTGCGGCCCGGCGCGCAGCTCGACCCGGTCGGTGTGGCGCTGGGCCTGCTGACCGCCTTTACATTTGCACTGTTCCAGATTTCCACGCGGCGCGTGGCCCATGACGACCCACTGACCACCAACTACTACGGCGGCCTGTTCGGCACGGCAGCGCTTTCCCTGGCGCTGCCCTGGTTCTGGGTCACGCCCGACTTGTCCTTCTGGGCGTGGGTGCTGCTGGTCTCCACCGGTGTCACCGGCTTCTTCGGCCATTGGCTGCAGGCGGCAGCCTTCAGCAAAAGCCCGGCAACCCTGCTGGCACCCTTCAGCTACCTGCAGATCATCAGCGCCGCAATTCTGGGCTGGCTGGTGTTTGGCCAGGTGCCGGGCCAAACCACGGCGCTTGGCATCGCGCTGATCTGCCTGGCCGGGCTCGGTGTGGCGCTGACCGAGGCGCGCATGGCCTGGGTGCGCACGCGGGCCCTGCGCGAGCGCGGCTGACCCGGCGTCGGCGCCTTCTCAGGCGGGAAACAGCGGCAAGTCGGCCTTCTTCAGGGTGCGCAGCACAAAGCTGGACTTGCTGTGGCGTATGCCCTTGATCTTATAGAGGCGCTCGCGCAGCAGCCGTTCGTAGTCCTGGGTGCCGCTGACCGCAATGCGCAGCAAATAGTCGTAGTCGCCCGACACCAGGTAGGCCTCGATCACTTCGGGGATCTTCGCCAGCATCTCGCCAAATTTTTCCAGCGTGTTGTCAGAGTGGCTGTCCAGCGTGACCTGCACCAGCACGGTGTCGGCCAGGTCCAGCGCCGCAGCATTGATGCGCACGGTGTAGCCCTCAATCACGCCCGACTCTTCCATCTTCTTGATGCGGCTCCAGCACGGCGTGTGGCTCAGGCAGACCGCCTGGCCGATCTCCTGCAGGCTGGCGCGCGCATTGGCTTGCAGCACTTGAAGAATTTTTCGATCAATTTTATCCATATAAAAATATTTCCTTTATTTACAATAATTTGAAGTAATTATTACTGATATGAAGCGCAATGACCGGAAATACGGAAGCACTTTCTTCGCTGTGAAGCCGATACTTGCTGCTGGCAAACGGACTTACCGGTCCGTGTTGCAAGGCAAATACACCCGCGGGTTACCGCCCGCAGGTGTGCTTGGGCATGGTGGGATCAGCCGAACTTGCGCAGCGCATCGAGCGCCAGGCCGGCGCCAATGCTGCCGAACAGGTCGCCCTCGACGCGGCGTGCATGCGGCAACAGCGCGGCGATCCGCGCGCGCAGCAGCGGCACGCTGCTGGAGCCGCCGGTGAAAAACACCGTGTCCACCGCACCCGGCAACACACCCGCATCGCGCAGCAGGCCATTGACGCTCGCGGCAATGTTGTCCACCAGCGCGGAGATGACCCCCTCGAAATCTTCACGCTTCAGCAGCAGCGTTTCGCCGGCGCTGATGCGCTCCAGGTCCAGGCATGTTTCCGCCTCGCCCGACAGGGCCATCTTGGCCTCCTCGACCTGCATCGCCAGCCAGTGACCAGCGCGTTGGGCCACCAGGGCCTGCAGGCGCTCCAGTTTGTCCGGTTCCGCAGCCTCACGACGCAGTTCGGCAAGCTGGGCCGCCGCCTTTTTTGTGTACGCAAAATTGATGGTGTGCCAGGTAGCCAGATTGAAGTACGGCGCCGACGGCATCAGCAATCCATTTTTCAGGTGGCTGCCCAGCCCCAGCATGGGCATCACGCTGGCCAGGCTCAGGTATTTGTCGAAGTCGGTCCCGCCTATGTGCACGCCTCCGCTGACCAGGATGTCGTCGCGCCGGTCGGCCCGGCCCGCGCGCTCGGGCGCCAGTCGCACCAGCGCAAAGTCGGAGGTGCCGCCGCCAATGTCGACCACCAGCACCAGCTCTTCGCGCCTGACCTGCGACTCGTAGTCGAACGCCGCAGCAATCGGCTCGTATTGAAAAGCAACTTCCGCAAAGCCCACCGCATGGGCGATACCGGCCAGGGTGTCCTGCGCCTGCCGGTCGGCCGCCGGGTCGCCATCGATAAAAAATACCGGGCACCCCAGCACCGCGCGCGTAAAGCTGCGGCCGGCCGCCTGCTCGGCGCGGCGCTTGAGCTCGCCGATGAACTGCGCCAGCAGTTCGCGAAACGGCAGCGCGCGGCCGGCCACTTCGGTCTGCTCGTCGACCAACGCCGTGCCGAGCAGGCTTTTGAGCGAACGCATCAGCCGGCCTTCGTCACCCGCCAGGTAGTCGGCCAGCGCGGCGCGGCCGTAGCTGATGTGTGCGTCTTCGGCATGAAAAAACACCACTGAGGGCAAGGTGGCCTTGCCCCCCTCCAACGCCAGCAGTCCGACCTGACCGGGCGCGTCCGCGCGGGTGCAAGTCGCCGTGGAATTGGAAGTGCCGAAGTCAATGCCGCAGGCGTCGGGCAAAGCCGTCAAGGTTTGGCAAAGCCGCTGTCGGCCCAAGCTGTCGCGCTGATCCGGCTCAGCTTGAAGGACGGCGGCACACGCACCTGCGCGAGTTGATCGCCGGCTTCATCGTGCGCGCTCAACAGCGCAGAAGGGTTATCTTCATCGGGCTCGATGTCCAGCGACACCGTGATGCGCGCACCACGGCAATCGACCTCCAGGCTCTGGTGCAGCGTGGCATGCAGCTGTTGCTCGTGGCGCCGGACAAACTCCGAGGCGGTCTTGACCAGGGTGATAAAGGCCGTGCCGTCCAGCGGCTTGGGGTTTTTCTTGTCGCGCCCCATGGTCCAGGGCCCGACCAGGGCCGGCTCGGGCTCGCCGTCCTTGACCATGGCAACGGCCCAGCCGTCGTCATCTTCGTTCTTGATCACGCGGGCGGTCCAGCCGTCACCGCACCACAGCCGGGGCTGCTGCACCGGGCTGTCGGCGTCGGCTGAAAAAGGCGGGGAAGAAGAATCGGGAGAAGAAGGCAAAGAGGAAGCGATGTCTGTCACAAGGGTCAATTCAATGGGGAGGGAAACTGCGGATGAGCGTCATCGATTTTAACGTCCGCCCGCTGGCAAACCGGTCAGGTTCCACGGTGCAGAATTTGCGCCCCGCGTAAACCTTGATGACAGCCGGCCCGCCTCTGGCTAAGCTGGGGCATGCAGTTCTGCAACACCTTCCTGGAGATGCTATGGATGCCTCCCTGCCCACGGGCAAGGAATTGAGACTGTTGAACGCCAAGGGCATGAACAGCCGTCGATCAGGAAGAGAGACTTCGAGTAATCGAGGTGGATCCTCTGATGGATACGGCATCAAAGTGCCC